>CAVSBU010000028.1:0-78589 GCA_963726215.1 uncultured Chloroflexia bacterium
CCAATGAATTTATATGTTAGGGCAGATACTGGGAGATAATACCAGACCCCAAAACACTTGACATAATATATTAGAGTTATTTTTTGTCTCTGCTGTGAAAGGCCTGATGGACTTCTTTCAGATGCTTGTTGGTAACGTGAGTATATACCTGGGTTGTTCTGATGCTCTCGTGGCCAAGCATTTCTTGAACGGAGCGAAGGTCAGCGCCGCCGATTAGAAGGTCCGTAGCAAAAGAGTGCCTCAAGGTGTGTGGAGTGACTTCCATGGGTAAACCGCATCTTTTGGCATATTTGTTGACGATTTCCTGTACCGACCTTGCAGTCAGTCGCATCTTTTCGCCATCCTTTGTAGTATCAACTCGACCGCTGTAACGGATAAACAGCGGCTTAAAGCTGTCTTTGCGCGTTTGCAGGTAGCGCTCGAGCCAGTGTGCTGCCGTATCTGATAGAAAGACAACCCTCAGTTTATCTCCTTTGCCTCTGACGCCGAATTCTTTGCGGTCCAGGTTTATCTGGTCGCGATTCAGTCGTACCAATTCTGAAACCCTGAGCCCGGTGCTGAACAGAGTTTCCAGGATAGCCTTATCCCTAAGACCGGCCTCATCTGATATTTGTGGGCTATTAAGCAGCCTTTCCAGCTGCTCTGAGGTCAGAAAAGCCACTAAACGCGGGCTTTGCTTCGGCAATTCGATTTTATCTGGAGATAGGGTGCCAATATCCCGCTGAACCGTCAAATAACGCAAAAAAGCTCTCAGGGCGACGATATGATAAGTTTGAGTGACACGTTTTAATAGAGTCCCATCTGAATTATGTAGATGTGCTAAATACAACCGGTATCTTCTAATAAGCTCAGACGTTATGTCACCAGGCTCTGTAGTCTTCGTGTTTGTCTTGAGCCAGTCGAGGAAACGGTTCAAGATAATGCCGGTATTCACGGATTGTTAGGGGGAGCGTCCTTTTTCGACCTCAAGATATTCCAGGAAATCATCGATAAGTGGCTCTAGCATCTTTCAACCCAGCTTATTTAGCTCATCTATACTTCGCTAAAAGTGCCGTTGTGCGAAGTATGTACTATTTTAATATTTCCTCATATCTTCTGTCAAGATGTCAGCATATATGGGCGGCTATTTTAGCCAAAAGCTTGTCCAGTCCCCAGCCTTTTAACGCTGAGATGGCTAACGTATTATCGTCCGGTGGTTTTACAACCGCGGTCAGAGCTAATCTGTTCATTTCCTCCTGGTTACCAGCAACTACGTCCATCTTGTTCAGGACTGTTATCTGAGGCTTGTTGGCTAAGCCGAGCTCGGCAAGGATTTCCTGTACTGTCTGAAACTGCTCAGCAGCATCATTATGCGTTATGTCAACTATATGTAATAACAAGTCGGCTTCGGTTAATTCCTCCAGCGTAGCTCTGAAGGCAGCAACTATAGATGGTGGCAGCTTATGAATAAAACCAACAGTATCGGTTAGCAAAACCTGTTTGACCATCGGGCAAAGCCAGTCGACGCGTCACCGGGTCCAAAGTAGAAAAAAGCTTGTCTTCAACCAGGACATCGGCCCGGCTCAAGGCATTGAGCAAGGTGCTTTTGCCGGCGTTGGTATAGCCGACCAGGGCGACTACAGGAATACGGCTCTGCCTGCGTTTTTGCCGATAGAGCGCCCGATGCCGTCTCACCGCCTCGATTTGACTCTGTAGACGCTGGATTCGCTTGCGTATGAGGCGACGGTCTGTCTCCAACTGTGACTCACCGGGTCCCCTGGTGCCAATGCCGCCGCCTAGACGTTCCAGATGGCTCCACTGCCCGGCCAGGCGCGGCAAGAGATACTGGTGTTGAGCCAGTTCTACCTGTAGCTGGCCTTCACGGGTTTGGGCTCGCCTGGCAAAAATGTCCAGTATCAGCGCTGTGCGGTCGATAACCTTGACTTCCAGGGCTTCTTCTAGATTTCTTTGCTGCCTGGGCAATAGCTCATCATTGAAGATGACCACGCTGTATGGACGACTGCTCTCTGAGCTTAATTAGCTCTTCTAGCTTTCCCTTGCCCAGATAATAAGTCGGAGACGGTCTTCCCAGTTTCTGGGCTAACCTGCCAACCACTTCAGCGCCGGCTGTTTTGGCCAGATAAGATAATTCCTCTAGAGAACTGTCAATCGACCAGTTGTCAGCAGAGGATTTGCTATCAATACCAACCAGAAAAGCCTTCTCTTTTTCAGTTCGAGTTTTAAGCAGGGTTTGTCGCATTGTTTAAAACATTATGTCATCTTACTTTTGCTTAGCCCTGTGCCACTTCAGCAATCGGCTTATACCTTCATCAAGGCGGTCGTCAGGCAGGGTCAATGACAGACGTATGTAGCCTTCACCGGCGCTTCCGTAGCCGGTTCCGGGAGTGACTGCCACATTAGCTTTGTCCAGTAATTCAGTCGTGAACTCTACTGATGTATAGCCATCGGGTATCCTGGCCCAGATGTAAAAGCTGGCTTTAGGTAGCCTGGCTCTTAAGCCTATATCATTGAGGGCTTTAACCAGTTTGTCTCGACGTCGCTGATAAATGGTATTGTGCTCGGCAATAGAGTCCTGGGAGCCAGTTAAGGCTTCGATGGCTGCTTGCTGTATTGCCTGTGGTATACCCGAGTCGAGGTTGGACTTGAACCGAAACAGAGCGTCTATCATTCTGGCATTGCCTACAGCCATGCCTATTCTCCAGCCAGTCATGTTGTAGGTCTTGGACAAAGAATGGAATTCTATGCCGACTTCTCTGGCTTCAGGTACTTGCATGAGGCTTGGTGGCCGGTAGCCATCGAAGGCGACTTCAGTATAAGGCGCATCGTGGCATATAGCCAGGTTATGTTTCTTGGCAAAATGCACCGCCTTCTGGAAAAAAGCGATGTCGGCTACTGCCCCAGTAGGATTATTGGGATAATTTAGCCATAATAGCTTAGCCTTCTCGGCTATTTTCTTAGGAATGCTTTCCAGGTCAGGCAGAAAGTCATTCTTCTCAGTCAGTGGCAAGAAGTAAGGCTTGCCGCCAGCCAGTAACGTGCTCATGGAGTATACCGGGTATCCCGGGTCTGGTACCAGAGCTATATCGCCAGGGTCGATGAAGCAGAATGATATATGGCCGACGCCTTCTTTAGAGCCGATGAGGGGCAATACTTCTTTGTTCGGGTCAAGTGTGACTCCAAAGCGTCTGTGATACCACTGGGCGATAGCCAGGCAAAGTTCAGGCAGTCCCGCAGTCTCCGGATAGCGATGATTGGCCGGGTCATGGGCTGCCTTACATAGCTGGTCGATGATATGCGGTGGTGTTGGCATATCAGGGTCGCCAATGGCAAAGCTGATTATATCCTCTCCCCTGGCTTTCTTCTCGGCGATCTTTCTATTAATTTCTACGAATAGATATGGTGGAAGCTTGTCAAGTCGCTGCGAAAGTCTCATTTTGGCCACTCTCCAGTAAAAACTTCTTCAACAGGCCCACTCAAATATACCTCCCCTGCCCCATCCCAGTATACAGTCAAATCACCGCCTTCTAACATTATGTCTACTTCATCATCTATATAACCTTTAATTCTGGCGATTACGGCTATGGCACAGGCGCCGCTGCCGCAAGATAGTGTTTCACCGGCTCCTCGCTCCCATACCCTGGCCTCTATCTTATTTCGTGCTAAAATTCTGGCTATCTCGAAATTCACCCGTTCTGGGAATATAGGATGGTTTTCTACCTGTGGTCCTATTGCAGAAAGAGGAAAATCAGCAACAGGCTGTGATAAAAAACTTACGGCATGTGGATTGCCCATTGACACAAATGATAAGGTCAGACCTCTTCGGCCTATAGTTAAAGGATAATCTAGAATTGGTTTTATGTCAACTTCTCCCCTACTCTTTTTTGGCTTGTCTATTAAGACTGGTATATCTTCAGCTTTGAAGCGAGGTGTGCCCATGTTCACTTTGGCGTGAATAACTTTACCTCGAGACACAGTTGCTTCTATAGTTCTGATGCCCGACATCGTTTCCACAGTTAAATTCGGTCCGGCAACCATTTGCCTATCGATTACGTACTTGGCAAAGCATCTCAAGCCGTTGCCGCTGACCTCAGCCTCGGAGCCATCGGAGTTAAAAAGCCGCATTTTCAAGCTGGCAGTATTTGAAGTTGCTACCAGAATAAGACCGTCGGCACCTACGCCAAAATGGCGATGGCACATTTCTCTGAGCTAACTTAGACCAATCACGTTCCATGTTTCGGGCATCTATAAATATAAAGTCGTTCCCGGTCGCCTGCAATTTAGTGAAATTCATGATTGACCTGCTTACTGTTGAAGACCAGCCAGAAATGATGCCACCAGGTTGGCTGCCTCTTTTGGTACGTCATCATATTCATTTAGCCAGTGAATTCTGGCGTCACCTGGGCGGAACCAGGCATATTGATGACGGGCAAAGCGACGTGTCTCCTTTTTAATTTGCTCAATAGCCGTGGTCAAATCCATCTCTCCTTGAATGAACATCGCTATCTGTTTATAGCCTATACCAGACATGGAAGGCAAATCCAGGCTATAGCCTTTAGCCATCAAATTTTTAACTTCATCTACCAGCCCCTGTTTTATCATCTCGTCTACCCTCGAGTCAACTCTACGATATAGGTTGTCCCGCTGCATAGTTAAGCCGATAATTAGAATGGGGTACGGCGGTGGTTGTTTCTGCCATAGCTGGGAAACAGGTTGTCCTGTTTTCTGGCATATCTCTAACGCCCTGATGATGCGCCGCAGGTTGCCGGGCATAATCCTGGTGGCGGCCACCGGGTCTACTTTCTGCAGTTCTTGATACAAAGCGTAGCCGCCCTTTTCTTTGGCTCTCGTCTCAAGCCTGTGCCTGAATTCAGCATTTGGAGGCACCGGTGGTATCTTCCAGCCTTCTATCACAGACCAAACATATAGGCCGCTGCCACCAACCAGGAGAGGAAGCTTATGTCGCTGCTGAATATCTTCAATGGCCTCAAAAGCCAGTCTCTGATAGATGGCTAAACTGAAGGATTCGTCAGGGTTAATCAGGTCAATAAGGTGATGTCGAATCAGTGATAGCTCAGCATGGCTGGGCTTGGCTGTGCCGATATCCATATATCGATAAACTTGCCGGCTATCTGCATTTACTATCTCACCACTGAAATTCTTGGGCCAGGTGTAAAGCAAGTTGGCTCTTACCTGCTGCCGTCGGGCCGATAACAGCAACCAGGCATTTCATCGTGTTGATTTGAGGTTGGCTGTCTGCTTCACGATGCTTACGAAATCACTAGCTTTAAGGCTGGCGCCGCCGACCAGAGCACCATCGATATCAGGTTCGGCGATGAATTCCGCAATGTTGTTGCCGGTGACGCTGCCACCGTACAGTATGCGCACTGCTTCGGCTGTTTCTCTATTCCATAGGCCAGCCACGATATCGCGGATAAGGCTAATGGTAGCGTTGGCTTGTTTGCCTGTAGCTGCTTTCCCGGTGCCGATAGCCCAAATTGGCTCATAGGCGATAACAAGTTGGCTCGTAGGGCTTATACCTGCCAGGCCTGCTCTCACCTGACTGGTAATTATTTGTTCGGTCTTGCCGGCCTCATTATCTTCCAGGCTTTCTCCGACACATAAAATAGGTTTCAGTCCAAATTCAAAAGCCTTCTTTACTTTTTTGTTGACTATCTCATCTGTCTCAAAAAAATACTGTCTGCGCTCCGAATGGCCAAGGATGACGAAATCGCATAAATCAGCAAGCATAATGGGTGATATTTCGCCGGTGTAGGCACCTTTATCCTCAAAATACATGTTCTGAGCACCGAGCTCCACGGAGGTGCCTCTTAAAAGTTCCTTTATAGCAGCCAGCGAGATAAATGGTGGGCATAGCACTTTTTCCACACCGTCTATGCTATCCAGCTCATTAAGTATAGCCTGAACGAGATTTTTAGCCTCTTCAAGCTTGGTATTCATTTTCCAGTTGCCAGCGATTAATGGTTTCCGCACAGTCAAGCTCCAAATTTGGTTAAGTTTTAGGGCATTAGCCATAGCCAGAGGCATGATGTCTGTGGCATGGAGTCTGCCCAGTCCGCCAGAAATACAGGCCGATTCAGAGAATTCCTTAACATCATCAGACCGACACCATTGGGAATATAACAAGACAGGTACCGGATGCCAGCTATGCCCTTTCAGCAAGGCCGGGGTCGAATGGTCGCCGGTAACGACGATAACTTCTGGTTTCAGATTCTAATAATTGAGGTAAAGCGGAATCGACTTGCTCAATAACCTTAACCTTTCTTTTGAAGTCGCCGTCTTCACCAGCACTGTCTGCGTGTTTGACGTGAACATAGAAGAAATCGTGTTTGTCGAAGCAATCAGCTAGAATCTTAAGTTCTTCCTGGATGCCACCGTCAGCGCTGAATACTTTCATCCCTATCAATTTAGCCAGCCCCTTATACATGGGATAGACGGCTATAGCTGCTGGTGTCAGCTTGTATATTTCACTCATGGATGGGATATCAGGTAGTTTAGAAAAACCGCGGAGCAGAATCATATTGGCCGGGTGATGTCCTGGCTAAGATTCTTCGAAGCTTCGTCTGATAAACTTATTTACAATGTCTGCCGTATGTTTGGCTATTGCTTTCTGTAGCTATAGCCTGTATAGGGAGCTACTCCCGTCCTCTGTGGGTCGGTATCGTTAAGTTCAGCAGGCAACTCTTTACCTCGTAGAACAAATGAAAATCGATGTTCTTTGACTGGTAAGACAAAAAGCTCGACTCCTTCCAATTTGATCTGGCCCAGTAGTTTACACAGTTCGGCGCATTTATCTGTCGTAATGCGGCCGGCTCTGCGGTCGGTGATTAAGTCCATCGTCATCAACAGTGCAAAAATTGCCTCGAGCAGCGATGTCATTTTTCGTCAGTTCAAAGCCGATACCCAATGCTTCCAGAACTCCTCGCCCAATGGTAAATTTTAGCGGGTCGTAGCCAAATAATGCCAGGTGACCAGGCCCACTTCCCGGCGTGATTCCCGGGCTTACCGGGTCGATGAGTCCACATATACTTTTTTTAGCCAGTTGGTCAAGGTAAGGGGTGTGGGCTGTTTCTAGTTCGGTATGGCCAGTCTTAGCATCAGGTAGCCCACCTAGACCATCGATAACCAGCATCACTATTTTAGATGCTGAAACTACGCTAATCTCTCTTATTTCTTCTAATGGAATCATTTTCATTTATCCAGTAGCACAGCCACTCCCGGAAGGCTCTTCCCTTCCAGGAATTTCAGGCTGGCACCACCACCTGTGGAGACATGGGTCATTTTATTTGCCAGGTTCATCTCTTCAACGATTTCCGCTGTCGAGCCACCACCGACAATAGTCGTTGCTTTCAAACTGGCCAGCAGTTCAGCCATGGCCTTAGTTCCTCCGGCAAATTGGGGTATCTCATATACCCCCATGGGACCGTTCCAAAAGACCGTTCGGCATTGCCTTATTTGTTGAGAAAAGAGTTCAACGGTTTGGGGGCCGATATCGACGATACTTTTGTTTGCCGGTATATTGGTTCACTCGGACTACCTCACCTGTAGCTTCCGCGCTTATGTTATTGGCTACAATAACATCCGTGGGCAGAAGTAAAGCTCCACCGTTTCTTTTGGCAGCTTCCATCAACTCTTGAGCCAGGCCCTGTTTGTCAGCTTCGACTAGAGACAACCCTACTTCGTAGCCTTGGGCTTTCAGGAAGGTGGCTGCCATGCCGCCGCCGATGAGCAGCAGGTCGACTTTGCCCAGTATATTTTGAATCAAGCCGATTTTATCACTGACTTTGGCACCTCCTAACAAAGCACCGAAGGGATGTTCAGGACTGGTTAGAAGGCTGCCGAGGGCTTCCAATTCTTTTTCCATCAGAAAGCCGGCGACTGCCGGCAGGTATTTAGCTACACCTACCGTTGAGGCATGAGCTCGATGAGCAGTGCCGAAGGCGTCATCTACATAGATGTCAGCCAGCTTAGCTAAGGCCTGGGCGAAAGAGGGGTCATTGGCTTCTTCCTCAGCATGAAAGCGTAAGTTTTCCAGAAGCAGAATATCGCCCGGCTTAAGATTGTTTACTGCTTTTTCCACATCGGCACCTATGCAGTCCGAGGCAGTTGATACCGGCAAGTTTATGAGTTGAGAAAGTCGTTGTGCTATGGGAGCCATTCGCAGCCCCTCAACCACCTTGCCATCTGGGCGTCCCAGGTGGGAACATATAATAACTTTCGCCTTATGTTCAACAAGGTATTTTATGGTAGGCAGAACAGCCCGAATGCGGCTATCATCGCTAATGGCACCTGTCTTTATGTCTAGCGGGACATTGAAATCCACTCTAACCAGAGCTCTCTTTCCCTTGACTTCTATGTCTCTAATAGTCTTTTTAGCCAACCTATTTCCCTGATATGGTTTGTTCCAGCTTTTTCTTTATATTCCTGGCTTCAGTCACTGCTGCTGGAGCTGTTTCGAATACGCTTTTTCCCAGTCGGTCAGCCTCAGCTACTTCCGGGTGATAGTTAATAAAACCCAGCACCTCAAAATCGGACAGGTTATCAATAATAAACTGGCGCTCATCGTCATCGTGTGTTTTTGAGCCGACGATATAGCATTTTTTAACGCCCAGGTCTTTGGCTAAACGTTGAATGGCTCGAGCTGTTTGAAAACTGCGTTGCCCCGGTTCAACCACTATGATGAAGGCATCTACAGCTTTAGCCGTTCCACGTCCGAGGTTCTCTACACCGGCATCCATGTCCATAATAACTACCTCAGACCTGCCTAAGACCAGATGGCTCACCAGGCTTTTCAGCATAGCTCCTTCCGGGCATAAGCACCCGCTGCCTCCCCTTTTGACCGTTCCCATGACCAGTAGCTTTATACCATCTTTTTGAATTGAAAACCGCTCAGGGATATCGTCAACTTTAGGATTGAGCTTGAAGAACGTGCCGAAGTTGCCTGGTTTAGCTCCAGTGCGTTCCTGTATCAGTTCCTGGAGTTCGGCAATTGGAGTAATTTTCTGTGACTCGTCAGCGCTAATACCCAGGGCTGTAGCTAAATTAGCATCGGGATTTGCATCAATAGCTATGACCTTGTTGCCCTCAGTCGAGTATATCCAGGCTAGAAGGCTTGTTAGTGTGGTTTTACCTACGCCGCCCTTACCGGTAATAGCTAGTTTCATAAACTGCCGCAGAGCACTGAACGAAAGGTATTTTCCGAAATGCTGACCCGACTATGGGATAATCATTTGTCGTGGCCAATCTAATTGGAGTATATCTGATGGCGGAGACAAAATCAAGATAGTTTTCTCTTCAGACGGGTTCTCAAGCTGATTAGAGCAATGCTATAATAGTGCCATGCGTATTGCTATCATCGGGCTGGGTCTTATAGGCGGCTCTATAGGATTGGCTTTGAAACAAGCCAATTGGCGACAGGCAGAAGTAATCGGTTACGCCCGACGCCGGGAAACAGCATCTTTGGCCCGGAAATCAGGTGCTATCGACAGGATTGAATTAGACCTTCGTAAAGCAGTCAAGAGCGCTGATATCATTATTGTTGCCACGCCAGTCCTGGCAATAAAAGATGTTTTCGCGCAGATAGCTCCTGAATTGTCAGACGGTTCTATTGTTACCGATACCGCCAGCACCAAGCTCCAGGTTATACAATGGGCGCAAGAATTGTTACCGTCAAGGACGAACTTTATTGGTGGTCATCCCATGGCGGGTAAGGAGATTCAAGGCATTAAAGCTGCTGAAGCCGATCTGTTCCGTAATTGCATTTATTGTTTAACGCCATTACCGCAAGCCAAACCGGCAGCAGTGCGAACCGTGAAAGATATGGTAAAAGCACTGGGAGCAGTTCCACTTGTCATAGATGCCGAAGAACACGATAGACTGGTAGCCGGGATTAGTCATCTACCATTATTATTGTCGGCAGCTTTGGTCCTGGCAACTACTAAAAATCCCTCCTGGCCACAGATGTCACGTCTGGCAGCCAGCGGATATCGTGACCTTACTCGTCTGGCTTCGGGAAATCCGGAAGTTAGCGCACATATTTGCCTTAGTAACCAGGCTGCCATTGTCTCTTGGATTGACATGTTCATTGAGGAACTGCAAAAACTACGTAAGCTTGTGGCTGACGGCAGCGAAGAAATAGAGCGGGCTCTGGCTATAGCTAATGAGGCGAGGCAGAAATGGCTGGAAAAGCGCAGTTAAAGAGAATCTCACCTCCCAAACAATTGGTCGGAGAAATCGCCGTACCCGGTGATAAATCTATTTCACACCGTGCTCTTATTCTTAACAGCCTGGCCATTGGTAAAAGTCAAATCAGTAATCTATCGCCAGGTAAAGATTGCCTTTCGACTATAAATTGTTTAAGAGCTCTCGGTGTGAAGCTCGACAAAGCAAGACGGAAAACCACCGGCCATACTGATTAACGGAGTTGGTAACACGGGCTTAACCGAAGCTAAAGATGTTCTCAATGCCGGGAATAGCGGTACGACCATGCGTCTACTTAGTGGCGTTCTCTCATCACAGCACTTCCTTTCTGTTCTCACTGGCGATATTTCTCTTCGGTCCAGGCCGATGAAGCGTTTGATTGAGCCACTTCGTTTAATGGGTGCCGAAATCTATGGACGTGGATGACGATTCCCTGGCTCCTCTGGTAATTAGAGGTAAGAGACTTCACGGGATGAGCTACACCTTGCCGGTGCCAAGTGCCCAGATTAAATCAGCAATTTTATTAGCCGGCCTGTTTGCTCAGGGAGATACTACTATAGAGCAACTTCAGCCATCTCGCGACCATACAGAGCGACTACTCAAACGCATGGGCGCTAAACTTGAAAGCGATAATACACATATTTCCCTGACACCTTTAAAAACTCCATTATCCGCGGTTGACCTTTGTATACCCGGCGATATCAGCTCAGCAGCTTACTGGCTTGTTGCCGGGGCTATCCATCCAAATGCCGCAGATTAAAATAGTAAATTGCGGCGTTAATCCGACACGGACCGGTATTATAGATGCGCTTTTAGCCATGGGTGCCAAACTAAGAATAGAGAACCAACGATTGGAAGGTAATGAGCCCGTTGCCGACCTATATATAGAATCTAGCCGCCTAAAGGCTATTGAAATCGGTGGCGATATAATTCCTCGATTAATTGATGAAATACCACTACTAGCTGTGGCTGCCTGTGTAGCCGAAGGCAAGACAGTAATCAGAGATGCCAGTGAGTTACGGGTCAAAGAATCTGATAGAATTGCGTCAACAAGTCGGGAACTGTCCCGCCTTGGTGCCAGGATTGAGGAATTACCTGATGGCATGGTTATCTATGGAGGGAAGGCACTGCTCGGCAAGGAAGTCAGAAGTCATGGTGACCATCGGCTGGCGATGAGTCTGGCAATAGCCGGTCTAGTTGCTAGAGGAAACACCTCAATTCAAAATGCTCGTGTTGCCGAAATATCAAATCCGGATTTTTGGGAAGAACTGAATAGGCTTGCCAGGTATTAGCTTAATATTTACGGTTAATTACTAGATTTCAGGTACTAATTTAAATCGGTATCTGACGAGGAATAAAAGTGACTCGTAAAAAAAGAGAAAAATACTAAATCTGCGCATCCTGCTGCTTATTGTTATCTCCGGCCCCTCCGGTGTCGGCAAGGACGCTGCTTTAGATAGAATGAAAAAAGCGGGTCTCCCTTACCACTATGTTTTGACTGCTACCACTCGCCCGAAGCGCCCGGGAGAGAAAGACGGCGTTGACTATTGGTTTATATCTGAAGATAAATTCCATCAAATGGTTAAAAAGAATCAATTTTTGGAGTGGGCAAAGGTTTATGGTAATTACTACGGCGTGCCTAAACGAGAGATAAAGGAGGCTTTAAAACAGGGACTGGATACTGTGGTGAAAGTGGATGTCCAGGGAGCGGCTACCATCAAGCGAATTTTGCCCGACGCCCTATTTATATTCCTGATGCCGCCATCACCTGAAGAGCTAGCTAATCGATTGAAACAACGGTATGGATCATCCTCAGCCGATTTAGATGTTCGGCTTGGCAAAGCCCAGGAAGAGATGGAAAGCTTGCCAATGTTCGACTATGTTGTAATAAGTTATACAGATAATCTGGACCTCACAGTTACCGAGATAAATGCTGCAGTTACTGCTGAGAAATGCAGGATAAAACCAAGGGTGGTAAGTTTGTAGTGAAGTCCGGCGCTACTTAGCGATTCGTTGTTCCAAGCGAGTGGAGATAGTCTAGCCTCAAAGTGGCTCCAGCACGGACAGAATTTCGTTTTCCTTGTCTCTCATCTTCTGTTCTTCTTCTGGCAGTTCATGGTCATAACCCAAAAGATGAAGTATACCATGGACAATTAGCAGTGCTAGCTCACGTGTTACACCGTGGCCTTGCTCTTGCGCTTGTTTTACTGCTTGCGGATATGAGATTACTACTTCACCCAGATGTTTAATACCATCCGGAGGGCTGTACAAAGATTTGTTCAGGTTCTTGACTCATGCCAGGAGTCATTTGGAAAGCCAGCACGTCTGTGGGTTTGTCCTCACCTCGATAAATTCTATTTAGTTTTTGAATTGTCTGGCTATCTGTAATCAGCAATCCCATCTCGGCTGATGAGGCAATGTTCTCGACTTCAAGAACTCTTCGGGCTATCCTTTCAAGCCAGTTTTTCTCGACGGGTAAGTCCATATTCCGTTTAATTGAGATATTGATTTCGGGCTTAACCATAATTTGTCCTGGCAAAAAGCATCATATCAAAATAGCATATTTCTATAAAGCCGTGTTTCTTAATTTAGTTGAAAGCGATAAAAAAACTGTGATATATTGAACCAAGTTGCCAGCTGGAGGGATCGCATAGTGGTCTAGTGCGGCCGCCTGCTAAGCGGTTGCTCCGAGAAATCGGGGTCATGGGTTCGAATCCCATTCCCTCCGCCATGTCAAACATTCAACCTCGAGCTATCGTTTTCCATTCCGGACAATATTACTATTGATGGTTCTCGGATAATAGCTTTTGCTCTTTAGAGAATGACCTCTGAATTGACACAATTTCTGGCTTTGAGCTAGCATATCCGAAAATGGAAGCAGCTAAGTATTACATTTGGACAATAGGTTGCCAGATGAACAAAGCAGAGTCGCAGCAAGTGGCTGACTATCTCGAACTGTTTGGCTATCAAGCGACTAATATGCTGCAGAAAGCTAATCTGGTGGTGCTCAATACCTGTGTAGTCCGGCAGAGTGCCGAAGGCAAAGTTCTCGGCATGCTTGGTTACCTGAAGGGCATGAAGAGTCAAAAGTCCGATTTATCTATTCTGGTTACCGGTTGCTTCGTCGATTCTGATATTAAGCAACTTGAGAAGAGCTTCCCGCATGTCGACCTGTTCTTCAAGCCGTCTGACTATGTCGGATTGCTCAACTGGGCTGAAAAGCAAGCTATTGCTGTACCCGAAGGCATAGCGTGCTTGCCTTCGAGCCAGAGCACAAAGTCAGTGCTTTTGTTCCAATTATTCAGGGCTGCAACAATTTCTGTTCCTATTGCATTGTCCCCTACCGGCGGGGGAGGGAAAGAAGTCGCCTCATCGATGAAGTGGTCCGTGAAGTGACAGGGCTGGCAGGGCGCGGGGCGAAGGAGGTCACTTTATTGGGCCAGAATGTGAATTCCTACGGGCATGACCTCCCAGCACCATCTGACCTGAGTGACTTGCTCACCGCATTAAACGATGTAGTTGGATTGGCCAGGATTCGTTTTCTAACCAATCACCCCAAGGATATGAGCCAACAGCTTATACAAACTATCGCTTCTTTAGACAAGGTCTGCAAGCATATAAACCTTCCACTCCAGGCAGGAAATGACGATGTGCTCAAAGCCATGCGGCGGGGTTATACAGCAGAACAATACCGGCAGCTCGTTGGTAACATCCGCAAATATATTCCCGATGTGGCTCTGAGCACGGATGTCATCGTTGGCTTTCCTGATGAAAGCGATGAGCAATTTGAGCAAACTCTAGCTATACTTGAGGAAATCAGATTTGATACTGTTCATGTTGCTGCCTATTCTCCCCGCTCCGGCACCATTGCCTCGCGAGAGTATGAGGACAATATTCCACCTGAGATTAAGAAGGAACGCCTGAACAAAGTGGAGGAAATGCAAGCTAAGATAGCGGCTGAAATCAACTCTCGACTTATGGGTAAGACAGTAGAGGTGCTGGTAGAGGGTAAAAAAGGCGGTAAATGGTATGGCCGCACGCGGAGCAATAAGCTGGTCTTCTTTGAAAGCGGTGATGATTGCCTGGGAAGATTGGTAGATGTTACTATAATTAAGACAAGCCCCTGGGCATTGCAGGCGTAGTGGCCAGGGTTGGCCATAGACTAGGAGATTGAAATAATGATTTATGATTACATCATAGTAGGCAGCGGTATTGCCGGACTTTATACTGCTTTGCTGGCCAAAGAGGCAGGTAGTGTTCTTATTCTGACTAAGGGTAGCATTGAAGATTGTAATACCAGGCATGCTCAAGGAGGGATTGCTGCTCCCATAGGCAAAAATGATTCTCCTGAGCTCCATTTCCAGGACACTATGAATGCCGGCGATGGCCTATGTGACCCCGAGGCAGTGCGAATTCTGGTAACTGAGGCACCGGACCGTATTGCCGACCTTATAAAATTCGGCGTTCCTTTTGATACACTGGATGGAGAAATTGCTCTAACCAGAGAAGCTGCACATACCGTCCCACGTATCCTGCATGCCGGTGGTGATGCTACCGGTGAGCATATCGAGGTTACTCTGAGCCGGCGAGTGCACATGTCTTCGATAAAAGTCCTGGAATACTGTTTAGCCACTCAAATTTTGATAGAATCCGGAAAAGTCAAAGGTGTACGAGCTCTTGACGCCCGCACTGGCTCAGTTGAAGACTATGATTGCCGTTTTGTTATTGTAGCTACCGGTGGTGCCGGACGACTGTTCAAATATACCACTAACTCTGATGTAGCCACCGGTGATGGTATTACCCTGGCTTTTCAAGCCGGTGCTGAAATCACAGATATGGAATTTTTTCAGTTTCATCCGACTGCACTTAGGCTCCCTGGGGTTCCACCCTTCCTCATCAGCGAGGCTGTGCGGGGTGAAGGTGGCATTTTGCGTAATGTAGAAGGTTATCGCTTTATGCCCGATTATACCCCTGAAGCTGAACTGGCACCTAGAGACGTGGTAGCTAGAAGTATTATTTATGAGATGGGAAAAACCGGCAGCGACCGAGTATTCCTGGACGTGACGCATATACCTGCTCGCCGTGTTGCCACACGTTTTCCTAATATCTATCGCTTCTGTCTTGACCATGGGCTGGACATCACTAAAGGCCTTATCCCGGTAGCTCCTGCCGCCCATTATTTCATGGGTGGGATTAAGGTAAATATATGGGGTGAGACCAATATCGCCGGGTTATTTGCTGCCGGTGAAACTGCATGTACCGGTGTCCACGGTGCCAACCGATTGGCTTCGAATTCATTGCTCGAGGTTGTGGTCTTCAGCAAACGGATTATTGAAAGAACAAGGGAGATGACTGGGACTATACCGACGCCGGTAACCGGCCAAACCAATTGCTATCATCTTGAGCAGCGCAAGAAGCTGAGGACGGCGTCAAAGCTCAACTTAATAAACCTGCAATCTCTTCTCTGGGATAAAGTGGGTATCGTCCGTTCCGGTGAGGGATTGTCCAAGGCGGCGGATATTCTGGTGACATGGCATGGTTTACTATCGCAGCCTACAGACCGGCCTTCTTACGAGTTGAATAACATGGTTCTGAATGCTCGCTTGATGGCTGAGGCTGCTCTACTTCGTGAAGAAAGCCGGGGTGCTCATTTCCGAACTGACTTTCCGAAACCTTCACCGGACTGGCAGAAACACATCGTTTTCAAAACAAGCGAGGATTTGTAAGATACAAGCCTCGCAGTCTATACATAAACTTACTCCGCTTAGTACGTGAGTTTTTTAGTATTGGGGCCAGCCAATTATTCTGATTTGTTGGCAGTTTGTTCAGCTCCAAAATTCCTTTGCATCTTATAAGGAGACATAAACTGTTGTGCTATAATTCCGTGGGTTTTGGCTTTAAAACGTTAATTAAAGAGTCCGGATGATAGAGCCCAGTTTACCTGATAAAAATATCGCAAATGTCGCTTTTGTATGGTTAGGAGTTTGACAGGGCTGTAATCCTGAAAGGAGAGCTATATGGCCACAAAAGCCAAAGGTTGCCAGGAACTTGTCACTGAAGTCATAGAAACTAGGTTATGTGCTTTATGTGGCGCCTGTACCGGTAATTGCCCTTACCTGGCCTATTATAAAGGTAGAGTAGCGCTTCTGGATAATTGTACCAGAACGGATGAAGCGCAGTGCTATGAATACTGTCCACGTACTTACATAGATATGAATGCTATTAGTCAAAAAATATTCGGCACGCCTTATGGAGAAAATGAGATGGGCACTGTAAAAGAAGTGTTCATGGCAAGAGCAACAGACACTATCGTCAAGAAAAAAGCGCAGTACGGTGGGGTGGTAACCGCACTCTTATCATTGGCATTGGCAGAGGGGCTTATCGATGGTGCCGTCTTGACTAAGACTTCGGATGACAAAACTCCGGCTCCATTTCTGGCTGAAAGTGTTGATGATGTGCTTCAATGTGCCGGCTCCAGCTATATGGCCTGTCCTGTATTGGGAAGATATAACCAAATCCCCAAAGACGACAGCAGCAAGCTGGGAATCGTCGCCATGCCATGTCAGGTTTTATCTGTGGCGAAGATGAAAGCAGTTCCACCGGAGAACAGAGTTAGCATAGGTAATGTCAAATTGGTTATTGGACTGTTCTGCACCTGGGCTTTGTCTCCCGACAAATTCTATCAATTCTTGAAGGAAAATCTCGACCTGGCGAAAGTTAAGAAATTCGATATCCCACCACCACCGGCGAACAGGTTCGATGTTTATACTCTATCTGGTAAAACCTCGTTTCCTCTGGAACAAATCAGAAAGTTCACGATGCCTACCTGCGCTTATTGTTTGGATATGACATCAGAGTTTGCTGACATTTCGGTTGGCTCAGTCGAAGGCACTGAAGGATGGAACACAGTCATAACCCGCACTGATGCTGGTGCCGACCTTATGGAGATGGCAAAAAAGAAAGGGAAACTTCAAATCGACAAGTTGCCTTCGTCAAACCTGGAGCATCTCAAGGAAGCATCGCTGCTCAAAAAGAAGCGAGCCTTGAATGAGATTGTCAAAAGGAGCGGTGACAAAAATAACCTGCTTTATCTTGGTTTATCGCCCAGATTGACCGAAAAGCTACTAGCCTAGCAGGTATCGGAAACAAGGAGGTAAGTGTTATGGCGAATATTGAGATAGATGCACCTGGCACCAGCCAGCTCTTTATTGGCAATGAAGCTATTGCCCGGGGAGCATTGGAGGCTGGGATAGGATTTGCTGCTGCCTATCCGGGGACACCATCGTCGGAAATTTTGGGTAGCTTGGCCCAGGTAGCTAAAAAGATAGGTATCTATGCAGAATGGTCGATAAATGAGATGGTGGCCATGGAAGCTGCCGCCGGTGCTTCCTTTGCCGGCATTAGAGCTCTGGCGGCTATGAAACAGAACGGGATAAATGTGGTTTCTGATTTTCTGGCGAACCTGGTTATGAGCGGTACAGGCAAAGGAGGCCTGGTTTTAGTAAGCTGCGATGACCCGTCGGCTATATCCAGCTCCAATGAGCAGGATACGCGGCCGGTAGCCAAATGGTTGGACATTCCGCTGGTGGAACCAGGTGACTTTCAAGAGGCCAAAGATATGACAAAATGGCTCTTTGACCTGGCTGAAGAATTGGGTACCCTTTGTATATTACGCAGTGTGACTCGAATTGCGCATGCTCGAGGTAATGTAAAGCTCGGTGAACTGCCGGCGAAACAGCATAAGGCTCATTTCGACCAGATACACGATTTGAAAAACGTAATGCCAACCACCTTCATGCCGTTGCCGAGTTCCTTGCGCCATTTCTTCTTACACATGAAATTAGATAAGGCACGTGAGAAGTTCGAATCCTCACCGTTTAATCGATATGTGGGGCCCGATAAGGCAGATTTGCTGATTATAACCAGCGGTAGCTGCTGGCTTTACTCTCAGGATGCGATAGAGGCGCTGAAATTGAGAGACAGGGTGGGTATTCTCAAACTCGGGACGCTGTGGCCATTGCCGGAGAGGTTTGTCACGGAGCACCTGAATAAATCGGACAAAGTCTTATTTGTGGAAGAAATTGATCCCTTCCTCGAGCGGAGCGTTATGGAATTAGCCGGCAATTTTCCGCCAAACGCCGTGCGTCCTACCTTTTATGGCAAGCGTTCAGGCCATATTAATGCCTACGGAGAGCTGAATCCGGATATGGTCATCAAGGCGATATCCACAATATTAGGATTGACATATCAAGCTCGTGACATCGACTATGGCAAAAAGGCTGAAGCTCTGGTTAAGAGCAGCGTTCCGGAAAGGAGCATGACCTTTTGTGCTGGCTGTCCACATCGAGCTACGTTCTGGGCAATTAAGAACGCGCTTAAGTTAGATGGGCGTGATGGTTTCGTTACGGGCGATATAGGATGTTACTCCCTGGCATTGGGACCTGCCGGCTTTTTCCAGGTTAGGACAATGCACTGCATGGGTGGTGGAGCCGGTGTGGCTAACGGATTGGGTAAGCTGGGACAGTTTGGCTTTGACCAGCCGGTGATTGCCGTAGTTGGGGATTCCACTTTCTATCACGCTACTATTCCGGCATTGATAAACGGTATTTATAATCAGTCTAAGTTTATACTTCTTATTCTGGACAACAGTGCCACGGCTATGACCGGCTTTCAACCTCATCCGGGCACGGGAATGACTGCTATGGGGGAGCCGACCAAGGTGGTGAGCATGGAAGCTCTATGCCGCTCTTTGGGTGCACACGTTGAGGTCTGCGACCCCTTTGACTTGAAGAGTACTACTGAGACATTACTGAAGATGATGGCTGAGGATGGCGGCGCCAAAGTGGCTATAATGCGGCGCCAGTGCGAACTGGTGAGAGCTAAAAAGGAGAAATCACCATATAAAGTGCACGTGGATGTTGAGAAGTGCATCGGGGAAGATTGTGGCTGCGACAGGCTCTGCACCAGAATTTTCCTCTGCCCCGGACTTATATGGGATAAGAAAGCCGGTAAATCCAGGATAGACGAGGTTATCTGTTCCGGATGTGGCGTTTGCGTGGACGTCTGCCCGCAAGGAGCTATCATAAGGGAGGCAGCATGACTAAAAAACAGTTGATGAAAGACCCACTTAACCTGATTATTACCGGTGTCGGCGGACAGGGCAACGTGATGATATCCCTGATTATCGGCAATGCATTTGTAAGGGATGGCTTTTTCGTAACTGTTGGTGAGACCTATGGAGCATCCCAACGTGGCGGGCCGGTCATGAGCCACATGAGAATCTCTAAAGAAACCCAGTACAGCCCATTTATTCCCGACGGTTGTGCCGATATTATCCTCGGCATGGAGCCGGTGGAAACATTGCGAATGCTGGGGAAATATGGCAATCCGAATGTTATCACCATAATCAACCCGCGGCCGATATATTCCATTGATGTCACCGGCGGCCACGCTCAATATCCCGATTTAGATAAGCTAATTGAGACGGTTAAGGAGTTGTCATCGCAAACATGGCTCATAAATGCCACCGAGGAAGCACAGAAAATGGGAAGCCATATGTTTGCCAACGCCATTCTCATCGGTGCCCTAATAGGCTCCGGTGTCTTGCCGCTGGACAAGAAGTCGGTAGAACCTGTATTGCGTGAGACATTTCCTAAGGAAATCGAAACTAATTTAGTGGCTTTCAATAAAGGCATTAAACTGGTAAAGACGTAAAAATCGTTTGTTGATTTAAGACTGTTTCCCCTCCTGCTGACATCCATTTAGGCGTAAAGGCCAGTTTCCGGTAAACCTCTACCACATTTTTTGTTCATTTCCGCAATTTTTCACCAAAACCTGCTTCTGAGGGCTTGACAACCGACAAAAAGTTGTGTACACTTGTTTGTAGAACATTGGTTTGTAAAACATAGTTTGTAAAACATGTGTTTAAATATAAGGAAATCAAATGAGAAAGCCGGGTGTAAGTGAAACCAGACAGCGGATATTTAAGTTTATCCGCGATTTTATTGAAGACATAGGTTACGCGCCTACAGTTAGAGATATACTGAAAGGCTGCAATATCAGCTCAACCGCGGTCGTTCAGCATCATCTGAACATACTGGAAAGAGAAGGCCACATACATCGGGACCCGGAGATTTTTAGAAGCATCCAACTCCTTGACAGGAAACATATTGTTAGAGTGCCGCTTTTAGGCTACATTGCTGCAGGCGAGCCCATCCCTGTACCGGATTCAGATACATGGCAAAAAGAGGCCGCAGAGGCATTAGAGTCTAACCGAGGAGCTGATTACCGGGAAGGAAGTCTATGCCTTGAAAGTTAAGGGCCTTTCCATGGTAGACGCGCTAATTGACGACGGTGACATTGTCTTAATGGAAGCGGCAGAGACAGCTGATGATGGCGACATGGTTGCTGTCTGGCTAAAAGACAAGCAGGAAGTGACTCTCAAGAGGCTCTTTCGAGAGAAAGAGATGATTCGCCTTCAGCCGTCTAACGCCAGTATGAAGCCGCTCTATGTCAATCCCCAAAATGTTGATGTCCAGGGGAAGGTCGTTGGGGTTATCAGAAAATTATGAATCGAGAATAAGAGGCCATAGTTGTCTTTATTCAAATAAATTACGGAGGTTAGAAATGGCTAAACTGCTTGAAAAACCGGAAGAGTTAAGGGTAACCGCTAATATCGAGGGTACGCCACTGACTATCAGCAGGAATGGCAAAGCTGAGCGTGTAACCAGAATATACCAGCAGTGGCGGGTATCAGAACAGCTTTTTGAACAGGAGAATTTGAAGAACTACTTTAGAGTCAGGACCAGCAAAGGTCTTATTTATGATATTTTTCGCGACACGGCATCCAATTCCTGGTTTCTAGGCCGGATTTGCGAGTAGACTTAAATCCGCGAATCACCAATAGGACGAGTGATAAACCGTAATTTGATGTCGTTACCTAAAGGGAGGAGGTTGTCAAAATGGTACAGGTAGTAAAAGACACAATCCAATGTTCGAGGTGCGGTTGCATTGCATTACCCGATGCCACCAAATGTCCCAAATGTGGCGCCTCATATAATGGCAATGGGAAAAAAGAGACGTTTGACAATATGAGTTATTTCCCAGCCCCGGCAGTACTGGAAGATACCAGCACTAAAGTAGTTCGAGCTTACTATCAGCTCACCTGCAGTCGTCACGGCAGGATTCATGTTAAAGCTACAGTAATCGGCTCTTCTGTAAAGTGCCCCTTCTGCCAGTAGATGTGGGTTCAATTGAACAGCCTGCAAACGCTTGATTATCGGTCAATAACAAAGTGCAATACCTTTTCAAAAGAGAAGTGGTATCAGTACTACGAAATAGATAATCATTATAGCTAGTCCGATAGGCACTCCGATTACTGCCCATTCTTTCATGTTTATTTTAAGTCTTCCGGCTGCCACTATGTTTGGAATATTGCCCGGTATCAGCATGCCTCCGGCAATAAGTAGAGCCATAACAGCGCTGATAATTTGGGGCATAGCCATAGTCGGGCCTATCTCAACCGCAGTCAAAGTGGCATTATCGAGAATTGCTGATAGTGAATTAATCCAGAACAGTGCCCAGGCCGGAATCTTAGTGAAATACCATACGATTAATGGCTTTAAACCTTCACCCAGAAGTATGAGAGCAGCGACGAAAATATAAACTTTAACTGCTCTCATGATGACTGTTCTAAGAGTCTCATTGTATTCAGACTCAATCTCCTCTGCCTTTAAATTTACCTTTCGGCCGATAAGTAGGGCTCCGAAAACAGCTATGAGCTATAACGCCCGGAATTATGTAGATGCCGAGAGTTTGCAATGGGAATAGGAAACCGGCATTATATGGCGGTCCGGCTAACTTTTGAACCAGGATGGTGGAAAGAGGTTCACCCAGCGGGGTTAAGCCTGCACCCAGACCCACCGCAAAGCAGGTAACGACCACTATCTTTATCTTGTCGCTTCGTTTGAATGGAAGTGCGGCTATGACTTCCGACAAAATACAAGCTGTGACAATAACCGAGACGACACTGGAGATAAGCCCTAACGCTATTATTAATAAGGCAATAAATGTGGTTGGTCCGAGTTTGTTAGCCAGGGATATAATCCCCTTGCAGAAGGGCTTGTTGAAGTAGTGAACTAGAAGGCCGAATATCAATACTACCTGAAAGATTCCCACAGGGATGGCACCAATCATTACCGGGGCTTTAAGTGCTTCTTTGGCTAGTTCCCAGTTCCAGAGCCCGGAAATGGTTACTGCAATTACACCCATAACCAGAAAGAATGGCTCTAAGTTTTGCTCGATTTTTTTGACTCTGAAGGGTAGGACCAGTACCGATAGCACAACGACAGAAAGCCCTATAACCATGTACAGTACTGGCTCTTTGCGGAACAATTTCCATGTCGTATTCCTTAGTACTAAATGCGTTGATTCACTATATGAGTTCTTGTCGGTTAAATGAACAAAAATAATCCCTCTCCCATGATGCAAGAAGACTCCTTAGATGTATTTGGGAGCACAGCTAACGAGTTTTAGAGCCGGGAATACATTCCGGAGGCCGCACCAGTAATACCGGAATCGAGGAAGAGTGCAGTATCTTTTCAGCTACGCTTCCCCAGATCCACCGGGATATCCCGGAGCGGCCGTGAGTAGCCATAATCAGAAGGTCAAAATTGCTTTTATGTATATAGTCGACGAGGCTGTCAGCAGCCTTTCCAGTAAGTAATTTTGAATGAGCCTTTATGCCAGCAAGTTTTAGTCGTTCCACAATTTCATGGAGATAGCTTTCAGCGTCATTTTTGGTATGCAACTCGATTTGCTTTAAGTCGTCGATACTCAAAGCGATGCCCCCACGAGTAGGTAATTCAATAGGTTCTATTACGTGAACTAGTTCGACACTTGCCTTGCTTAATTTGTGCTATCGCCTCGATATGTGGAAGAACACATTCTGCCAGTTCAGAGCCGTCTAGAGGCACCATAATTCTACGATACATCTGCTTTCCTTTCAAAAGCAGACCCGAAGGCGAAATCTCTTGCTGACTTGTCTGGTCGGGGTGAGAGGATTTGAACCTCCGACCTCATGGTCCCAAACCATGCGCGCTAGCCGCTGCGCTACACCCCGCTAGAAAAAAGTATAGTCAACTAGTTTAACATAGTCAAGGAGTCATGAGTCGGTTTATATTGATATGGCTATTTGCAGGTGGGGCAAATATCGAAGAAATCCTCGGGTAGATTCCACTTTTTTCTAATGTATTCTAACTGCTTTTCCGGTGCCCAGTAGTTGCCGCAGACTTTACATTTCTTGAGCTTGAATTCCACCTTCCAGTTATAGATAATCCTGGTATCCTTTCTGTCTTCCATCTTTATGGCGCCGGTTGGGCATACATAGTAGCACGAGCCACAGCCTATACAATCTCTAGCCGGCTCCAGGAAAGGCGACGCCGGCTCTTTGGTTATACCTCGGTTGACCAGACTGATGGCGCTGACACCAACAACTTGTTCGCAGGTCCTGACGCATAAACCGCAAACCATACAATCATTGTCCTCTAAGTACTCAGGCCTAATAATTGATTGCTCAATGCCCATCTGCGAAGCTAATTCCTTTATTACCTTATTCTTGGAACACCGTGCCAGAAGCAGCTCCACTAGCATCTTGCGATTACTTATCACCCTGGGCGAGTTTGTTTTTACCTCCAGTCCCTCTTCAACCGGATAAAGGCAGGATGTCACGATTCTGGAGCGGCGCCCCTTCGAGATTTCTACGATACATAGCCTGCAGGCGCCGTAGGGTTCAATAGCTTCGTGGTGGCACAAGGTAGGTATATCAATACCGTTTTCTCTGGCTACCTGGAGTATTGTCTGGCCTTCTTCAGCCTTAAATTCACGGCCGTCGATATTGAAAGTTACCATCTTATCTCTTACCTACAGCTCCAGCTTGCAGACGTCGCCGCAAACGCCACACTTGATGCATTTCGATTCATCCAAAACCACCGGTTTTTTCTTGCCCATGAAGGTTATAGCCTCTTGCGGGCATTCTTTGACACAAAGTCCACATCCCGGGCATTTTTCTTCTATTATGTAGTAGTGGATTAAAGCCTTGCAGACGCCGGCGGGACATCTTTTCTCTTTTATATGAGCCTCGTACTCATCTCTAAAATAACGTATGGTGGTCAGGACAGGGTTTGGTGCTGTTTGGCCCAGCCCGCAGAGGGAACTGTCAACTAAAGTAGCTGAAAGTTGCTCCAGCAACTCGATGTCTTTTTCGCTGCCTCGGCCCTCCGTTATTTCATCAAAGATCTGCCGCATTCTCTTTATTCCCTCACGACAGGGCAGGCACTTACCGCATGATTCTTCTTCTAAGAAGGTGAGAAAATACTTGGCGATGTCTACCATGCAGGTAGTCTCATCCATGACAATCATGCCGCCGGAGCCCATCATGGAACCTGCTTTAGACAACTCATCAAAATCTACCGGCAGGTCAAGCAAGCTCTCAGGCAGACAGCCGCCCGATGGACCACCGGTCTGAACTGCCTTGAATTTCTTTCCTCCTCGTATGCCCCCACCGATATCATAGATGATTTCCCTCAGCGTTATCCCCATGGGGACTTCAACCAGGCCCGTATTATTAATCTTGCCCACCAAAGAGAATATCTTTGTCCCTTTGCTGCCCTCAGTGCCCAGAGTCCGATACCAATCGGCGCCTTTGTTGATTATCAATGGCACATTAGCCCAGGTTTCGACATTGTTCAGGTCACTCGGCCTATTCCACAGCCCTTTCTCTACCGTGTGAACATATTTAGCTCTTGGTTCTCCAACCTTGCCTTCGAGCGATGCCATCAATGCCGTGGACTCACCGCACACGAAGGCTCCACCACCTCTGTTTATGCGGACATTAAAATCGAACCCTGAGCCCAGAATATTATCTCCGAGCAGCCCTAACTGTTCCGCCTGGTCTAGAGCGAGCGTCATGTTAGCCAATGCTAAAGGATATTCATTGCGGACATAAACATATCCCTGCTTAGCTCCGATGGCATAAGCACCGATGATTAGCCCTTCGAGTACGCTGTGTGGATTGCCTGAAAGTAAACCTTCATTAGCATAGGCTCCCGGGTCACCTTCATCAGCATTTACTATAACATACTTTATGTCCCCCGGAGCATGACGGCATGATTCCCATTTTGCTCCCGTGGGAAAACCAGCGCCGCCTCGCCCTCTTAACCCGGAGTGTTTTATTTCGTCGATTATCTGCTCCGGGGTCATTTCGAGCAGGGCTTTGGCTAGAGCTGTATAGCCACCTATGGCGATATAATCCTCTATCTTGGTTGGGTTTATTTCGACGTTGTTTCCCAGAATATTCCGTACTTGCTTCCGATAGAAGGGAATTTCATCTCTATGCACAACTTTGTTGCCGGTAATCGGGTCGGTGTGAAGTAACCTGTCAATGATAGTGCCTTTAATAGCCGTTTCACTTAATATCTCAGGCACGTCCTCTAATTTTACCTGCTGGTAGAAAATGTCACCCGGTTGAATTACTACAATCGGGCCTTTCTCGCACAGCCCGTGACAACCTGTGATTCTCAGTTCTACCTTATTTTCCAGGCCTTGTTTTACCAGTTCCTGTTTAATGGCTTCGGTTAAGTGGATACAACCGTAAGGACGGCAAGCTGTGCCATTGCATATGGCAATTAGCGGCTTGTCCGGCCTTCTTTCTTTTACCAGCTCTTTTCGTAGAGCCTCTAAATCTTGTTTTGAACTGAGCTTGTTTGGCATTTTATCTTTTAGCAATTATTCAAATTTGGCTAATATACCGTCCACTTTATCGGTGCTCATATGTCCGTAATAATCGCCGTCAATTTTCACAGCCGGCCCCACGGCACAACAGCCCATGCAGTTAACTGTCTCCAGCGTGAATTTGCGGTCTTTAGTGGTTTCCCCACGCTTGACAGACAAACATCGTTCCACAGTTTCCAGCACCCTGCTGCCACCCCGGACATGGCAGGCCGTGCCCAGACAAACGTTGATTAAATGCTTACCTCTGGGTTCAAGACTGAAGGCTTTGAAAAAAGTGGCTACATCGTAAACCCGGCTCGCAGGAATGCCCATGGTATCGCTTACTTGAATCAAAGCTTCTTCGGGAAGGTAATAGTATTCAGTCTGGATATCCTGAAGTATGGAAACTAGCTGTCCTCTGTCACCATTGTATTTGTTGATGATAGCGGTAACTTTTTCATTCATAGTCAATACTTATTTCCCGTAGCCTTCTCTTTAAGTTTGGCATACTTAGCAGTTACCCTTTCCTGGATTTGGGCAATTGTTTCTTTTGAAAGGTGCCGGAATCTGCCCTGCAGCTTGAAGTAGTCTTCTATCGGCCGTAGCTGTGGAAAATCAAAATTCAGCGTATATTCGCCCTTTTCTATTTCATAGAGAGGGAAAATGCCTGTTTGCACGGCTAAGTCGCCCGGCCCTGATAGTTAATTCCGGCGCCAGTCGCCAACCGGTGGGGCAGACGGACAATACATGAATGTAAGATGGGCCTTCGACTGCCATAGCTTTACTGATTTTGGTCATAAGGTCAAAGGGATAACTATGGCATGCCGTAGCCACATAAGGTATGTCGTGAGCAGCGGCGATAGCCGGCATGTTTTTCTTCCAGGTTGTCTGTCCGATGCTGTGCTTACCTGCGGGTGAGGTAGTGGTGGAGGCACCAAAGGGAGTTGCGCTTGAGCGCTGAATGCCGGTGTTCATATAAGCCTCGTTGTCGAAACAGACGTATATAAAGTTATGACCCTCTTTCCAGAGCACCTGAAAGCGCCTGGAAACCGATATCGGCGGTACCGCCGTCTCCACCCATAGCCACCACCTTTGTTTTCCTGGTATATTTTCCTTTGCGGCTCAGGACTTTTATTCCGGCTTCTATTCCGGAGGCCACGGCAGCCGTGTTCTCAAACAAAGTATGAATCCAGGGTACTTCCCAGGAAGTATAAGGAAGTGGTGAGGAAACGATTTCCATGCAGCCGGTGGCATTGGCAATGATGACATTTCTGCCCAAAGCCTTGCATACCAGCCTCACAGCTAAGGCTTCGCCGCAGCCCATACATGCCCGGTGTCCCGGAGCGAAATATTCCTTGGTAGTTGTTAGTCGCGGGACATATATAGCTAAATTTTCCACTATTCTCTGACTCCTATCATCTCGAACTCATCGATTTTGCCTCGCTTCGCTTTATCCACCCCCCGATGAATGAGTTCTTCGAAACCTTGAGCCGAAATCTCCCTGCCGCCCAGTGTGCCGACATAGCTGATAACCTTGGGTCTGGCCTTTAACGGATAAAGCGCTGCCTGGATTTCAGAAGCTACTGGAGGCATGGCACCAAGCGAAAGAGCTCGGTCAAGGACGATAAGAACCTTTGCTTTGCTTACGGCCTTGCGAAGTTCGTCAAAGGGGAATGGCCGCCACAGACGCAACCTTATCAGTCCTACCTTTTGACCCTCTGCCTGCATTTTGTCTATAGCCATCATAGCCGTTTCACTGAAACTGCCCATGCATAGCAGCAAAACATCAGCATCTTCTGTCTTGTAACTCTCTACCGGTGAATAATGACGTCCCGAAATCTTGCCGAACTGCTTCCATACCTGGAGAATCAACTTTTTAGAGCCTTCCAATGCGACCTCATGTGCCTTTTTGGCTTCAGTGTAAATGAATGGAGGACCGAAGGCGCCTATGGTCACAGGCTTATCCGGGTTAAGAGGATAAGGGTAATGGTATTCAGGAAGGAATTTATCCACCGCCTCTTGTTCCAGGAATTGAACAGGTTCGATGGTGTGTGAAACGTAAAATCCATCAATGTGGACCATCGTTGGTAGCAAGACAGTTTGGTCTTCAGCGATACGAAAAGCACATAACGTCAAATCAAAGGCTTGCTGGGCGTTTTCTGCGAATATCTGAATCCAGCCGCAATCTCGGGCTGCCATTACATCCGAATGGTCTGTCCAGATGCTCAATGGTGCTGAAAGCGCCCGGTTAGCTACTGCCATGACTATCGGCAGCCGTAGGCCTGAGGCGACATATAGTACCTCGTGCATCAGTTCCAGTCCCTGGCTGGCGGTAGCAGTAAACGTTCTGGCGCCTACGGCCGAAGTCCCCAGGCAGGCACTCATCGCTGAATGTTCTGATTCTACAGGTATATATTCGGCATCCATCTCGCCGTTAGCTACGAATTCAGCCAGCCGCTCGACAATATGCGTTTGAGGTGTAATAGGATAGGCAGCTACAGCTTCAACCCGGGCTAGCTTAACCGCCTCAGCCATAGCGAAGGAACCTTCCATCCCGATACGTTTCGTTGCCATCTTTATTCTTCCTCTACCATGCTTATAGCCTCTGTCCAGCACTCTCGCGCACAAATACCACATCCCTTGCAATAATATAAATCGGCTTCAAAGTAACCGTCTTCTTTCTCTCTGATACATCCTTCCGGACAAAAGAGATAACAAATTCCGCACTTGATGCATTTCTCATTGTTCCATACCGGATGCGCAGATTTCCAATCGCCGGTGCGATATGCTTTGGCGTTCCCCGGCTCAGTAATAACACAGCCCGGCAGCAACTCCCGCCACGAAGGTAGTACTTCCGCCGGTATTGCCTGACGTGCTTTCTGAACAACACCGCCAGGCTCGGCTATTTCAGTTTCTTCAAAAGCCCTGCGGCAAGCGTCGATATTAGCCTTAGCTCTAGCCCCAAAGCGTTCCTTTATCGGCTCTGCCAGTGATTCTAACTCTATTATCCCCGTGGCTTTAACCAGCGCTCCAAGCATGGTGGTATTCACGATTGGAACGCCAAGTAACTCTCGTGCAATAGTGTTGGCATTAACCACAGCCAGCTTCCACGGACCACCCAGTTCTGACTTTATGTCAACTAATGTCTTCGGGGTGTTTATAACCAGCGTGCCATCTTCCTTGAGTCCTGAGGTAGCATCGGTAATATAAAGCAGGCCCGGGATCCAAGATTACCACGATATCAGGATTTGTTACTGAGACGCGAGCGCGGATGGGGCTGGTATCGCTCAGGCGATTAAAAACAAGCACCGGCGCTCCCCTTCTTTCAGGGCCAAAGCTGGGAAACGCCTGTGCAAATTTGCCTTCTTCTATAGCCGCCAGCGCCAGCAGTTCAGCCGATGTTACTGCCCCTTGACCACCCCTCCCATGCCAACGGATTTCAATTGTCTTGTCTCTTTCTTTCAAATTACTGAATTCCTTGGAAGCGCCCCTGGAGGGACTTGAACCCTCGCACCCGGCTCCGGAGGCCGGCGCTCTATCCCCTGAGCTACAGGGGCTTCACGTAATTTTATACGTTATTGCGTGATTTGGCAAACTCATTCTGAGTGTGATTAGCACAATTATCCGATTAGACTTTGAAAATAGGTCCTTTGGTACTTGTCCTGGAAATAATCAGCTTGTAGATTTCGGCGCCGATAAAGATGGTTGAGGCTGAGAGTACGGCGACAATCCAGTCAATGCCAGTTAAGGCATGTACGCGAAATGTTTCTTCCAGAAACGGCACATAGAATATGGGGATGGTCATAGCAATAGTGCCGAGTATCGCCCAGATAAGCCACCTATTGCCGAAGGGGCCGATTTTGAAAAGTGAGTATTCTAATGAGCGGCAGTTAAAGGCATTGAAGAACTCAATCAATATTAAGGTAAGAAAGCATACACCTTGAGCTTCGAGTATGTCCTTCCCCGAATCCACCGCCCAAAGAAAGACCACCAATGTTACCAGGGCTGTCCAGATTCCAGCGCCAGCCAGGTATCTCATGACAGGCATTGTAAAAATAGTCTGCTTGCGGGGTCGTGGCTTTTGTCTCATGATGTCGATGTCCGGTGGGTCAACAGATAAAGCTATGGCCGGCAGGCCATCAGTAGCCAAGTTGACATACAGGAGTTGAATGGCAATTAAAGGTATGGTGCCGGCAGGTAAACCGAAAAGCGGGCCGAACAAAATAACGACTGCCATAAGCAGTATTTCCCCCAAATTACAGGAGAGGAGGTAAATCAGATACTTCTTGATATTATTGAAAATGCCTCTTCCTTCCTCGACTGCAGCTACGATGGAGGCAAAATTGTCATCGGTCAGCACCATGTCAGCCGCTTCTTTGGTAACATCGGTGCCGGTAATGCCCATGGCCACGCCGATGTCAGCTTTCTTCAGTGCCGGTGCATCATTCACTCCGTCCCCTGTCATGGCCACTACATGACCCTTCTTAGTTAGCGCCTCGATGACACGCAGTTTGTGGGCTGGAGAAACCCGTGCATAAACTTCAATTTTCTCCACCAATGCTTCAAATTTTTCATCGTTCAGGTTATCGATTTCGGCCCCTGTTAAGGCAACACCCTTTTTGAGTATGCCCAATTCTCTGGCAATGGCAACGGCGGTTAACTTATGGTCGCCGGTTATCATTACTGATTTGATACCAGCCCGGTCACATGTCTTTACCGCCTCTTTGACTTCTTCCCGAGGTGGGTCAATCATGCCAACCAGACCGACAAAAACCATGTCTTTTTCTATGTTCGTCAGTGGTGACAGCGGTATCATCAAGCTGTTTATATGCCAGTCCAAGGACACGGAGAGCATCCTCCGCCATTTCTTGAGCCACAGCCATGATAGTTTTTCTATCTTCGACAGTCAGTGCCGTTTCTTCTCCATTACGGAAAATACGGTTACAAGAACTCAGGATTACCTCAGGTGCTCCTTTGGAATAAGCAATTTTACCTTGGCTCGTTTGATGGGTGGTGGTCATTCTCTTCGTCTCGGAGGAAAACGGAATTTCGCTGATGCGAGGAAATTGAATTTGAAGTTCCTCTTGCCACAAGCCCGCTTTAGCTGCCGTTACCACCAGGGCGCCCTCGGTAGGGTCGCCTTTGATTGACCAAACACCATTGACTGAACCAAGAGTTGTATCATTGCACAAACTACCTATATGGAGCAGCCTTTGTAAGGCAGCGTCATCTTCAGGTTTCACAGTTTTGCCGCCAACATGAAACTCGCCTTTAGGTTCATAACCAACACCGGTGACATCGATGAGCTTACCGTCCACAAATATGCGCCGTATCGTCATCTGGTCTTGGGTAAGCGTGCCGGTCTTGTCCGAGCAAATATAGGTAGTGGAGCCGAGTGTCTCTACTGCAGGTAGTTTTCTGATCAGGGCATGGCGTTGTACCATCCTCTGAACGCCGAGAGCCAGCGAGATAGTGACCACGGCCGGCAAGGCTTCGGGCACAGCAGCCACGGCCAGACTTACTCCCCAGATTAACATTTCCAGAATTCCGTGACCTCGCAGTACACCGATTCCGGCCAGGATGAAACATAGAGCTAAGGCGCCGATGGCAATCCACTTTCCCAGCTGGTCGAGGTTAACCTGCAGCGGTGTCCGTTCCTTCTCGACTTCCTGCAGCATGGTCGCAATCTTGCCGAACTCGGTAGCCATGCCGGTGGCAGTAACTACTGCTATGCCCCTGCCATAAACGGCTGCCGTTCCCGTAAAGACCATATTCTTTCTGTCACCAATGCTTGCCTCTCCCGCTAATGCCTTTCCCGTTTTTTCCACCGGGATTGATTCGCCGGTCAGTGATGCCTCATCTGTCTTTAAGTTGACAGCGTCTATGAGCCGGGCATCTGCCGGTATTTTGTCGCCCGTCCTGAGCAGAATTATGTCTCCGGGCACTAGCTCCGTGGCGGAGATTTCTATTTCCATTCTGTCTCTCAGTACCGATGCCGTAGGTGCTGCCATTCTCTTCAAGGCTTCCATGGCTCGTTCAGCCCTGTATTCCTGCATAAAGCTAAGGCCGGCAGCAAACAGGACAATGGCGAAAATAACAATGGCATCAGCTACTTCCCCCATAACGGCAGACAAGGCTACGGCAACAAGCAGGATAATAATGAGAAAATTCTTAAATTGCTCGAAGAAGATTACCCACGGGGATATTTTTTTCTTTTCAGCCAGCTCGTTAGGGCCAAATTGAGCCAGGCGTCGTTGGGCTTCTCCCTGACTTAAACCTTCACGCTTTGAATCCAGAGAGGTTAAGACTTCCGATATCTCTAAATTATGCCAGTTCTCGTTCAATTTCATTGTCGATTTGCACCTGATGGGCAAAGCAAAATCATATCATAGCCTGTTTTTTATTGTAAATATCGTCTGCCCACAGCAATGACGATTATATACTAAGCTTTGCCTCCTGACGCAGGCATTGTATAATGTTACCGGCCTGGAGAGGTGTCCGAGTGGTTGATGGAGCCGCTCTCGAAAAGCGGTGGGCGATGAGCCTCGTGGGTTCGAATCCCACCCTCTCCGCCAGACCTTGGAGAGGTGCTGGAGTGGTCTAACAGGCGCGCCTGGAGAGCGCGTGTCGCCTTTGGCGACCGTGGGTTCGAATCCCACCCTCTCCGCCACTCTAAACATTTGCTTTTTCACTACTGCCTTATTTCTTTGTTTGACCTTCCTGCCTATGCTACAATGTTTCAACTCAGATGGTGAATGAGAACGAGCTGAAATATTGGGTAGGCTTTTCCAAGATGCCGGGCATCGGTCGGGTGAAAATCTCACAGCTATTGGAGCATTTCAACACTCTGGAGCATGCCTGGAAAGCCTCAACCGGCGAGCTGAAAAAATCCGGGCTTGATTCCAAAACTGTGGAGAATATCGTCAATCTGAGGACGAGAATCGCTCCCGACGAAGAAATGGACAGCCTCAAGAAATATAAAATAAAGGTACTTACCTGTGATTCTCCCGCCTATCCACAAAGACTGAAGGAAATATACGATTATCCACCGGTGCTTTATATCCGAGGCAACTTGCTGCCCGAAGATGAATGTTGCCTGGCTGTAGTCGGCACCCGTCGGGCTACAGTCTACGGACGCCAGGTGACCGAAGAGATTGTCAGCTGACCTGGCCAGAAACGGAATTACCATCGTTAGCGGCCTGGCTAGAGGAATTGACTCCGTAGCTCATCGTGCTGCGCTGGAAGCTGGCGCTCGAACTATGGCTGTCTTCGCTTGCGGGCTGGACATCGTTTACCCGGCAGAGAATGCTAAGCTGGCACGGGAGATTATGGAGCACGGCGCCTTGATTAGCGAATATCCTCTGGGCACCAAGCCTAAAGCTGATAATTTCCCAAGGCGCAACCGGATTATGAGCGGCCTCAGCCTCGGAGTGCTGGTTATTGAGGCCGGTGAAAGCAGCGGAGCTTTAATCACGGCTAATCAGGCACTGGAGCAAAACCGAGAGGTCTTTGCCGTCCCGGGCAGTATTTTATCACCGGCCAGCAGAGGGACGAATCATCTCATTCAGGAAGGCGCGAAACTGGTCAGGAATTATGTCGATATTTTAGAAGAGCTTAATCTGACCATCATGGCACAGCAACTGGAGATGAAGGAGCTTCTGCCTGTTGATGAGACTGAATCATTATTATTAAAGCAGTTGAGCCGTGAGCCGACTCATATAGACGATATTTGCCGCCACAGCGGCCTGGCGGCGGCTTTGGTTGGCAGTGCGCTAACTATGATGGAACTCAAAGGGAATGGTGAAACAGGTTGGCGGCATGAACTATGTACTGGCCAGAGAGATGAAAGAGGAGTATCAAACGGCAGGATAATTATGGCAACGAAGCTTGTTGTTGTCGAATCACCGGCTAAAGCCAGGACAATAAGCCGTATACTGGGCAAAGGTTATGAGATTAAGGCGACTCTGGGGCATGTGCGCGACCTGCCTAAAAGCGAATTAGGCATAGATGTAGAGAATGACTTTGCTCCCAGATATATCATCATCAGACAGAGAAGAGCCGTAATTAATGAGCTGAAGAAGTCGGCTGCCGGTGCCGCCGAGGTTTATCTGGCAACTGACCCCGACCGTGAGGGAGAGGCGATTTCCTGGCATCTAATCGCAGCTGCCAAATTGGATAACGGTAAGATACCCATCCACCGGGTCGTCTTTCATGAGATAACCAAGGAAGCGGTGGAAAAGGCTTTTCGCCATCCGCGCTCCATTGATATGAACCTGGTTGACGCCCAACAGGCACGGCGCCTCCTGGATAGACTTGTTGGCTATAAGCTGAGCCCGTTGCTGTGGCGCAAGGTTCAGAGAGGACTTTCTGCCGGCAGAGTCCAATCGGCAGCCTTGAGAATTATTGTCGACCGCGAGCGTGAGATACAAAATTTCGTTCGTAGAGTACTGGACTATTGAGGCTGAATTGGCGATCCCGACCGTGAGGGAGAGGCGATTTCCTGGCATCTAATCGCAGCTGCCAAATTGGATAACGGTAAGATACCCATCCACCGGGTCGTCTTTCATGAGATAACCAAAGAAGCGGTGGAAAAGGCTTTTCGCCATCCCCGCTCTGTTGATATGAACCTGGTTGACGCTCAACAGGCACGGCGCCTGCTGGATAGACTGGTTGGCTATAAGCTGAGCCCATTGCTGTGGCGCAAGGTTCAGAGAGGACTTTCTGCCGGCAGGGTCCAATCGGCAGCCTTAAGAATAATTGTCGACCGCGAGCGCGAGATACAAAATTTCGTTCCTGTAGAGTACTGGACTATTGAGGCTGAACTGGCCAAGAGCTTGCCAGCCACTCCAAAGAATAGCTTCAGAGCACTGCTGGTAAGCCTGGCTGACGGCACAAAGATTGCGATAGCCAACCAGCAGGAAGCCGAGAGAATTCAAGATGAGCTGAGAAAGGCCGACTATGTGGTTAAGAAGGTAACAGTAAAAGAAGTGGCTCGCCAACCGGCGCCGCCATTTATCACCAGCACCCTGCAGCAAGAAGCCTGGCGCAAGCTGCGGTTCACCGCCCAACGTACTATGTTTATCGCTCAGCAGCTTTACGAAGGAGTCACTTTGGGCGAAGAAGGCTCGGTGGGGTTGATTACCTATATGCGTACGGATTCTACGCATGTAGCTGCCAGTGCCATAGCTGAGACCAGAGATTTTATTGCCGGCAAATACGGTGACCGCTTTGTGCCTCAGAATCCACGTCATTTCGCTAAAAAGGGCAAATGGGCACAGGAAGCGCATGAAGCTATTCGGCCGACCAGAATTCATCGGGAGCCTGACCAGCTTCGCTCTTACCTGAAACCGGAACAGCTTAAACTTTACGACCTTATCTGGAAGCGGATGGTGGCCAGCCAGATGGCAGCAGCCTTGCTGGATGCTACCACTGTGGAAATAGACGCGAAATGTCCCGAACCACAAAAGGGATATCTGCTGAGAACAAGCAGCTCCGTAGTCAAAGTTCCCGGGCTTTATAACTGTTTACAGCGAGGGGAAAGACGAGGAAGGAGAAGAAGAAAAGGCAGTCGTCCTGCCAGCATTGAAAGCCGGTGACAACTTAGTCTTATTGAACCTCTTTCCCGAGCAGCGTTTTACTCAGCCGCCGCTTCGTTATAATGAGGCTACGTTGATAAAAGCACTGGAACAAAGGGGAATCGGACGCCCCAGCACCTATGCCCCTATTCTATCCACTATCCAGGGAAGGGGCTATGTATATAAGGAAAATGGCAAGCTTTGCCCTGATGAGATAGGCTTTATTGTCAGTGACCTCTTAACCCAGCACTTCCCTGAAATAGTTGACCTGGATTTCACGGCTCAGCTTGAGGAAGAGCTGGATGAGATTGCTCGGGGTGAGAGAGGCTGGGTTTCAGTTCTGAAAGATTTCTATACACCTTTCGAAGAGACACTTAACCAGGCATCTACTAAGATAGAAAAGGTAAAGATTGCCAAGCCGACAGAGGAAATCTGCCCTGAGTGTGGTCGACCTATGGTATTGAAGACGGGACGTTTCGGCAAATTCCTGGCCTGCAGCGGTTATCCGGAATGCAAGAAGACCATGCCTTATGTGGTCAAAACCGGTGTACTCTGCCCGAAATGCGGGAAGGAGATTGTAGAGAGAACAACCAAGAAAAGGCGTATTTTCTATGGTTGCAGCGGCTACCCACAATGCCAGTTTGCAGTTAATCGCCGGCCGGTTCCGCAGCCCTGTCCTCAGTGTGGCAAGCTGCTCATTATGTACCGGGACGGTTGGGTGAAATGTACAGCCTGTGAATATAAAGATAAACTGGATGAAGTAGAAAAGATAGGAGCGGCAGCATGAAAATCTTGGTTATCAACGGACCAAACCTTAATATGTTGGGCAAGCGAAATAAAGCCTATCTATGGTGATAAAACATTGCCAGAGATTGATACCCTTTTAAAAAAGGAGGGGAAAAGCCTGGGTGCCGATGTAGTTAGCTTTCAGTCCAATAGTGAGGGCGAACTTATTGACTTCATCCAGAAGAATTCCTCTCAAGCCGCCGGCATAATCATAAATCCCGGAGCACTTACTCATTATGGTCTATCCCTGCGGGATGCTTTGGTTGACAGCGGATTGCCGGTTATCGAGGTTCATCTATCCAATATTTATGCTCGCGAAGAGTGGCGGGCAAAATCGGTGATTGCTCCTATTGCCAGAGGGCAAATAAGTGGATTTGGTTGGCGGGGATATATCGCTGCGCTGCAAATTTTGGTCGGTGAACTGAAAGTAGAAAAATAAGAGTGAGCCGGCTGCAAAAACTACGGCACAGTTTAGCCCAAAAGGAATTGGATGTACTTGTAGTCTCCCAGCCGGAAAACCGACGTTATCTTTCTGGTTTTACTGGTTCAGCAGGTTGGCTGATTATTTCGAACAGTATCGCTTACTTGGCCGTTGACTTCCGTTACGTGGAGCAAGCTAAAAAGGAAGCGCCGGACTTCGATGTTATTCATGTAAAAGGCGACATGGTCAGCTGGCTGCCCAAGTTCCTCTCAGATTTGGGATTCAAAAAGGCAGGCTTTGAAGCTGACCAAGTTCCTTTTGCCACCTATCAGAAGCTTTTTAAAACGATAAGCGATGATGGCTACCAGCTTCAGCTTATTCCGACTTCCGGTCTGGTGGAGTCGATTCGCGCCGTAAAAGAACCTGAGGAGCTGAAATTCATAACGGAAGCAGTTAAGCTGGCTGACGCCGCCTTGACCATGCTAAATCGATACTCCGCCCCGGGATGACAGAAAAAGAAGTAGCCTGGGGATTGGAGAAATTTCTCCGAGAGAAAGGCAGTCAAGCCGTGCCTTTTGACATCATCGTGGCTTCCGGCCCCAATGCAGCTTTGCCCCACGCTAAGCCCTCTGAACAAGTTATTCTTAAAAATGTGCCGGTGGTAATTGATTTGGGGGCCCGGGTGAACGGCTACTGCTAGCGACCTGACCCGTACCTTTTTAATAGGTGATGAAGACAAGACTTTTTCCAAAATTTATGATATTGTTTTGGGTGCGCAATTAACGGCTCTGGCCACCATTGGAGCTGGTATGAATGGTGACCAGGCTGACCGATTAGCCCGGACGGTTATTGAGCAGGCGAACTATGGCGATGCTTTTGGTCATGGCCTGGGACACGGCGTTGGTTTAGAGACTCATGAATCGCCACGGCTTGGACCCAATTCTTCGGACTTGCTGGTTGACGGGATGGTTTTTACTATAGAGCCCGGAATATATGTCGCCGGCTGGGGTGGAGTCAGAATTGAAGATACGGTTGTCATGGAGAACGGTAAGGTGAAAACCCTGACCCGAGCCGATAAAAAGGCAAACATTTGCTAGGAGGTTGATTATCCTATGATTGACGCTGGAGAATTGAAAAGAGGTATAACCATTGAGCTGGATGGGACAGCTATATCAGGTTCTTGATTACCAGCATATTAAGATGGGACGAGGCTCAGCACAGGTTCGTCTGAAGCTTCGCGATGTCCGTGCCGGCCATACCACTGAGCGCTCTTTCCAGGCCAGTGAAACTTTCACCAGAGCTTTCCTTGAGCGCCGCCCGGTACAATACCTTTATAATGAAGGCGGCCTTTACTATTTTATGGATACTAAGACTTTCGAGCAGATACCTCTTGATAAATCAATGCTTGGTGATACGCTGAACTATTTGAAAGACGAGGCAAACCTAGAAATGCTGACGCATAAAGGCAAACCTGTAGGAATACAATTACCTGTTTCAGTAGAGCTTAAGGTAACGGAAACAGGCCCCGGCTTCAAAGGTGATACAGCCTCTGCCGGCAGCAAGCCAGCCAAGCTGGAGACAGGAATTACTATTAAAGTCCCCTTTTTCATAAATACCGGCGATACCATTAAGGTTGATACCCGCACCGGGGAATATCTGGAAAGGGTAAGCTGAATCTTTGATTAAAGCTGACCTTCATATTCATACTGCATATTCCATGGATTGTGCCATGTCTCTGGAGCAGATAATTGCACGCTGCCTCGAAGTCGGCATCAACTGTCTTGGCATAGCCGACCATAACACAATTGCCGGAGCCCTGAAGATGAAAGAAATAGCTCCCTTTTCCATTATCGTCGGTGAGGAAATCCTGACTTCAGATGGCGAAGTCATCGGGTTTTTCCTCAGCCAGGAGATACCCAGCAAATTGTCCATGGAGGAAACTATAGCCCGGATAAAAGCTCAGGATGGGCTGGTATGTATTCCCCATCCGTACGACAGGTTACGTTTGTCGGTATTTAGAGACCAGGTATTCGACGATATAATGCCGGAAGTTGACATCATTGAGGTATTTAATGCACGTAGCCTTTCGCCAGGCAGTTCAACCAGAGCATGGCAGCTAGCTCAGAAATATGGCAAGCCTGCCAGTGCCGGCAGTGACGCTCATACACTTCCTGAAATAGGCAATGCCTATGTTGAAATGCCGGAATTCAACGGCAAAGATGAATTCCTGGCATCTCTGGCTAAAGGAAAGATTTCTGGCAATAAGTCAAACCCAACTGTTCATTTTGCCAGCACCTGGGATAGATTGAAGAAGCGCTTGTCCTAGGAGAGGTTCCCTTGTTGACCATCGGTTGGTTTTCCACCGGCAGGGACGAGGCAGCAAGACAGCTTCTGCAAGTTGTGTACCAGAAAATTCAAAGTGGCGAAATCGAGGGCAAGATTGTTTTCATCTTTAGTAATCGAGAGCCCGGCGAAGCCAAAGAGAGCGACTTATTCTTTGAATTGGTTCGAAGCTATCATATTCCGCTTGATTTGCTTTTCCTCAAGAAATTCGAAGACTCGCAAGGTATAACAGCAAGGCAAAGGCGAAACATTGCCAGAGTGGCGCCTCGAATATGACAGAGAGGTTATGAAAAGACTGGATGGCTTTCACCCTGACCTGTGTGTGCTTGCTGGCTACATGCTTATCGTTGGGGAAGAGATGTGCCGCAGATATGACATGATTAACCTGCATCCAGCAGCTCCCGGAGGGCCTAAAGGTAGCTGGCAGGAGGTAATCTGGACATTGATTGAGAACAAGGCCAGCGAATCCGGGGTAATGATGCATCTGGTAACGCCTGAACTGGACAGCGGGCCGGTAATAACTTATTGTACCTATCCCATTAGAGGTGAACCTTTTGATAAATACTGGCGGGAAATAGATGGTCGCCCTGTAGCTGAGATAAAAAAAGAGCAGGGCGAAAACAATGCGCTGTTTCAGCTCATCCGCCAGCATGGGCTGGCCAGAGAATTCCCGCTTATCGTGTCAACTTTGAAAGCATTCAGTCAAGGTGAAGTCAAGATAGAAGCCGGCAGAGTATTTGACCGTCAGGGAAAGCCAATATCAGGGTACAACCTTAGCGATGAAGTAAATAGAGCGATAGGATTGCGATGAGCGTAATCTGTTTTGACCTTGAAGGTCCGTTGGCTACTCAGGATAATGCTTATGAGCTTATGAAGCTTTTCCCGGAGGGAGGCAAGATTTTCGAGATTATCAGCCGCTATGATGATTTGTTAACATTAGAAGCCAGGCTGGACTACGAACCTGGCGATACACTGGCTCTTATTGCACCATTCCTGGTTTATCATGGGATAAAGGAGAATGACATTTCCGCCCTGGCGAGAAAGGCGACCTTAACTGGTGGAGCTGTTAGACTAATCTCCCGACTGAGCGCTCAGGGCTGGAAGATATTCTGCATCAGCACCAGCTATGAGCAATATGCCTTGCGTATAGCTCACAGGCTCGGCATTTTCTCCCAGAATGTTGCCTGCACCTCTTTCCCGCTGGATAAATTCTCTAAAGAATTATCTAAAGAGGATTTCCGCTATTTAGAGACGATGGAGAAGGATATTCTGAGTAGGCATCCTATTGATGATGACTGGATAAAGAAAAGGCTTGACCGCTTTTACTGGAAGGAATTGCCCAAGACCAATCTGGGTCGACTTATCAAGCAGGTGCAGCCTGTTGGCGGTCAACGCAAGGTGGATGCCTTGCGGCATTTCGCCAAGGCTCAAAAGCAGCCTCTCTCCAACTGGGTGGTGGTCGGTGATAGCATTACCGATTTCAAGATGCTTCAGGCTGTTGACCAGGCTGGCGGTCTGGCGATTGCCTTCAATGCTAACGAATATGCCCTCCCCTATGCTACTATGGGCCTGGCCTCCACACATCTTGACGACCTGTGGCCGGTCCTGGAAGCTTGGAAGAAAGGCAAACGTTCGGCAGTGGAAAAACTGGTGAAGGAAAAGGAAAAAGCCGGCGGCAACGATGACAGGGGATATTTCCACTGGTTGGCCGGAATTAAAGATATAGCTGCTCCTCTCGAAATTCACAAGAGAATCCGCCGCATTGTCCGAGAAGAGGCAGCTAAGCTGGGCTGAATTCACATGGCTGAAATTGAGATAGTCGGCTTCGGAGCAATGAACATCGACCGCCTGTATCAGGTCGATGAGATTGTTGTTGATGGCGAGCAGTTGGTGAAAGATTTTGTGTCTTCCCTGGCGGGTCAGCAGCTAACACAATTTACGGCTTGGCTAAACTCGGCGTTAAGACAGGATTCGTCGGTGCTGTAGGCACGGATAAGGATGGGAAAGAGTTGATTAATGATTTCAAAACTGCTGCCGTTGATACCAGTCAAATCAGGATTAAAAAAGCAGCAACAGGCTCAACAATCTGCCTCAGCGATAAGCTGGGAAGGCGAGCCATATACGTCTCCCCCGGGGCTAACAATTTGCTGAACTCCGAAGACATAGATTTGGCTTATTTGAACCAGGCTCAGATGGTTCATCTGTCTTCCTTTGCCGATGACAGGCAGTTCAAACTTCAAGTCGACTTAGTAAAAAAGCTGAAGGATTCAGTCAGAGTCAGCCTGGCTCCCGGAATGCTCTATGTCACTAAAGGATTGAAAGCTTTGGCCCCTTTGCTGGAGAGAACCTACATCGTCTTTATGAACCGTGAGGAAATCGAACGGCTGACAGGCAAAGATTTCAGGACTGGAGCTCGGGAGCTTGTGAAATCAGGTTGCCGGATTGTCGTCGTAACTTTGGGCAAAGGTCTGGCTAAGGGCAAAGCTGGGATGGTTACAGCCTACATCCGCGATGAGGAAAAAGAATATGAGATTGAGTCCGAAAAAGCAAGCCCAAAATCCCCGTTGGAGACCACCGGTGCCGGAGATGCCTTCGCTGCCGGCTTTCTTTTCGGTTTTCTCAAAGGCAAAGGGATTGAAGAATGCGGATTGCTCGGCGATATAATGGCTGGCTTTGCCATTAAGAAAGTTGGAGCCAGAACGGGGCTTCCGACCTTATCTCAGCTATCCCAGGATATCTCAAACGTTCAGGCCACCGCCTGTAGATGTTTATGCTTTTTCTGTCCCTTAATCTGCGGCCCGCTTAAAATCTGGTCAACGATGCCGTATTCCACAGCCTGGTCGGCGTTAAGATAGAAATCGCGGTCGGTATCATGGGCAATTTTATCCATCGGCTGTCCGGTATGCTTAGCCAGTATATTGCGAATCAGGTCCTGCAGCCTCATAATCTCTCGGGCAGCGATTTCGATATCGGCTGCCTGCCCCTGGGCACCACCAACTGCCTGATGCATGTGAATCGTGGAGTGAGGCAGAGCATAACGTTTACCTTTAGTTCCGGCAGCAAGAATAACCGTGGCCATGCTGGCAGTTAGCCCGACACAGATTGTGGACACATCCGGCCTGACGAGCTGCATGGTGTCATAAATGGCCAGGCCAGCAGCGATAATACCGCCCGGCGAATGGATGTAAAGGTTTATATCCTTGTCCGGGTCCTCGTGCTCCAGGTAAAGAAGTTGCGCGATAATCAGGCTGGCTATCTGGTCGTTAATAGGCGTGCCCAAAAAGATAATGCGTTCTTTCAAGAGCAGCGAGTAAATGTCAAAGGCTCGCTCTCCCCGCGCACCGCTTTCGATAACCATTGGAATAATGTTTTGTGGTAAATTTTTCATTTTACCTTCTCCTTTCTAGAATGTAGTAACTCGCTTTTTACTCTGTAGCTATCTCCACCAGCCGCTCCACGGCTTTCCGCCCTATCAGAAATTGTTTAATTGACTCACGTGCTTGTGGCAGGCTGAACAACTTTCTCACTTCCTCAGCCTGCTTGTCGGCATCTTGCGCCATCTTTTCTACTTCCGCATCTATATCTGAATCAGCCACCTCTATTTTTTCGGCTTCAGCCATTTTGCCCAGAACCAGAGACCGGACGACACGCTTGCTGGCCATCGGCCGCAATTCCTCCCGGTGGTCGTCCATTGTCTTATTAAGTGTTTTCAAATAATTCTCCAGCCCGGCGATGCCTTCGGCAAAATGTCTTGCTTCCTCGTTGAGCAACCGGTCGATTTCCCTCTCCACCAATACCGGCGGATATTCGACTTCGCTGAGTTCGACAAGCGCATCGACCGCCTTCTGCTCCAGTTCCAACGCGAGCCCTTTCCTCAGCCCTGGCTTTCAGATTGGACTCTATTTGCTCTCGCAGCGAAGCCAGGTCCTCTTTGCCCAGGCTTTTGGCGAATTCGTCGTCAACCTCAGCCAGCTTTTTCTCTTTTATCTCTTTAACTGTAACCTTAAAGGCATGGTCTTTCCCCGCCAGCTCCTTCATTTCATAGTCCTGCGGATAGGACAGGACAAAGCTCTTTTCTTCGCCTTTAGCTCATACCTTCCAGCTTCTCAGCAAATCCGGGAAGAGGCAAGCGGGCTTCCTTGACGACCTCATATACAACATCCTTACGGATGGGAAATGGTTCTCCGTCTCTCTCGCCCTCGACGTCGATGGTGACTATGTCGCCGAACTGTACCGGGCGGTCTACCGGTGACAGCATAGCCTGTTGCTCACGCAGTTGTTCGATGGTGGCATCGATATCCTTCTTGCTGATTTTAACCGGCTTGGATTCAACTTTTATCTGTTGTATAGTCTCCAAGCTTGACTGTCGGCTTAAGCGGCACCACAGCTTTGAAAATCAACGGCTCGGTCTGTATAAGTTCGAACTGAGGTTGAGCAATGGGATCTATCTTTTGCTCATCCAGTGCTTCCTTATAAGCCCTTGGTATCAGGTCTTCCAGAGCTTCCTGAAACAAGGCATCCTTGCCGATGTGCCGTTCCAGTATATCCCTGGGCGCTTTCCCTTTACGGAAGCCGGGTACGGAGACCCTTTTAACCAGGCGGTTGTAAGCTCTGTCGAGATATTTATCTATCTCGACCGGCTCCATTTCGATATTGAGCGCTACCTGGCTATTCTCGACTGGCTCTGTAGATACTTTCATTTTTACCTGCCTATATTATACCTTACGATATTCTCTTCTGCGAAAAAATTAACTTTTCTCCCTCCCCTGGCAGGGAGGGTAGCTAGAGTGGAGAGGGGAAAATCCTGCACAGCTCAAGCCTTCCTGGTCTCCTCATCTGTCAGCTTCAGATGCAATTCATCAAGCTGGGCTTGAGAGACCGGAGACGGTGAATCGCTCATCACATCGATGGCGCTCTGATTCTTAGGAAAGGCAATTACCTCTCTGATATTGTCTGCTCCTGCCAGCAGCATCACCACGCGGTCTATGCCCGGTGCAATGCCGCCATGTGGCGGTGCTCCGTAATCGAAAGCTTCCAGCATATGCCCGAACCGGGCTTCTATTTCCTCGTCGCTGTAGCCCAGCAGGCGGAATATCTTCTGCTGCAGCTCGCGGGTATGAATTCTGATGCTGCCGCTGGACAGCTCGTAGCCGTTGCACACGATGTCATAGTGGCGTGCCCGCACCTTGGCCGGGTCTTTATCCAGCAGCGGTATATCCTCTTCACGAGGCGAAGTAAAGGGATGGTGCATCGGCTCCCACAGCTTTGTTTCCTCATTCCAGTCCAGCAGCGGAAAGTCAACGACGAAGAAGAAAACCAGCATGGTTCGGGTCGATTAGTCCCAGCCGGTGTCCCATCTCCCGACGCAGCTCATCCAGCACCTTATCCACCATCTTGGCCTCGCCGGCCACGATTAGTATCAGGTCGCCCGGTTTGGCTTCGAATTTGCCGACTATCTCCTTTAGCTGTTCCGCAGTCAGGTATTTGGCGGCTACCGATTTGACCTTGTCCGGCGTCAGTTGCTCCAGGTTGTCAAAACTGCCGGCAGGTAAGGCTAAGGTTATCAGCCCTTTGGCGCCGGAAGACTTTGCCAGCTCAGTCAGCTCTTCCGTCTGCTTATGAGAATAATCGGCGCAGCCGGGCAGGCATATGCCCTTGACCTTGCCGCCGCCCTGTATAGCCGAACGGAAAACGGCGAACTCAGAATCGGCAACAATCTTAGATAGGTCTCTTAGCTCCAGCCCGAAGCGTATATCCGGCTTATCCGTGCCGTACCGCTCCATCGTTTCCGCAAAGGAAAGCCGTGGGAACGGTTTCAGCATTTTCATTTCCGGCTTAACCGTCTCCACCAGCGAGGTGAACATCTCTTCCAGCAGGCTGAGTATGTCCTCCTCGTCGATAAAGCTCATCTCCATATCGAGCTGCGCAAACTCGGGCTGGCGGTCGGCGCGCAAATCCTCATCGCGGAAGCAGCGGGCTATCTGGTAGTATTTCTCGAAGCCGGCCACCATCAATAGCTGCTTGAGCTGCTGCGGCGACTGAGGCAGCGCGTAGAACTTGCCGGGATGTATGCGGCTGGGCACCAGGTAGTCACGGGCGCCTTCCGGTGTGCTCTTGAATAATATGGGCGTCTCGATTTCCACAAATCCCTTGGCATCGAGAAAGTCGCGCATGAATTTCTCCACCTTATGGCGGAGTATGATGTTGTCTTTCATCCTGGGACGCCTGAGGTAGAGATAGCGGTACTTCAGGGACAGGTTTTCGTCGACTTCCACGTCCTCATTTATATAGAACGGCGGTGTTTTGGCGGTATTGAGAATCTGGATATCGCTGGCGATGACTTCTATTTTGCCGGTGGGCAGCTTCAGATTCTCGGTGCCGGCGGGACGTTTCGCCACCTTGCCCGTTATTTTAGCCACATATTCGTTGCGTAGCTCGTTGGCTGTTTTATGTGCCTTTTTTGACGTTTCCGGGTTAAAGACTACCTGGGCTATGCCTTCTTTATCTCTCAAGTCGATGAATATCAGCCCGCCGTGGTCGCGCCGCCGGTGCACCCACCCGGCCAGAGTTACCTCGTGTCCGATATGTTTCTCTGTTAGTTCTCCGCAGCTGTGGCTCTTGAGCAAGTAGACCTCCTGACGTGTCTGAGAATTATAGCTTAAGGCAGCTTCTTGTTCAATTTAAAAACGAATTTGGAGCGGTATATGTTTTCCTAAGAACAGGTCACTCTTCAGTCTCCTCGAAGAACGTAAATGGCCTCCAGTATTGTAATCCGAAGGCCGTTAGATTGTATGAACTCCACAAAAGACTAAGAGAGTGGGAAATATCCGCAGTCCTTGTAGTACCGACTTGGCATCTGCCACAGCAGAGCCGTCTGAATTATGGGAAAGCCATAAGAAGAAAGCTTCGGCGAAGAATCTGTAGACTCTTCGCCGAGTTTATCCTGAGCTGAGCTCTTCAGTTACTCCGCTAGTCACAGTAACATGAACCGCGGGATTCTTGCCCCCAGAGAAGCATCTCGTGATCCACCGATTTCTATTGGCCGCGTTTCGCCTTGATTGTATTCATGAACAGGTCGCAGGTTTCATTATAAAGGCCTGATTTGACTTCTATCTTGTCACCCAAATTTAAGTATTGTCCGGTTTTGGCGTCATAGGCTGGCCATTGTGTCAATCCTTCCTGGTTGGGGTCGCCGGCAGCGGCAAAATGTGTCCAGTAGCTCATCATAGCGTCAGAGAGTGCCTTGTCGGTATCATTGTAGTACGCATCCGCCTTCAGAGGTGACAGGAAAGGTATAAAATTGCCGAAGACATAACCTATGTCCAGCAGATGAAAGGCGCCAAGCAACTTGGCTCCAGGCGGCACACGGGTGAACTGGTAAAAATAAGCTTGGGACTTAACATTGGTCATGGCGCCGGCATAGGCTTTGGCAGGGCAGGTAAAAGTGAAGAGTGTTAGCACCTGCTTGTCGGATGCCGTGGCCTGTTTATCATCGCCGGCAGGGTACATGGTCAGAACCTGCTGTGCTTTATCTCCGAATGTGTTTTGTACATATGTTTTGATAAGAATCCGCAGTGGGTTTCGCCAGCAACTGGAATAGAGCCCATTCGTCTGCCATAGAACCAATCAGTAAGAGGAACATCTTGTTGCTTGCCGGCTTCAAATATATTGAGTGGGAGGTCGGTCTCTACCCAGCCATCTACACAAGGCTCGTATTTATAGCCGGGGGCAAGAACGTCAGTAGGTGGCGTCCCTGCCTTCAGGACTTCTTCTGCGCTCTTGGCGCGCATGCAGGCTATGGGGTCGGGCGCAGTGTCGCAGCCCAGGTCTTTGGCTAGCTGTTCGCCCATTTTTTCTTTGGGCTCGTTACCGTACTTATTTTCCCGAATATCTGAGAAAGCGGTCGACTCATACGCGCTCTCTGATATGGCCCGTTGAAATAGTCCCTTTGTCAAAGGCGACGCCATAAGCCAAATCACACTGGTAGCGCCTGCCGATTGACCAAATATGGTAACCCGGTTGGGGTCACCGCCGAAGGCAGCGATATTTTTCTGCACCCACTGCAGTGCAGCAATCTGGTCAAGTAGCCCGTAGTTGCCGGAAGAATTGTGTTCGGATTCTTTAGAGAGCAGTGGATGTGCCAGGAATCCGAGTGGGCCTACTCTGTAATTAAAGGTGACCACCACCACACCCTGGCTGGGCCAGGTTTTCACCATCGTACTGGGGATTTGAGCCTTCACCGAAGCGAAAGGCGCCGCCGTAGATCCAGACCATGACCGGCAGCCGGTCACTGGTCATCTTGGCCGGTGTCCAGACATTAAGGTACAGGCAGTCTTCACTGGTTGTTTTGGAATAGGCCGGAAAACTGGCGCTAAAATATCCCATCGGCGCCGGGCCAAACTCCGTGCATTCCTTAACCCCCTGCCAGGGTGCTGCTGGCTGCGGTGGTTTCCATCGCAAGTCGCCTACCGGTGGCGCGGCAAAAGGAATGCCTTTGTAGACATGGATATCCTGTTTTTCGCCAACAACTGCCCCGATACCAGTCCCGTATCGATTTTAATCGGGTCTTTAAGGGCGACTGATGCCGGAGCACAGGAGACAGCGATGGTAGACAGGAGAACCAAGGCGATGAGCAGAAAGCTGGTGAACCTTTTCATTACATACCTCCTTGTGGTGTGGTTTTCTTAAATTCCTAGGCGCTGTGCATAATTTATCGCTAACTGTTCTTATTGTCAATGGGTTTTTTAACTGTTTTGAGAAAATATATGCCGCATGCGGACAGACACTTGAAAGTCAGTCACTGACAATGTTCTGAATTGAAGTGTGACGTCGCGGTGAGTTCAGCCACTTTTGCTTCTGGGCAAGCCTGACTTCCTCATCGGTAACCTGGTATTGGCTGAGGAAGTCGTTTTTGAAGGCGGCAAAGGTGCCTTGCTGAATGGCGGTATGTATTTTCTGCATCAGCCTGGTGATGAACCGCAGGTTGTGTATGGTAGCCAGCCTGTAGGCTAACAGCTCCTCACATTTGAACAGATGATGAAGGTAGGCAGCGGAGAAGGTGCGGCAGGTATAGCAGTCACAGTCGGCATCAACAGGCCCTTTCTTGGTCTTGTAGACGGCTTTCCGTATATTTTGCCTGCCCTGCAGGGTGAAAAGGGCACCGTTGCGAGCTACCCTGGTAGGCAGTGCGCTGTCGAAAAGGTCTATGCCCCGGCTGACGCCTTCAATTATGTCCTCAGGCGAGCCGACGCCCATGAGATAGCGGGGCCTGTCCGAAGGCAAGAAAGGCATCGTTTCATCCACCATCGACCAGGTCAGCTCTTTGGCTTCGCCCAGGCTTAAACCTCCGATGGCATAGCCGGGGAAATCCAGCGAGGTAATGGCTTTCGCCGACTGCTGCCGAAGCTGAGGCGAAGTGCCTCCCTGGACAATGCCAAAGAGGAGCTGGTCGGAGCTTCGGTGGTGCTTCCGGCATCTTTCCGCCCAGCGGGAGGTCCTGTCTACAGCTTCACGCACCTTTGCCATGCTGGCGTCGATGGCCGGGCATTCGTCCAGCGTCATGATGATGTCGGCGCCCAGCTTCTGTTGAAATTCAATAACCAGCTCAGGAGTAAGATGATGCTCACTGCCGTCGATATGGGAGCGGAAGGTAACGCCGTCATCGGTGACCTTGCACAGCCGGGCTAAACTGAAGACCTGATAGCCGCCGCTGTCGGTCAATATCGGCCCATCCCAGCCCATATACCGGTGCAGCCCTCCCAGCTTCTCAATAACATCTATCCCCGGCCGCAGATAAAGATGATAGGTATTGCTCAGGATTATGGTTATGCCGATGTCTTTGAGCTCTTCCGGGATTAAGGTCTTGACCGTGCCCTGGCTGGCTACCGGCAGGAAAGCCGGCGTGGGCACTACCCCGTGATTGGTAACCAGCTTTCCCAGGCGTGCCTGCGTCTCCGGGCAGGTCTTTATTACTTTAAAATGCTTTTCTATTGCTCAAACTCCTTAATTTTTGAGGTGAAACAGCTCGGCAGATAGCAGCTTCGAAGCTACCTTTCTGCTTTTGCTCGACAATAATCTATGAACTTTCGAACGGCTTTAGCCGCTTCAGCTACTGTTGAATAGGTCGGAATCCGGGCATTGGCATACTTGGCTCTCTGTTCGGCAAGTATCTTCCAGCGTTGATACGATGGCAGGTCGGCAGTGGCTGCCTCACTGTGTACTACAGCAACCATCGGTTTCAATTGCTTATTGTACAGATTAATAAATAATTCGGTTTGACCGGCAGCCAGACCGCTCCATAGCTCGGTTAAAAAGGGATTATCGTCGCTGAATTCACCGATAAGGAAATCGAAGTGTGGACTTCCGGCCATCAATCTCGGCAGCTCTTTGAGTATCTCAGCGAAACCGATGGATACCGCGCTCATTATAGAGATGTCGATCGGGTTTCCTATCCAATCCCATATTTCGGGTGCCTTTATCTTCAGTTCCTCCCTGATTTCATCGGGCATCGGCGGCACGGTAAGGCCAGCCTCTTCGCAAATATCGGCAGACATTACCGATAGTCCACCGCCGGCGCTCATTATGCCGACCCTGTATCCCATAATCGGGGGCAGGAAGGAGAAGGCAACCAGCAGGTCGACAAGCTCGCTTAAGTCCTGAGCCGGTATAACTCCAGCCTTTTTGAAAACTGTTTCCCAGACAGACGTAGAGCCGGCAATGGCAGCCGTATGTGAGGTAACGGCTTTAGAACCGGCTATGCCCCGCCCGCCCTTTATGGCAATGACGGGTTTGACACGCGCGGCATCGCTTAAAGCCTTGAGAAACTTTCTGCCGTCTTTGACACCTTCAAAGTAAGCGGCGATTATCTCGGTCTCATCATCCTGAGCCAGATAGTTTAAGAAATCGCTCTCATCTATATCCAGTGCGTTACCGTAGCTGATGACCTTGCTGAAACGAAGGCCGCGCAGTTCTCCATAACGAATGAGCATAGTGGAGGAGCCGCCGCTTTGAAACACAGCACCGATATTTCCCGCTTCCCTGGGCAAATTATAGCCATTGGCTATTCTGCCGCGCGGATAGTAAATCCCCATGCAGTTCGGGCCGATGAGACGGATGTTGAGCCTTCTGGCTGCCTTAAGCATCTCGGCTTCAAGCTCTACGGCTTCCTGGCGGCCGGTCTCGCTGAGGCGAGCCGTAACCAGGTGAACGATTTTCACTCCTTTGGCCGGACATTCGGCAAGCAAATCCAGAACCATAGATGCCGGAAGGCAGCAGATAACATAGTCAACTGGTCCCGGAATGCTCTTCAAGTTCGGGTAAGCTTTAAGGCCGAGTATAGACTCTTTGTTAGGGTTCACCGGATAAATATGTCCGGTATAGCCATAGTCCAGTAGATGCCGGAGAAACTGGTGGCCGAAGGAAAGAGGGTCTTCAGAGGCTCCGGCTACGGCAATAGATTCAGGATGAAAGGCAGTTTCCAGTATGTCTCTAAGACTGGCATCCATATTTACGTTAACCAGATATCCAGGCCCATAGTCAGGAAAATGATGCCGAGATAGGGAAAAGCCGATAGTTTGTAGACCCGCCAGGCAGCTGTCGATGTCATGGAGAACAGCAGGCGGGCATTGGCATAAATCATTAAGGCGCCGAGTATGTTAGCCACAATCAGATACAGCAGATGAAAACCGGCAGCCATGTAAATGAGCATGGAAACCGTGTAGAGCAGTATGGATAGGCCGAAAAGTATTTTGACCACGTCTTTGACCTGCCAGCTCAGCGGGAAGTAATGCAAACCGGCGCCTAAATAATCTTCCCGGTTGGCAATCATTAAAGTCCAAACGTGAATTGGCGTCCAGATAGCCACCAGAGCGCACAACAAGAGGATTCTGGTATCGAACGCTGGACTTATGGCCAGCCAGCCGATAAGCACCGGGCTGCAGCCGGCAACTATGCCGAGAAAAGTGCATGAGATTGTCTTACGCCATACCGACGAAGCTATGACGCCGATAGCCCCGACAGCGAAACAGAGCGGATTCAGCACCCAGGCTAAGGCTAGTCCGGCAACTATAAGCCCGATGATAAGCGGCAGAGCTTTCTGCGGAGGGTCGATTCGCCTCGAGGGCAAAGCGCGATGGGACGTCCTGGTCATCCGGGCGTCGACTTCACGGTCGAGGTAGTTGGTCAGCCCGTTGGAGCCGGCGCTGCCTAAAAGTATGGCAATCAAGATGAGAAAAAAGACTTTGGCTGGCGGATAGCCACCGGCGGCAATAATGGCTGAGACAATGCCGATAAAGGTAAGCAGGCTGGTCTCTACAGGTTTCAGTACGCTGATATAATCCAGAAATGTGGCCCGCTTACTCAGGGCTATGGTCAAGGCTTTATCACCTCTTGAAGGACACTCAATACATCTTTTCCCGGCACGTCGCTGCGTATCACCGCCTGGCCGATATCTTCAAGCAAGACCCATCTGATGGCTTTATCCCGCACTTTCTTATCCAGCTCCATGGCCGCGAGCACATCGTTCAAAGCCACTCCGGAGCAATCTGTAGGTAAGCCGAACTTCTGTAAAATGGCTTTGTGGCGTTCGACAGCCTCTTCAGATAAAAGCTTCAATCGATGGCTGAGCTTGGCGGCACCCATCATGCCAATGGCCACGGCTTCGCCATGGAGAAAACGGCCGTAGTTAGTAGCCGCTTCCAGTCCGTGGGCTATGGTGTGCCCGTAGTTAAGAATGGTGCGTATTCCAGTTTCCTTTTCATCTTCGGAGACAACCCGGCATTTAATGGCAGCGCTTCGGGCGATGACTTTGGCAGTAATGTCCCGCTTTAGCTTAATCAGGTCTTTGGCATTAGTCGTCAAGAAGCTGGAGGAAATCAGCGTCGAGAATCAGCCCATGCTTTATAACCTCAGCCCATCCCGAGGTAAGCTCACGGTGAGGTAGGGTGGTCAAGGTTTTAACGTCGGCCAGTACAAGGCACGGCTGATAAAAGGCGCCTATCAGATTTTTACCCTGGGGGTGGTCGACCGCTACCTTACCGCCAATGCTGGCGTCGGTCATGGCTATCAGGCTGGTGGGTACCTGCAGCCAGGGCAAGCCTCTTAAGAAGGTGGCAGCCACAAACCCCGCCAGGTCGCCAATCATGCCGCCGCCCAGAGCAACTATCACGTCATTTCTCTCTACCCGGCGTTCGATGAGGAAATCATAAATTTTAACAGCCTGAGTCAATGTTCTTTGAGGCTTCGCCGGGCGGAACTACGCAGGAATTGACGGCAAAGCCGGCTTTTTCCAGCGTTTTCTTGACCTTGGCACCATAAATGGAGAAGACAATTTCATCGCTGATGATGTTAGCCGTGCCGGATAAGCCGGCCTGTTTCATTTTCTCTCCCAGCTTGTCCAGTATTCCCCAGCCGACAAATACGGGGTAATTCGGCAGTTGGGGTCTGGACCCTACAGGCTAGATCGGCTTCAGCAGATTGTTTACCGCGATGTCTATTTGTATACTGCCAGCCCTTTATTACCTCCTGGCTGACTTCATCAACGGTCAGGTTATCGGTGTGAACCGTCCAGTCGGCGATGGCATAGTAAGGCTGGCGCCTGGTTTTAAGCTGCTTGATGCGCTCCAGAGGATTATCGCCGGCCAGCAGAGGGCGGACTACAGGATTAGCCGAGTAAAGAGTATCGTGGAGCAAGCGCTGATATATGGTCTCCGGCTTGGCTTCCAGGCAGACAACAACGCTGGTTTCAAGAAGCAGGTTCTGGTTTTTGGGGTCGATGATAGCTCCACCGCCGGTGGCGATGACCGCCTGCTCTTTGTGGCAGGCCTGCTTCAATACTTTGCGTTCCAGCTGCCGGAACTTATCCTCGCCGTCCTGTTTGAAGATTTCGGGAATAGTCTTGCCGCTGAGCTTAACTATTTCATCATCGGTATCAATGAATGTCCAGTTCAGGCGCTCAGCTACTTTTTGGGCAACGACTGTTTTGCCGGTAGCTGAGAAACCGATGAGGGCGATATTTTTATTTTCTTTTCGACGCCGCATAACGGTTGTGTGAGTAGGCAGAGCTAATGTAGTTTTTATAGTTGGCCAGGTCTCTTTCAAGTGGTCGCCGCCGAACTTCTCCAGCATGGCATTTGCCAGGACGATGGCCAGCATGGCTTCTCCAATGACACCGGCAGCAGGTACGACGCAGATATCGCTGCGCTCATAATGTGCCTCGGCTTTCTTTCCGGTCTGCAGGTCTACGGATGGCAACGGCTTGCCCAGGGTAGCAATAGGTTTTACCGCAGCGTGGACCACAATCGGTTCCCCATTGCTCATGCCGCCTTCAATACCGCCGGCATTATTAGTGGCCCGGTGCCAGGGTAAAGCAGTTCCTTTCGGGCTGGCTTCGATTACATCCTGAGCTTGAGAGCCCTTAGCACTGGCTACCGAAAAGCCATCGCCTATCTCGACGCCTTTCACAGCGGGTATGCTCATTATGGCTTGAGCGATTTGACCGTTAAGCCGGCGGTCCCACTGGACATGGCTGCCCAATCCGACAGGCACTCCAGCAGCAATTACCTCAAAGACACCACCCAGCGTATCTCCTTCAGCCTTGGCTTCATCGATAGCCGCCATCATTGCCTTTTCGGCTCCGGCATCGGCGCAACGTACAGGTGATTTCTCCACTTGTTTCCAATTTATCGACCTGGGTTGTTTAGCCTGGTGTTTACCGATGCTTATGGTATGGCTATGAATAGTAATGCCGAATTCATCGAGGAATCTTCGGGCTACGGCGCCAACAGCGACTCTAGCTGCTGTCTCCCGGGCGCTGGCTCGTTCCAAAATGAGGCGGATATCTTCAACGCCATATTTAGTTATTCCGGCTAAGTCGGCATGTCCCGGTCGAGGCGTAGTTATCGGCTGTATTTTCTTGCCTACTGGGAGCAACGCTCATTATCTCCCGCCACTCTTCCCAGACGCGATTCCAGATGAGCAGGCTTATCGGGCTGCCCATGGTAAGGCCATGGCGTACCCCCGAGATAATCTCGGCTTTGTCCTGCTCGATTTTCATGCGGGCGCTGCGTCCGTAGCCAGCCTGCCGCCGCTTAAGGTCTTGAGCTATATAGTCTTCACTAATGGGCAAGCCGGCGACCATCCCCTCGATAATCGCCATCAACCCCTTGCCGTGTGACTCACCGGCAGTAAGAAAACGAAACTGTCCCATAATTTCTGTATTCCTGTAACCGGTTTATCGATATTCCGGCTGCGGGTAAGGATTAGTCAATGTCTCCAGAAGGATAATATCTTCAGCACTCAATGACGTCGGCTGAATGACGCTGCTTAGCTTCTGCCAGCCCATGCCCAGCAAACGTATTCAGCAGGGACGGAGCTTGAGGTTTATAGTATTCCACTTCCGGCTTCGAAATGCCGGCCAGACTGGCCGCTAAATCTATAGCCGTCTGAAGTCCGCCCAGTTCATCCACCAGCCCCAGTTCCTTAGCCTGTATCCCGGTATAAAGTTGTCCTGTGGCTAATTCTCTGACCTTGTCCTCGCTTAAACCCCTGCCCTTGGCAACCACTTGTACGAACTGGTTATAGAGCTGGTCGGTCATATCCTGCATAATCACTTTTTCTTCCGGAGTCAGCTCTCTAAGCCCGGCGTACATATCTTTATGTTTGCCGGCTATGAAAACCTGCATATCTATTCCGAGCTTATCAAACAGCCCCTTGAGATTGGGCATTTCGGAGATAACACCGATACTTCCGGTCAGAGTACCGGGCAAAGCCACGATTTTGTCGGCTCCTGCTGAGATGTAATATCCGCCGGAAGCAGCCAGGTCGCTCATGCTGACCACGATGGGCTTTTTCACCAGCTCAAGCTGGTTCACAATTTCCTGAGAGGCAGCGACACTGCCGCCCGGGCTGTTTATTTGAAGAACGATAGCTTTTACACTGACATCGTTCTTGGCTCGTTCCAGCTCAGTCCGAACTGACTCAGGAGTAATAACGCTACCGCCAAAGAAAAAGCCGGAGCTCTCCGACTGTATCGGACCGCTAAGCGAGATGACTGCGACCTTATTCTGGGCAAAAGTACAAGAAGTCGACACGGCAAATAAGACCAGTAAAGCCGTTAGGCAAACGATTGCCGTAAATCTCTTCATAAGTTAACCTCCTATTCTGACTAATGCTTTTCTGGCGGCTGATAACATTATGTCAAGCGGTGCTTCCCTGCCCGTCCACAGCTTGAATGAAGCAGCCCCCTGATAAACCAGCATGGGCAAGCCACCAATGGTTTTGGCACCCGCTGCTTTGGCCATTCTCAATAATGGTGTCTGTGAAGGATTATACACCAAGTCGTAAACCAGAGCATCTTTGGGTATTAGACGTGACGCTAAAGGTGACCGCCCTTCGTCAGAAGAGTGCTTCATTCCAACTGTGGTACAGTTGACTATCAACTGACATTGAACAACCACCTTTGTTAGATTCGCACTCTGGCAACGGCACAGCCGCTATTTCGGTTTTCATCTTGCTATTAGCCGCCTGTTTAGCCAGAGCGCCGGCTAGACTTTCTGCCTTCGCCAAGGAGCGGTTAGCGATAATCAAGGTGCTTACCTTTTCCTTGCAGGAGGCCAAAGCTAACGGCGCGAGCGGCACCGCCGGCACCGAGAATGAGCACCTTCTTATTCGCCGGTTCAAAACTGGCATCCTCACGCAAAGCCTTAAGAAAACCGGGCGCATCGGTATTGAAACCCGCCAGCCTGCCATCGCGATTGACCACCGTGTTCACGGCGCCGACAAGTCTGGCAAAGTCATCTATCTGGTCTAAAAGACCTATTACTGCCTCTTTATAAGGTACGGTTATATTTGCCCCCAGATTCTGAGGTTGCCTCAGTCGATTAATAGCCGATGGCAAATCGTCGGCTTTTACCTCCCAGGCTTCATAACGCATATCTAGCTTGCAGTAATCTAAAGCTGCCTGCTGGAAATCAGGAGATACTGAGTGCTTTAATGGGTAACCGATAACGCCGATGAACTGTTTCACTGGTCACAGACTTTCAGGCTATCCAGGTATCCTTGCAGGATGAAGGCCGCAGCAGCAGCATCAAGATGCGACCTTTTTCCAGCCTTCTTATTTCCGGCTCCTCTCAGCAAGCGCTCCGCAGCCACAGTAGACAGGCGCTCGTCCCGTAGCTCGATGCGGGCACTGGTGCTCTGGGAAAGCTTATCGACAAAATCTTTTACCTTGTTCGCCTGCCTGCCAAGGCTGCCGTCTAAAGAATAAGGCAGGCCAACTACAATTCGTTTTACATCGTATTGGCCGACGAGCTGTACAATAGCAGTCTATGGTTGTGTTATCGTCGTCTCTGGTGATAACCGTCAGTGGAGTGGCTATAATTTCTACGGGGTCGCTGATGGCGACCCCTATTCTACTGTCTCCGATGTCTAATATACTCCGACATCCAGCCCAATATACGCATCTTTAGTTATCAGCCGATTTTCTGAACTAGCCGTTTTCACCAGTTCCAGAGCCTCATCAAGCTTATTTTTATCCTTACCGCCAGCCTGTGCCATGTCTGCCTTGCCGCCACCGCTGCCACCGGTAACTCCAGCAACTTGTTTCACGATGTCACCGGCATGCAGCCCTCTCTTCACCAAATCCGGGGTGACCATAGCCACAAAGCCAGGTTTGCCGTCGTAAACTGTCCCCAGCACGATAACGGCGCTCTTCAACCGGTCTTTCAATAAATCTCCCATTTCCCTCAGGATTTCAAATGAAGTTGACGGTACTTTAGCCGACAACACCGTTATCCCGTTGACCTTCTCAGCTTTACCCAGCAAAGATTCGACTGTATATCGGGACAGCTCTCTTTCCAGGGAGGCCGAGCGTTTGCGCTCCGCGGCTAGCTCAGTGACCAGAGCTTTTACCTTATCTGTGATTTCTGAAGGTGAGCTCCTCAGTTCCTCGGCTACAGTAGCCACTGTTGATAAGGAATCTCGGACGAACTCCTCAGCTTTTCTGCCGGTAATAGCTTCGATTCGGCGCAAACCGGTGCCGATGCTGCTTTCGCCGGTTATGATGAAGAAGCCGATTTCTCCGGTTGATTTAACGTGAGTGCCGCCGCACAGCTCGGCGCTCATGGGTGGGTCGCCTATTTCCAAGGACGCGAACGGTTTCCCCGTACTTCTCCTCGAAAAGGGCGATGGCACCCTCCTGGATAGCCTGCTTGTAAGGAATCGACCTTGCTTCTAACCGGTAAATTCTCTCGTATCCTTTCATTGACGATGTGCTGGATTTCATCAAGCTGCTGTTTACTGATGGCGGTCAGGTGAGAGAAATCAAACCGAAAGCCATCGGGATGTACCAGAGAGCCTCTCTGCTGAACATGGCTGCCCAGCACCTGGCGCAGCGCTGCCTGAAGCAGGTGAGTTGCCGTATGATTCCGGGCAATGTCAAAACGGCGCGCTAAGTCTACCGTCGGCTTCAACCGAATCGCCAACCGAGATGGTTCCTTTAACAACCTGACCCAGGTGAATGATGGCGCCTTCAGCCAGATTACCGTAGGGAGACCAGACGGTATCGGTGACATCGATTTGGCTGGAGCCGGCGGTTATTTTGCCGGTATCGCCCACCTGTCCTCCCATCTCACCGTAGAAAGGCGTTTCATCCAGAACAACAGCAACCTTTTGGCCTTTGCCGGCAGAATCTACTGGCTGGCCAGACTCCTGGTCAAATATGTGGCTCACCTTGGAGCTAGCCTTCAATTTATCATAGCCAACAAAGCTGGTGGGCTCAGGCTTATAAGTTTATCTGCAGCTTCAAACCTTAATCGTAATCGCCTCAGTGAGCGTCACGCTAAACTTTGTGACCAGCCCTGGCTCTTTCCCGCTGCTTCTCCATCTCAGCCTCAAAGCCTTCGACGTCAACATCTAATCCCTTCTCCCGAGCAATTTCGACAGTCAATTCCAGAGGAAAACCGTATGTATCCCAGAACCTGAAGGCTTCCTCGCCGGTGATAATGTTTCTGCCCTGCCTCAGAGCTTCATCAACGGCTTTGTCGACCAGATTAATACCGGCATCTAAGGTGCTGGTGAATTTCTCCTCTTCTACCTTAACTACTTCTTGTATAAGGCTTTGGTTTTTCACGAGTTCAGGATAAACATGTCCCATACCGGCAATAACGGTTTCCGCTATCTGGCTGAGGAATGGCTCCTCTGTGCCCAGTTTCCTGCCGAAAAAGCAGGCTCTCCGCAGTACCCGGCGCAGAACATAGCCTCTGCCTTCGTTGGATGGCAGAACACCGTCAGCGATAAGGAAGGTGATGCCTCGACCATGTTCCGCTATAATCCTGACAGCCTGGTCGTTACTTTGGCTTTTGCCATATTTCACACCTGTTAAGTCGCTTATCTTATTTCGCAGAGGAATGAAGAGGTCTGTATCATAGACTGAAGACACACCCTGCATCATGGCTACGGTTCTTTCCAGTCCCATCCCGGTATCGATGTTCGGTTTTGGCAAAGGTGTTCGCTTTCCATCGCGGTCCTGGTTATACTGGGTAAAAACCAGGTTCCATATTTCGGAAAAGCGTCCGCAGTCGCAGCCAGGTCTGCATTCAGGCTTGCCGCAGCCGGCTTCTATACCAAAATCATAGTGTATTTCGCTGCAAGGCCCGCAGGGTCCTGAATCGCCGGCTGGCCCCCAGAAATTATCTGCCTCGCCGAGCCGTACTATTTTATCCTCAGGAAAGCCAATTTTACGCCAATACTCAAACGATTCATCATCGTCCAAATAGATGGATACCCATAGTCGTTCCGGCTTGAGCTTTAACCGTTCAGTGACGAATTCCCATGCCCAGGCGATAGCTTCCTTCTTAAAGTAGTCGCCCACGCTGAAATTTCCCAGCATCTCAAAGAAAGTCAGGTGCTTGGCATCGCCTACCGAGTTAATGTCGGTGGTGCGGAAGCACTTCTGGCATGACGCCAGGCGTGGGCTCGGCGGCACAGCCAATCCCAGGAAATAAGGCTTGATTTGGACCATGCCGGCGGTAGTCAATAAAAGCGTTGGGTCGCCTTGAGGCACTAAAGACGAACTGGGAATGATATGGTGCTGTTTTTCCTCGAAAAAGGCCAGAAAAGCCTTTCTTATCTGGTCACTATTCACTATTTCTCACCTGTGTGGATTTTAATGAAGTGGCGCTTCAGTGTCAATGTGTCTATCTGATGATTATGCTGCTTTTGTTTCTATGTTTTGCTCAGTTGTGCTAAAATTCCAGCACATCAGGAGTCAATTATGCCGCTTTATGAATACTGGTGCCGCCAGTGCCAGCGCAAACTAATGTTATATTCGCCGACTTTTTCTGACGCCTTGCCTTCTTGCCCCCAATGCGGCAATAACACGTTACGGCGGCTGCTCTCCACTTTCTCGGTGCGCAGCAAAACGTACAAGGATGTCTACGAAGATATACTTTCCGACTCGCAGTTGACTCGGGGCATGATGGCTGACGACCCCAGAGCTTTGGCGGAATGGAACCGGCGAATGGGCCAGGGTGAAGAAGTCGCCCCGGAATACGAAGAGATGCTTGGCAGGATGGACAAGGGAGAAATGCCTTCCGAGCCGGCTGGTAAAGGCGCCGGCGACATCTCTGAAGAGACTGATTAAGGTTTGTATGCTATGCCTGTTTATGAGTTTTTCTGTCCCGCATGCCGTAAAAAAAGCAGTTTTCTAGTCAGGAGTGCTTCCTCTTTCGAGCCGAAGTGCTCAATCTGCGGCAGTACTGATGTAGCACGCATTATTTCCACATTTGCCTATCATAAATCACTCAAGACCATACATGAAGAGAGCGGCGAACCGGGTAAGTTTGAAAGCCCGGACTACTACAAAGACCCACGAAATATCGGCAGATGGGCGGAGAAGAAATTCCAGGATATGGGTATGGAAATGCCCGGTGAAATTCAACAGAAAATTCAGGCTGCCCGAGAAGGTGAACTACCCGAACCGGTAAAGGACCTGCAAAGTGCCTCGCCAGACGCTTCGTATCATTGATGCCAACTGCAATCGAATAGGTGAAGGGCTACGTTTCCTGGAAGATGTGGCTCGCTTTCTGCTTAATGATGCTTCCCTGAGCCATCAATTGAAGGCGATGCGGCATAATCTGGTCAAGAGCCTGAGCCAATTCGGTCCGGCCCTGATGTCGGAGAGGAACGCAGAGACTGACGTTGGCATCGGTACTGAAATCAGCCATCAGCAAGACCTGTTATCACTGGTCACGGCTAATGCCAGGAGAGTAGAAGAGGCATTACGGGTCGTAGAAGAGCTGAGTAAGCTTCCAGACTTAAGTTCAGCATTGCACTCAAAAGACTTTGAGACAGCGCGGTTTAATCTTTATACACTGCAACGAGAGCTGCTCTCCCGGCTGACACGTCAGCAGAAGATAAAACAGCTAACCGGACTCTACGTTATCATTGATACTCAGACGCTAGGTTTTAAAGGCGAGGTAGATGCCGCCCGAAAAGCTATAAATGGCGGAGCTAAAGTTATTCAGTTACGTGATAAGCAGCATAGCAAAGGTGAGCTCCTAGCCATAGCTAAAAAGCTCAGCAGATTTGTGTCGCAAATCCAATGTCCTTTTCATAGTCAATGACTATCTTGATATAGCCCTGGCATCCGAGGCAGACGGAATACACATCGGGCAAGACGACCTTCCCCTATCTGTGATACGGAAGGAATTACCGGTCGACAAGGTCATTGGCCTGTCGACATCCACTCTGGCTCAGGCACGGAAAGCAGAAGCTGAAGGAGTCGATTATATAGCCGTAGGCTCCATATTCTCTTCGCCGACTAAACCGAAAGCTACAGTGGTTGGGCTGGAGCGTCTACGCCAAGTCAGAAAGGCGATATCTATCCCTATAGTTGCTATAGGTGGCATAAACAGGCAAAATATCGGCGAAGTAATGGCTGCCGGAGCTGATTCTGCAGCGGTTATAAGTGCTGTACTGAATCAAAAAGATATGGAATCAGCAGCACGCCAGCTGGTGAAGGAAATTGAGAAAGAAGCAAAAAGTCACCAAAAATCTTGAAACACTGGCTGAGAAAATTCGTCTTTATTTCTCCGCCAAAGATGCAGCGCGAGAGAAGGCGCTACGTCTCAGCCGTGAGATAATACGGTACAGCGCCAATACAATTCGTGCTGTCCATCGTCAGGAAAAAGTGAACGCCGAGCAACTATTAGCCTCAGCTCAAGCTTTACTCAAAGAACTGACTGATGATGTTCTCAAGAAGAATAATGACCTGGCTTATGCTGGCTTCGTGCATGATGCTCAGAAGGAATTGGCTGAAGCAAGTACAACTTTGGCCATAGTTGCCGGTAAGCCACTTCCTGAGCCCGAAGCGCTCGGAGTTAGCTACCCGGCTTACTTAAACGGGTTGGGTGAGGCAGTCGGTGAACTGCGGCGCTACATCCTGGATAGCTTAAGGCGGAACGACCTTTCCAGATGCGAGGAATTGCTTAGCACAATGGATGACATATATAGTGTCCTCATGACCATGGACTTTCCCGATGGTATTACATACGGTTTGAGGCGGACCAGTGATGCCATACGTGGCATTCTGGAGAGGACCCGGGGCGACCTGACTCTGGCTCTGAGACAACAGGAGTTGGAAGAAAAATTAGAGCAGACTGCGAAAAAGAAAAGGTGACTTGATGGGCACGAAATCTGGTGCCTGGCAGTATTCTGTTGTCTGAGACATGTCTGTACCAAAGTACAATCATATTTAACACTAAATAATCTTGACTCTGCCAGCCAAAGACGATAGAATCTGAAACTTGGTGGTTATTCGCAAATCAGCTCGCGAAAATCAAATATTAATTATAAGGAGGTGAAATGCCTGGTATTTTCTGGATAGTTCCGATAGCTGCGTTAGTAACGGTGATTTTCGCCGTGCTCCTGGCTAGAAACGTGCTACGCCGCGATGCTGGAACGCCAAAGATGAAAGAAATCGGCGATATGATTTTTGAAGGCGCCTGGGCGTTCTTGAAACGGCAGTACAGTACCATCGGTATCCTGTCGCTGGTGGTGGCGGTTATCATTGGTGTACTTGTAGCGTTGCTGGGTGGACAGAAGGGAATTGAAGGAATGACTCCCTTCGGAATTGGCTGGCGAACAGCAGTTGCTTTCTTGGTCGGTGCTTTCTGTTCCGGTGTTTCCGGTTTTGTCGGCATGTATATTGCGGTCAAGTCTAATGTTCGCTGCGCTGCCGGAGCTCAAAAGAGCCTAACTGAAGCGGTTACCATTGCTCTCAGGGGTGGAGCTGTTTCCGGATTCCTCATTACCGCGCTTAGCTTAATTGGTGTTACCGCTATTTTCTTTGCCTTCGGCGGGGGCAGTAAACCTGAGATTGCCCCTCATCTTATTGTCGGTTTTGGATTTGGCGCCAGTTTTGTTGCCCTTTTTGCTCAGCTTGGCGGCGGAATTTATACCAAAGCGGCTGATATGGGTGCCGACCTGGTGGGCAAAGTGGAAGCCGGCATTCCGGAGGATGACCCGCGCAATGCCGCGGTTATTGCCGACTTAGTCGGTGACAACGTCGGTGACTGTGCCGGCCGTGGTGCCGACTTGTTTGAATCGACAGCCGCTGAAAACATCGGTGCTATGATCCTCGGGAGTCGTGGCATATGTTGTCACTCATAATATCGCCTGGATTCTTTTCCCACTCGTCGTTCGCGCTTTTGGTCTGATTGCTAGCATGGTAGGACTGTTAATTGTCCGAGCTAAAGAAAACGAGAACGCCATGAATGCGTTGAACCGCGGATACTTTGTAGCCATTGCCCTATCAATCATTGGCATGGCCGTGACAGTACATTTTATGTTGGGCAACTGGTGGCTTTTCGGTGCCGGCGTAGTGGGCATTATTACCAGTGTCGCCATCATATATGTTACTCAATACTATACTGAATCCCGATACAAGCCGGTGAAGGAAATCGCCGAAGCATCCAAAACCGGCCCAGCAACCAATATCGTTATTGGCATGGCTGTAGGTTATGAAACAACGCTGGCGACGGCTGTAATAATCGGTGCGGCACTTTTGTTGTCTTACTGGATGGGCACCCTTAGCGGTGTTCCAGGCGCCGGTGCTTTCGGCACTGCGGTAGCTACCATGGGCATGTTGATGACCTGCCCTTACGTGCTATCAATGGATACCTTCGGCCCTATAACCGATAATGCTAATGGTATCAATGAGATGGCTGGCGCCGGTAAAGACGTACGCAAAATTACCGACCGTCTTGATGCCGTTGGAAATACTACCAAGGCATTGACCAAGGGATATGCCATGGTTTCCGCCGGACTGGCAGCTTTCTTGCTCTTCCAGGCATATCTGGACAGAGTCTCATTCCTCAAGTTTGGCGTCGAGGGCCAATACAAGGTTGTGGACATCGCCAGGATAGAGGTCTTTGTCGGCGCTCTGCTGGCAGTAATGCTGGTTTATTTGTTTAGCTCCTGGGCAATAAAGGCTGTCGGCAAAACCGCAGCCAAGATAATCCAGGAAGTCAGGCGCCAGTTTAAGGCTGACCCGGGCATTATGGCTGGCACCTCACGGCCGGATTATGCCGCTGCAGTTGACATTACGGCTCGTGCCGCACTACGGGAGATGATTGCTCCCGGACTTTTGCCGGTGCTGGCACCGGTAGTTGTCGGGCTGCTTTTCAAGTGGCTAGGTTTTGATGCCGCTATGGTGGTAGCCGCACTGCTTATGGTCGGCACCATCGCAGGCATTATGCTGGCTTCATACATGAACAATGGTGGTGGTGCCTGGGACAACGCCAAGAAAATGATCGAAGACGGTCAACTTAAGGATGAGAAAGGCAATGTAATAGGCAAGGGTTCTTTCACTCATGCCGCCGCCGTTGTCGGTGATACCGTCGGTGACCCGCTTAAGGATACCGCCGGCCCTTCACTGCACGTCCTGGTTAAACTGCTAGCCACCATCACGCTGGTGATGTGCCCGCTGTTCATTTGATTTGGGAGAGATTACGAAGACTGTAGACAGATAAAAAAGGAGTAGAAGGGGCAATCATAGAAACGGATTGCCCCTTTTTTCTTCTCCGATAGTAGTCGCGGGACCATGGCCGGGATAGACAATAGTCTCATCCGGCAGGGTCATAAGCTTATTCTGAATGCTGTCCATTATTTGTTCGTAGCTGCAACCGGGAAAATCAGTCCTGCCAATGCCATGGTTAAATAGTGTATCGCCGCTGAAAAGAATTCCATGACCATAGAGGCTGATACCTCCAGGACTGTGTCCCGGTGTATGCAAAACAGTAAAGCTTAAATCGTCTATATCTATGTTATCCCCATCCTTCAGTAACCTGTCTGGCTTGGGTGGTTGACTGAAAGAACCTCCTGACATGGATGATAGCATCCTGGAAAACATGCCCAGGCCAGCTGCTGCTTCAGCCTCATGAATGGCGAACTTGGCTCCAGTACCTTCTTTAACCGGTGCTAGCGCGCCAATATGGTCGATATGCGCGTGAGTAACCAAAATAAGAGATATTGTCAGGCCCAAATCGTTCACAGTTCTTAGAATCAGCTTGGCTTCAGCACCCGGGTCGATAATTATGCCCCGTTTGCTTGACTCCGAGCCCACGATGTAACAATTACTGGCAAAAGGGCCGACAACGAGGGTTTTCAAAATCATCTTTGCGCTCCTGCAGAGAGAGTGACCAAAGTACGGCTTCGGCTAGAATGACAGGGTCTAAGTTGCCCTTATTTCCTCGCGCATAAACTTAATATACGAGCCGGCAAAGCATAAAGCGGTCAATGCAATCAGACTGGTCAACTGAGGCCAGACGAGTAACAGACTTTGCCCTAAGGGTAGAGGCGTTGGTGTCATACCACCGGCATAGATGTTAAGCAACATCAATGTCGAGCTGGGATTTCCCATCTCCGGCAAAAGTAAGACTTGAACTGTCTCTCCATACAAAGTACTCGGCGAAATGCGACTGATGGTACGGTAGATTTCGTCATTCCTGGCTATCAAATCTAAACTCGAGTTCTGGTCAATGGGAACAACCGCACCAGCAATAGCTCTGGCAATCAAAGATACGAACAAGAAAACAAATATCCACAAGGCTATAGAAGCCAAAGCTGAAGTGGCTGTCCGACCAAAGGAAACCGAGAACAGTATAGCCAATGCCATCCAAAAAGCACCGTAGATTATACTAACGAAAATAAAGGCAAAAAGCCTGAGTATCTCCTCGGCAGTTGGCGGCACGCCAATCATGCGCAATCCCATCCCACCGACAAGAATGACTATGCTTGCCACCAATATGGCTAAGGTGACCAGCCCGGCCAGAAATTTCCCGTTAACTACCGAATCTCGGTAAAGAGGCTGTGATAGAATCCGACTAAGGTTACCGCTGGTTCGCTCGCTGTTTATAGCATCAAAGCCGAGAGCTATGCCAACTATAGGTATAAAAAGTGAGAGAAAGAACGGGAAGGAAAAGGGCAGGTTTGCGCCGGAGACAATGAAAAGCCGCAAAAAGATGAATTGGGTGTTCTCAGTTATCCCTGTTCTAATGTTTTGCGCTGCCACATATATGGTTGCTATGCCGGCCAGGTAAATCAGCAGAGATAAAATGATAAATCTCTTACTATTGAAGTGGTCAGCCAGTTCTTTCCAAAAAACAGCAGCTATTCCAGACATAATTAAGACTCGCGGAAATATTTCATGTAGATGTCATCGAGACCATATTCTTCAATCTTCATTTGAACTATAAGGCTGTCACAATCGGCTACCACTTTCGCTATTTGACGTCTCAGGTCTTTATCGCAGCTAATAAGCAGCAGGTCGCCAGAGCTTTCCACGTTGGTCACACCTTTGACATTCTTTATCGATTTCACAAGTTTGCTGGTAGGCTCTGCTACCTGGACCTCTATCCTCAGCTTGCCACCGCCGATTTTCTCCCTACCAAGTTCGTCCACGGACCCTTCAGCTACCAGATGTCCTTTGGAGAGTATTCCCACCCGGGTACAAATTTTCTGTACGTGGTGCAGCTGGTGCGAAGATAGAACAACGGTTACTTTCTGTTTAGCCATATTAGCGATGAGGTCAAGGACCTGTTCAATTCCCTCAGGGTCTATTCCGGCTGTGGGCTCGTCGAATAAGGCTACTTTAGGGTCTTTAATCATAACATCAGCGATTCCCAGGCGTTGTTTCATGCCATGGGAGAAAGTGCCAACCTTATGCTTAGCCACTTCGGACAGCCCGACCATATTCAGCAGTTCATCAATCTTCTTCGACGCCATTTCTCGTGGCAATCCGTTTAGTGCTGCCGTATAATCCAGGTTCTCGCTGGCGGTCAAATCATCGTAGAAACCAACCTTTTCCGGCAGATAACCTGTGATACGCTTTACTTTGATGGGTTCTCTGGTAGAGTCAAAACCGCATATCCGCGCCGTGCCGGACGTTGGCTCAGTAAGTCCAAGCAGCATGAGCAGTGTAGTAGTTTTGCCGGCGCCGTTGGGACCAAGAAAGCCGAAAATCTCGCCCTCATCTACACATAGATTTAATTTATCTACGGCGATAAATTTGCCGTAGGTTTTAACTAGTTCTTTGGTTTCTATAACGGCCTGTTTGCTCATTTTGTCTTCAACGTCTACCAAAGCGCATAAACATATATGCTAGACCGGCAATAACTAGAACTACGATGGCGACACCTACCCAGCCCCAGATTGTAGGCGTTAGCACAGTTACTCTGAGATCAAAACTGCCAAACGCATTCTTGGCTTGCGGCTGAGCCGATATGGTAACCATATAATCGCCGGAGATAGACTTCTTGGCTGGCTTTATGTCGACCTGAACTTCATGCGTGCCGCCCACTGGTAATAGGTCAATCTCTTTCGGGTCGAAGGTGATACTCCAGCCAGAGGGGCTGCTCGTTTTCGAGCTGAACTCAATTTTTTCGAGGTCCGCCGTCCCGGTGTTATTAACGGAGATAGTCAAATAATTATCCTCTCCGGACGTGGCATTAGTGTTAAGTAAGCCGGTCGAAGTCTTTAGCTGCCAGGTCATATTTGGCGGTTACTATAGCTTTAAGGTCAATGCTGGCTTTAATGTCTCCTGAACTGGCTGACACAGTTATGGGATACTCTCCGGGCTGTGCCGCTTGCCAGGCATAGGGCGTGGCCGTAACCGTAATCGAATCCGGGTATGTCTTCTGAGGGTCGAGGCGAATAGCGGCAATTTGTGAGGTGCTTCCGTAGCTTGGTGTAATTGAGGAAGTGAAACCATCTGGCACCTTGGCCTGAAGGTCAAAAACGCGCGGCTCCTTACCTCCCGTGTACTGCAAGTCAATTGTATATGAGAAATAGGAGCCAGCATAGCTGCTAATCGTGGGATATTGACAGGTGAGCGTGATTTTCTCAGTCCCGGGTGATGTCTGGTTTGGGGCCATCAAAACTGGCTGTCTACCTGTATTTGGCAGCGCCTGAGCTACTGAGTGAATCAACAACCCGCCAAACATAGCGGAGAGCAGGGCTATACAAGCTAACCAATACGTCAATTTGAATCTTCTCATGTTCTTATAACCTCCCTCAAAATAGAAGCCCGTCTACAGACAGGCATCAATTAAATATGTCCTAAAATTTATAATTACATTACTTTAACTAAAAATTATTTTAGGCTGTCAAGTACTCAACGACGCTGCAGTTCATTTCTGGTATTGATGAAGTTGATCAGGTTGTCCCGGGCCACGATACCGACGACTTTGTTTTCCCAGACAACTGGAACCTGGTTGATATCGTTTTCAGACAGAATCTGTAGAATAGTACTCAGGTCTTCGTTCGGTGACACTGATTTCACCTTGCTGAGTGGGGTCATGGCTTCTCTCACCTAGTGTCGTCTTCCGGGCATCACGGGGAACCGACCTTACATTACTCAATGTCACGAGGCCCTCGGTGTGACCACCGGAGACTACAGGGAAGCAGCGTCGACCTGAACTCAGTATATGCTCATTCACCAGGCGCTCAACGGTGATATCCGGCGGTACCACCATGCAGTCTCGCGACATTACTTCGCTGGCCGTATGTCCTTTGAGCATGTCTTGAAGCACTACCTGTCTGTAGCTGCCGCTAGCAGCAGTCTCCAAAAACCATCCTATGAGTACCAACCAGATACCATTGAAGAAGTTACCCGTGAAAGCAAGCCATATGCCGCCAAAAATGAAAATGAACCCTATGGCACGGCCGATATTTGATGCAATTTTAGTAGCGCTCTGCATATTTCGGCTTCGCCACCATATCAGTGACCTGAGTACACGTCCACCATCCAATGGAAACCCGGGTATGAGATTGAAGACGCCAAGTAGGATGTTAATTAATCCGAGATAGTAGGAGATGGCGGCTCCGAATTGGGCTGCTTCGCTGGTGGCACTGCGTAATACGAAAAAAATCCCCAGAAACACACCACCAAGAACCAGACTGCTGAACGGACCTGCAGCCGCCATACGGAACTCGTCACCGGCTGTTTTGGGTTCTCCGGTCATCTCTGAGACGCCGCCCAGGAAGAATAGAGTTATGGACTGGATCTGCGTACCTTGGCGTAAAGAGACCAGGCTGTGCATAAGCTCATGAAACAACACCGAGCCGAAGAACAAGACGCTCGTTACTAGACCAGCCCCTATTTTCAGTGACAGACTCCAGTTTGGATAAGTGGTTGGGAAATAGACTGCAGCCAATGACCATGTTACCAGTGCAAAAATGAAAAACCAGGAATAATGCAGCCTGAGAGATATACCGAATGCTTTTCCTATTGGTATGCCACCTCTGAACATCTATATACTCCTTTTAGATACGGGTTTGGCTTCGGAACAAATCTCCAATGACAGCAGGGCGTCGTTAAAATAATCACAATAATAGATTATACATCTGAATGAATAATATACCTATTCTAGTGGCTTGACAGTGGAAAAGTCATAAAATTAGGTATGTAAACGTTACAAAATCATAACATTTAGGGATAGTGCGAGGGATTTTTGAGGTTCTTATAGTCATACTTGGTGGAGATAGGGGGATTCGAACCCCCGACCTCCGCGATGCGAACGCGGCGCTCTCCCTATTGAGCTATATCCCCCAAGAAACCAATACTAGCAAATGGTCCTCGATTTGGTGTCAAGCTAAGACGGGAAATATTGACGAAGGAACGGTGGCACTCGACTTAACGAATATTGTTATCTACGAAGCAGGCTTCTAAAATCACCCTGGCATCAACCGCCACTGCCCTGTTTTTGTAAGCGAAAACCGGATTAAGGTCAAGCTCTTTTATCTCCGGGATTCTTATCAACGAAATCGGAAACCTTTAATATCAAGTCCTCTAAAAAAGCAATATCAGCCGGCTCCTGCCCCCTATAACCTTCAAGCACTGGATAACCCTTTATATCCTTTATCATCTCGTGGGCATCCCTCTTGGTCAGCGGGACTATTCGGAAGGCAACATCTTTCAGTACCTCAACCAGTATCCCGCCCAGGCCAAACATTAACACCGGCCCGAATTGCGCATCCTTAGTCATGCCTATAATAACCTCTACACCTGGGCGTGCCATTTTCTGCACAGATACACCCTGTATTTTCGCCTTTGGATAATGTTTCTTAATAGCAGACAGGATTTTACTGTAAGCCTTGCCTACCTGAGCTACACTGGCCAAGCCCAATTCAACGCCGCCGGAATCGCTCTTATGAATAACATCAGGTGAGACTATTTTCAGCACTACAGGAAAGCCCATCTTTTTGCTCAAAGAAATTGCCTCTGTCTTTGTTTGAGCCAGCTTGGCTTCAACAACGGGTATTCCAGCTTCTTTAATAAGTTCTTTAGACTCAATCTCCGTCAATTGTGTCCTGTTCTCTTTTCTGGCTTGCTTTAATATCTCGGTTTTGGTCATTTAAGCTCCCCCTTATAGTTATCAGCCATAAAAGCGGCTTCAATTTTAGCCTATTTCACTACCGCTTGCAAAGCATCCATAAGCGGTTCGCCATCAACTTACTGACCAAGTCATATTTCAGCATGCTCAAGTTGTATGCCGCTGGATATTATACACTAACAGAGAGGACAACGATTTTCCACAAATCTCCGAAGGAAATGTTATTATATAAAGAACGGAACATAACGAGGGGTAAATTGTCGGAGAACAAACCTGTTACTCAACTGAAGATTTTGGGTATTGCCGGGAGCCCGCGTCGTGACGGTAACACCGACCATTTGCTTCAACAGGTAATAGCTGGTGCTTCCAGCCAGGGAGCCGAAACAAAAACAGTCATCCTCAGCGAACTGAACATCTCGCCCTGCCGTCACTGCGATGGCTGTATCAAAACCGGTAAATGCGTAGTAGATGACGATATGCAATGGCTGCACACTCGATTTAAGAGAGGCTGACCGTATAGTTTTGGCCTCGCCTATCTTTTTTATGGGTGTTACTGCACAAACCAAAGCCATGATTGACCGCTGCCAGGCACTCTGGGTAATAAAATATGTACTTAAGCTTCCAGTAGCGATTAATCCCGGTAAAGAACGCAAAGGAATCTTTGTCTCCGTAGGTGGAACAAGACTACGTAATCTATTTGAACCAGCCATGGCTACCGTCAAAAGCTGGTTCACAACTCTGGATATCAGCTATGCTGGCGAACTGGTTTTCTCCGGAATCGACGAAAGAGAAACCATCCATCTACACCCAACAGCATTAAAAGATGCATTTGCTATCGGTCAAAAACTGGCCGCCGGAAATATGCCACAGTAAATTACGCATCAAGCAAAACTGTTTCATAAATACTTTATCAATTCCTTTCACTCGTGCTACAATGTCTCCGACCCAAAATCGCAGATTTAGCATAGGAGACCACCGATGCCGAGCAAAAACAAACAAGAGTGGCAAGAAGTCACATTAGCTCCAACCCTCAAGCGCTTTCCCGAGAGACAAGAGAAATTTGAGACCAGCTCCGGAATCGATATCTCGCCCGTTTATACACCGGATGATATGTCAGACTTCAATTATCATGCTGCTTTGGGCTATCCCGGAGAATACCCCTTTACCCGCGGTATACAGCCCAACATGTATCGCGGCAGACTGTGGACAATGCGTCAGTATGCCGGCTTTGGCACTGCCGAGGAGTCTAACAAGCGCTACCGGTATCTTCTGGAACAAGGACTAACGGGCTTGAGCATTGCCTTTCAATTGCCGACCCAAATCGGCTACGATTCAGACAATCCTCTGGCTAAGGGTGAAGTCGGTAAAGTCGGAGTAGCTATCGATACTTTAGAGGACATGGAAATTCTGTTTAAAGATATTCCCTTGGACAAAGTCAGTACATCGATGACCATAAACTCTACAGCGCCCATCCTTCTCGCCATGTACATTGCTCTGGCTAAGAAACAAGGCGTCGAGCCGGCTAAGCTGGAGGGCACAGTCCAGAATGATGTACTCAAGGAATATATTGCTCGGGGCACTCACATTTTTCCGCCTCGTCCCTCAATGCGACTGGCCACCGACATTTTTGCTTATTGCAGCCGTTACGTACCTCGTTGGAACACTATCAGCATCAGCGGCTATCATATACGTGAAGCTGGCTCTACGGCAGCTCAGGAAATCGCCTTTACTTTGGCCAATGGCATCGCCTATGTTCAGGCAGCTATTGATGCCGGGCTGGACGTGGATGAATTTGCCGGCAGGCTCTCCTTCTTTTTTAACGCCCATAATAATCTCTTTGAGGAGGTGGCTAAGTTCAGAGCGGCGCGTCGCCTCTGGGCGAAGATTATGAGTCAAAGGTTTAAAGCCAAAGACCCACGCTCGATGATGCTCCGTTTCCACACGCAAACCGCCGGCTGTACTTTAACTGCACAGCAACCATATAACAATATCGTCAGAGTGGCTATCCAAGCTTTAGCTGCTACTCTCGGCGGAACACAATCTCTTCATACCAATTCTTTCGATGAAGCCTATGCTACGCCATCGCAGGAAGCAGTAACCATTGCCTTACGCACTCAACAGCTCTTAGCCTATGAGATGGGCATCGGCGATATTGTCGACCCCCTTGGCGGCTCCTATTTCATGGAGTATCTTACCGATGCTTTAGAAAAGCAAGCCTCCGAATACATCGATAAAATCGACAAGCTGGGTGGTGCTGTAGCTGCCATAGAGCAGGGTTTTCAACAGAAGGAAATTCAGGAAAGCTCTTATCGCCAGCAGAAGAATATCGAGGAGAATAAAGCCACTGTGGTGGGTGTCAATAAATTTGTCTCGCCCTCCACCTCAAATACCAGAACTCCTGCGAGTAGACCCGGAACTGGAAAGAAAGCAAATAGAAAGATTGGCCAGGGTAAAGAAAAATAGAGATAACGGCAAGGTTACGAAAGCGCTGAAAAAGCTGGAAGAGATAGCTCGTAGCACAGGATAATACCATGCCGGCATTTATCGATTGTGTTGAGGCTTATGCCAGCATCGGTGAGATATGCGACGTGCTGCGCAAAGTCTTTGGCACCCAGAAAGAATACCTTGTCTTTTAAACAGACACGCCCATAGATATTAAAACAAGAAGGAGTGTCATATGGATTTCCAATTAACTGAAGAGCAAAAGATGTTCCAAACCATGGTGCGCGACTTTGCCACCAATGAAGTCAAGCCTCTGGCAGCAAAAATCGATGAGGAAGGGAAATGCCCGACTGAAATTATCAAGAAGGCAGCTAACTTGGGACTGTTCGGCATAACTATTTCTGAAGAATATGGAGGCTGCGGCGGAGATTATCTGTCCATGGCGATTGCTGCCGAAGAGCTGTGCCGCGCTTCAGCTTCTGTGGGCACGGTCTTTCTAGCCAGCTTATCACTGGCCTGCTACCCTATTTACAAATTCGGCAACGAAGAGCAAAAGCACAAGTATGTTACACCATTAGCCAAAGGCGAAAAATTAGCCTGTTTCGCATTGACCGAATCCGGAGCCGGAAGCGATGCTGGAGCTTTAGAAACTACTGCCACATTTCAGGGCGATAAGTATATTCTCAATGGCACCAAGATATTCATAACCAACGGCGCTGAAGCCGGAATCGCAGTCGTTTTTGCCAATGTCGATAAATCGTTGGGGCATCGGGGCATCACAGCTTTTATTGTTGAAAAAGGTACTCCCGGTTTCTCGGTGGGCAAGGAGGAGAACAAACTCGGCATACGCGGCTCATCAACAACCGAGCTTGTCTTTGAAAACTGCCAAATTCCAGCAGCCAACCTTCTGGGTGAAAAAGGTCGTGGGCTGAGGATAGCGTTGGAGGCTATAGATTCCAGCCGGGTCACGGTAGCTGCTCAGGCATTAGGTATTGCGCAGGCTGCGTTTGATGATTCTCTCGTCTATGCTAAGGACCGCCAGCCAATTCGGAGAGCCACTGGCTAACTTCCAGGCGATTCAGTGGATGCTCGCCGATATGGCAACACATATCGATGCTGCCCGTCTGCTGACTTATCGAGCTGCCTGGCTGAAAGACCATAATATGCCATTTATGAAAGAGGCGGCTATGGCCAAAGTCTACGCCGCGGAAACATCGAGAATGGTTACCAATAATGCTATCCAAATTCACGGTGGCTATGGCTATTGTAAAGACTATCCGGTGGAACGCTACCTGCGTGATGCTAAAATAACCGAAATTTATGAGGGAACCTCAGAGATGCAGAGAATGACCATAGCCAGAGCTCTTTTGAGAGAGGGCTAAAGGAGGAAAATGATTAAGAAAGTTGACCATGTTGCTATTGCAGTCAAAAACCTGGATGAGGCACTTCAACTTTATGATAACCTATTCGGTGTTAAACCGAGCAAGATAGAGACCATACCACAGCAGGGAGTAAAAGCAGCCCTGCTACCCATGGGCGAAGGTGGTGAAATTGAGCTTCTCGAACCGATTGACCCACAAGGCGGCATCGCCAAATTCCTGGAAAACCGAGGCGAGGGAATTCATCACATTTGCCTGGAAGTCGAGGATGTTGACCAGGAGCTTAGCTACATTGGCCAATAAAGGCGTTCAACTTATTGATAAGCAGGGACGTCCTGGTTTGGCCGGCAAAGTCGGCTTCCTGCATCCTAAATCAACCAAAGGGTGTACTGATTGAACTGGCACAAAAAGGTATAAGGAGAAAGGCCATGGCAGAAGATAAAATTCGAGTACTGGTGGCAAAACCTGGTCTTGACGGCCATGACCGCGGAGCTAAGGTTGTTGCCAGAGCGCTCCGAGATGCCGGCATGGAGGTAGTTTACACTGGAATCAGGCAAACACCGGAGATGATAGTTGAGGCAGCCGTACAAGAGGACGTCGATGTCGTTGGCTTAAGCATCCTCTCCGGAGCACACTTGGAGCTTTTCCCGCCGATTGCGGAAGGGCTTAAGAAAAAAGGAAAGACCGATGTTCTACTTGTTGCTGGTGGCATTATACCTGACGAGGATATACCGACGTTACAGAAAATAGGCATAAAAGCTGTTTTTGGACCTGGTACCCCTACACCTAAGATTATTGAGTTTATTAAGAAAGAAGTGGCTGCCAGAAATAACTGAACCGAGATATCAGCTTCTGGCTTTGCCAATAATGGCCCTTAGATTCGGCGCACCCTTTTTTCTCATGAATTGCTCAATTCCATTCAGCACATCCAGGGCCGCTTGGGGGCTGGTCAAGTTAGCTGTACCAACCTGGACAGCACTAGCCCCGGCCATTAGAAATTCCATAGCATCCTCGGCACAGCTGATGCCACCGCAACCAATTATAGGTATATCTACAATCCCAGCAACTTTATACACCATGTAAAGAGCTATCGGCTTGATAGCTGGGCCCGGAAAGTCCGCCCACGCTGTTTCCCAAAGAAGGTTGGCATCTATTTATGTCTATTGCCATTCCCCGCACCGTATTAATCAGTGTTATGGCATCGGCTCCAGCTTCGCGTACCGCCGAGGCAATCTCACCAATATCAGTTACATTAGGGCTTAGCTTTACGATAACAGGTAAGCTGCTGACCGATTTAACTTTTTCGGTCACTTCTGCGGCAGACATGCCGTTTGTGCAAAACTCGATTCCTCCAGATGACACGTTAGGGCAGCTTATATTTACCTCAATAGCACTTATGCCGGCAATGCCTTCTAATCTGGCAGCAACTTCTTTATATTCGTCTATAGTTTCACCTGCGATATTAACAATAACTGGCACCTGCCATTTTGCCCAAACAGGAGCTTTTTCTTTTATCACAGCCTCAACCCCGATATTCTCCAGACCTACCGAATTTAGAACCCCCGAAGCTGTTTCCACCAGCCGTGGTTGAGGATTGCCTTCTCTCGGCTTCAAGGTTGTGCCTTTACAAACTATAGCCCCCAGCCTTTGTATATCAATTAGCTCGCTATATTCAATTCCATAGCCGAAGGTGCCTGAGGCTGTCATCACCGGATTAGCCAGAAGCAGGCCTTTTGGATGGTTTGGAGCTAACTGGACGCTTAAGTCAACCATTTCAAGTTTTAATTGATGGCCGCAATTTCAACACGGATTCCACTTTGCCAGCCATAGTTGATGGTTTATCCCGTCGGTCATCAATCTTGATGGTGGTAACCACTCGCGTGCTCCTTTGCTAAAGGGAACTTCGTGCATATCGCGAATTGCTTCAAGTACTTTAATCGAGCGGACCTTCGATAACGGTACCCATTGGTGTGAGACGGTAAGATAAATCTTTTCTGCCCTCTAAAACCTCAAGACTAGCAGCGATGTACCGGCTGATGCCGGCATCAGCAGTGCCAATTGGAACAATAGACACCTCAGCCACAACTTGTCCCTTCATCGCAACCTCCTATGTCTGGCAATTGAATATATATTTATAGTATAACCAAGCAGCTAGAGAAATGATAGTGCAGCTTTTTATCATCGACAAAGAAAATATGCTAAAATCTCATTCAATAGTCTGAAATCAGCAAAATCAAGATATCACGACATCTAATGCGTTATATTGTGCGAGGCATGCAAGATAAAGATATACCTCAGGCACTTGAGATTGACCATGAGGCTTTTCCGACACAATGGCCCAGGCCATCATATACTTCTTTTAAGCAGGAACTCCGCAACCGATTAGCCTGCTACATAGTGGTCGCTAAACCTATTGAAAACGAAATAGCTGCACAAAATTCCGAGAACAAAGGGTTTTTTCATAAATTACTGCACCTTTTCGACCAGGAACGCTTCTTTGGCGAAGACATGACATCCACGTCAAAGGAATACATAGTCGGCATTGCCGGTTTCTGGATTATGGTGGACGAGGCACATATAACCACACTGGCTACACGAAATGCTTGCCGCCGGCAAGGCATAGGAGAGCGGCTGCTTATTCAAATCATCGAGATGGCCGCTCAGCTACATGCCGATGTGGTGACGTTGGAAGCACGTGTCTCAAATAAACAAGCCCAGGCGCTATATGAGAAATATGGATTTCAAAAGGTCGGTGTGCGCCGGGCTTACTACACCGACAATGGCGAAGATGCGGTAATTATGACAACAGATTCTCTGACTTCCAGCGCTTTCCAATCACGGTTTCAACGACTTAAACAAGCTCATCAACACAGATGGGGAGAACTCTACGTAAATGAAGCATCAAAAGTCGCTTAATAATAATTCTTTGTGCCGAAGCCGTCTCGATATAGGAGCGATACCATGGGTGAGATGAAAAGCGCCTGGGAAAAGGCCAAGGAAAAAGTAGAAAAACTGGGCAAGCTGACTGAGGAGGAGATTAAACAGTTCGAGTGCGTTCCCGTGGGAAATAAACTGGCTGCCAAATACCTTCAAGATACGGATTATAACCTGGATGCTGAACTGACCAAATACAAGGGCACCGGATTGAGGAAATATATAGCTCAAGGTGCCCAGGAAATATTTATGCACAACATAATTCTTCCCCAAAATGAACGAGACAAACAAATCACCAAACGGGCCATGGCAGGCTTAAGAATAGTGAAGGAAAACAAAAACCAGCTCGAAACTATCCTCGACCGGATAACTAATCTGCTTAATTATTATGAGCAAGCCCGCCAGCAGACCTACACGCAGTTCAAAAAGGGGTTTGAGGCAAGACTACAGGAATCCAGTCAAGCTCTGCAAAAGCAATCCGGTAACGCTGTACCTATCGAAGCACAGCTTCAAGCTCAGTTCCAAGCGGAGTGGCTTAATCTAAACAGTCAACTCAATGCTCAGTACGAAAAGGTGCTTGAGGAACATAAGCAGCATATACAAAAAATAGCGTGATGCTCACTTATAACCAGGTGAAAAATTGAGTAAATTCTATTTTATTTCTTCTCGTAGGTACCGCCGTGATAATGGCAATAAGCTGCAGTTGCCAGACTAAGCCGGCAACACCTGCCTCACAACCCCCAAAAACACAGCCAGATATAGAAACCAGCCCCGAAGTACGTTACGTTATACCTTCAGAATATCAGCGTTTATACGAAGAAATATCCGGGAAATTAGATACTTTTGACAAATATCTGAATTCCCACTCGAACGGAACTGAGAACAAAATTACTTTCGCAGCTGAACTTCTTCCGGCCAATGGCCATCAGGGTGAAAAATTGCTGACTGAAGAGAATTACAGAGGCACATTGGTTTATCTGGATGCGCTGCAATCTCTTAGGCATCCAGGGAGTCAAAATAGCTATCAGCTATCCCCTGCTGGCGCCTGATTTCCCCAACTCCGACCGTTACCTGGAATATTACAAAGACGTAGCCCAGGAACTGAGAAAAAGAAACATGAAGATACTCGTTGCCATCGGCAATCTGTTTCCTGACCCATCTTTCACTGATTTGCAAATATCTTTTTCCAATCTCACTTTCGCTGAATATCGCCAAACTAAACGCCAGATAGCAGAAAGGATAATCAGGGAAATCCACCCCGACTATTTGACACTGGCCAATGAGCCATCCACCGAGGCTATGACAACCGGTCTTGAAGTAACAGTTCCCGAATTCACAGAGACCGTGCGCTACATCTTGAACGGGCTCAACCGCTCGGGCGTGCTCATCGGAGCCGGCGCTGGAACCTGGAACAACTTAGATTATGTCAAGTCACTGGCAAGAGATACCGACATAGATTACATCGACATCCACATATATCCAGCGAACTATCTTGAGCCAGGCGATTACTATTGCCGATATCGCCCGTGCTAATAACAAGCGACTAATCATCGGTGAAGCCTGGACCTATAAAGTATATGACAGCGAACTCGGCGATTTGAGCAACATGGCCACCCAGGCAACCATGTTTGGCAGAGACGTTTACAGCTTCTGGGAACCTTTGGACTCCAAGTTTTTAGAAATCCTGGTAAAGCTGGCTAATTACAAGGGATATGAGTTCATCTCGCCCTTCTGGTCTAAATATTTCTTCGGCTATCTCGACTACGAGACCGTACCCAAAAACTTACCTACAAACAACTAGCTCAGTTATCCAACCAAAAAGCCGTTCAGAAT
>CAVSBU010000029.1:0-20612 GCA_963726215.1 uncultured Chloroflexia bacterium
CATCCTTTGCCTTCTTGCCGATGACCACACCCAGTTCTCCTTCAAAGTCGATGCGTTTCCAGCCGTGGGGCAGGACTATTTTATCGTCGGGGCCGATGACTGCGGTGGATGGCTTGAGGAAGATGAGCGGCACTGAGGGCATGGGCAGTTTCATCTCCTCGATATGGCTGCGATAATTAAGCCCCAGGCAGACTATTTTGAGGGGAGGCACGGAGCAAGAAGCCTGACCTTATCCAGTGTGTAGGTGCTTCCGTCAAGTATAGATGGGCTACTAAGATGCTCAAAATGAGAAAAGGGCTGCCGCGGAGTCCGTTTATGGTATTTCTGGTTAGCAGCCATACTTGGCTCTACCCAGGGCAACAAAGCGGACGATGCGCACATCTGCCCCTTATCTTGGTGTTATAACTTGGCGGCATCGAGAATTGCTGGCACCTTGGATTCCAGGCCGATAGCCATGATATGGGTGCCCTGGCACATGCCCTTCATCTCATTGATTAGGCGGGCGGCTATCTCTATGCCCTTCTGTAATTTGTTCTCGGCCTTGTCCATCTCGTTAATAAGCTCATCGGGGACATGTATGCCGGCGACGTTCTTATTCATAAATTTGGCCATACCGGCTGACCTGAGCACCACTATACCGACTAAAACCGGCACGCCGAATTTCTTAGCTTCTTTCATAAAGGCTTCGAAAGTTTTGGGCTCGTAGATGGCCTGGGTCTGGAAGAACTGGGCGCCGGCCTTTACCTTTCTCTCCATTTTGATAAGCTGCGGTTCGACAGGGTCAGCGCCGGGAGTGACGCAGGCGCCGAGGAAGAACTTGGGTGTGCCTTTTAGTTCCTTGCCGGCCAGGTCTTTGCCCTGCTCCAATTGTCGGGCGGCATACAGTAAGGAAACGGAATCGAGGTCGAAGACAGGTTTGGCGTCAGGATGGTCTCCTAAGGTGACATAGTCTCCGGTAAGACAGAGAACATTCTCAACACCCATAACATAAGCGCTAAGCAGGTCAGACTGCAGTGCGATGCGGTTGCGGTCACGGCAGGTCATCTGGAACACAGGCTCGACGCCTTTTTGCTTGAGCAGGTGGCAGGCAGCCAGAGAGCCCAACCTCATAACAGCGCTTTGCTGGTCGGTGCAGTTCACCGCATCTACTCTGCTTTTAAGCAAGTCGGCATTCTCGTTGAACTCGTGGATGTCCACGCCTTTAGCCGGGCCGATTTCAGCGGTGACCACGAACTTGCCGTTCTGAAGTTTTTCACGCAGACTCATAGTATGGTTACCTCCTTCAAGGATAGCTAAACTTTTGTTTCTTGTTGCTCCAGTGCCCACATTATGGTGGACCTTAGCGCCTTTGGCGGCTGCATTTTGCTGTAGTTCTTGACCATCGGTATGGCTTGCATTTTATCCAGCCGGCCTAATTTTTTCAGTCTCTCGTAGATCAGGTGCCAGCCGCAATCGCGTACATCAGGTTCAACCTCGCACTTGCCATTTTTAGCACCGCCGCAAGGCCCATTGATGAGCCATTTGGTGCAGGCAGTCAGGGGGCAAATGCCGCCGGTTAAATCCAGCACGCAGTCGCCGCATTCACGGCAGCGCTCGCTGCCCCGCCATGTCCCGCCGGCACCGCCGACATTGATGGTGTTAGCCGCCGGATGTACCAGTTTGTTCACCACCGCCGCTGTTGCCTGCACTCCGATGCCGCAGGTCATTACCAGCAGAGAATCGGCAGCATCTATCTCATCCTCATGGGGAAACAGCCTGGTCTTGATTAGAGCTTTATCACACAGGAAATCGACGACGCAGTAGCCGGTGACTGTCTTGCCTTCTTGCTCCAGTTTCTGCTTCATGTCCAGCACCTGAGGCTCATCGCCGGTCTGGCAGACCTCAGCACAACCTTTGCAGCCGACTATAAAGATTTTCTTGTCCCTGTCTAAATAGCCTAAGATTTCCGGAAGCGGCTTTAATTCAGAGATTATCATTTGTCTACCTCCATAGCTGTGGTTTCCTCTATCTCCTTGAGAACTAATTCGATCATTCTAGGTAGTTTATCTTCAATTTCTGGGGAAAGGTCAAGTCCGAAGTCTATCGTTTTGGGCTCGATGCCGATAATGACCGTAGATTTTGGCTGTCTGTTGAACAAGGCCATCGTTTTCAGACTGTCTAATACGCCCATCTCGTGCAGGGAAATAGGTGGCACTGCATCCAGATCTATATCATCGAAGCTGAATCGATATATAGTTCCCGGCCTATCGCCGGTTTTGACAGCGTCAACGATGATTAGTTTGTCTGTGCTGCCATCTACCAGAGACAGGAAGTCGGGATAAGTGCCGGCGTCGATTATCTTGACATTGGCATCGCCCACAACGCCAGCTAGTTTTTGAACCAGGTGGACGCCTACACCTTCGTCTTTGAGCAACAGATTGCCTATCCCCAGAACGGTGATTCTAGGGCTGCTTTTACTTGTCACCCTGAGCGATAGCGAAGGGTCTCCGGATTCTTCGCGGAGTTTACCCTGAGCCTTATGAGATTCTTCGCTGCGCTCAGAATGACACGGGCGAAGGGCTCCCTCAGAATGACAGGGGGGAAAATGGCAATGGGGAAGGGCTCAGAATGACAGAGGGTCTCAACTGACTTTGTATATTCCAAGAGTTTTCCCTTTAGGTGTAATTACATGTATGGCACAAGCCAGACAGGGGTCGAAGGAGCGGATAATGCGCCCAATCTCAAAAGGATTGTTCTCATCCTTTATCTTGGTACCGATAAGGGCTTGTTCTACCGGTCCGGGCTGTCCGTTGTCATCTTTAGGAGACATATTCCAGGTGCTTGGCACCACGCACTGGTAGTTGGCGATTTTCTTATCTTTTACCTCAATCCAGTGCCCCAGTGCACCTCTGGCGCCATCAACCAGCCCCATGCCGAAGGCTTCGTCTGGTATGGTGTAGTCTATATAAGCTGGCTCGCCCGGCTTTAGCTGTAGCAGCCACTCCGGCATGGAATCAGCCAGAAACTTGGTATAGAGGGCACGAGCGGCATGGCGACCGAGCACTGAGAATAAAGCCTTGGGACTGGCCTTGAACTTGGAAAGAACGGAATCAACCAGCTTGGTCACCGTTGGCTCACCGCTGGCATAGGTAGCTGCTATACGGGCCAATGGGCCGACTTCATAGACCTTGCCGTCGTACCGGGGAGCTTTCACCCAGGAGTAAGCGCCTTTCTTTCCCAGCTGAGGCTCCGTCATGCCTTTAGACGGGTGCTTCCCGGTGCTGGAATCGGCATACCAGGAATGCTTTACGTATTCCATAATCTTATTCATGTCCAGGGCACCGAGTTTCAGGTCAGTTGAAACCGTACCCTGCTTCATAAGCCTTTTCCTCTTGGTGTAATCAGGATTATTGCCTTCGAGGTCGAAGCTTCCGTAAGAAAGTAGATTGCCGCAGCCGGCGCCGATTTCGAAATAGTCGGCATAGGCTTCAGCCACGGCCAGGACGTCGGGAATATAAACATTGTCAACGAAATCCCTCAGCTCATTGAGCATCCACAGGAAAGAGGCTATTTTATCCACGGTGACAGTTGCCGTAACTCCGCCGGGGATGATCGCCATATTATGAGGCATCTTGCCGCCGAAGATAACCAGCATTTCCTGTCCCTTGCGTCTCATCTCCAGAGCTTGAACATAATGAGCCAGGGCGCCTATGTTCACTTTGTCGCTGAGGCGGTAGTCGCCTTCGTATCGAGGTACAAATGGAGCCAGCTCTCCTCGCTTGGCAAATTCTTTAACGGAGTTCAGGGCTGGGTCATTGCCATCGTACTTGAGTACCTTGGTAACATCCACGTAATCGAGAGCTGCCAGGTGATAGAAGTGAAGAATGTGGTCGGAAACATGCGCCGCTCCCAGTATGAGGTTGCGGATAATCCGGCCGTTATCGGGTATCTTATCGGCGAGACCGAAAGCGCTGTCCAGGTTAAGCGTGGCAGCCATAGAATGGCTGGTAGGGCAGACTCCGCAGATACGCTGGGTATACATTTGGGCATCGCGCGGGTCTCTACCCGGAGTATTATTTCGAGGCCTCGGAACATCATGCCTGAGCTGTGAGCTTCTTTGACCACGCCGTTATCGGTGACAACTTCAACCTTGTAATGTCCTTCGAGACGGGTGACCGGGTCAACTACAATCTTGCTCAATTTCTATTTCTCCTTTCCCGGGAGTTTACCTATCATGGGCATGTTGGCATCGCTTAATTTCTGATAGACGGGAGCCACCAAATCGGGAAATCCGGGCTCGCAGCAGCCGATGCAGGGCGAACCGGCATCGATGCACCAGTTCGTTCCATGATTCCATTTTCTTAGCGGGCAATCGGCGTGCGTAACCGGTCCCTTGCATCCCAGCTCATTGAGGCAGCCCGGTTCGCCGAACTTTCTGGCAAATTTTCCTTCATCGAAATAGGCTCGTCTGGGGCAATTTTCATGGATTAAATTGCCATAGAAAACCTTGGGGCGTTTAAGCTCGTCCAGGTCTTCAGGTTTGGGTAAGCCAAAAAGCAATACCGAGGCGACGGTGCCTATGAACCAGTCGGGGTGGGGTGGGCAGCCGGCGATATTAATCAACGGCTTGTTTATATTGCGGGATTTAAGGAATTTATCCGTACCCACATAGCCGCCGGGATTAGGTTTGCCGGCAGCTATACCGCCGAAGGTAGCGCAGGTGCCCAGAGCGATGATTGCCAGAGCATCCCTGGCTAATGCTTCTACCCGGTCTGCCATGGGCACCGGTTTATCGTTTTTCTCACCAAGTGACCCATAGACACCGCCATCTTTGGTGGGGATGGCGCCTTCGACTACCAGGACATAGCCATTTTTATTTGTCTTTGGCGTATCTTCCAGTACGTGAATTACGGCGTCTCCTTCGCCGGCCATTACGGTTGCCTGGAATTTCAGGTTTAGGTGTTTACCGGGAACGACTTCATCGATGAGGACATTCTTGATGGTCGGGCTGACTGAATTGAGGACTGAAACTGAACATCCGGTGCAGGTGCCTGCTTGTATCCAGACCACCGGAATTTCTTGAACGTTTGCCTTAGGCATTTGACCCCCTTTCTTTGCCAAGACTTGCCAATCGCAAATTCTACACGTTTATGGCGATTAATGCAAATAGGCCGAGTGATTAAAAAATGAATTCTGCAAGAGTCACGATACAAATTATGGTTTGGCTACTGCCAGATGCTTAGCCGTAGTACCTTTTCACTAGACATAAAATTACCTATAGGCTATTCACTATAGCTCTAGGTGGGCGGTATACTAAATTAGGCTGTATTTAGCGATAAGTTATCGAGAAAGTGTGGAGACTGAACTAAATGGTAAAGACGGGTAAGCAGAGCAAATCCAGGATGGATGCGTCTGAAGAACTGGCCCAAGCTTTGATGCGGTGTGCCGGCACAGGGATTTATATTGTCCAGGATGGGAGATTTCAGTATGTTAATTCACTGTTCCTGGAGCTAACAGGCTATACAGAACAGGAACTGCTGGGCGTGTACTCTCTCGACCTGGTTCATCCTGAGGATAGAGAAACAGTCAGGAAAAAGGCAATAGAAAGCCTGAAAGGCGCAAAGTCCTGTTACCCTATGAGTACAGATTTATGAAGAAGGACGGCGGTGTAATTTGGGTTTTAGAGAGACTAACCTCAACTGAATATAAAGGAAAGCGGGCCACTGCGGGAAGCTTCATGGACATCACCGAACGCAAGCAGTCGGAAGAGACCCTGGCAAAGTCAGAAGAGAGATACCGGACTATAATGGACGAGACGCATGATGATTATTTTGAAGTTGACCTGGCTGGCAATTACACCTTCGTAAACGATGCCTTCTGCCGCAGCGTGGGGTATTCCATCGGAAGAGCTGATAGGTATGAACTACAGGGTCACTAACGCCAAGTGACGATGTTGAAAGAATTTACAAAGCCTTTCATCAGGTCTATCTTACAGGCAAGCCAGCCAAAGCCATTACTTTCAAATTCGTTCGCAAAGATGGCAGTTTCGGAGTAGGTGAACTATCGGCTTTCCCACTGCGAAACGAGAACGGCGAGATAATCGGCTTTCGTGGAGTCAGCCATGATGTTAGCGAGCGTGTGCGGATGGAGGAAGCTTTAAGGCAGTCAGAGGAGCGATACCGGACTATAATGGACGAGATGCATGATGATTATTTTGAAGTCGACCTGGCTGGCAATTATACCTTCGTCAACGATGCCTTGTGCCGCAGCGTAGGGTATACCACGGAAGAGCTGATAGGTATGAACTACAGGGTCACCAACGCCAGTGACGATGTTGAAAGAATTTATAAGGCCTTTAAGCAGGTCTATCTTACAGGTCAGCCAACCAAAGCCATTACTTTCAAATTCGTTCGCAAAGATGGCAGCTCTGGAGTGGGTGAACTCTCAGCTTTGCCTATGCGAAACGAGAAGGGCGAGATAGTCGGCTTTCGTGGAGTCAGCCATGATGTTACCGAACGCATACGAATGGAGGAAGCTTTAAGGCGGTCGGAGGAGAGATATCGAACCATACTGGAGGAAATAGAGGAAGGCTACTATGAGATAGACCGGGCTGGTAATATCACTTTCGTCAATAAAGCAGCTTGTCGTCAATTCGGACACTCCGAGGAAGAGTTAATCGGAACGAACTATCGAGATTACGTACCCAAAGAGGATATAAAGAGCGTATATAAGGCCTGGAATAAAGTCTATCGGACAGGCGAGCCACTGCAATCGTATCCTTTTGTAACCGTTAGAAAAGATGGAACGCAAATATTCTTAGAAAATTCGGTTTCTCCTTTGCGGAACAAGGAGGGGAAGATTATCGGATTCCGGGCGGTCAGCCGTGACGTTACCGAACATAAGCAGTACGAGCAAAAGCTTGCTGAAATGGCCACACATGACTCGCTGACCGGCCTGCCTAACAGAACATTATTAAGTGACCGTCTTACCATGGGATTGGCTCTGTCACGGCGCAGTGGTAACAGACTGGCTGTATTGATGCTCGATTTGGATAAATTTAAGGTTATTAATGATACTATGGGACACGCTGTCGGTGACCAGCTACTGAAAGCTGTTGCAGAGCGATTGACAAGTGTTACTCGTAAGAGCGATACGGTTGCCCGTATAGGCGGAGACGAGTTCGTTTTGGTGCTACCACAAGTCTCCCAGCCGACCAATGCCTCCAGGTTAGCCCAAAGAATCTTGGATGTCTTTCGAGAGCCACTTATTTTTGATGGTCACCAGCTCAATATCACAACCAGCATCGGCATTGCTGTTTACCCCGAGGATGGAAAAGATATTGAAATCTTATTGAAGAATGCCGACACCGCCATGTACCGGGCTAAGGAGCAGGGTCGGGATGTCTATAGATTCTACGGGGGCGACGAGACCAAGGCTTATGATAAAGAGCAGATAGAGCGTGTGAGAGTTTGTTCATAGATGTACAATTCGCAAATAAGAAGCTGGGTATCTTGAAAATACCCAGCTTCAATCATTTCCGGCCCTTTTTATATTTTAGCCCTGGCCTATTCGGAACATCTTAGTGCCGCATCTTGGGCAGACACCCTGGGTAGCCGGCTTACCGTTTTTCATTTTAACTGCCCTCGGGTTGCTCATTTCTCTTTTGGTGCGGCACTTGACACAATATGCTTGCATTTGGAGACCTCCTTTCTTAACTAGAAACGATAAACCATTCTCAAAAGTTTATGCGGAGATTGCCATGCCTTCAGCTCGCAATGACAGAAGAAGGATGGCTGGCAATGACAGGAAGGAGTTGCCGTGCTTAGCATATCCGTGGCAGCAGTTCGCCGCTGAGCATGTCGACGATGCGGGAGGCACCGAGCCGGGTCTTCATTATCACCTTGCCTTTATGCTCATCGGTTACCTCACCGATGATTGAGGCGTCAGCACCATACTGATTTCGTTTCATCTTAGCCAGAATTTTCCCGGCATCGTTTGGCGCAACTATAGCCACGAGCTTGCCTTCATTGGCGACATAGAGCGGGTCGAAGCCGAGAAGCTCGCAGGCAGCTCGTACAGCATCGCGCACCGGTATCTTCTCCTCTTCTATACTGATGCCTACTCCGGACTGCCTGGCGAATTCATTAAGTGTGGTGGCTAAGCCGCCTCGGGTTGGGTCACGGAGGCAGTGAATTTTTGATGAGGCTTCGAGCATCTGCGACACCAGTTTGTTCAGAGGGGCGCAATCGCTTTGAACCGGCACTGAAAATTTGAGCCCTTCGCGCTGGCTCATCACCGCGATGCCGTGGTCGCCGATAGTGCCGCTGAGGATAATTTTATCGCCCACTTTGGCGTTGGCTCCGGATATATCTATACCTTCAGGGATAATGCCGATGCCGGAGGTATTGATGAACAGCTTATCGGCGCTGCCGCGGTTTACCACCTTGGTATCGCCGGTGACAATTTTCACTCCAGCTTCTTCAGCGGCAGCTTTTATGGAGCTGACCACCTTTTTCAGTTCGCCAAGGGTTAAGCCTTCTTCTATAATGAAAGAGAGGCTCAGGTAAAGAGGCTTGGCTCCGCTCATAGACAAATCGTTGACAGTGCCGCAGACAGCCAGCTTGCCGATATCGCCGCCGGGGAAGAAGATGGGGCTGACCACGTAGCTGTCGGTGGTGAAGGCGAGGCGACCGCTGAGGTCGAAAACCGCCGAATCATCCAGTTTGGCTAACAGCGGATTAGCTAGCGGCGGCAGGAAATTTTTCTCGATCAGCTCGTGGCTGAGCCGGCTGCCGCTGCCGTGAGCCAGCAAGATGGTTTCATCATCCATTATTCAGTTCCATATTGATAATAGGCGGCGCAGGAACCTTCCGAAGATACCATGCACGGCCCTACCGGGTGTTCCGGAGTGCAGACCTTGCGGAATAGCTTGCAGTCGAGAGGGGTCTTTACGCCGCGCAGTATATCGCCGCAGATACAGCCTTTCGCCTCTCGTACCGGCTCCAGAGTTATTGAGAAAGCCTGCTCGGCGTCGAAGCGCTCGAATTTTTTCCTTATCTTTAACCCGCTGGCCGGCACCACGCCTATGCCCCGCCAGTCGGCGCTGTCAACTTCGAAAACTCTGTCCATCAGCTCCAATGCTGTTTTGTTGCCTTCAGGCTTAACTCCGCGGCGATAGGCTATTTCAACCGTCGGCTTGCCGCTTTCGATTTGCTCCACCAGCATCTCTACTGAGAGCAGTATGTCCAGCGGCTCGAAGCCGGAGACAACGCAGGCAACGCCGTAGTCGCGGGGTATGAATTCATAGGGGCGGGAGCCGATTATGGCGCTGACATGCCCGGGGCAGACGATGCCGTCCAGCTTGAGCTCACCCAAATCAAGCAGGGCTTTCATTATCGGTGGGCATAGTTTAGACAGGCAGAGGACGTAGTAGTTTTTGATTCCTTCATTTTCTGCCTGAAGTATAGAAGCGGCGATGGTCGGTGCGGTGGTCTCGAAGCCGATGCCGATAAAGATGACTGACTGTGTTGGGTTGTCTCTGGCGATTTGAAGTGCATCCTGAGTGGAATAGACGATGCGTATATCGGCTTCTTCGGCTCTGGCTTGTTGCAGGCTGGAGTAGCTGCCGGGGACTTTCATCATATCGCCGAAGGTGGTGATGATGACATCGGGCAGGCGAGCCAGAGCAATAGCCTTGTCTATGTCGGCATTAGCCGTGACGCATACCGGGCAGCCCGGGCCGGAGAGCATCTCCACGGTGGGCGGCAGTAGCTGGCGGAGACCGTTCCTCATGATGGAAACGGTATGCCCGCCGCAGAACTCCATCAACCTGGTCGGTCTGGTCGATAGCTGTTTTATCCTGTTTACCAGCTTTTTGGCCAGCTCGACATCACGGAATTCGTCAATGAACTTCATCTAAACTTGCCATCTCTTCCAAGATCTTCAGGGTCTCTTGCGCTTCGGCTTCATTGATGACGTTTATGGCGTAGCCGGTGTGGAGCAGGACGTAGTCGCCGACCTTGGCTTCCGGGGTGAGCATGATGCTGACCCGACGTCTTACGCCGCCGATTTCCACCTCGGCTTCGTTACCCTCTATTGAAACAACCCGTACTGGAACAGCTAGACACATAATTTTCCTCTCAACTGAAATTAGCGATGACGGCCTGGCCTAAAGAGATGCCGCCGTCATTGCACGGCACCTGCTTATGGGTCAGCACGGAAAAGCCGGCGGATTCAAGCAGCGGTATAACTTTCCTTAACAGCAGCCGGTTCTGGAAGACGCCGCCGCTCAAAGCTACCTGGTTGATGCCGGTATTCTTGGCTATCAACCGGCACATGTCAAATATCATATGAGCTACGGTGTTATGGAACTTCGCTGATACTGTGGCTTTAGACACACCTTGATACAAATCTTCGACTATGGCTGAGAACAGCTCTTTAAGCTGGACGATGTTTACTCCGTCATCTTCGATTATGGAATATGGATAGCCTTTATCGCCGACCTTATCGATACTGTCGTAGGCTGCCATCTCAAGTTCAACGGCTGCCTGGCCTTCGTAGTCTATCTCGCCCCTGATGCCTATCAAGGCGGAAACGGCATCGAAGAGACGCCCCATGCTTGAATTCAGCGGTGAATTAAGGCCGGTCTGGAGCTGCCGCTTGATAAGCTCGATTTCAACAGCGTCGACTTGCTTTAAGAAAGCCAGCTTAGGGTTGAGTGAGTCTTCTCCCAGCAACTTGAGAAGATAGCCTATGGCGGTTCGGTATGGCTTTTTTATGGCGGCGGCTCCACCGGGCAAGGGCAAATACTCCAGATGCCCCAGCCTTTTGAAGCCTTTGTAATCGGCGACCAGAAATTCACCGCCCCATATGCGTCCATCGCTGCCATAGCCGGTGCCGTCCAGAGCCACGCCGATAACCGGAGACTCAATTTTATTGTCTGCCATGCAGCTGACGATATGGGCATGATGGTGCTGAACCGGTACGAGCTTAAGATGGCTGGATTGGCTGCCCAGCTCAAGTGCATATTTGGTGGAAAGGTATTCGGGATGGAGGTCATAGGCAATGATTTCAGGTTCTATGCGGAATAGCTTTTTATACAGAGCCAGCGTGTTTTCGAAATGCTCCATGGTTTCCAGGTTTTCCATATCGCCGATATGCTGGCTTACGAAGGCATAGTTGTCTTTGGTCAAGCAAAAAGTATTTTTCTCTTCAGCACCGCAGCCGAGCACCTGTTTGGCTTTAAAGGTCAGGTGGACAGGAAAGGGAGCATAGCCCCGTGCCCGCCGGGTGAGTTGGACATCACCTCTCTCCACAATGGTTACGCTGTCATCATATCTGGCATATATATCACGGTTATGGACCAGAAAGTAGTCGGCAATCCCCGAGAGCCGTCTGACAGCTTCATCGTTGTCCTTACAAATCGGCTCCTCGCTGATATTGCCGCTGGTCATCACCAGCGGTAATCCTGATTCTCTAAGCAATAAGTGGTGCATGGGGGTATACGGCAGCATCACACCGAGATATTTTAGATTCGGAGCTACAGCCTGGCATACCGTAGACTCCGGCTTCCACGGCATCAGTACAATGGGGCTCTGCGGCGAGGTGAGTAGTTTTTCTTCTGTCTCTGATACCTGGCAATATTTTTTGGCTTCGTCTATATCAGCGACCATTATAGCCAGCGGTTTGAAAGGACGCCTCTTCCTGCGGCGCAATAGCTGTACAGCCTTCTCACTGGTAGCATCGCAGGCCAGAAGGAAGCCACCCAGACCCTTGATGGCCATGATTTTTCCCTCTTTGAGAAGCTGGCTGGCAGTGGCAATGACATCAGGGGTTTCAATGTGATTCCCCTTGGCGTCAAGCAGTTCCAGCCTTGGCCCGCATTTGGGGCAGGCGTTAGGTTGAGCATGAAAGCGGCGGTCAAGCGGATTATCATATTCTGCCTGGCAATCGGGACACATTGTGAAAGAGCGCATGGTGGTTTTGGGACGGTCGTAAGGGATGTCCTCTATGATGGTGAAGCGCGGCCCGCAGTTGGTGCAGTTGGTGAATGGGATAGTGGTAGCGCCTGTCTTTGGGGTTGAAGATTTCTTTGAGGCAGGCCTGGCATGTGGCGATATCCGGAGACACCAGTTGATACTTGCCTTCTTCAGCAACGCTGTGCCGAATCTCGAACTTTGTATAGTCTGCTGGGGGGTGATAGGTAACGGAGACGTTTTCTATATGAGCCAGCGGCGGCGCATTGTTTTGAAGCTCAGACACGAAATGTTCCAAGTCACGGCTATCCCCTTGAACTTCAATCTTTACGTCTTCCGAAGTATTGCACACCCAGCCTTTCAGGTTGTACTTGGTAGCTAACTGGAAAACAAAGGGTCTGAAGCCAACTCCCTGGACTACGCCGCGAACGCTAATCCGGGCCAATTCTACAGTCTCAACTTTGGCCATACAGATATGAATTTTACTTCAAACTCGTATTTGGGGCAAATTCGAACAAAGGTAACTGGATATTTTTCTGAGGAAAGCCAGGTGAAATCTTGATACGCATCATAAAGTGAATTTCAAGTACATATCATTGACAGTAGCTATGTCTCGTGGTAGCATAACCTCGTTATCCGATGTATAGCAATTTTGTTTGAACCGGGAAAGTGGTATAGCGCGAGTTCTTACGAATGACTATAATTGCTTGCGTTGTTTCTTTCTCTAACTGGGACTATTGCCATGGATACCGCCATTATTGCTGACAGTATTGCCTGCATTACGAAAAAACAAGTTGAGGACTATGGGATTAGAATAATCCCGGTCAACATATTGTTCAACGGCCAGGTTTATCGAGACTTTATAGACCTGAGTTCAGCTAAGGCCTATGAGTTTTTAAAAAAATCCCCCGAATTCTGGAAAAGTTCTGCAGCTTCCCCTGAGGACTACCTTGATGTCTACCGGGAAGTCAGCGAGCATGCCCGGAGTATCCTGGTGGTCACCATATCATCTAAACTGAGCATGTTCTACACCAGTGCCCAGAATGCTAAAGAAATATTCAAGGAAAAATCGCCTCAAACTGTTATCGAAGTCCTCGATAGCGAAACTGTGGCGGCTGCTGAAGGACTTATCGCTCTGGCAGCGGCTCGGGCTGCGGCCGAGGGCAATCCTTTGATGAGGTCGTTGCCATAGCCAGGAAAGTTAAAGAGCGGGTAAAATTTGTCGGTCTGCTGGAAACTATCCGCCATGTCTATAGAACCGGCAGGATGCCCAGAGTTGCCTCTGAAATAGGCTCTATGCTTTCTATTAAGCCCGTTCTGACCGGCTCCAACGGGCGTATTAACTTTGCCGCTGCCGCCAGAACTAAACAGAGTGGAGTTGAAAAAATGCTCCAGATAATGAGAAAGCATGTAGCTGATTCGGAGCCGGTTCATGTAGCGGTAATGCACGCTGATGCCCTGGAAGAAGCCCAAGAACTTAAGGAGAGAATAGCCGCTGAGTTCAATTGCGTTGAGATTTTCATTACCGACTTTAGCCCCATCATGGGTTATGCTACCGGTCCTGGGACGCTAGCCCTGGCTTACTACAAGGAAGACCGCTTTGATAAATGAAGTCATAGCAGTAGTTCTGGGTTATCTATTAGGCTCCATTCCTTCCGCTTACATCATCGGGCGTTTGATGGGGAAAATTGATGTGCGCCAGGAGGGTGACGGCCGGATAAGCGCCTCTGCAGTACATAAGAGGCTGGGCGTTGTTCCTTTTCTGTTGGTTGTCATAATGGATGTGGGCGAAGGGGTGCTGGCCGTATTGATTGCCAGAATGCTCACTGAATCTCTTATAGTAGTGTTGATTGCCGGCTTTGCTGCAGTGGTCGGCCACAACTGGTCCGTCTTTTTGAAATTCAAAGGGGGACTGGGTGCCACGACGATTTATGGAGTGCTTGTTTGCCTGGTATGGTGGCAGTTTTTGACAGTGGCAGCAGTAGCCTTCATTCTCTTCCTTATCATGAACGAAAATCAGGGCTGAGCACTGCAGTTTTAATTATTATGGTTATCCATTGTTCTTTTGGTCCAGTACTTGTTTCAGAACACACCCCTTATTCTAGTAATATATCCTTTCATTCTTATTCTGCTCATGGTTTTGAAGCGTTTTCAGATAAGCAGAACAGGTCCCCGATGATCCTACTAGAGGTCAACTGAGAGGCCGGTTATTCAGTTATTTCGTATCCTATATCGTGGTCGTTAGCTCTAATAAGCCTGGGTATAAATTTGCAGAACTTCGTTCGGGTCACTGACAGGGCGCCCATTGAACAGTGACAGCCGTATCGGCAATCGCATGAAATGCGCATATGGCCAGGTTCTCTTCGGGAACGCCAACATCACGCAGCCTCATCGGATGGCCCACTTTTTTCATCAGGGCTTCCACTGCGTCCGCTGCTGCCAGGGCCGCATCACGCTCCGTCATGCCGGTGGTATTGACGCCCAGAGCCTGTGCTACCTGTGCCAGCTTGTCAGCAGCATGGTCAACGTTATACCGCATCACCTTCGGAAGAACTATGCCGCAGGCTGCCCCGTGTGGGACATGGTGTAATGTCCCAATAGTATGCGCCATACCATGCGCCAGACCGACCTGAGCAATGGTGAATGCCCACCCTGCCATGGTGGCTGCTAGCTGCAAATTGAGCCGTGCCTTTTCATTCTTGCCGTCGGCTACGACGAGTGGCAGGTTCTCGTTGATCAGGCGTATAGCCTGCAATGCCTGACCGTCGCAGATCTTATTTGCCATAGTACTGGTCATAGCCTCAATGGCATGTGTCATGGCGTCCATGGCGGTGGTGACGGTCATATCTTTGGGCAGGGACATGGTGAAGCGCGGGTCCAGAATAGCCACATTGGGCATGATTCGTGTGTCTACAATGAAGAGTTTACGTCCGGCACCCTTGCTGGTGAGGACAGCTACATTTGTTACTTCGCTGCCGGTTCCCGCTGTTGTTGGAATGGCGATATGCGGGGTTTGAGGCTCGGTAAGCACCAGACATGTTCAGATGATCATTCGCCTTGCCGCCGTTCTTTAAGGTTACACAGACCCCTTTGGCAGTATCGATAACGCTCCCGCCGCCCACGCTGACGATGCAGTCCGCCTTCAGTTCGCGGGCCATGGCAGTGGCCGCATCAACTGTTTCCAGGTCGGGGTCCGATGGGATATTGTCATAGATGCCCACACAGAAATCCGCAAGGGCATCTTTCACCAGCTGGGCAAGCCCTGCTTTATTGACTCCTGGGTCGGTAAGAATCAGAGCCCTGCGGCAGCCAAGGTCGGCAACTGCCTTGTAGATTGAGCTCAGAGCTCCGTGGCCGGCGATTACATTAGTCGGGCAATTATATGAAAAACCATCTATCTTCTTATAGTCCGACATAAGTTGGAAGGTCATATTCGTCTTATGGTCGGCGAGGGCGGCCACATGTATTCTCTTGACCTGGGTATATTCATGCAATCTCGCAAGCCGAATTCGCGTCCTACGCCGGACTGCTTATACCCGCCAAAGGGGCAGAAATCGGCAAAGACGTGGTAATTGTTTATCCACATTGTTCCGGTACGGACCCCGCGGGCTACACGCTCGGCCCTGGCGGTGTTGGTGGAAAATACCCCGCCTCCCAGGCCGTAAATGGAATCATTGGCAATGGCCATTGCTTCTTCATCGCTGTCGTATTTTATAACGCAGACAACCGGGCCGAATATCTCTTCCTGCGCGATACGCATCTTGTTATTCACGTTGGCGAAGATGGTGGGGGCATAATAGTATCCGCCTTTGATTCCTTTAACCTCGACGCGTTTGCCGCCGGTGATCAGTTCTGCTCCCTCTTCCTTACCCATTTTGACATAACGTTCAACCGTGGCCAGTTGCTGTCTTGCTGACAAGCGGCCCCATGTGAGAGGTAGGGTCCATCTGGTATCCGATGCGGAGAGATTCAGCCCGCTTTTTCATCTTGTCGAGGAACTCATCATATATCTTTGATGAGACTAATACGCGTGTGCCTGATTCGCATATTTGTCCCTGGTGGAAGAAGGTGCCGAAGACAGGCGCCTTCTACGGCCAGGTCCATATCCGCATCGTCAAGTATGATATTGGCTGACTTGCCGCCGAGCTCGAGCGTCACTTTTTTCACCGTATCGGATGCCAGTCTCATGATTTCACGTCCGACTTCCGTGCTGCCGGTAAAGGCTATCTTGTCCACGTCCGGGTGGGTGCAGAGAATTTTGCCCAGCTCCCCTCCTGGTCCGGGGATGACATTGAACACCCCGTTGGGAATGCCGGCCGCTTTGGCGGCTTCTGCCATGATAAGTGCGGTCAGAGGGGTATACCGAAGCCGGTTTCAAAACGATGGTATTCCCCATGATGAGGGCAGGGGCGATCTTCCAGAAAGCCATAGTCATAGGGAAGTTCCAGGGAATGATTCCCACGCATACCCCAACTGGCTCCCTGCGGATAAATTCACGGCCCGGTGCAAATACATTGCCTGAGACCGGGATCTCCTCCTCCCAGGGAAATTTTGTGGCCGCTGCTAGGCTCAGATTGCGCAATAAACCGATGCCGAGTAAGGGCCCGAAACTTGGCCAGTCCTATGATCTGGCCTGAGTCCATGCATTCAGTTGCAGCCAGACGCAGACCCTGCTGTGCTATCTGGTCGGCAAAGTCCTGAATTTTTGCCATACGGGCCACCGGAGACAACCCGCTCCAGTCCCCCCTGTCGAAAGCCTTACGCGCGGCCGCTATAGCCGCCTCTGCATCAGCCTTTCCTGCCTGCGCTACTGTGGCTATAGGAGCCTCAGTACCGGGATCGATCGATTCGAAGGTCTTTCCGTCTGCGGCATCGACAAATTCGCCATTGATAAACAGTTTGTATTGTTCCATTTGAACCCCCCTACTTATATATTTTTATATGACAGCATAATATCATATGCTTATAAATATATGGTCAAATTTTGATGTCACTGACACCGAAACCATCCCATTCGCCTACAGGCTTGCTTGATGTGAGAACAAATCCTTTTCTACCCATTTCATCCACATAGGAAATAGTTACTTCTCCAACAAGCTGGTAAGTCTCGGGATTGATAACGAATGTCAGGCCGTCTAATTCCAGGGTCAAATCGGCCTCTAAGATAGTGTCCGCGCGCAGGCACAGTGATGCGTCGCAGCAGCCGCTAAAATTGAGATCAATGCGAATAGGCTGCTGGATACCTTTATCGGCCAGGAATGATTTGATAGCCTGGCTTACGCCCGGCTCCAACTTAATTATAGGAATTGCTTTGCCCCCTTTTTTCTGCCTGTTTTGTACTGTTGAGGGTAATTTTATTACGGAATAAGTGTTATTCGGATGCGTAGCAGCCGTTTTTAACGGCTTCAACTATTCCCTGTCTTGCGGCGTGATAGGCCAGATAGATGGCGCTGGTGATGGCTTTGGCTCGACTGCGGCCATGAGCTATGACGATGTTCCCTTCCAACCCCAGGAGACATGCTCCGCCGTATTCTTTGTAGTCCAGATTTTTAACAGTCGAGGTGAGTTGTACATACTGGGCTAGGGCAGCACCCGTGAGGTAACGGTCGATTTTGGCGGATTGTCCCATCTCCAGCAAACTCTGGACAACTTGCGAATATCCTTCTATAGTCTTGACCAATACGTTGCCGGTAAAGCCATCAGTAACAATTACATCAGCTTTCCCCTGCAGGACGTCAAAACCTTCTATATTGCCGATGAAGTTCAGGTCGGTCTTTTTTATGAGCTGGTAGGCCTCTTTGGCCAAAGTATTGCCTTTAAGTTCCTCTGAGCCAATATTTAATAAGCCCACTCGTGGTGAGCTTATATCAATAACCTTTTCAGCTAGAATGCTGGCGAGCTGGGCGAACTGAACCAGAAAGATGGGGCGACAGTTGACGTTAACCCCGGCATCAATGATTAGACTCGGTTGGGGTTGGTTGAGGTAGGCGACGGCGCAAATGCCAACACGCTCGATGCCCTCTATCATCTTCAGGTTAAGAAATGAGGCGACTACTGTGGCCCCGGTGCTGCCAGCGGAGACGAAGCCGTCGGCAATGCCATCTTTTACCAGCCTGGCTCCGACCACTACTGACGAATCCGGTTTGTTCTGCACTGCCTGTATCGGCTCCTCGCCGTCCATGACGACCTGGCTGGCTTGGACAATGGTAATGTTTGATTTTCTCGTGGAGCGCCTGAAGCAGCATCTCGAGTACAGGTTTATTACCCACTAGCGCGATATCTATTGGGAATTCTTTGGCTGCTTCAATGGCTCCTTTGATTACTTCTCGGGGAGCATACTCGCCGCCTGCAGCATCTACAGCAATTAACATCTAGCTACTCCGCTGATATCTAATCTGCCAAAACTCCAGCGCTCAGCGTGCAGATGGCTAGAGACTTTAGCGAGTTCACACTGTTTTGTCAAGGACAGTGCGTCGTAATTTTTGAAAAGCTATACGTAAAAAGCCTATAATTCAAAGGTTGACGTTAAGAAATCAGCAGAGCTAATAACGATGCATGAGTTATCTATAACACAGAGTATACTGGATATTGTCTTAAACCAGGCTAAGGCGGCTCAGGCAAAAAAGGTCACCAGGATAAATCTGGTGATTGGTGAACTATCAGGGGTCGTCAGCGATTGCGTTCAATTCTACTTTGATTTTCTCAAGAAAGGTAATGCAGCCGAGGAAGCAACTCTTGATTTTAAACTGGTGCCGATAGAGCTGCGGTGTCGTGATTGCCAGACTGTCTTTCCATCCGAACGACTCCGCCTGGATTTGTCCTAATTGCCAGGGTACTGGTCTTGATGTGATTGGCGGACAAGAATCGTACATCGAAAGTATTGAAGTCGAGCCATAAAATGGAAATTGTGAAAATATCACTCTGTCATAACTGCTTAAATATGAAGACACCGGACGTAATTGTTAAAGGGAAAGATAATGGAGAGGGTATGGTCATCCATTATAAGACGGCCAAAGGGACCGATGTCTTTGGATTGGCTATACCTAATATATACGCCGATGCCGATTGGGACCTCGGGCCGACCTGGTGTTATTTGATCTTCGGGCAGAAGACTACCCTGATTGATACCGGACGGCTGGGAAACTTCGAGGTTTTTGCGTCTCTTTTGAAGTCAATCGGCAAAAAATTTTCTGATATTGATAGGATAGTCGTTACCCACAGCCACGAAGACCACGATGGGAATGTGGCTGAAATAATCTCTGCGGCGCAGGCTGAATTATGGGCCCATACCATTTACCGCCAGATGATTTCTTATCACCCCCATATAACAGACGGTGCCCTACATCCCGAGCTGCCTGGTTCTTGCCGTATGTGTAGAATGCCTGAGAGCTTCTATTCATAAGAACTGTCTGCCATATCATAAGGCAAGAAGTGCGCTGAATATTGACTTTGCTATCACTGATGGCCAGGAACTGCCGGACGAAGACCTTAGTTTCGTATTTACCCCGGGGCACAGCCCTGACTCGCTCTGCATAGTTTTGGAGGATGAGGTTATCTTTACCGGCGATACTTTGCTCCCAGACATCACCTCTCAGCCTTCGCTGGCATATGCCTTCAAGGTTAATCATCGGATTTTGCCGGAAGAATATCAGCAGAGAAATGATGTCTATGGCCTAATGAACTACATCAAGTCTTTAAGCAAGATAGCTAATCTACGCTCTCAACCCCTTAAAGGCTACATTTCCTGCCCATCGACTTTTTTATAATGGTCGGTTCAACCTGCTTGATAGTTGCCAGCGGGCTAAGGAGATTATCCAGTTCCATATTGACCGCTGCCGGGATATCTTGAGAATTATTGATAGTAAACCGACTGGAATAAAAGATATAGTCGTCCAGCATTTTCCACCTTCGCGGCTTGCTGGCATGGGCAAATCACTGGCGGAAAACGAAATCAGAGCTCATCTGGAGATTATGGAGGACTGCGGCGATATTATCTGGGAGCGTGGGAGACAAAGATATTATTGAACGAACCGGGACAAGCAATTGCCTGGATACGCATAGGCTCGTATTTGTGTTAATCGGAATCGAACCGCTAAGTCCACCTGTTTATTAGTGTGTACTGCCGTGGCTTTGGAGCTGGCGCGAATTCTCCTGCCAACGTTGAGACCCAGCTCCTCGGCTGACCTTTTTGTTATAACTCCGAGTAGTGGAAAACCGCAGTCTACTTCGATTCTCACCAGCGGTCCCACTGAGGCTATTTTCGTTATTTTGCCCTCAAATACATTTCTGGCACTGGTCTTGTCTTTTGCCAGTGTAAAGGTTATGTCTTCGGGCCTGATAAGGGCATAAACCGCCTCACCTATCTCATAGTCAGAAATGGCTTGTACGGTGCTGCTATTCACCTGTATGGTCACCAGATTGTCATCTTTGTCTACTATCACACCCTTTAAGATGTTTTCCACGCCGACGAACTGCGCCACCTCCATATTCGTGGGCAGACAGAATATGTCGTTCGGGCTGCCTATCTGTAATACTTTGCCACCTATGAGCACGCCGATTCTATCGGCCAGGCGTTGCCCCTGTGACATATTATGGGTCGCCATCACTATGGTCGCCTTTCGCTCACGAATTACATGGGCTAAAACCTCTTCTACTTTG
>CAVSBU010000030.1:0-93715 GCA_963726215.1 uncultured Chloroflexia bacterium
GGAAAGGGCGCTTTTAGTCGGTTAAAATACGAGAGTGGAGTCCATCGGGTACAACGAGTACCGGTTACCGAAGCCTCAGGACGAATTCATACTTCAACAGCCACCGTGGCCGTCCTACCTGAAGCTGAAGAGGTAGAGATAGCTATTAAGCCAGATGATATCAAGATTGATTTTTTCCGCAGCGGTGGAGCCGGCGGCCAAAATGTAAATAAGGTGACGACTGCCGTTCGTATCACGCATTTACCTACCGGTATAGTGACGACTTGCCAGGACGAACGCTCCCAATTAAGGAATAGAATGAAAGCCATGGCAGTTCTACGGGCTCGCTTACTGGACAAAGAGCAACGTAAAAAAAACGAGGAGATAACTGAAGAACGTCGTTCGCAGATAGGTAGCGGTGAGCGAGCTGAAAAAATTCGTACCTACAATTTCCCTCAAGACCGGCTTACCGACCATCGCATCAATCTCATCTATTCACAATTTGCCGCGCATCCTTGACGGCGACCTCGACGAACTAATCGATGCTCTGGCCACCAGTGAACAGGTGAGACTATTAGAGAGAAGCCATCCATGAACTTAGCACAGGCGCTTCAGCAATCTGCCTACATCCTAGGCATGAACGGCATAGAGGATAGCTATATTGAAGCTAGAATACTACTGGGTCATGCAACAAATCTGTCACCGGTCCAAATATATACTGAGCCCGAACAAACGTTAAGCCGGGAAGAAGAAAACAAATTACAAAAATTAGTCGGCCGTCGCCTTCAACACGAACCTACAGCGTATATTCTAAAGCACAGGGAATTCTATGGCATTGATTTTTATGTCGATTCCCGTGTCCTCATTCCCCGTCCGGAAACGGAAGTACTTGTGGACGCTGCTCTTGAATTTGCCAGGAGCCGAAGCAACCATCTTACAAGACCGTTATTAGTGGCTGACATTGGAACAGGCTGTGGAGCTATTGCCATTAGTCTTGCCCTAAACCTGCCCGGCAGCAAAGTTTACGCCACCGACCTTTCTTCTTCAGCTCTCGAGGTTGCCAGATTGAACTGTGTGCATCACAAAGTTGCCGAACAGGTAACCCTGCTTCCAGGTGACTTATTACAGCCACTACCTGAACCAGTTGACCTGGTAGTCGCCAACTTGCCTTATATTAAAAATTCGGAGCTGCCCAATTTAAGCCCGGAGATAGCCAAATTCGAGCCCAGGATGGCAATTGATGGCGGCAAAAGCGGCCTGGACTGTATTCGACAACTTCTAGAGCAAGTAAAAGAGAAAATCAACTTCGGGGGTTGTCTCCTTCTGGAAATAGGACAAAACCAAGAGAAAGAGATTAGCCGGTTAATACATAGTTGTCTCAACAGAGGTAAATTTCAGATTTATCGCGGACTTCAATGGAATAAAGAGAGTAGTCAAAATTGACCTTTAGGGTAGGGCCCAATTTGACAAATAGCGGCATTTGCCTTAAAGTATACGTTTGGTTCAAGCCAACAAACAAAATTATCTGAAGGAGGAAAAATATGCCCCTGAACATGATTGTTTGCTGCAAACAGGTACTAGATCCGGAGGCACCACCAGCAAGTTTCAAGATTGACCCCTCCACGAACAAGGTGATACCACCACCAGGAGTACCCCCCGTTGTCAGCCCGTTCGATGAACAAGCTGTAGAGGCAGCACTCCGAATTAAAGACCTGCAAGGTGGCAAAATTACGGTATTAAGCCTGGGCAACAACCTTCTCCGCGACGTCGTTAAGAAGCCACTTTCCATGGGAGCTGATGAGCTCATCCTCCTTGAAGACGAAGCTTTTGAAGGCGGTGACAGTTGGTCTATCGCTTTCGCCCTCGCCACGGCTATCAAAAAGGTAGGAGAATATGACATCATCTTCTGCGGTCGTCAAGCAGCCGACTGGGATGCTGGACAGGTCGGCTCAGGTATCGCGGAAATACTCGGAATCCCCAGCGTTACCGTGGCTAAGAAAGGTAGAAGCTACCGACGGTAAAGCCAGAGTGGAACGAGTTATCACCGACGGTTATCAGGTAATTGAGGTAACCCTTCCCGCCTTGATTACCGTCAGCAACGAGCTTGGTGAAGCTCGCTATGCTACCCTCAAGGGGATTATGGCGGCATCAAAAAAGCAGCCTGTAGTTTGGAAGCCAGCAGATATCGGGTTAGACGCCTCTCAAGCTAGGTGCTGCGGGCAGAAAAACCAAGCTTCTCAAACTTTTCCAGCCAGTTAAGGAAGGGAAATGCGAAATCGTAGGCGGCTGATACGCCAGCGGAAGCTGGTTCCAAGCTGGCTCACGAGACTCAGAGAAGCAAAATTAATCTAGAACTGACAAGTAATCACAGGAGGTTATTATGGCTGAATATAAAGGCGTTATGGTCTACGGCGAAATGGTGGATGGCAAACTAAGCTCGATTACCACTGAGCTTCTGGGAGGCGGTCGGCGTCTTGCCGATGAATTGAAAGAAGATTTGATATGCATACTGGTCGGCGACAAATTAGATGAAGCCCCTAAAAAGGCTATAGCCTACGGGGCCGACAAAGTTTACACCGTCGAGGATCCGCTGCTGAAGGAATATCAAACTGATGCGTACGTCGCCGTAATGGAAAAAGCGGTAAAGGATATCTCACCGAGAATTCTGCTTTTTGGACAAACATGCTGTCGGGCGAGATTTGTCTCCCCGGTTGGCCTTTAGACTGGGCACCAGCTTATCCATGGACTGCATCGAACTCAGCATCGACCCGGCGACCAAGCTGCTTCAGCAGACCCGGCCTGTTTACGGCGGCAATGCCAGGGCTACTTTCACCTCAGAGCTTCTGCCCCAGATGGTAACAGTCAGGCAAAAAGCAATGTCCCCACTGGAACCCAACGAAGCCAGAAAAGGAGAGATTGCGCCTATCAAGGTCGAACTAGACCCGGCAAAGATAAGGACAAAGGTGCTGGAAACAATTAAGGAAGAAGTCGCCGGGGTAAAACTCGAAGATGCTCAAATAATAGTAGCCGGCGGCAGAGGCATTGGCGGACCCGACGGCTTTAAACAACTGGAAGAGCTGGCCAAAGCACTAAAGGCTGCAGTGGGGGCTTCCAGGCCACCTTCTGACAACAAGTGGGTTCCAGAATCATGGCAGATTGGTCTTACCGGTAAAATTGTGACACCTGAGGTCTACATCGCAGTAGCGATTTCTGGCGCCAGTCAGCATTTGGCCGGATGTTCAGGCTCCAAAAACATAATAGCCATAAATAAGGACCCGGAAGCTAACATATTCAAAGAAGCTCGCTTCGGTGTGGTAGGCGATTGGAAACAGGTTCTGCCGACATTTACTCAAAAGGTCAAGGAACTTTTAGCCGGCTAGCGAACCCGGCAGCTTATTGATTGGTTTTCTGGGCGATAATCTTCTGGGCGATTTGGGCTGGCACTTCTTCATAGTGGCTGAACTCAGTAGTGAAAGTGCCACGACCCTGTGTCATTGACCTGAGGTCTACAGCATAACGCTGGACTTCTGCCAGTGGTGCCTGTGCTTGAATAACATTTACCCCGTCTCCTGGATTCATGCCCAACACACGGCCTCGTTTGGTGTTAAGGTCGCCGATTATGTCACCGGTAAGAGTATCAGGCACGGTGATTGTCATGTTCACAATCGGTTCGAGCAAAACAGGCTGTCCTTCAGCCAGTCCTTTCTTCAAAGCTTGGGCTCCGGCAATTTTAAAAGCCATTTCTGAAGAATCTACGGGGTGAGAGCTTCCATCGAAAAGCTTTACCCTGACATCAACTACAGGGTATCCGGCTAAAATACCCTCCATCCTGGCTTCATTCACTCCTTTTTCCACCGCTGGGATATAGTTTCTTGGCACTGCTCCACCAACCACTCTTTCGGTAAACTCAAAACCAGTACCTCTGGGTAATGGCTCTAACTCCAAAACGACGTGCCCATACTGGCCGTGTCCGCCGGTTTGCTTCTTGTGTTTATACTCTGCCTCGGTTTGCGCATTAATAGTCTCTTTATAAGGTACCTTCGGCCGCTGCAGATTAACATCCACGCCGAACTTGCTTGACAGTCTCTCAGCGGCAACATCAAGATGTGTTTCCCCCATTCCCCAGAGAAGTATCTCGCCGATATCAGCCTCTCGCTGCACTTTCAGAGTGAAATCTTCTTCACAGATTCTAGGCAGCACTGTGCTCATTTTGTCCAAATCACCTCTAGATTTGGGATGGACTGCCATACTCAATAGCGGCGCGGGAAACTCAATAGGAGCAAACTTTAGCTGGCGTTCACGCGCACCAAGCGTATCCCCTGTAGTTGTCGAGGCTAACTTAGTCACCGCGCCGATATCTCCGGCACCCAGTTGCGGTGTCGGCTCCTGTGTTTTACCTCGCAAAATAAAGAGCTGTCCTATACGCTCGGTAGCGCCCTTGTTAACATTCCACACCTGTGAATTGCTGGAGATGGTCCCTGAATAAACTCGAAAATAGCTGAACTTGCCCACACGAGGGTCATTGGTTGTCTTGAAAACAAAGGCCGATAACGGTGCTCCTGAAACCGGTTCAACAACCTCTTCAGCTCCCGTAGACGCATTTGTGGCTTTCAATTCAGCCCGTTCCTTGGGTGACGGCATATAATCGTGGATGGCATCCATCAACGGCGTAACCGCAGTATTTTTCAGGGCAGAACCAAGCAGTACCGGAACAACTTTGCCCAATCTGGTCGCTTCTTTTATGCAGCGGTAAATCTGTTCTTCGCTTATTTCCTCCCCATCCAGATACTTGGTAATAAGTTCATCATCGACCTCCACCACTGCTTCAACCAATTTTTCACGGTAGGAATCAACGTCGCCTTTTAGAGACGATGGTATTTCAGCCTCTTTTAAGGGATTGCCAATATAGGCCTTCCTCGTCACCAGGTCCACTATCCCTTGAAAATCTTTCTGGGAACCTATAGGCAGTTGAATAGGCAGGCATCTGGCTCCGAGTTTGGTCTGAATATCCTTTAAGGTATTAAAGAAGTTGGCATTGTCCCTGTCCATCTTATTCACGAAAATAAGGCGCGGTAATTTTGCTTCGCCGGCATATCTCCACACCTGTTCGGTACCGACCTCCACCATGGAGACAGCACAAACAACAATGACCGCACCTTCACTGACCGCCAACGCTGCTTTAACTTCAGCCACGAAATCAGAATAGCCCGGGGTATCAAGTAGATTAAGTTTACAATCCTTCCACTGGCATGGCAGCAAAGACAGGTTAACGCTTATCTGCCGCTTTATTTCAGAAGGGTCATAGTCGGAAGTGGTCGTCCCATCGGTGACACTGCCCAGGCGGTTATGGCCCCTGAATCGAAAAGCATGGCTTCAGCCAGCGATGTTTTTCCAGCGCCGGAATGTGACAGTAAAACAACGTTGCGGATTTTTTCTGGTTCGAAATGATGCACTTATGGCACCTCGTTCCTAGTTGAATTTTACCCTCAAAAGGGCATTGGCATTGTAGCAATGTCTGCCTCTAACCGTCAAGGCAGCGATTTCGGGTAGGTTGGAGCAACTACTCTATACGTCTAGGAATGACATAATTGTAGGGATCAGATCCGAAGGTCTATAGCCTATCATACTTTATGTTATAATGTCCGACATATTCCTCTACGATTACAGGATTAAAAGAAATGAAGCTAAGTCGCAAAGAAGTACAACACATAGCCCTTCTGGCCAGATTGGGGCTGAGCGAAGACTGAAATCGAGAAATTTAGAATTCAGCTATCCGACATTCTGGAAAACTTCGAGATACTCAAGCAAGTCGATACCACCGACCTGCCACCCACATCCCAGTCTATTGCTCTTGAGAACGTTCTAAGACCCGACGAGGCAAAGGCGTCTTACCCGGTAGAAGATATTCTCAAGAATGCGCCTCAGCGGGAGGGCAACTCCTTCAAAGTCCGTGCAGTTCTGGAATAAACCATGAATGACCTCCATCAGCTAACTATCAGCCAGGCTCACCAGCTGCTAAAAGAAAAGAAGATATCGGCGGTCGAATTGACTAAAGCCAGCCTGGCACACCTGGCTAAAATGGAAGACAAGGTGCAGGCTTGCGTCACCACAGTGAAGATGTTGCTTTAGAGCAGGCAAAAGAGGCAGACAAAGCCATAAGCAGCGGCAAAATCAAGCCCTTAACCGGCATTCCGGCCTGATTAAAGACGTTATATGCACCAGGGGCATCAAGACTACCTGCTCCTCAAAAATTTTGGAAAATTTCGTTCCGCCTTACGATGCTACGGTTATAGAGAAACTGAAGGCCAGTAACGCGGTAATCTTAGGCAAGACCAACATGGACGAGTTCGCCATGGGGTCATCAACCGAGAATTCTGCTTTCTTTCCGACGCGAAATCCCTGGGACCTGGACCGCGTCCCCGGCGGCAGCAGCGGCGGCTCAGCCGTGGCTGTGGCTGCAGATGAAGCCATATACGCCCTTGGCTCCGATACCGGCGGCAGCATCCGGCAACCCGCCGGGTTCTGCAGCGTGGTCGGCTTGAAGCCAACTTATGGCAGGGTGAGTCGCTTTGGCCTGGTCGCCTTCGCCAGTTCACTGGACCAGATCGGTCCTATAACCAAAAACGTGGCTGACTGCGCTCTGGTGCTCAACACCATCGCCGGCCATGACCCGAGAGATTCTACATCGGCTCCCCACCCGGTTCCTGATTACACCAAATCGTTGAATCCAGACATTAAAAACCTGCGAATAGGCATCCCCAAGGAGTACTTCGTCGAGGGAATGCAGAAGGAAGTAAGAGCCACCATGGAACCGCTATAAACAAGTTAAAGGAGTTGGGAGCTAAAGTGGATTGGGATGTTTCACTACCCCTCACCAAGTATGCCCTGGCCGTTTATTACATCCTGGCCCCTTCTGAAGCTTCAGCCAACCTGGCCCGATATGACGGCGTAAAATACGGTTTCTCTTATCTGGACACTACTAACATGTGGGAAGCTATGGAGAAAACAAAACAATTCGGCTTCGGGGCTGAGGTCAAAAGGCGTATTATGCTGGGAACTTATGCCCTATCAGCCGGCTACTATGATGCCTACTACCTTAAGGCTCAGAAAGTACGCACCCTAATAATAAGAGAATTTAAGGATGCTTTCGAGAAATATGACGCACTGGTCACCCCGACTTCACCTACCGTGCCATTCAAGCTCGGTGAAAAGGTGGACGACCCCATACAAATGTATCTGAGCGACGTTTGCACCTTGCCCATAAACATCGCTGGCCTTCCCGCTATATCTATACCGGCTGGCTTCGCCGATGGTTTACCCATAGGTATGCAGATTATAGGCAAACCTTTCGACGAGGAAACCATACTTCATATCGCCTTCGCCTACGAGCAGGCCACCGACTGGCACAAAAGAAAACCACCCATTTAGAGCAAAACCAATCTGCTGGATATTTTTTAAAGCAAGTGGTGTTCTAGAGGGGCTTCGCCCCTCTAGTTAGCTTTTCTTCCCCTTCCCCTTTGAAGGGGAAGGGGACAGCAGGGGAATGGGGTTGGATAAGATTGAAGTTAAATGCTATTCAGGCCATACCTATGCTGAACGACCGGAATCTTTTTTCTGGCAGGACAAAGAGCACAAGATATCAAAGATAGAAAAGGAGTGGCTGGAGCCGGGCAAGAAATTTTTCAGGGTCGTCACCGAAGATGAGAAGCTTTTCGAACTCTGCTATAATGAGGCACAAGATAAATGGTGGCTATTCTGTTAGGAGTTGAGGAGGTAACATGAAACAGATTTTTGAAGCCCTGGAAAAAGATGCCCGGATGACACCAGAGCAAATCTCCACTATGACCGGTGTACCGGTTGCCGATGTAAAAAAGGCGATTAAAAAGGCTGAACAAGACCGGGCCATTTTGAGATATAAGGCCATCATCGATTGGACTAAATTAGGCGAGGAGCAGGTCCTGGCACTTGTAGAGGTCAAGGTTGTCCCTCAGCGCAATGTTGGCTTTGACGCCATAGCCGAACGCGTCTATCGTTTCCCTCAAGCCCGTTCCGTATACCTGGCCTCGGGCACCTATGATTTAGCAGTACTGGTAGCCGGTAAGACTATGCAGGAAGTCGCTGTCTTCGTCTCAGAAAAACTGGCACCTCTGGAGGCGGTACAGGGGACCGTTACCCATTTCATACTTAAGAAATACAAGGAAGATGGCGAAATATTTGAGGGTGGGGAAGAGGTCAAGCGCCTGCCCGATAGCCCCTTAACCGCAAATCAATTTCCTGCTTGCAGGCAGGAGGTTTCTGTGTCCAAAAGCGAATCCAGTCATATTAAATTATCTCAAAGTCGCATATCCGAGAAGGTAAGCGCACTTCCACCTTCCGGTATCAGGAAATTCTTTGACTTGCTGTCTTCCATGGAGGGAGTAATTTCCCTCGGTGTTGGGGAGCCTGATTTTGTCACCCCCTGGTACATTCGTGAAGCCGCCATTTACTCCTTAGAAAAAGGCTACACTATGTATACCTCCAATAAAGGCACGCCGGAACTAAGAGCCGAATTAGCCAAACACCTCGAATCCCGCTACGGTTTGACCTATGACCCAGAGGACGAAATACTGATTACCGTCGGCGTCAGCGAAGGTCTGGACCTGGCTGCCAGAGCTATACTCAACCCCGGTGACGAAGTCATCATGCCTGACCCCTGCTACGTCGCTTATCCTGCCGCCATCAGTTTGGCCGGTGGAATACCTGTCCAGGTGGCAACCAGTGTGGAAAACGATTTCGAGATAACCGCCGATGACATCGAGTCGCGGATCACCCAGAGGACAAAAGCCATTTTAATTGGCTATCCCTGCAATCCTACCGGCGCAGTTCTGCCCAAGGAAGAGCTGACAAAAATTGCTGAACTGGCTAAGCGATATAATCTTCTGGTGATTTCAGACGAAGTCTACTGCCGACTCGTCTACGGTGTCGAGCATACCTGCCTGGCTACTTTGCCGGGCATGAGGGAACGTACCATTCTATTAAACGGATTTTCCAAAGCCTATGCCATGACGGGATGGAGAATCGGCTACGCTACATGCGACAAGGAAATTGTGGGAGCCATGACCAAAATTCACCAGTACACCATGCTGTGTGCTTCCATAATGGGACAGATGGCCGCTCTTGAAGCCCTAAAAGCCGATGACCGAGAAGTAGATGCCATGGTGAGAGATTATGACCGACGGCGCCGGGTTATCGTCAAGGGATTCAGAGACATCGGCTTGTCCTGCTTCGAGCCGAAGGGCGCCTTTTATGCTTTCCCTTCTATAAAAGTCACCGGCATGACCTCGGAAGAATTTGCTGAAAAGCTGTTAATGGAAGAAAAAGTAGCTGTAGTCCCCGGCTCGGCTTTCGGTCAGTGCGGTGAGGGCTATATACGATGCTGCTATGCCACCTCCCTCCCTGAAATCGAAGAAGCCCTGAAGAGAATGGGCAGATTCATAGACAGACATCGCAAAACATAATGACTGAAAGCCAGGCAAACCTAGAATAATCCGTAGCAGGATATATACAGCCATGGATTTCCAATTAACCGAGGAACAAAATTTAACACGCCAGGCGGTTCGAGATTTCGCCGAAAAAGAAATAGCCCCAATCGCCAGAGAGCTGGATGAAAAAGAACAGTTCTCCATAGAGCTGACGCAGAAAATGGCTGAACTGGGCCTGCTGGGCTGTTTCGTCCCCGAGAAATACGGCGGCTCAAACATGGGGTATATCTCATATATCATCGTGGTCGAGGAACTGGCCAGGGTGGACGGTTCACAGGCTGCTACCATCGCTGCCGGAAACTCTCTTAGGAATCGGGCCAATCTACTATTTCGGTAACGAGAAACAGAAGCAGGAATGGTTGCCCAGGCTGTGTTGCTGCTACCATCGCTGCTGGCAACTCTTTGGGAATCGGGCCAATCTACTATTTCGGTAATGATAAACAGAAACAGGAATGGCTTCCCAAGCTATGTACAGGAGAATATCTGGCAGCTTTTGGCCTTACCGAGCCTGAGGCTGGTTCTGACGCCGGCAGCTCTCGGACTACAGCCGAAGCTTAAAGGGAAACCACTGGGTTATCAATGGCAGGAAAATCTTCATCACCAACGCAGCCTGCCCCTTAACCGGTGTCATCGTCGTCCAGGCTGTGACCGGCAAGCGAGAGGGTGGACATGCAGAGCTCAGCTGCTTCATTGTTCCCAGGGATGCAGCCCGGCTTTACTGCCAAGGAAATGAAAGGCAAGATGATGTGGCGCTCGTCTAATACCGGGGAGCTTTTCTTTGATGACTGCATCGTTCCCAAGGAAAATCTTCTGGGCAAGATAGGCGATGGCTTCCATCAGATGCTGGCCACCTTAGACGGTGGACGTCTGAGCATCGCTGCTATGGGACTCGGCGGCTCTCAAGGAGCTTTCGAGATAGCTCTGGAGTATGCCAATTCGCGTATACAGTTCGGCCGACCTATCAGCTCCTTCCAGGTCAACGCCTTTAAACTGGCGGATATGGCACTTGAGATCGAACTTGCCCGGAATTTTCTGTACAAGGTCTGCTGGATGCGAGAAAACAATCTTCCCATAACCAAAGAGGCGGCCATGGCTAAGCTTTATTGCTCGGAGGTTATGCATCGTTGCGTTCATCAGGGTTTGCAGCTACACGGCGGCTATGGGCTGATGAAGGATTTCAGGATAGAAAGGTTTTATCGAGACCAGAGGCTCCTCGAAATCGGAGAGGGAACATCGGAGATTCTGCGAATAGTGATTGCTCGCCATATCGGCGCGGCTGGAAGGGCAATCTAGGAGGCACACATGAAAACAAGTAAAGACACTAGACCCGCCGACAAAGTAAGCTCAGCCAGGAAGAAGCCCGCCAGCCACGAAGATTTTATTACCGATGCTTCCCGTATCGCACCTGCTCAGGCATTAGAGAAAGAAAGAGAAGTTCTAGGCGAACGAATTCGAACAGCCCGCGAGATGCGCGGCCTCAGCCTCGACGACATCAGCAGCCGAACCGGTATCGATGTGGCTACATTGAATCGCATTGAGTTAAATGAAATGGTACCTCCGCTTGGTCAATTGATAAGGTTAGGTAAAGCCCTGGATATGAAGATGGGCTATTTCATATCTCCCGGCGTTGACAAACCCATGACTGTAGTGCGGAGAGGCCGGGGCCAAGCTGTCGCTCGCTACGGAAAAAAGAAAAGCCAGCAATACGGATATATTTACGAATCTTTGGCCCCGGAAAAAGCTAACCGAATGATGGAGCCATTCATTGTCACTCTGCTGCCAACTGATGCGGAGGAGTTCTCTGCCCATGACGGTCAGGAGTTTATCTATGTTCTGGAAGGTGAAATGAAGGTCCAGGTTGGAGACCAAACTGAGCTTCTGCATCCTGGGGACGCTGTCTATTACGATTCCAGCCAACCGCATCTGGTTAAGTCCGCCACCAGGGCCAAGACCACCATACTCGCCGTCTTATACACCGGGGTCAAATAGCCCCGTTCAAAGGCACGATTGTGCCCGCAAAAACAAAAATACAACTAGACAAAGGAAACATAGGCAAATTAGAGATTAAGTAATGTTGGTGATGGCGGGTAAAGCACCTACGAAAGAACTTCTACACGTCTATCTGCTTTATCGCCGCTTCTGGTTTCGTCGTCCTGATAATATTTATATATACCCCGGCCCTGCTCCTTAGCCAAATACATGGCGGAGTCAGCATTTTTCAACAGGTTTTCAATATCTGTGCCATCTTCGGGGTAAATAGCAATGCCGATGCTAGTTGTGACCTGAAGCCGATGTCTGCCGAAAACAAATGGCTCTTGAAAGGCATCTAAGATTCTCTCGGCGAACTTGGTAACGTCATCTATCTGAGAGATTTGGGGAAGTACCAAAACAAACTCGTCGCCACCTATACGGGAGACGGTATCGCTCTTACGCATGATACCTGACAACCGCTGCCCAACAGCTTTCAATAGCTCGTCGCCGACGCTGTGCCCCATGGCATCATTAACCGCCTTAAATCTGTCCAAATCAAGCATTAGAACTGCCAGCCGGTGACCGTTTCGCCGTGCCAGAGCCGACCCTATCATAAGCCGGTCACTTAACAATATCCTGTTAGGCAGGCCGGTCAGCGCGTCATGAGTTGCCATCTCAGCAAGCTTTTGCTCGAACTGCTTGCGTTCGGTAATATCACGGCTGACTGACCGGAAGCCGATAATCTTTCCTTCCTTATTTCGCAAAGGAGAAATTGAGTTTTCTAAAAATATATGCGTCCCGTCTTTTTTAATGCTGGCAAAAGGAAACGATTTCAACGGCTCGCCCGTCCGATAAACTTTATTCCAAGTCCTATACACATTCTTAACATCATCTTTGGGCACATAGACCCGATAATTCATTCCCATTAACTCTTGCCTGGAGTATCCGAACTGGCGGCAAGCCGCATCATTCACAAAGGTGAAGTTGCCCGCAAGGTCTACTTCATAGTAGCCTTCTTCTATTTCCTCCAGTATGGTCCGGTATCTCTCTCCTGACCTCCTTAAAGCTTCTTCCATTTGCACACGTTCGGTAACATCACGGCCAATGCCACGGAATCCAACAATTTCTGCCTTCTCATTTCGCAAGGGAAAGACCGAGCTTTCGGTAAATATTCGCTTTCCATCCTTTCTAATCTGTTCCATGAGAAACAATTCATTAGGATTACCTGTCCGATATACTTGTTTGTAGAGCTCAGATTGTTTCTTGACATGCTCAGGCGGAGTGTAAACTCGATAATTCATCCCCATGAGCTCTTCTCTGGAATAACCCAACTGGCGGCACAGAGCATCGTTGAAAAAAGTGAAGTTGCCGTCAAGGTCTATCTCATAGTAGGACTCCTTCATGTCCTCCATGATGGTCCGATACTTATCTTCTAACTTCAAAGTAGTTTCTTCCAATCTCTCTTTTTCGGTAGTGCCCGTAAAGCTTCCCATATCGGTTCATTCTCCTCTGTGTTCGGCTGGAGTGACTTTGGCTAAGGCTTCAATTGTCTCTAATTTCACTATTACTTTATAGTTTTCAGCTCCTGGAGCGGTGAGTTAAGACGCTATGGTTTTCTATCCGGGCTAATGTAAATATCTGTTCCGGTGCAACATACGTGTAGCCCGCCATATTCAGGGCGGTAGTGAGTTAACTTGCTGCAATCTTTCATTCTGGGCAAAGTAGACATCTGGACCGGCGCAGCATACCAGTGTTTGAGCCAACTGTGTCAACCGGTCTGTCCTGGATTTTTTCCGTTTACCAATCTTTTCCATATTAATTTGTTACCCCCTTCCTACGATTTATCTTTGATATAAGTTAATCTAAATATACTACCCCCCGGTGCTATAGTGAATAGCCCATAAGTAACTTTAGACGTAGTAAAAAGGTACCCGGACTATTGGTTAAGCTCTACGGGTTAAAAGGTAGGACCATTGCGCTTGTATGTGGGTGCCTGCTACTGCCCAAAATGCTGCAGAAATTCACGCTGAAGTCTAAGATTCGAAGCCACAAGTTCCGTATCTCGAAAGTTCGCTGGTCTGCCTTGCCAGTCGACAACTTCGCCACCGGCTTCTCTAACCAGCAGTAGACCACTGGCAATGTCCCAGGGAAAGAGATAACGGTGAAAGTACAGGCTAACCCTGCCACAGGCGACATAGGCTAATCCCAGGGATGATGAACCCATTAGTCTCACACAATGTACTTGGCCCCACAGCCGGTTAACTGTATCGAGCATCTGCCTGCCTCGGTCATGACTATAACCCAGGTCGAGACCTATAAGAGATTCCTGAAGAGAACTTATTGTGGAGACTCGAATCGGGTGAGTCATTAAGATAAGCCCCTTTTCCTTTCTCGGCTTGAAAGAGCTCTTCCCTCACCGGGTCATAGGTTATGCCTAATAGAATATCCTCATCTTGGACCAGAGCGATGTTTACGCAGAAAAAGGGAATGCCGAAGGTGTAATTATTGGTGCCATCTAACGGGTCAACAACCCAGGTGTAACCGCTGATTGGGGCTGAGGAATTCGATTCTTCGGAGAGGATGCCGAAATCCGGATATTCTCTTTTCAAAAAATCTATTATTAACTTTTCAGATAAAATATCAGCATCAGTGACCAGATTACCCTGGCTTTTATGTTTTATCTGTCTTACGGAGCCGAAATGAGCCAGAAGAATTTCGCCAGCTTCTTTAGCCGCTGCGCTAGCTACTTCAAGGGCATTCTTGCCGCTCCTGGCAACGGGCAAGTTGGGCATAGTGAAATTTCACACGTCTCGAGGAAGGAGCCCCATCTTTTCTTTGACTTCAGCTAAGGTCTTCCTGGCAATTACCTTAGCCCGCTTGGCTCCATCGGCAAGGACTTCAGTTACATATTTCGGCTTGGCAGCAAACGAGGCTCTTCTTTCTCGCAAAGGGGCCAGCGCTTTATTTATCCCCTCAGCCAGTAATCCCTTGCAATCAACACACCCTATGTCCGCCGAACGACATCGGCTGGCTATCTCTTCTACGTGACCCGTGTTAAAGAAGCGATGGAGACTAAAGACGTTGCAGACATCCGGATGTCCGACGTCCGAACGGTATTTGCGGGCAGGGTCAGTAACCGCTGTCATCACCAGCTTCTTTGTCTCTTCCGGAGTAGCCGCTAGTTCGACAACGTTATTGTAGCTCTTACCCATCTTCTGAGCACCATTCAGTCCCAACACCATGGGAAAAGAGGTTAGCTTGGCCTGGGGCTCAGGAAACGTATCTCCGAATAGAGAATTGAACCGACGGGCTATTTCCCGCGCCAGCTCAAGATGCGGTAATTGGTCCTCCCCCACAGGAACTACTTCAGCCTTATATAGCACTATATCGGCAGTCATTAGCACCGGGTAGCCCACAAGTCCGTAGTTGACATTTTGAGGCTGCATCCGTGCCTTCTCTTTGAAAGTAGGTACACGCAATAACCAGCCTAAGGGCGTAATCATGCCGAGCAGGGTATAAAGTTCCATCACCTCAGGAACATGCGATTGGACAAAGAGAATGCTTTTCTGAGGGTCAAGACCGGCAGCCAGCCAGTCAAGCATCATCTCATGTATATCCTGCTGAAGTCTATCTGTGTTTTCCAAGGTCGTTAACGCATGGATATCCACTATGCAATAAATACAATCATATTCATCTTGCAGAGCCACATAATTTTGAATGGCGCCCAGATAATTGCCTATGTGCTGCCTGCCGGTAGGTCGGGCACCGGAAAAAACGCGTCTGTTTCATGATTCGTGCCAGTTTAGCATAAAGCGTAGTCCAGCTACAAACTGAGGTTTAAGAGATTGTTTAACCGTCATCGCGAGGAGCCCATCGCTATATGGCATTCTGAGAGAACAAAGTGACCGAAGAATCTCGTACAACACCTTATGTCAGAGATTGACAATGCTCGCTATCGCTCTTCACAATGACAGACCTGGATAAATCTGAACCTACAGGGAGGAGATTCTTCGCTGCGCTCAGAATGACAAACGGGGTGGGCTACATGCTTTCCGGGGCTGTCATGCCCATCAGGTGAAGTGTTCTGGCCAGGACAATCTGGGCTGCCTTAACCAATTTAAGTCGAGCCTGAGTCAGCTCCTGATTTTTTGAAACAACCCGACATTGTTTGTAAAAGCTGTGGAAAACAGTGGCTAAATCTTGAGCATAGTAAGGCAAATGGTGCGGCTCCAGCGTATCGGAAATAAGTTCTGCTATTTCCGGCAGCCTGATCATTCGCCGTATCAGAGTTAACTCTGGCTCAGTGGTAAGTAAAGAAACATCGCCCCGGCTATAATCGATTCCCTTTTCTTCAGCTAAACGAAGGATGCTGGAAATGCGAGCGTGAGCATATTGAACGTAATAAACCGGATTATCCGCTGATTGCTTCTTGGCTAGCTCCAAATCAAAGTCCATCTGGGCATCGGCTGAACGAGATAGAAAGACAAAGCGACAGGCATCGGGACCAACCTCGTCTATTACCTCCCTCAGGGTGATAATATCACCGCTGCGTTTTGAGACTTTGACTATTTCCTGCCCGCGGCGCAGTGTGACTAATTGACAGATTATGACTTTAAGCCGTTTGGGATTTATTCCCAGAGCATTGACCACAGCCATCATGCGGGAAACATGCCCCTGATGGTCCGCTCCCCAGATATCAATCACGGTTTCGAACTTCCGCTCCAGGAATTTATTAAAATGATAGGCGATATCTGAAGCGAAATATGTGGGAGAGCCATCACTCCGTATCAACACATTATCTTTGTCTTCACCCAGTGCAGAAGATATAAACCAGGTGGCATTTTCCTTCTCCGCTACATAACCACCTTTTGTCAACAACTTCATAGCCTTTTCATACTGGCCATTTTTATACAGGCTTTGTTCACTGAACCAGACATCAAACTCCACATCCAGCAATTCGAGGTCTTTTTTAATCATGTCCATTATCTTGGTAACCCCGAGTAGCCCCAGTTCCCGAATAGCTGCATCTGCAGGCATTGTCGAAAAGCGTTTGCCTTCCTTCTTTATTATCTCCTTGGCCAGGTCAACCATGTAATTTCCCAGATAGCCGTCACTCGGCATGTCAACATCGATACCCAGACATTGTTGATACCGAGCATAAAGAGACCGCTTAAAAGCATCTAATTGGCTGCCGGCATCATTGATGTAGTATTCTTTCTCCACAGCATAGCCCGTGGCACTAAGCACATTGGCCAGAGTACTTCCCAGAACAGCACCGCGACCATGTCCGACATGTAGCGGCCCGGTGGGATTTACACTTACAAACTCAATCTGAACTGACTTTCCAGCACCCAGGTCGATGTTACCGTAAGAATCGCCGGCATCCAAGATAGCAGCTACTTGTTCCGTAAGCCAACCGGTGCTGAGATTAAAATTGATGAAGCCCGGGGAAGCAACAACTATTCTAGAAACTTCAGGCAAAGGAGGCATAAATTCTATGATTTTCTCGGCGATTGCCGGAGGAGCTATCTCTGTCGTTCTTGCCAGCTTAAGCGGCAGACTGGAGGCATAATCACCATGCTCAGGATTCTGCGGGCGTTCTACCACGATCTCAGGCAAAGCTGTGGCAGCCAGCACTCCCTCTTGTTGAGCCTCTCTTGCAGCCTGCTCCAGGACCTTAGCTAGTTTGTGTTTGATAAACATTAATCCGATGAATAATAGATACTGAGATTATTCGCTGCGCTCTGAATGACTAAAATAAGGATTAGCGAATACCCTAATATAATAGAACTACCATCGATAACTTTCAAATCAGCTCAATTCGCCACCGGTTTGCCAAACTCTGGATAGCTCCTGAGCTAAGAGCCGATGCTCCGGCATAGTGAGGCCCGAATCCCTTTTGAAAAGAGCGATTGCCTCATTTCGAGCTAATTCCAGAAGTGGCGTATCAGATAGTCTGGCCATGCGGAGGTCTGGCAAACCGCTCTGGCGAGTGCCGAAGAATTCACCTGGCCCCCTTAGCTCCAGGTCCTTCTCGGCTAAAACAAAACCATCTTGAATTCCCTCTATAGCCTGCAATCTCTCGCTGCCCTCAGGCGACGGTTTCTCAGCTAGAAGCAAGCAGTAACTTTGCTTTTCACCCCGCCCCACTCGACCGCGGAATTGATGCAACTGCGATAGGCCAAAACGGTCGGCGGCCTCTATCAGCATAACACTAGCATTAGGAACATCGATGCCAACCTCTACTACAGGTGTGGATACCAGAATATCAAGCCTTCCGTCCCGGAAGCTCTTCATTACTTTATCCTTCTCAGCTGGTTGCCATTCGGCCGTGGAGTAAGCCGAGCTTCAAGTCAGGGAAAACTTCCTGTGACAACCGTTCATATTCGGCCACCGCCGCTTTAGCTTCAATACTTTCTGATTCCTCGATTAGAGGACAGATTATGAAGGCCTGCGCGCCGGCGGCAATTTCCCGGCGGAGAAAATCATAAGCTCTGCGTTCTCTGCTCAGGTTTAAGCCATTTTGTTTTTATCTCTTTCCTGCCAGGAGGTAATTCATCTATGACCGAAAGGTCTAAATCGCCATAAAGTGTTAATGCCAGAGTCCGCGGGATAGGTGTAGCCGACATCACCAGTATGTGGGGATTAAATCCTTTCTGGCGTAAGGCTAAGCGTTGCAAAACACCAAAGCGATGCTGCTCATCAATCACTACCAATCCCAGCCTGGAAAACTCTACGGCCTTTTGAATTAGAGCATGTGTGCCGATGATGATATCCACCTTGCCTTCTTCAATTTGCTCATGTAAAGCCGCTTTCTGCTTTTCGCTCAAGACTTCCGGTTAGTAGGGCAAAAGTGATTGGATGCGAGAAGAGTCCGTAGTAACGACAAAGGTTGTCTTGTTCGTCCTTCCGTTCGCTCACCTTGGATAGAAGCTGGCAAATGTTGCGGAAGTGCTGCTCAGCCAATATCTCGGTTGGTGCCATAAACGCTCCCTGGTAACCATTATCGGCTGCTACCAACAAAGCGGTTACAGCCACCACAGTTTTGCCACTGCCCACTTCACCCTGGAGAAGACGTGACATAGGCCGTGTTTCTTGCAGGTCAGCGAGGATTTGTTGGAGCACTCGCTGCTGCGCACTGGTCAAAGTAAATGGCAAGGAACACAGAAACTTGTTGATGTTCTCTCCGATTGTCTTAAAGGCGTTTCCCGGTTGACTTTCCTGCCAGTCCCGCTTCTTACTGAGCACACCTAATTGAAGAAGGAAAAGCTCATCGAAAGCCAGACGCCTCCTGGCTTCAGCCTTTAGCGAATAGCTGTCTGGATAGTGAGTCTGGATAATCGCCTCAGGCAAATCTACGAGTTTAAACCTGCTTTTCATCTCCTGTGGCAGAAAATCTGTCATCTGCCATACCCAATTATCGAGGGCTCTCTTTACCATATTTCTGACCTGCCGGGGATACAGGCCTCGTGTTAAGGGGTAAACGGGAACCAAACGACCGGTATGAATTAGCTCCTTATCCTCAACCAATTCCCATTCCGGTGATTCAAACACCTTATTCCCCTTGAATTCCGTTACCCTGCCGCTAAGCACCAGTTGAGCATTGGTGCGGAAATTCTTAGCCAGGAACGGCTGATTAAACCAGACGGCCCTCATATTACCGGTCTCATCGCCAACAATGACTTCAGTGCCCTGCTGAGGTCCCAGCCTGGCCATTCGAGCTTCCCATACCGTAGCCAAGACAGTTTGTTCCTCACCCACCACAAGCTCGGCAATAGTTTTTCTCTGACTATAATCAAGATGGCGCCTGGGGAAAAAGTAAAGTAAGTCACGAATTGTCTGAACTCCCAGCTTGGCCAGCTTACTAGCTGAACTGGCGGCAATACCTTTAACAGAAGTTACCGGCGAGTCTAAACCTTTATCTCCATGCGAGGAACTGACCGCAGAACCAGCAGTTTTACGACTGACTACTGTGGCGCGAGCTCGACTCTTTTTCGCCGGCGCCGTTCCGACTAATGTTTCCACTTGAGCCAGCCAATCGAGGACATCCTTTACCCACGCTTTACGCTTATCTAAATCCCAGCCGGCATAATTAGAATCAGCCAGGTGAAGTTCGGTGAAACGGGACAGAAGCTCGGGGGAGTTTATCTTGTTTCTGGTTTCACTCGCCCATTTACGGAGATACTTGTCAAGCCCACCCAATACCGTAGTGTTCGCATAATTTCTCTGGCCTTCCATCTGGAGAATGGTTCGAAGAGGCTCGACATTAATGAGGGGAATTGTCACTGACCTTAACCTTCTCTAATTGCCAGCAGTAAAAGACTAGTACTGCATTAATTCTCAATGGAGGCCGGTAAAAAATCGTCTGGCGGTACAAACCTGCGAAAACATCACTCCAGAGAAACTATATAGGGGTAATTGGGTTGCCCACCGGATACCATTTCAACTTGTTTGTCACGATACTTATCACGTATTTCGTTAACCATCTGCTCTGCCTGAGGTGCTTCGATATCGGCTCCATAATACACGGTCACCACTTCTGCCGAACCAATGCCCGCTTTATCGAGAGCTTCGAAAAGAACCTCGTCCAGGTTATTACCGGCAGCAACCAAATTTTCGTCGTCAACGATAGCTATAATCTGCCCCTTCTTTATCTTCAACCCCTGTAATTGGGTGCTGCGTGCTGCCTCGGTAATTTCCACAGTTTTCACCGCAGTGATAGCCTCATTCATAGCCTGAACGTTTTCTTCCATTCCTCCCTCATAATTGAAAGCTATAAGAGCAGCTATCCCTTGAGGCATAGTCTTCGTTGGTATTACCGCTACTTCTTTGGCCGTGAGCGAATGGACTTGAGATGCAGCCAGAATGATATTCTTGTTATTAGGCAGAAGAATTACTTTCTGTGACGGCACCGATTCCACCGCCTGAAGTAGCTCCTGAACACTCGGATTCATTGTCTGTCCGCCAGAAACTATAGCCGCAGCTCCCAAACTCCGGAACACCTCTTTCATCCCGCTTCCGATGGCGACAGCTACCACGCCCATATCCAAACTCAGCAACCTATCTTTCTGCATCTCGACAAAGCCAACATGCTGGTCATCCATATTCTGAACTTGCAGTTGATGCAAAGTGCCTAAGGAAGTCGCATATCTTATAATACCTCCGGGGTCATAGGTATGGATATGAACCCTGATAGTGGCCTCATCACCAACGACGACAATAGATTGACCCTTGTTTTCCAGCTTCTTTCTTATCTTGTCAGGGTCGAGTTTATTGCCCTGCAGCAAAAAGTTGGTGCAATATCCGTATGGTTCCTCTGTTTCAGTCGCCAGCGGAGCTGCCTTCGCACCCACAGGCAACTCAGCAGCAACCATCTGCGGTCGCCGGTATCTCATTTCCTCAGCGTTCCCTTCTAAATAACGAAGCGCACCTTCCAGCAATACATATACACCTTGTCCGCCGGCATCTACTACGCCAGCTTCACGCAACACATCCAGCAAAAGGGGGGTTCTGGCTACTGAATCCCTGGCTTCATCAACCGCAGCCTCCGCTACTTTAGTTAAGTTCTCTGGGTCGGTCCGTGCAGCTTCTTCAGCAGCTTTTGAGGCGTCCTTGATGACTGTCAACATGGTTCCTTCTACCGGCTGCGACAGCCCTTTATAAGCTGCGCGCGAGGCTTCACCCAAGGCCATCGCCAAATCGCTTCCAGTAATCGACTCTTTCTCGTCAAGTCCCTTGGCCAGCCCACGAAAGAACTGAGATAAAATCACACCGGAATTTCCCCGAGCACCCATCAGAGCACCTTGAGCCATCGCCTTGGCTACAGCCGAGACACTGTGGTCTGAGACTCTATCAGCTTCTTCCATGACCGACCGCATAGTCAGGAACATGTTCGTCCCGGTATCGCCATCAGGCACAGGAAAAACGTTTATGGCATTGATATCTGGAACGGTTTTCTCCAACCAGCTGCTGCCAGCGGCAAACATATCTTTGAACTCTTGACCGCCACAGGAAAGAACTTGCTTCATCCGTCTCCTTTTTTCAATCTCGCAATTGTGGTATAATTTTACTCCTGTTGTCAAGACCGACTTTCGGAAAAGGAGTTAGCGATTTGGCTACAAAATGCGATATCTGTGGCAAAACGGCACACTTCGGCCATAGGGTAAGCCATTCGAAGCAGCATACCAGGCGGCGCTGGTTGCCTAATATCCAGCGAGCCACGATTCTTCTTGATGGGAAACCAAAACAACTTAATTTGTGTACCCAATGCCTGCGCAGTCAACATAAGTTAGCCCATTAAACCAAGCGCTCTTCTCATCTCTTGCAGCGCCTTAGCAGCCCCTTGCTTAGAGCCAAAAATCGCGGCTCCGGCAACCAAAACCTCAGCTCCTGCTTTAGCCACCTTTGGAGCTATGCTTGCAGTAATACCACCATCCACTTCCAGTTCCGCTTTGGCTTGCCTTTCATCCAGTATCTTCCGCAGCCGGGCTATCTTGTCCATCATACTATCGATGAAAGCTTGACCGCCGAAGCCAGGATTGACAGTCATAACCAGTACCAGGTCAAGCAAAGGAAGAACTTCATCTAATGAGCTTAGAGGAGTGGCTGGATTCAACGACACTCCCACTCTGACTCCCAAGCCTTTTATTGCCTCGACCAAGCGATGCAGATGTGTAGCAGCTTCAACATGGACGGTGATAATATCGGCGCCAGCTTCAGCGAACTGTGAGATATGAGCCTCAGGTTGCTCAATCATCAAATGTACGTCTAGCGGCAAATTAGTCCGGGAACGAAGCGACGCTACTACGGGAGCACCAATTGTTATGTTGGGCACAAAATGCCCATCCATGACATCAACGTGAATATAGTCAGCCCCAGCTTTAGCTACTTCAGCGACTTGTTCACCCAGACGGCTGAAATCAGCGGAGAGTATAGACGGCGCCAGTTTAATTCGCCTATTTTTCATTACTCTTACCGACAAGCTTTCTGGCTCTTGATAAGAGCAGCCAGTACCTGCTCCGGCGCCGTGCCACCAACAACATTGCGAGCCGCAACCGAAGTTTCCACGGTAATGCCATATACATCGTCGGCAAAAAGAGGCGAGAAACTGCGATACTCGTCAAGACTCAGTTCCTGAAAGCTCTTACTTTTACCGATGGCATATTGCACCAGCTCACCCACAATTTTATGCGCCTGGCGGAAAGGTAATCCCTTACTCACCAGATAGTCTGCCACATCGGTAGCCAGTAAATAGCTGCCCGACATTACCTGCCGCATCCGGTCGGCATTGATTTTCAGCGTCTTTATCAATCCGGCAAAAACTTCCAAAGTTGTGAGAAGTTTGTCCACGGTGTCAAAAAGTCCCTCTTTGTCTTCCTGCATATCGCGATTGTAAGCCAGCGGCAGGCCTTTCATCACCGTCAACAGGCCGAGCAGATTTCCATAAACTCTGCCCGTCTTACCTCTGGCCAACTCTACCACATCCGGGTTCTTTTTCTGAGGCATAATGCTGCTGCTCGTGGCATAGGCCTCATCAAGCTCTACAAAGCTGAACTCTTCCGAAGACCAAAGCACTATCTCTTCCGCTAACCGGGATACATGCATCATCGTAATAGCAGCAGCAGCTTCATATTCAATGACAAAATCCCGGTCAGATACAGCATCGAGGCTATTTCTGCTTAATTCGCTGAATTCCAGTTTCTTAGCTACAAAGTCGCGGTCAATAGAGTAACCTACTCCAGCCAGAGCACCGCTGCCCAACGGCAGTACATCGGTACGCTTCAAGCAATCCTGGAATCTCATCACATCCCGCTGCAACATCTCAAAATAAGCTAGAAGATGATGGGCAAAAAGGACTGGCTGAGCCTGTTGCAAGTGGGTGTATCCGGGCATAATTACAGATTTGTTAGCCTCAGCCACATCCAATAACGCCAGTTGAAAATGCTTTTAGCTTACTAATAGTTTCCCCGATAGCTTCCTTGACGAAAAGGCGCAAGTCCAGAGCTACCTGGTCGTTTCTGGAACGAGCAGTATGCAGCTTACCGGCCACGTCACCTATTTTCTCAAACAGGCGGCTCTCAATATTCATGTGTATATCTTCAAGTTCAAGCTTGAATTCAAGTTTGCCTTGCTCTATCTCCTCTCGGATGGAGACAAGACCCCTAATAATAAGCTCGGCGTCTTTCTTTGATATCAGCCCCTGATTGGCTAGCATCTGGGCATGCGCCATGCTCCCGGCGATATCCTGTTTATACAACCGCCAGTCAAAGGGGATGGAGGCAACATATTTTTCTACCGCTCTTATCGACGCCCTTTTTGAAAGCGGCTGCGCAAATGACCTTTAACTTCGTCTTTTTTAGCCATATATCTTTCTCTAATATCTCAAGATTTCTTTTTGGGCTTCTTCTCTCCACCCTCACCCTGCACCTTGCCTGCACTTTTGCCGGCAGTCCAAAGATGTGAATGAAACCAAGTGAAGCGCTCTGGTCGAAAACATCACCTTTATCGTAAGTAGCCAGGCTATAGTCATACAATGAGACAGGAGATTTTCTGCCGACTACAATACAGTTCCCTTTGTAAAGTTTGACTCTTATGGTACCAGTTACATGTTTTTGAGCGCGGTCCACATAAGCAGCCAGGTCCTGGCGCAATGCCGTAAACCACAGGCCGTTATAGATGATATCCGCATACTCACTTGACACCTTCTCATTGAAACGGAGCTGCTGATGAGACAAAGTCATGGCTTCCATGGCTTGATGAGCTTTCAGCAGAACCGTAGCTGCTGGGGATTCATAAATTTCCCTCGACTTTATTCCTACCAACCTGCTTTCTACATGGTCGACTCTGCCTACGCCGTGTTTGCCGGCTAATTCATTAAGCTGCTGAATAAGAGCCACGCCATCTCAATTTTTTGCCATTAAGGCTGACCGGAATTCCTTCCTCAAAACCGATTTCCACATAGTCAGGTTTATCAGGAGATGCCGCCGGTGATTTAGTCCAGGCGAAAACCTCCTCCGGCGGCTCAACCCAGGGGTCTTCCAGCACGCCGCACTCTATGCTCCTGCCCCATAGATTCTCATCTATGGAGTAAGGACTGGCAGCTTTAATCGGTATAGGGATGCCATGTTTTTCAGCATAGGCAATCGTCTCTTCTCGAGTCATGCCCCACTCTCGTGCCGGTGCTATAATTTTTAGTTCTGGAGCCAGCGCAGCGACACTTACATCGAAGCGAACCTGGTCATTACCCTTACCCGTGGAGCCATGAGCTACGGCAACAGCACCTTCTTTTATGGCGGTATCTACCAGCAATTTTGTTATCAATGGGCGACCGAGCGCTGTAGCCAACGGATACTGCTTCTCATAAATGGCATTAGCCTTGAGAGCCGGAAAGACAAAGGAGTCAACAAAAATCTTTTTGGCATCAACTGTTAATGCCTTGACCGCTCCTATCTTCAGCGCCTTTTGCTGAATGGCTGGCAACTCGCCGACACCGCCTATATCTGCGGTAAGCGCAATAACTCCCATGTTATATTTATCCGCCAGCCATTTTATGGCTGCCGAAGTATCAAGGCCTCCGCTATAGGCCAGTACTACCTTATCTGCCATTCTTATAACCTCCGGGCTAGAACTTTTTCCAGAATACCCAACGCTTCGTCAACATCTTTCTCAGTAATAATGAGCGGCGGTATAAACCGCAAGGTATTCGGCTTGACCGCATTAACCAGCAAGCCTTCTTTCAGGCAAGCCAGCACCAGTTCTTCGGCTATATTATCGGTAAATTTCAAAGCCAATAACAGTCCACGACCTCTTATCTCAGCGATGAAGCTGAATTTGGCTTTCAGCTTTTCCAGGCCAGCTATAAAATACTGCCCCAGCTTTTTAACCTTACCCGGTATGTCATTATCAATGATGAATTTCAACGTTGCCAGTCCGGCAGCACAAACCAAGGGATTGCCACCGAAAGTAGAGCCATGTTCACCCGGGGCAAAAACCGAAGCCCGTTCCTTAGCCAGGAAAACCCCAATGGGCACGCCACCGCCTAATCCCTTGGCCAATGTCATTATATCCGGTTCAACCCCGTATTGCTCATAGCCGAACAGGCTGCCTATTCGGCCAATCCCGGTTTGAATCTCATCCAGAATAAGCAGAATGCCTTTCTCGTCACACCAGGCTCGAATCTCCTTAAGATATTTATCATGTGGCACATTAACGCCACCCTCGCCCTGAATAGGCTCCACCATCACAGCACACGTTCGATTGGTGGTCGCTGCTTTGATGGCCTCGATGCTGTCGTAATCTACATTGATAAAACCGTCCGGGAGAGGAATATAAGGTTGCTGGAACTTGTCCTGCCCGGTAGCTGCCACAGTGGCCAAAGTCCGCCCGTGAAAAGAGCCATGGGTGGTTATGATTTCGTAAGCTCCATCCAGATGAAGCTTTCCGTATCGGCGTGCCAGCTTCATCGCCCCTTCATTAGCCTCAGCACCGCTGTTGCAGAAGAAAACCCGGTCAAGACAGCTATTATCAACCAATAATTTAGCCAGTTGTACTTGAGGAATAGTATAGAACTGGTTCGATACCTGTATTAGAGTTTTAGCCTGTTCCGTCAGCGCCTTGACGACTACCGGATGGCAATGTCCCAAACTGTTAACCGCCCAGCCACCGACAAAATCAAGGTACTCCTTGCCCTCGGTATCCCAAACTCGAGCTCCTTTACCCCGAACCAGAGTTACGGGCAACCGTTTGATTGTCCGCATAAATAATTTCTGTTCCAGTTCTTGCCAGTTTTCCATTTTACCAACCTATCGTAGTACCATCGCCTTTGCCTTCAAACTCATCGAGCAAAGCGTGAGGCACTCTACCGTCAATTATTCGAGTCATGCGGCACCTTAGTCATGGCCAGGAGGCAAGCCTCAATCTTGGCTACCATACCTCCGGAAGCCACACCGTAGTCAATCAATTCCCTGGCATCCTGCGGGTTTAATGTCCGGATGAGTTTTTTAGAGTTATCATAAAGGCCCGGGACATCGGTAAGAAAAATAAGCTTTTCCACCTTCAGAGCAGCGGCAATCTCACCGGCAGCAGTATCACCATTAACATTTAGCAAATTCGTATCCGTGTCCGAGCCTTCCAGCAAGCCAAGGCTTACCGGCGCTATTACCGGTATATATCCCGCCTTAATTAATATCTCTATCACAGCCACGTTAACTTTTAATTCCTCTCCGGTATATCCCAGTTCCGGCTTTTTGTTTTTCGCCAAAATCAGACCGCCGTCAACACCGCTCAAGCCCACTGCCTTGCCACCCTGGCGCCAGATAGCCGATACCAGCTCTTTATTGACCAATCCGGCCAGTACCGCGGTAACCACCTTCAATGTCTCCAAATCGGTAATCCTCAACCCGCGAACAAAGCTGGTCTCTATGCCCAATCGTCCCAGCCATGTGGAAACCACATTGGCGCCGCCGTGAACTACCACCAGCGGCACGCCTCTTTTTTGAAGCGTCACCAAATCTTCAATGGTGGTGTCAGCACTGCCTAAAGTACTGCCGCCAATTTTAATAGCTATAGGATTCATTCGTTTTTATCTCGCAGCCCTGTTTTAACTCGTGTAAGCGCTATTTATAGTAACATATTCCTCAGATAGGTCGCACCCCCACGCCACAGCTTTGCCCTGACCGAGATTAAGGCACAATCTCACCGATACTTCCTTATCGGCTAAACCAGTGCGCATCTCCTGCTCGTCAAAGGGTACAGGGGAGCCTTGCTTCATAACACAGACGCCATTCAAATAAACTTCCAACTTCCTCTCATTCACTTTGGCTCCACTCCGACCCAGCGCTGCCACAATGCGTCCCCAGTTAGGGTCATTGCCGTACATAGCCGCCTTGAACAGCGGCGAGCTAGCAATGGTACGAGCCGCCAGGCGAGCTTGCGCTTCATTTAGCGCGCCCTCTACCGCAACCTCTATTAACTTGGTGGCACCTTCGCCATCTCTAGCTATACACTTAGCCAGATAAAGACAAACTTCGTCCAGGGCTTTTTGAAAGAGTTCTCCGTTGCTTTGTTTAATAGTCGCCGTGCCAGCCAAACCGTTGGCTAAAATCACCACCGTATCGCTGGGGCTGGTATCTCCATCGATAGTAACCATATTAAAGGAATTAGCCACCGCTCTTCGTAGTGCCGACTGGAGGAAATGAGCATCCACAGAAGCATCAGTGGTCAGAAAGCAAAGCAGTGTCGCCATATTAGGATGAATCATCCCGGCCCCCTTAGCCACACCACCAATAGTGAACCGGCCCATTTTCGATTCAACAGCTACTGCTATCTCTTTAGCGAAAGTATCAGTGGTCATTATCGCCCGGGCTAGCTTATGTCCTCCATCCTTCGTCGGAACAATCCGGCGAATACCAGCTCGAATTTGGTCCATGGGTAAAGGCACCCCAATTACGCCGGTGCTGGCAACCAGAACATTCTTTATCGACAACCCCAGCTTGTCGGCGGCTAACCTGGTCATCTCGACAGCATCGGCCATCCCCGAATCACCGGTGCAAGCGTTGGCGCAGCCTGAATTAACCACAATCGCCTGGGCTTTCCGGTTTTTCAAATGTTTCTTTGAAAGGATTACCGGTGCCGACTTGATTAAATTAGCAGTAAAAACGCCAGCAGCAACACACGGCTTCTCGGAGCAAAGAATAGCCAAGTCGAGTTTATCAGGGCTCTTTATACTTGCTTCGACTGCTCCGGCCAGGAAGCCTTGCGGAGAGGTAACCGTACCTGAAGTAATAGCTTTAAATCCAGCCCCCATAAATGAGGGAATTATAATAGCACTTTTTGTCGTATATGGCTAGCTTAATTACTTTGCCGTGGAGATAGCATTCAAAACTATGCCGCATATATGTATTTCTTTCGGAGTAACTGTTACAGCGTGGCTAAATATTATTTTCCTTCTATAGCTTCCCAGACGAGCTCCGGGAGCATTTTCACTTCCAATCCTGCTTTCTCTCCCAGCTTGGCTTTCAGGCTGTAATAACAACCCGTACAGATATTTACTACCGAATTGCTCTTTATGGCACCTACGATTTGTTCCATATGCGGCGGTATATTGCAGCACAGTTTATCATCAATATAGTTTACTTCAAGTCCCTCAATTTTCTTCAGTATGCGCACTGCCGGTTCAACATCGACAGGTTTATCTGTTATACGACGGCGAAAACGATAGCAACCTGCATAATAATCGATTTTTCTTTCCAGCTTGCCCGCTTTGAAATAACGGTCGATAAGTTCGTGGAAGGGAATTACTTCCAGGTCAGTTAAATCTCTGTAATTGGTGTAATTGGGTTCGCAGGCACCGCAGAAGAGTACTATCGATTTGGCTCCCAGCTCTTTGGCCTGTCTAAAATTCTCAACTATGAATTCCTTAGAAATCTCTTTAAACCTGGCTATATCTTCTTCATTTTTGGCTATAACCGCCGGTTGACCGATGGGCATCCAGCCGCAGCAGTACTCTTTATTTAGCAACGTATAATCTATTTTGAAATGGTCTAACAAGTTCTTAAAAGCATGAAACACGTGGGGCATGCCCTCAGCTTGAAAGCATCCTGTAATAATCACGTTCTCTGCCTCTTTGCCAATGGGAAATCCTACCTCCTCGACGAGTATTTGTCTTTTCCTTTCGCCAGTCCCCACAGCCGATACCGTATTTCCTTATATTTTCAATCGACTTTTCATCAACCATGGCACCCTCCTATCAGTCGTTCTGAACCTCTCTAATTAAATTTATTGGCGTCTGCTGTATCCGAATATCTTTAGTTCCATAGTCTTTTCGCAAAATGACTCCTAATCATTATACTTGAATCTTCTCAGAAATCGACAGTGCGGCTCAGTGCATCTTATTTATCAAAGCTAAAACTGATATCTCTGAAACATTTTCCATCGGTGTGCATCATGCAACCTTCCACCTCGGGGAGAAACGCTGTATTTTATGCCCAGGCCATCGAACCAGCCATAGATTCGCTCCAATAATTCCGCATTGATATTGGTCGATGGACACCTATCTGCTTGATTCCGTTGTAGGCAAAACAATCTTTCCACTCACCATGAAGGATATTTTCTGAAGGAAAGCTGTAGGTGAAGTCCATAAAATCACCTTTAAGTATGTGAAATGTTGCGTCTATCAGTGGCTTAAGGTCTTCAAATGTTTCCACCTTATCTATGCCTACGGCTTTTTGAATTCTTTTAATTTCTATCACTGCCATTGATCTGATCGCAGCTTTGTTTATTTTGTTCGTCTTCTCAATGCCGCATTCCTGCAAGCAGTGATAGAACCACATGGCATCATGGGTCATCCAGTTCTTAATCAAGATTTCCTTTAATTCACTTCTTCTTCAAGTGCCCTCAAATTTAGTATGTCTCCTCATCAGTATCTCGTACGCGGTTAGCCGAGGATTTACATTTATTCTTTCTTGCGGTCTTCTATTCGTAATTCCATAACGATATGCCCCCAGCCGCCACAGTTGACACCAACATCACCACAGCCTGTCCGCTTGAACCGCATCTCGTTGGGGTCGACACCGGCATAGAAGAGCTCACTCGCTGTATAAATCAGCGGTGCCATTGAATATAAAGCAGAGAAACAAATTCTTTTGGGACAGAGTTTGGTCATAAGATTGCCGGACCCATCAAAGTAGAACTTGTCACCCACCTTATGCTGACTATTGCACCCGTGGGAATCCACAACTTCGACAACAATCGTCTTATTCATTAATGCCGGTGCCTTGGAAATAACATCTGCGTTTCTGGGGTTTTCTCTGAACTTCTTCATTTCCTCGTCACTGTAACCCAGGTGCTGCTGGTAGAACTTCCAGACATCTTCGCTGATTTTCATTTTATTCCCTCCTTTTATAACGATTTGTTATGCCGATAATAACAAGGCATGACAGACTTGTCAATAGGAAATATAACATATATGTTATATTTATTATTAATTTTTAGCCGATTATTACAAATTGTGATAGAATTCAAATATGGTCTACCGCAGCATCGGCATAAGAATTCAGGAGGCCAGACAGGAACTTGGCCTTACCCAGCAGGAACTGGCTTCCAGGCTGGGCCTGACACAGGCCGCCCTATCCAATTACGAGCTGGGCAAGAGACGACTTTATCTCACGAACCTGGAGCAAATCGCCAGCGTTTTGGGCAAGCCGCTGAGCTATTTTACGGAATCAGCCGCCGGCACCGACGAAAGTGATGCCCAAAGCTGGCTATACCGATATCCTCATCGCTAAAAAGCGCCGGGGGTGGGGCTGGCATGCGCCGCAGCCTGCCACCGAAGGACTAGGTCTGGCTGACGCCGGGGCTCACCTGTTTCGACCTGAACAAAACCGAAATTACAATCAACGCTATTCCGGAAATCAAGAACCCGATTCCATACGTCCTCACCGGAGCCGTAAGGTCGGCAGCCAGTTGAGGTAATTTCGCCTGAAGCCCGGACAGTACAGCCTGATGTGCCGATAACCTGACTGAGAACCTGCACAATTAAATAATCAAGCAGCGGACCCAGAATACAGGCCACACCTACCAGAATAAACGTTATGCCGATAGACCGTGTAATCGGCTTCGGCTGCCACCAGTGCGCCAGTGCTATCAGCAATACCAGAAGGACAGCTGCGGCAATCAGGGCTTTATACGCGGTATCTATATAACCGACAATCTTTTTGACTTGCTCGAGTTGCGCCATTACCTGCGAGCCGGCAACCGCCTCATTAAGTACAAAACTTGACGGTATCACATTGTCGATTCCGGTATATACCTGCGACATATAGGCATCTATCTGGCTTTGTGATGCGCCCTGTAGTTCGGGAGGTGGCGAATTAGTCACCGCCTCTGTTACTTTTTCTTTGACCGCAGCCCTCACCGGCTCCAGGGATATAGTCACGTTTAACTCACGGTCTTCCTCAATGTAGGCGTAGACGGCATGAATAACCGTATTGGCCTGCTCTTCAAACCATGGCTTGAGCTCAGTGACTAACTCATCCACGGTTTCAGTATCAATAAACTGCTGGCTGGGCAGCATGGTCTTAGCCTGCTCGATTACTGCCGAATAGACATCCAGTTTTTGAAGTTCAGCGGTAACAAAGTCAGGATTGAGAATGGTCAGGTTTAAGGAGATGATGAGGCCCAGAAGAACTAAGGCATCGAACAGCAGAAAATTAAAAACGCCCGAGAAAAAGCCCCTGACTACACTCATCGAACTGTGGGCTAATTATTGACTATCTGAACTCTTAGCGTCAACTTCGCTATATCTACGCTTCACATGTATATCATATCAAAGTAGGGCCACCCGTGGGCGGGTGGCATAAAAAATAATCAGTTAAAAAAAGCCCCTCCTAAATTAATGTAATCACCGCCAATATGGTGCCTTACAAGACACATATAATGTCTTTTTTCATTACTTAGATCGAAATTAGCGACAATCGCTTGTGCAATGCACGTGTTGTTAATTGCATCTAGATACTTGTATCTGTAAGTAATTGGCTCATTTCGAAACTCATGTTTAGCCTCTACTCTGAATACTACGCCTGATATAGGCTGGATTTCTTCATCTTTGTTCTCTCCACTTTGATGGTATGAGTCCACCTTTAAATATAAACGTGGTTGGTGGTATTCAATTGCTACAATCGCTTTGTGGGCTTGATTATCAGGCGGTACCTTTGTGAGAAATTCCTCTGGCGTGAGTCATTCTGCATTACATCGACGTCGAATACCCTTTGTAAAGAGATTACCCTGTACTTATGTGCCTCAGCGGTAGCAACAAGGATATTATTTTCGACACATTTATTTCTGTCTGCTTTAAACCTGAGGACTCGGCCTTTTACCTTCGCGAGTATATCACAGAATTGAATATCGACTATAGGGCTTTGCATGCCGATTGTATCTGGCAAGTACCATTCTTTTATTTTCTCTTCAGTCTCAGACAGTAACAATCTTAATGGAACATTAAAATTTTTTAGCTAGCCGTATCGCCTGACCAGAGAATTGCTCTGTTGAAACCATAATACCAGCATTGATGCCAATTGAAGTCCGCTGTCCTAGAATTTGCTCAATCCAAGGCCTGCCCTCGGTATTTTGCCTGTCTCTAATTTGACGAACTCAAAAACGGAGGTTGGATCTGAAATGTTTGCAAAAGCCACATCGACTTCTACAAGATCACCTACCACATTCTGAATTCTTTTCGAAATAAATATGTAAAGGTCGTCAAAGCCCTGGAAAAATGACTCGATGACAGCAACCACCTTTTCTATTAACCTCCACGGCTTGTCAGATGCATTATCTGAAAAGAAAATCCTTGGTTTACCTTCGGTCGTAATACTTGGCATAGTGTCTTCAAACCAATATTATCATATCTTAGTAGAATATTTGAAGACTGTTGTCTTGGGCGACAAAAAAGGCAGGCCATTTATAAGCCTGCCTCTCAATCGAGTTCGTTGGTAGCGGTGGCTGAATTTGAACCAGTCGAACTTCGAGGTATGAGTCCGAATCCGACCTCATCACTTTAGCCTGATTAGAGTACAGCTATCCCAAGCACCCATAAACCTATTGCGAACCCACCTCTTTCGCCTTCCGCTTCAGTTCATAAAGCCTGGTGATGGCTTCGAGGGGTGACATGGAGTCGATATCGAGCTGGCTGATTTCTTCTATAAGCGGCGACTTATCTCCGAACAGCGCCAGCTGCGGAGGCGATTCCTTCCTGGGGCGAACGGCTTTACGCTGCTTTTGCTGAGTCTGGCCGTTTTCCAATCCGGCTAGAACCTCCTCTGCCCTATGCACCACCGATGCCGGCAGCCCTGCCAGTTGTGCCACGTGTATGCCGTAGCTTTTATCAGCGCCGCCGGGTATGACTTTGCGCAGGAAAATAACCTTGCCTTCCTCTTCGGTCACCGCTACATTGAAATTCTTGACCCGCGGCAGAAAGCCGGCCAGCTCCACCAACTCATGATAGTGGGTGGCAAAAAGCGTCTTCGCCCTGAGCCTGGGATGATTGTGTATGAACTCGGCTACCGCCCAGGCAATGGAAAGCCCGTCATAAGTGCTGGTCCCTCGACCGATCTCATCCAGTATAATCAGCGACTTCGGCGTGGCATTGTTGAGTATATTGGCGGCTTCCACCATCTCCACCATAAACGTCGACTGCCCGGCAGCTAAGTCTTCCTGGGCACCAATCCGGGTAAAGATGCGGTCGACTACGCCAATGGTGGCTGAATCAGCCGGAACATAACTACCTATCTGGGCCAGGAGCACAATCAGCGCTACCTGCTTCAAGTAGGTGGACTTCCCCGCCATATTAGGTCCGGTAAGTATAATGAGCTGTGTATCTTTATTGCACAGATAAGTATCGTTAGGTATAAAACCATCGCTGCCCAGATTTCTCTCCACCACCGGATGCCGCCCTCCTTTAATGGTGACAGCATCCTCGGCGGTCAATTCCGGTCTGGCATAGCCATATCTGACTGCCGCCTCAGCCAGGCTGGCAAAGACATCAATCTGCTGCCAGAGCCCTGGCTGAAGATAATATTTTTTCACCGATGCCGGCTATTTGCTGGCAGACCTGCCGGAAAATCGCCGTCTCAAGCTCGATTATCCTTTCCTGAGCATTGAGAATCACCGACTCATACTCCTTAAGCTCTGGCGTAAAGAACCGCTCGCCACCGGTTAAGGTTTGCTTTCGAATATAACTTTCCGGCACCAGGTTCAGGTTAGACTTTGACACCTCGATGTAATAGCCGAACACCCGGTTATATCCCACCTTTAAGGCCTTAATGCCGGTGCGTTCTCGCTCCTGTCGCTCCAGGTTTGCCAGGTAGCGTTTAGCCTCCGATGCCGCCTGTCGAATCTCGTCCAGCTCTTGAGAAAAGCCCGCCTTTACCACACCACCCCGTTCCAGGCTGGCGCCGGGCTCATCGACAATCGCCTGCTCGATTAAGCTCACCACATCGGGGCAGGGCTTAAGTTCAGAACTGAGCCAGACTGGAAAACCTTCGTTACCTTCTATCTCCGCTTTCACCTCGGCCAGCTTTTCCAGGCTGTAGCGCAAGGCGACCAGGTCTCGGGGCGTGGCTATGCCGCCGCCTACGCGGTTAATTAAGCGCTCAAGGTCAGCAATATTTCCCAGAAGAGACATGACCTTATGCCTGACCATAGTGTTATCGTAGAACCAGGCTACAGCTTCCTGTCGGCTGGTCAATTGCTTTATGTCAAGTAGCGGCTGGCCCAGCCATTTCTTGAGTAATCTGCCGCCCATCGCCGTTTCCGTCAAATCGATTACAGAAAGCAGAGAGCCGGAGCTGGCTCCCCAGCGAGCGCTGGAGAAAAGCTCCAGGTTGTGCCGGGTATGAGCATCGAGGACCATAAATGACTGAGTCGAATAGGTAGTTAGCTGGTCCAACTGCCCCAGCGCTGCCTTCTGGTTCTCCTGAAGATAACGAATAATGGCACCGGCAGCCCTGACAGCCAGAGGCAAATGAGCACAGCCATATCCCTCAAGTGAAGCCACGTCGAAATGGTCAATCAAAGTCTGCTCCGCAGTCTCCAAATCAAACCAGTAATCATCGAGCGCGGGTTATTGAGGCTGGTAACATTGGACCATTGGCATCCAGACTCTCGGGAAGAAGAAGCTCGGCTGGATGAAGGCGCTCCAGTTCATCGGAAACCTGCCCTGTAGGCAGTTGAGTAGTGGCGAATTCGCCGGTGGTTATATCCACATAAGAAATGCCCGACTTCTTCGCCGTCAATAACCAGGCTGACCAGATAGTTATTGTTCTTATCAGCCAGAAGACCGGGTTCAACCACCGTCCCCGGAGTTACCACACGTATTACGTCGCGTTCCACCAGGCCCTTACCTGGCGGCGTCATCTGCTCGCAGATAGCCACCTTATAGCCCTTGCCGATGAGCCTGGCCAGATAGTTATCCAGTGCGTGGTAAGGAATTCCTGCCAGGGGCACCCTCTGCCCCTTCCCCATCTCCCTGGAAGTCAGCGTGATTTCCAGCTCTCGCGAGGTGGTCTTGGCATCATCGTCGAAGGTCTCGTAAAAATCCCCCAGCCGAAAGAAAACGATGGTCTGGGGATAGCGCTGCTTGATTTTAAGATATTGCCGCCTGAGAGGAGTTATCGGCATATTCCACCCGCCACTATTTTACTACTTCCCTAACCAAGGACAAAGATATTGTACCCGTCCGGGCACTTGATGAGGCAATTTACTACTGTCGTTGCCAGGAGTGATAGCGACGTGGCAATCTAAGACGAGTGCAAAAATAAGGTTTATTGTTTTATGTAAATATAATAAGCGGGGGATTTAGAGCCTCGGCTTGCAGATTATCTCTTTGACTCTAAGGGAGAAGGCATCATGAGCATGAGCCGGCTTAACTACAATGGCCGTATCCGCCCCTCTGCCTGTTCCGGCAATGGCAATAACCTCTTCGTCGGGGCTTACCAGTCCGGCGTCGGCAGCCATAAGGGTTATCTCAATAGCCACCTTCATTCCCTGGCCAAACACCCTCAGCGTATTGGCCATGAAATCACCGAGTACGTGCGTAGCGAAAGTCCTCCTGATGGCATGAGATATACCACCGAAGGCATGAGCGCCGGTGAAAATCTCAGCCCCCAGCTTCTCTATTTTCTGCCTGTTTTCCGGGGTAAGCTCTTGCGTGCCGGGAGCTAGAAAACCACTGGTATGTGTGACCACAACTACTTTATAGTCTTTGAATTCTTTAGCCGCCTTAACTGCAGTATCGCCCGTCGTGGTGGCTATGACAATTCTCTTGATGCCGAGCTCCCCGGCCCTGACTTTAGCTAGCTTCAATGTTTCCTCCGTGTTTTCAGCACCCAGGGAATCGAAATAAACAATACTGGCTTCTCTTGCCATAATCGCTTTTTTCATATCCTACGAATTCCAACACTTCGACAATACACTACTATTGCACCTTAAAAGTAGGTACTGCCTTTTTCCTCCCCATCGACACTTATTAACTACCTTATAATCTCCTTTAGGCCACGTTGTAGTCCGGCATACCAGGCTGTGAGTACGCAGTGGATGTATAACCCTAACCCTCTTTGGTAATAGTTGCTGTCTGTGTCTCGGCAACATAGTTTTTACCGGTAATTGCCTCGGCCTCCGGATCACCACCCAAATATATCCATTGTGCTTTAAGTTTGCTGCCTACAGGAAAACCTGACAGCTTAAATGAGCAATAAAATCCCTCTGTGTCAGTGGAAAAAACAGTGGTGGGATTGACCGGTCGGTTGTTACTATCTACGCCGGTTGACATTGTAATCTCACTTATAACACCGTCAGCTGAGCTAGCTTCTTTCTGCCCACAGCCGGTAAATAAAACAGTCACTAAGACTAAAACTATGATAATGCCAATTGCCAACTTATAACTCTTACTGTTATTATTCATAGATGTCCTCCGCAATATTCTTTTCAGATAATCCAGGCATAGATAAAAAATCTTAAAGATTATGCCTCCTTTTGTCAAACTGTGATTTTATAATTTTAAAAATTTTTTAAATTAATCAACCAAAAATATTGACAAATTAAAAAAAGTATGTTAGCGTGTTAATGAATGAGTATTTCATCTTTAATGTTTCATAATTTAATATACAATATATAAACCGTAAATTAAGGAGAATCGATAGATGACAAAATTGGCTGAAATAAAAAACCAGGTTGAGGAGGAGGAACCTCCAGGCTTTACCACTACGAGGAATGAAGTAGTGGTGGAGGACGAAGAACCTCCAGGTAGCACGGCCGTTACCGATGGTACGGCCGAAATTAATGAGATTACCTTTTTCACCAAAACTTCGCGGGAAAATTGGAACGACTGGAAATGGCAATTTCGTAACCGAATAACCACCGTTGAAAAACTATCAACCGTAATCCCCCTCTCAGCTAAAGAAAAAACTCAGCTTAAACTGGTAACCGCAAAATATCCACTTTCAGTAACACCTTATTATCTTTCTCTAATCAACGTATACGACCCTGAAGACCCTATCAGAAAACAGGCGATACCTTCTTTTGAAGAGATAACACTCGGCAATGTCGGCTTTGAAGACCCGCTCGGCGAAAGAAGAGATTCCGTAGTCCCCGGCTTGGTTCACCGTTATCCTGACAGAGTACTAATGGTGCTCACAGACATTTGCCCTATGTTTTGTCGCCACTGCACGCGGAAGAGGGAATGGCACAACGGTGGCTGGGTACGCACTCCAGCCGAAATCAAGACTATGCTGGACTACATCCGCAGGCATAAGAATTTAAGGGATGTTATTCTCTCCGGCGGTGACCCACTGACTCTGTCCACGCAGCCGATTGGAAGATGTTATCTCCAAATTGAGGCAGATAGACCATGTTGAGATAATCCGAATCGGCACCAGGTTCCCGGTGGTGCTACCACATCGCATAGATAACGAACTGTGCGACATGCTGTCAAAATACGGGCCGATATGGCTTAACACTCAGTTCAACCACCCCAATGAGATAACATCTGAATCAGCGGCAGCCTGCAACCGTCTCTTGCGGGCCGGAATTCCAGTGAACAACCAGTCTGTGCTTCTTCGAGGTGTAAACGATGACGTTGAGACGCAGACCAAGCTCTGCAACGGCCTGCTTAAGATAAAGGTGCGGCCATACTATCTCTTTCAGTGCGACGAGGTCCAGGGAACAGAACACCTGCGCACGCCTGTGGAAACCGGAATTAAAATAATAGACGGCATGCGCGGTCGTACCTCAGGCCTGGCTATTCCCACCTTCGTTATAGACCTGCCGGAGGGCGGCGGCAAAGTTCCTCTCCAGCCGAACTATGTACTGACACAAACAAAAGAAGAGCTGGTATTAAGAAATTATCAGGGCCGCTTCGTGTGGTACCGGAACCCTAAAGATAAAACCGCACTTGAACCAACTACCGAAGCAGAATCAACCAATAATCCCTTTTCTGACAGCCTCAATATAGCACAGCGCCAGTTGCAGCCAGTAAGAGTCAGAAATGAAAATAGGTCTCGCCTACGACCTTAAAGATGCGGTCATCTCCACATCGAGCAGCCCCGAGGATGCCCTCGAAGAATATGACTCTCCAGAAACAGTAGAGGCTATCACCGCTGTAATTGAGTCTCTGGGGCACTCCGTGATTAAACTTGGCGGCGGCAAAGAGTTCATAGCTAACATTCTCCAAAACGACCTCGACTTCGTTTTCAACATCTGTGAAGGGTTGGGAAACTACAAGAGCAGAGAGGCTCAAGTGCCTTCCGTCTTAGAGATGCTCGGAGTACCTTATTCAGGTTCAGACCCACAGTGTTTGGCTATATGCCTGGACAAACCTTTGACTAAAACGCTGGTGGCGGCAGCAGGTGTTCGCACTCCAAGATGGCGGTTAGTCACAGATTATAAGCAATTGAAAGATATAACCGTTGATGACTTTCCTCTCCCCGCTTTTGTCAAGCCAGCCTACGAAGGCTCAAGCAAGGGCATTCGCCTTGGTTCCAGGGCGGAGACCGTGGCACAAACAACTGAGGTAGCGGCAGGACTTCTGGAGCACTACCAGCAACCGGTGATGATTGAGGAATTTATCACCGGCGACGAAGTGACGGTTGGCATGCTGGGCAATTCTCCACCGACACTCTTAGGCATTATGCGCGTCCTGCCCAAACAGAATAACACTCATTTTATCTATTCGCTCGAAGTGAAACGGGAATGGGAGCAACTGGTAAACTACGAATGTCCGGCACGGCTGGATAAAGGCACCCTGGAGGAAATTACAGATTTGAGCCTTAAGGTCTTCAAGACACTGGGCTGCCGTGATTTTGCCAGGCTCGACTTCAAACTCGATTCCGAGGGAATGCCTTACTTTCTGGAAATAAATCCACTGGCAGGGCTCAACCCAAAGAGCAGTGACATGCCTATTATGGCATACAAGCTAGGCTGGACATATCAGGCTCTCATTTCAGCTATATTAAATGCCGCCTTACAAAGGTACCCACAGTGCGTCCGAAGATAGCTATTATCTATAACGCGCCTAACCCTGATCTCTATAGGACCGCTGTAGAAAAGAAGGCATCACTTACCATCAATGATTCGGTAGAGGCAGTCTACCAGGCGCTTACTGAGTCCGGATACCCTGTGGTTCGTTTACCTCTCCTGCCGCCGCTCGAGTCAGCCAAAGAAAGCCTGAAAAGATTAGAAACAGATTTAGTTTTCAATCTCTTCGAAGGCTTCGATGGCTGCCCGGAAACGGAGCCGGCTATAACCAATTTTCTTGCCGAACTCGGCTTAACCTACACCGGTTGTCCCGGAACTGCCTTGTCCTTCGGGCTAGATAAAATAAATACGAAAGCTCATCTGGCAGCGATGGGAACAGAAACGCCCAGGTACCAGCTCTTAGGCCCGAAGACTTCATCTTTGTTTCACCTGAGCTATCCCTGTATTGTTAAGCCGTATGCAGAGGACGGAAGCAACGGTATATCAGAGGAAAGCGTGGTACACGATTTCGCTTCACTGGAAAAGCAGGTAGCAATCATAAGTAGACTTTTCGGGAAGAGAGCGCTGGTTGAGGAGTTCATTGATGGCCGTGAATTCAACGCCACAGTCCTCGGGAGCAGCCCCCCTAGAGCCCTGCCTATCTCCGAAATAATCTATTCCCTGCCGCCGGAGCTGCCCAGGATTCTCACTTTTTCTGCCAAATGGGACCCTCAAAGTATCTATTTCAGAGGTACTAAAGCCGTCTGCCCCGCCGAAATAGATACTGAGCTTCAGGAGCGTATAACTCAGACTGCATTACTCGCCTTCAGGTTGCTTGGCTCTCGCGGGTATGCCCGAGTCGATTTTCGGCTTGATTCTGAAGAGAAGCTGAAAATCATTGAGCTAAACCCCAACCCTGACATATCCCCTGACGCCGGCGCAGCTCTCCAAGCTAAGGTCGCCGGGCTGAGTTATAACCAGTTTATTGAACAGATTGTGCAACTTGCCCTACAAAGAAAAGAAAAATGAGAATAAAAGTCAGGCCAATGATTGCCCAGGATAAGCCAGCCATAATGCAGATGTTGCAAAATATGCCGGAATTCAAGCCGCCCGAAGTAGTTGTTGCTGAAGAAGTTCTGGACAATTATCTGCATGACTCGATTCGGTCAGGATATCATGTCTTCGTAGCTGAAATTGACTCATTAGTTGTCGGCTATATTTGCTACGGACCCACGCCATTGACCGAAGGAACCTGGGACATATATTGGTTGGCAGTCGCTCCAAATCAACAAAGTCAAGGCATAGGAAAATCTCTGCTGACTTTCGCCGAGGGAAATATTAAAGAAACTATGGGAAAGATAGCTATAATTGAAACCTCTTCCAAGCCGGAATACGAAGCAACCGAGCGCTTCTATCGAACACAAGGCTACGAACTGGTTTGCCGCATCGCCGATTTTTATGCGCCCGGCGATGACAAACTTATCTTCCTTAAACGGCTGAATTAGTCAGTACTTCAATCCCATCTGCAAAAAGCGGATGGAATCAAGCTTTATTTAGGCTTTCCAGGTACGTTTGCCAAATGTCTTTTCTGCTCTTCCCTCAGGATTTTCAATACGTCTGCATCGTCAACAGGCTCGAATCGTAAGTAAAATTGCCCGACTGCAGAGAAGAATCGGTGGTGTGCGAAGGCACACCATCTCATCCACGTCTTTTGCCAATCGTCTCACCACATCCTCCGGCCCTACAGGAATAGCTGCCACGAGGAGAGCTGGTTTTTCCTGGCGCACCGCCCAAAGCGCTGCCTGTGTTGTAGCACCAGTAGCCACGCCATCGTCGGTTACAATGACTATCTTGCCTTTAAGTGGTACCCGCGGGCGCATCCGGCGGATTAGCCGTGCACGGCGTTTAATTTCGGCTAGCTGCGTCTTTCTCTCTTCCTCTATATAGTGCTGGCTTATTCCCAGTTCCGTCACAACTTCTTCGTTCAAGAAGATTTTCCCATTCTCTGCCACAGAGCCCATGGCCAGCTCCGGATGTCCGGGTGTGCGCAGTTTGTGTGCCAGCACTATATCTAGTTCGGCATCCAGCGTTTGAGCTAATTCCTGGGCTACTATTATGCCGCCGCGGGGAATCCCCAGCACCACTAGATTGCGTCCAGGCAAGTTTCGTAACTCCCAGGCCAGAAGCTGCCCTACCTCTTGACGGTCTCTGAAAGGTTCGCTGCTGTGTGAAATTATCCTTAATCTCGCCATATTTCGCCCTCAGGTATATGCCTTCTTTTTATTCATATTCAGCCGGAAAGACTATCGTGGCATAATATCATCGGCAATAAGGCTATCTTAAAATAAATCTTAATTAGTCTATAGAAATGATATCAGTGCTGTAATTAAATAGTCATAAAGTCGCCAAGCATATCAGTTAAATTTTTATTAAACCTGTAGTTTTGGGCAAGACCTCCGTTTAGCCTTGGCGCAGTATATAGGACGAAGACCGGAGCCATAAGTTTTGTTTTACGCCGCGGTACCCGTATCAATCGTAGCCCACCCAGTACATTAGTCATCAAACATTAGTCACATATAATCTAGCACCTTTCTGCGCTTTTCATATTTGTCGATAAAATACTGATAAGTACTCTAATGCAATATTTAATTGTTTAGTATATTTATAGGTCTTGACAAGTTGCATTAGTATATTATAATGCTCACATAATCATAAAAGGGAGCATTGCAGAATGGAACAATTACTTACTCCTCAAGAACTGGCCAAATACCTCAAACTAAACCATACCACAATAATACGAAAGGCCCATAAGGGCGAGATACCGGCGATTAAAATCGGCAAACAGTTCCGGTTCGACAGGAACCAGATTGATAAATGGTTACTGCAGCAGACAGTAGGCAGGCCAGCCCAAATTTTAGTCGTTGACGATGAGTTTACAATAGGTCAGCTATTCAGGGACAGCCTGGAGAAGAACGGCTGCCAGGTAACGGCAATGTCAAGCAGTCTTGAGGCACTCGAAATCGTCTCCAGACAGCACTTTGATTTAATCTTCCTCGACCTGGCAATGCCCGAGCTTGATGGCAGCGAGCTTTTCCGCCGTATCAGAAAGATAGACAAGCAGGTACCTATAGCCATCATCACCGGCTATCCGGACAGCGATTTGCTTAAGAAGGCCAGGGAGTATGGCCCTTTTCTAATAATGATTAAGCCTTTTACCGGTGATGAGATACTGCAGGCTGTCCATACCTTTAGCCAGCAGTCGGTTAACGGTAGGCAATAAACAGTTTGAGATGAAACCCCATGTCGAAGAGGCGGAGCAACTGCAAAACCACATTACCAGTAGCAGATTAAGAGAAAACGAAAGGGGGAATTAAAATGGTTGTTAATACAGAAAGACAACATGGCCAGGTAAAGACCCGAGGTAAGGTATTGATTGTAGATGACGAGCCGGCAATTCGCAATATTTTAGCCAGAATTCTTTCAAACAAGGGGCACCAGGCGCAGACTGTGTCCAGTGGTAAAGCCGCCTTAGCCATGCTTCATGAAAAAGGTTATGACCTCCTTGTAGCTGACCTCAAAATGTCTGGAGTGAGCGGGATAGACCTTTACGAGACTTTGAAAAAGAAAAGTCCGGATATGGCTGATAGAACGGTATTTATCACCGGCGATACGATGACCGAGGAAACCAATGAATTCCTTGCCTCAAGTGGAAGGCCGTATTTGGCCAAACCTTTCACCCCGATGGAGTTCCTGGAAATAATTGAGAGCGCTCTCGAAGAAAAATAACTGTAGGTGATAGGAATATGATAAAAATTTTGATTGTTTTAGAAGAAGAGGACGGGATAGATTTTCGGGCTTATTCGCTCCAGATTTCAAATAGGTCTGAAGACCTGCCTCCACACGTCAAATTGCAGCCTCATTGAGACTAACGAGGAACCGGGTGCTGACAATGCCATAATGAGAACACCATCACGCACAGGATTCGAAGGCAATTGCCGTTATCCCTATGCCGCAATTAGGAAGAGCGTTGGAGGCACGGCAAATCTTCATGAATTGACTGCTATCAGAGGGTAAGGAAACCAATTATGAGCACGAAAAACAAAGCGAAAATCTTAATCGTGGATGATGAGATGCGCGTAAGAGAAATCCTTTCCCGCAAATTAACCGACGATGGGTATAACTGTCTTACCGCACCTGATGGTAATGCTGCTTTAAAAATGTTGAAAACTGACCAGGTTGAGCTAGTTTTACTGGACATCATGATGCCAGGTAAGGCTGGCCCCGAGGTATTGAAGGAAATTAAGTCCAAGTATCCGGATACTGCCGTCATCATGGTAACCGCCATAGCCGACGCTCAGACAGCCATAGGCCTGATGAGACTAGGTGCTTATGATTATATCATCAAACCGGTAGAGCTAAACGTGCTCTCGGTCAGCCTGGAGAGAGCGCTGGAGAAACGGAATCTGATAATCGAAAACAGGGACTATCAGCTTCATCTGGAACAGAGGGTTAAAGAGCAGACCAGGAAAATACGCCAGTCGTTTCTTAATTCGACTACTTCCCTGGCTTACGCATTGGAAGCCAAGGACAAATATACTCATGGACATTCGGAGAGGGTGACAGAAATAGCCGTGGCAGTAGCTCGGGAAATGGCGGCCCCGAAATATATGATCGAAAAGATAAAGCTGGCCGGATTGCTTCATGATGTCGGCAAAATAGGGATCAGCGAGTTAATCTTAAACAAGCCGGGTAAGCTCACCGACGACGAGTTCGAATTGGTAAAGGCCCACTGTGAAGTAGGAGAGCGAATCCTAAGCCCTATAGTCGAAGATAAGGAAATACTTGAAATGGTCAGACACCACCACGAGCGATATGATGGCAAAGGTTATCCCGACGGGCTATCAGGCAAGCAAATGACAAAAGGCGCCAGCATCATAGCAGTTGCTGAGGCCTACACCAATATACTATCGCAAGGAGCCATGGCTCTGGCTGTAGCCGATGCCTATGATGCTATGACCTCAGACCGCCCATACCGCCCAGCCATGCCCCCCGAAGCCGCCTGCTCGGAACTGGTCAGGGGCAAAGGCAAGCAATTTGCTCCCATCATAGTCGATACTTTCATGAGTCTAATAAATAAAGGTAAAAAAACAATGAAATTTATTCCTAAACTAAAAACTTCACAGGAGAAGAAAAAATAGCTGCCCTATTACTAGACCTGGCTGGAATCGTGAAGTATGGGCGATATGTAAAGCTGGATGCGGTGTGGTTAGAGGCAAAATAGATGAAAAATAATAAATCGGCGGAACAAAATAAGGCGGAACAAATTCAGTTTATGACTGGTTTAATAAAACATGTTTCACAGCCTATGATTGTAACCTCGGCCGATAGGCGCCTATTGCATTGGAATGCTGCTTTTTCAAAACTCACCGGCTACAACAACAAAGAGCTGAGCGACCCTATAATAAGTGCCGGTCTGACAGCACCGGAGTGGCATGAGAGCGAAACCAAAGCGCTTGAAAAACTGCAGCGAACAGGTAAATCCCAGACTTTCCAAAAGGAATATATCCGCAAAGACGGCTCACGTGTTCCCGTAGAAGTACTTTTATATCAGTTCAGCGATGACAAGGGCAAGGTGCGATACTACGTTGGATTAATCACTGACATCACCGAGCGCAAGAGACTAGAAGAAGATTTGGAAAAAGAAAGGCAGGAATCCAAGCTCATTATAGATTCTGCTCCAATAATAATTTTCTATAAAGATAAAGAGGGAAGATTTGTGCATGTCAATAAGGCATTTGCTGAAGCTCTCCAAATGTCTGAAGAAGAATTTTTGGGAAAAACAGTTTTTGACTTGTATTCGGCTGAGATTGCACAAGGCATGACAAACGATGACCAGGAGGTTCTTAAATCAGGACGCCCCAAACTTAACATAATAGAACAATATGAATCCGCAAGCGGCCTAAGATGGGTACAGACAGATAAGATTCCGATTTTTGACAAAGATGGCTTTCCAGTTGGTCTGGTAGGCTTTGCACAGGACATCACCGAGCGCAAGCAGGCTGAGGAGGACACTAAGTCAGTCAGAGGAGAAATACCGGTCATACTGGAGGACATTAAAGAAGGCTATCTGGGAGACAGACCTTGCCGGTAATTTCACTTCTTTCAACGACGCGGTATGTCGCCTGTTAGGATACCCTAAGAAAGAAATGAAGGGGATGAATTATCGGGCCTATACCTGTGCTGAGAGATGTGGATAAAGTGTACAAGGCTTTCAATCAAGTTTACCGCGAACCGGCCAGCCAATCAGGAACATGCATTACGAAATTGTCCAGAAGGACGGGAGTAAGAGGTTAGCCGAAACCTCAGTTTTTCAAAGGCGGAATGACAAGAAAGAAACGATCGGCTTTCGTGGCGTCAGCCATGATATTACCGAGCGCAAGAATATGGAGGAGGCTCTAAGACAGTCAGAGGAAAGATACCGGACTATACTGGAAGAGATAGAGGATGCTTACTTCGAGGTTGACCTTGCCGGCAATTTTACCTTCGTGCAATGAAGCCATTATGCCGACATCTGGGATATTCCAGGGAAGAGCTGATAGGCATGAACTACCGAGCCATCACTGCCGCTGAAGATGTCGAAAAGGTTTATCAGGTCTTCAATCAGGTCTATCGGGACGGGTCAGCCAATTAAAGCCTTGCTCTATAAAGTCGTTCGAAAAGATGGCAGTATCAGGCTAGTGTTGAAATCTCAGTCATTCCTCATACGAAATGAAAAGGGCGAGATAATCGGCTTTCGGGGAGTCGGCCGTGATATCACCGAACGCATGAAGATGGAGGAGGCTTTAAGACGCTCAGAGGAGAAATACCGGTCTATCTTGGAAACTATTGAAGAGTCCTACTATGAGGTGGACCTGGCCGGCAACTTCACTTTTTTCAACGATACGCTATGCCGCCAGTTGGGCTATTCCAGAGAAGAGTTGATGGGAATGAACTATAAAGTTTACACACCCCCTGAGATTTCTAAAAAGGTGTTTGGGGCCTACAATCAGGTATATCGCACGGGTGAGCCACTTAAATGGTTTCCTATGGAACAGATTAGAAAAGATGGAACGCGATTAGTTCTCGAAAACTCAGTCTCACCTATACGAAATGAGAAGGGCGAGATAATCGGCTTTCGGGGAGTCGGCCGCGATATCACCGAACGCCTGCGGATGGAGGAGGCTTTAAGACGGTCAGAGGAGAGATACCGGACTATAATGGACGAGATGCAGGAGAGTTACTTCGAGGTTGACCTCGCCGGCAATTGCACCTTCGTCAACGAAGCTGACTGCCGCAACCTGGGATATCCCAGAGAAGAGCTGATAGGCATGAACTATCGAGGCTTATACTGCCGCTGAAGACGTGGATAAGAGTATACAAGGCCTTTAATCAGGTTTATCCGACAGGTAAGCCAAGCAAAGCCATTACTTTTAAAATCATTCGAAAAGATGGCAGCACTAGGCAGGCCGAACTCTCGGCTTTTCCCCTGCGAAATGAGAAGGGCGAGATAATCGGGTTTCGAGGAGTCAGCCGCGATGTTACCGAACGCATGCAGATGGAGGAGGCTTTAAGGCAGTCGGAAAAGAGATACCGGACTATTCTGGAAGATATGAAGAGGCCTACTTTGAGGTGGACCTGGCCGGCAACTACACTTTTTTCAACGATGCACTGTGCCGCCAGTTAGGCTATTCCAGAGAAGAGATGATGGGGATGAACTACTGGGTTTATCACACCGCCTGAGAAGGTCAAAGAAGTATTCGAGATTTACAATCGGATATATCGTACAGGTGAGCCAGATGAAATGTTTGATGTGGAACAGATTAGAAAGGATGGAACGCGAATATTTGTCGAAAGCTCGGCTTTCCCAATAAGAAACGAGAAGGGCGAGATAATCGGCTTTCGTGGAGTCGGCCGTGATATCACCGAACGCCTGCAGATGGAGGAGGCTTTAAGACAGTCAGAGGAGAGATATCGGACTATTCTGGAGGAAATGGAGGAGCCCTACTATGAGATGGACCTCGCCGGCAATTACACTTTTTTCAATGATGCACTATGTCGCCAGTTAGGCTATTCCAGAGAAGAGATGATGGGGATGAACTATAAGGTTTACACGCCACCTGAGGATATCAAAGAGGTATTTGAGGCCTATAATCAGGTATATCGTACAGGTGAGCCAGCTGAAATTGTTTGCTGTGGAACAGATTAGAAAGGACGGAACGCGAATATTTGCCGAAACCTCGGTCCTTCCCTATACGAAACGAGAAGGGCGAGATAATCGGATTTCGGGGAGTTAGCCGTGATGTCACCGAGCGCAAGAAGGCAGAAGAGGAAAGGAAACAACTGGAGCAGAAGGCTCAGTTTGCCAGCCGTCTGGCTTCTGTCGGCGAGCTGGCTTCGGGTGTCGCCCATGAGATAAATAATCCACTGACCGGAGTTATCGGCTATGCCCACTTGCTGTTAGCCAGAAAGGACATATCCCGAGACGTCAGACGTGATTTGGAGATTATCAATGAGGGGGCTCAGCGGGTAGCCGGCATTGTCAAAAAATTGCTTGCCTTCGCCCGTCAGACCAAGCCGGAGCAACGATACGTCAACATCAACGAACTTATACATACCACACTTGACCTGCGAGCCTATGAGCTAGCAGCCAGCAATATAAAAGTCAGTCTCCAGCTTACTCGCGATTTGCCCATGACCATCGCTGACCCGGGTCAGCTCCAGCAGGTATTTCTCAATTTAATTATAAATGCCGAGACGGAGATGAAATTAGCCCATGACAAAGGCAAGCTGTCAATAAAGACAGAGAAGATAAATAACATCCTCCGGATAACGTTCAAAGATACCGGCCCGGGTATAGCTAAGGAGAACTTGGAGACTATATTCGACCCCTTCTTTACCACCAGGGAGGTGGGACAGGGTACAGGGCTTGGCTTGAGCGTCTGCCACGGTATAGTAACCGAGCATAACGGCAAGATATGGGCTGAAAGCGAGCCTGGCAAAGGAGCTACATTTATCGTCGAATTGCCCATAATCACTGAAGAAAAACAATTGGAGCTGCCTGAGCCTGTAATTGAAGAGCCCAAAAAAATAACTAAAGCTAAGATACTGGTGGTAGATGATGAGCCTGTGATACGGCAGTTCGTAAGCCAGGTGCTGGGCGAGCAAGGACATACGGTGGAAACTGTAGACAATGCTGCTGATGCTTTAAAAATGGTTAAGAGCAAGAGGTACCGCCTTATACTGCTCGACATCAAGATGCCTGGCATGAGCGGTATCGAACTGTACAAGCAATTTCAAAAGATAGCTCCGTCTCTGACGAAAAGGGTAGTCTTCATCACCGGCGACGTCATGGGGAAACGCACGCTAGCTTTTCTGGATAAAACAAAAACACCTTATATGATGAAGCCTTTTGATGCCAGGCAGTTGAAGGCAGAGATAAACCGCATATTAGCCAGGAAAGTGACTCTCTGAAATTCACCCGACCTGCATGAAATCCCTATCATGGCTCAAATACTCCAATCTCAAATAATACCAAAATTCAATTGCTCAAATCCAAAATAGTTATGCCATTTAGATATCTTGTGCTTTGAATATGTTTAGAATTTGATGCCTTGTCTTGATTTTAGGATGGCGCTGTAGATTGGCAGATGGTCTAGCAAATAGCCGAAGGGAAGGTTTTGGAAGTATAATAAACACGGCATGATTTCAATTTCAAGGCTGCTCTGCGATGCCGCAGGGCCAGGTGATAGCCTCCGCTACGGCAGAGAACATCAGGCCGCTGGAAAGCAAAGACCTATCGTTGTCTGGAACTGCACCAGGAAATGCAATCTCCATTGCGTCCATTGCTACAGCAGCGCCGGCGATAAAGACCCTGCTGAAATTTTGACTACCGAGCAGGCAAAATCATTCATCCATGACCTGGCGGACTTCGGCGTGCCGGTGATTCTCTTTTCCGGCGGTGAGCCTCTGCTCAGACAGGATATATTCGAGCTGGCCCATTTTGCCAGACAGCACGGAATAAGAACCGCCCTGTCCACCAACGGTACTCTCATTACTGAGAAGGAGGCCAAGAAAATAAAGAATGCTGGCTTCGCCGAAGTGGGCATCAGCCTGGATGGCATAGGTGCTAAAAATGACCGATTTCGTGGCAAAAAGGGCGCCTACGAAGCGGCCTTGCAGGGCATCAGGAACTCCATCTCTTTAGGGCTAAGAGTTTCCTTGAGACTGACCATCACTCCATCTAACTATATGGAAATACCTGCTGTCTTCGACCTGGTGGAAAAGGAAGGAGTTGAGCGAGTCTGTTTTTATCATCTCGCTTATGTAGGCCGGGCCCGCGGCTTAGCCAAAGACGACTTAAGCCATTCCCAAACCAGAGCTGTGGTTGACTTAATCTGCGACCGTACCGTAGACCTTTATCGGCGTGGCCTTAATAAAGAAGTCCTTACCGTAGATAATCATGCCGACGGCGTTTACCTTTACCTCAAACTAAAGAAACAAGACCCGGACTCGCGCTGAGAAAGTACTGGCTTTGCTCCGTGCCAATGGCGGTAACAATTCAGGTATTCGCATAGGAGCTGTCGATGAACTTGGTAACGTTCATGCTGACCAGTTCTGGCGGCACTACTCATTTGGAAACGTACGCCAGCGCAAGTTCGGCGACATCTGGCTAGATACCTCTGACCCTTTGATGCGCGGACTAAAAGACAGAAAGGGATTGCTTAAAGGACGCTGCGCCAGATGCCGGTATCTTGAGTTGTGCAATGGCAACCTGCGGGTCGAGCTGAGGCAGTTTTCGGCGATGTCTGGGCTGAAGACCCGGCATGTTATCTGACGGACGATGAGATTGGACTGGCCTAATGAAAAACTCAAGAGACTACCACTTGCGTGTCGTTGCGAGCGAAGCGCGGCAATATCACCCCTGCCACATAGATTGCCACGGCACTACGTGCCTCGCAATGACCCCGTGTTTTGGCCATTGATACTTAGGATTTTGAATTTGTTTAGAATTTAGGATTTGGAATTTAGTATTTCGAAGATTGATTGGATGATAAGCACTCACAAGGAGATAAGTTGAAGAGAAAAGAAAGCATAACTCCTAATCTCCACATGGTAGCCTGGGAGATAACCCGAAGCTGCAACTTATTTTGCGCTCACTGCCGTTCTTCCTCTACATCCGGCTCCTATGAAGACGAACTGTCCACCGAAGAATGTTTCCGACTGATAGATGAAATAGTTGAAATAGGCAAGCCTGTTCTAATACTCAGTGGCGGCGAACCCCTGCTGCGCCGAGACCTTTTCCAGATAGCCGGCTACGCCGTAGAGAAAGGACTGCGGGTAGTAATGGGCACCAACGGCACCCTCATCACTGAGGAAATTGCCGCTAAACTGAAGGCAGTTCCAGTTTCCAGAGTAGCTGTCAGCATAGACTTTCCCACAGCTGAACTTCAGGATAAATTTCGAGGCCAGGCAGGCGCTTTCCAGGCTGCCGTCTCAGGAATAGCCCTGATTACGTCAGGCAGGCATTGAGGTTCAAATAAACAGCACTATCACCAGGCTGAATATGAAATACCTGAATGAGCTGCTGGACCTGGCGCTTAAGTCAGGAGCAGTCGCCTTCCATCCATTTATGCTGGTGCCAACAGGACGAGGCAAGGGACTGGAAACGGTAGCGATGTCTCCAGAGGAATACGAGCAGACGCTAAATTGGGTCTATGACAGGCAAAAAGAACTGGGCGACAGGATATTCTTCAAGCCAACGGATGCCCCTCATTATCAACGGATAATCAGACAGAAAGCCAAAGAAAGCAATTTGCAAGAAACGCTGCGAGGCGAGAAAACAGCAACTAAAACTGGAAGTGGGTCTATGAACTCTATGACACGGGGCTGTCTGGCCGGCATCAGTTTCTGCTTTATCTCACATCGCGGAAAGGTGCAGGGATGCGGCTATCTTGATGTGGAAGCCGGAAATATAAGAGATAGAAGCTTTAAACAAATCTGGACAGAATCCACGCTGTTCCGCGAATTAAGAGACTTGTCCAATATAAAGGGAAAATGCGGTGCCTGTGAGTATAAGTATATCTGCGGTGGTTGCCGTGCCAGAGCCTACGAATCGACCGGCGACTACCTTGAGGCCGAACCGTACTGCATATATAAACCCGTGCAGCACTTCGAAAGACCAGACACATATAAACATGGAACTCGACAACGTAGATAAAAACCTGCTCAACATCATTCAAGCGGAGTTCCCGTTGAGCCGAGAGCCGTTCTCGGCTCTGGGATTACGTCTGGGCATTAACCAGTGATGAAGTAATCCGGAGAATCGACAGGTTAAAGGCAGCAGGAATCATCCGCCTGATAGGACCAGTTCTCAATCCCAAAAAGCTCGGCTATCAGACAACCCTTGTGGCCGCCAAAGTGCCCGTAGAGCAGCTGGATAAGGCAGGTCAAATTATCAGCAGACACCCGATGGTAAGCCACTGCTACCAACGCGACCATGACTTCAATCTCTGGTTCACACTGGCTATACCGGTAACCAAGGATATGGAGGACGAGGTACGTAAACTGGGAAACAGAATCAAGTCTGAGACCATATTAAACCTGCCGGCTATAAAAACCTTCAAGATAGGAGCTTACTTCGACCTTGGTGGAGGTAATTCCCATCCTTCATTGCCAGTTGAAGGCGCAGCAATCTCCGGCCTGTCTCATGGCCATGCTGTCCGCAAGGACAAAAAATTCTCTACCACCGACCGGGCTGTCATCAACGCCTTGCAGCAGGACCTGCCTTTGAGTGAAAAACCGTTCGACCTTATATCAGCCAAACTTCACATGGACACGGACAAATTTCTAAGCCACTGCCAGACTCTGTTGCAGCGCGGAATTATGCGGCGCTTCAGCGCCTCCGTCAACCATAACAAACTCGGTTTTACAGCTAATGCCATGGCCTGCTGGAAAGTGCCATCGGATATGGTGGATACAGCAGGCAAAAAGATAGCCACGTTTCCGGAGGTAAGCCACTGCTATGAAAGGCAGACAAGCCCATTTTGGCCCTATAACCTGTTTGCCATGACACACGCCCACAATAACGAGAACTGCCGAGCTGTAACTGATAAAATATGTTCAGAGACCGGACTAAATAGAAATGAGATGCTACTGCTTTTCAGCACCAAAGAGGTAAAAAAGACAAGGGTACGATATACAGTATGAAAAAGCACGAGGCAGCATCTCCTTACTACCCGATTTTACTCAATATTCAAGGCAAGAAATGTCTTGTTGTTGGCGGCGGCGAGGTGGCCCTGCGCAAGGTACAAATGCTTCTTGAACACGGCGCTAATGTGGAGATTGTCAGTCCCACCTTCTGCCCGGAGTTAAATCAGCTGGTAAAGGATGGTGCCATTCAAGCCATCCACAGAGACTATGAGACAGAAGATTTAAATGATGCTTTCCTGGCCGTAGCTGCCACCGATGATACCAAAACAAATGAAAAGGTGGCTGCTGAAGCCAGAAAGACAGGAATATTGGTAAACGTCGTGGATAAGCCGGATATTTCCGACTTCATCGTCCCTTCCTATTTCAGGCGTGGTGATATAATCGTCGCTGTCTCCACATCCGGCAAAAGCCCGGCATTAGCCCGCAAAATAAGGGGCGAGCTGGAAAGAGATTTTAAAGCCGAATACGCGCAGTTGGCCGTAATTGCCAATGAGGTCCGCTAATGAGCTAAAGCAGCGTGGGGTTACAGTCAGCGGTGATGACTGGCAGGAAGTCCTGAACTTGAACTCTCTTATTGAACTTATAAGACGAGGCAAAAACAAGGAAGCCAGGGAAATCATGCTTACCAAACTGAAAACACTGCAACAAAGAAAGCCATGAAGAAACCGTTTGGGATGCAGATTCACATAGCCGGCGTAAACCACAGCACAACGCCAATTGAAATCAGAGAGAGATTGGCTGTAAGCAATGACCGCCTCTCCGATGCCCTTAGCTTGCTGCGTGAATACGTTTCACAGGGGCTTATCCTTTCTACCTGCAACCGTATTGAGGTCTACTCCGTGGCCGAGAGCAGTGACTCTTCCCAACCAGGTATAGACTTCTTCAAAGCCTGGGCAAATATCTCAGATGCGGACCTTTCGCCCTACATTTACTGTTACCAGAATGAGGCGGCAGTCAGACATCTCTTCCGCGTAGCTTCCGGCCTTGACTCAATGATTATCGGCGAGTTTGAGATTCTGGGACAGGTGAAAAATAGCCTGGAAGAAGCCAATAAGGCCCGAATGGTGGAGCACCCGCTGCGTACTCTTTTGCACCAGGCACTTAGGGTAGGCAGACAGGTAAGAGAAAAAACAGGAATCAGCAAGAACGCACTTTCCGTGAGTTCTGTGGCGGTCGAGCTGGCAGCCAAAGCCATCGGCGATTTGACCAGATGCAAGGCACTGGTCATCGGTACCGGCGAAGCCGGAAGATTGGTAGCCAAGGCGCTCAAAGAAAGAGGTATTGCACAGATTACTACTACCAGCCGTTCCTATGAAAAAGCATCAGCCCTGGCTAAAACACTTGGCGGAAGCTCGGTGGATATAGGCAGCCTCGGTCAAGAGCTGACTGGCTGCGATATAGCCATCAGTTGCACCGGAGCGCCTCATCTTATACTCGACCTTAAGACACTGGAAAATGCCATGTCGGCTCGCGCAAATCAGCCTCTGGTAATTATCGATATAGCCGTACCTCGCGATGTCGACCCCGAAGTGGGGCGTTTAAGCAATGTCTTTCTTTACGATATTGACGACTTCACCCATATCTCTGAGCGCAACCGGAAGCAGAGAGAGACTGAGACACAAAAGGCAATGGAAATTATTGAATCCGAAGTTAAGAGATTTGCCTCCCGGTGGCAGACTATGGAAGTGAAGCCGGTAATCAGCAGTCTGGTGGGAAAGGCAGAAGCCATACGCCAGGCACAGCTTAAATTGACTCTCAAGAAACTGCGGCGGCTGTCAACAGAAGAGCAGCAAAGCCTGGAAGCCATGACTAAAGCCATAGTACAGAAGATACTTCACGACCCGATTCAGCACCTCAAGAAGGATGCCCACGAAAGAGATGATTATATCAGGCTGGTCACCGAGCTGTTCCAGCTCGATAGGGACAAGCCCGAATGAGGGAAATCACCATCGGCACCCGCGGCAGCAAACTGGCGGTGATTCAAGCTGAAGAGCTGCTGGCCAAGCTCAGAGAAGCATTTCCTGGATTGAAAGCTAGCCTCGTCAAAATAAAAACCAGAGGTGACCGATACCGTACCACTGCTCTGGACGAATTCGCCGGGCAAGGTATATTCGTCAAAGAACTGGAAAAGGCACTGCTCGATAGGCAAATCGACCTGGCCGTCCACAGCCTTAAGGATTTGCCAACGGAAATTCCCTGATGGGCTAACGCTGGCTGCAGTGACCGCCAGGCTTGACCCCAGAGATGTCCTTGTCTCCAGGTGTGGAAGGCTTGCATGAACTTGCCCCGGGCTCCAAGATAGGTACGGGAAGCCCCAGGCGTGCTGTTCAGCTACTCGCCCTTCGACCCGACCTTCAGGTTTGCGATATACGAGGAAATATCGACACCCGACTGCGCAAGGTCTCTGACGGAGAATTTGACGGCGTCATCGTAGCCGCTGCTGCTATGATACGGCTGGGCTGGGAAGACAGGATAACAGAATATCTACCGATAGAGCATTTCACTCCGGCAGTGGGACAGGGAACACTGGGCATAGAGATACGCTCTGAAGATAAAGAAATTGCCACTCTGGTCTCTAAAATAAATGACGAACCAACATGGCAGGCCGTAACCGCTGAGAGAACATTCTTACAGGCGCTGGGCGGTGGCTGCCGCGCCCCGATAGCTGCTCTCGGCATCGTATCAGACAACACTTTAAAGCTCACCGGTATGGTGGCCGGTGTCGATGGTGCTCACATTCTGCGTGCTACCGAAGAAGGCAATGCTTCGGCCGCCTGAGCAAGTCGGAAAGCGTTTAGCCCGGAAAATGGCTGGAGATGGGAGCACTGGCTCTTATTACAGCTGCCGGAGAGCCGAGCCAAAGCTAGCAACGTCAATAGCTCTAAAAATGTAGGGACCCACCTTAAAAGGTGTGCCCAACAAATCATACCTTGGCTCTGATTTCTACTCGATGGTCATAAACATAGGCAGCAGCTCCAATTATCCCCGCGTTACTGCCCAGACGAGCCCGAACAACACGTACACTTTGAGCCGGCAACCGAAAGGCTCTTTCTTTAATCACCTTCCGTGCCGGATTCAGCAGCATGTTTCCCATCTTAGATAAGCCGCCGCCGATGACAATCAATTCCGGATTAAAAATATTGACCAGGTTCGCCAAACCAATGCCGAGATAATTGGCAGCTTTAGCTACTATATCGCACGCCAGCCGGTCACCTCCCCTGGCTGCGGTTGCCACCGTCTCGGCAGTGATATTTTCGAGCCTGCCGTCAACAAGCTCAGTAATAGAACTCCTTTCCCCCTGATTTATACGTGTCACTGCTTCTTTAGCTATTGCCCAACCCGAAGCCAGAGCCTCAAGGCAACCGAAATTGCCGCAATGGCATTGCGGCCCGTCAGCCTCTATCGTCATATGCCCCAACTCTCCGGCACAGCCGTCAGCTCCGGAATAAAGTTCGCCATTTATAATTATACCACCGCCAATACCCGTGCTCACCGTAAGATAGAGCAGATTATCAAATCCCCTGCCAGCTCCAAATCGATGTTCTCCTAAAGCTGCGGCGCTAGCGTCATTAATAAGATAGGTAGCCAGGCCAGACCTGGCGGCAATAACATCCCGCAGTTGAACATTATGCCAGCCGGGTAAATTGGGCGAGGTGGTCACGATTCCTTTCCTGGTGTCCAGAATCCCGGCAGCGGCAATGCCGATACCGATTAATTCAGTGTTTTTAAGCCTGGCCTGAGCTATTGACCGGTTTATGGCAGATGATAGCCTATTTATGACGGCTCGAGTGCCTTCATCAGCCAGCGTTAAATAGTATTTTCGGGATATTATCTTGCCGGTAGGGAGAACCACAGCCACAATCGTCTTAGTGCCGCCCAGGTCGACAGATAAGACAGACTGCTGCTTATTTCCCGGCATGTCTTGGTAGCTCCAAAACTTTTTGATAAAGAGATTCGTATTTTTTAGCCGAAGCCTGCCACGAAAAATCTAGTGCCATAATGCATTGTATCACTTTCTGCCACTCTTTATTCACACGGAAATAAAGGCCAAATCAGGTTCAGGCTTTCAATCATATAATCAACTTTGCCCCAGCTCAACCACTAAAAGGTCAAGTGCCAGGTCACCTTCATATTTCCCCGTTTTGATACCTATATCAGCTTCCAGGAGCTTGTCATAGGCCTTTTTTATCCGCTCTAAAGTGAACGCTTTGGCCTGTTTTGCTGCCTTATCCAGGCTATAATCCGAAATTGGTTCCAGACTATCGGTAATTCCAGGTCGAGATATTTTTCGGCCCAGGTCTTTAGCCATGACAATCAAACGAAGCTGCCGCGTAATCATAGCCAGGATATAGGAAGGAGATGCGCCTTCCTGAAGTAGTCGATGAAGCAATTGCTGCGCCTGGCTTCTTCTTCCTTCAAGAATAGCATCCACCAGAGCAAAGATATTTGCCTCCCTGGCATAACTGGTCAACTGTTTTACATTGTCTTCCGTTATGACCTGACCCGAGCCATAGGCAAGTAACTTATCTATTTCACCGCTCATAACCCACAGGTCGGCGCCGACCAGCCCAACCAGCAGCTTCAGCGCCGCAGGAGAGATGTTTCCGCCGCCCTCTTTTATCCGACCCTGTACCCAGTCGCTCAAATTCCTGTCATTTAGCGGGGGAAAACCTTTGACTTTCGCCAGTGGAGCCAAAGACTTCATTAAACGATTGCCAGCCTTGACTTCGCCGTCAATCAAGACCAGTAATGTGGTCGGCGGCATTTGTTTGATATATTCTGCCAGGCCAGTCCATTCTTCCAGTGCCGAGTTATTTTTCGCTTTAGAGCGGGCTGTCCGCCGTTCTGACCCGAACTTTGTCTCTAAGCGTCCCAGCAACCCTTTAACGATGACAAGTCTGCACGGGCACAAGAACGGTACGGTACTGCAGGCATCCATGAGTTGGCTTAAGCGCAGCTGCTGGCCATCTAATGTGCTGGTATTAACCTCCAGCATCTCTTTGTTGCCCAGCTCATTTTTTATCTCCTCCAATGCCTGCTGGAGAGAGAAATCGTCCTTGCCGTAGAGTATATAGAACAAAGTTTAAACCCTCTACATTTTACCATATATAGAGCCCTCGACCTCGTACCAAAAGGTGGACAATTACCAATTTCGCTGCTTATTTTCACCCACTTGATTTTGCCTTCAGTACTGGCTATACTCAATTGGTTGGCTGCGGCTTGGAAAATTAATTAGCCGATTTTGAGGTCTTACTCAAGCCACAACAGCCATTCCGATTACCAAGCATTAGGGAAGCGAGACGTTGGTGAATTGCTCACATTTGTCTAGACGCTTAACCCGGTTCAGGCTGAAAAATCTAAGAAAGAGACGTTGTAACTTAAATAAACTGAGTCCAAGAGGTTGTATTGAAAGTAATGGTCATTGGCAGCGGTGCTAGAGAGCATGCGCTGGCCTGGAAAATCAGCCAAAGCCCCAAAGTCACAGAACTCTATGCTGCACCGGGCAACGCCGGTACAGCATCCATTGCCCATAATCTGGATATTCGTCCCAATGATATAGAGGCTTTAGCCAGAGCTGCCCAGGACATCGGCATTGACCTTACCGTCGTCGGTCCCGAGGCGCCCTTAGCTGCCGGCATTGTAGACCGCTTTGAGCAACTCGGCATGTCTATCTTCGGGCCGACAAAAGCGGCTGCGCAAATAGAATCGAGCAAGGTCTTCGCCAGGAAATTGATGCAAAAATATGGCATCCCCTGCCCCAAAGGTATCACCTTCTCCAGCTACCCAGAGGCTAAAAGATATCTCGAGTCCCAGCCAACGCCGATTGTAGTCAAGGCCGATGGGCTGGCTGCTGGAAAAGGAGTCACAGTTGCCGGCTCCAGAGAAGAAGCCTTAAAAGCCCTGTCAGACATCATGGAGACAAGGATTTTTGGTCCGGCTGGCGATAATGTGATAATCGAAGAATGCCTCACCGGAAAAGAAGTAAGCCTTTTAGCCTTCACCGATGGCAAGACTGTTGTCCCCATGGTTCCAGCCTGCGATTATAAGAGGGCGTTCGATGATGACCATGGACCGAATACCGGAGGCATGGGCAGCTACAGCCCACCCGGCTTCTTTGATGCCAAATTGACCCAGCAGGTAATGAAAACTATACTGCAGCCGGCGGTAAAGGCAATGGCGCAGGAAGGCATACCTTACAAAGGCGTACTTTACGCCGGGCTGATGATAGCCGCCGATGGGCCAAAAGTGTTAGAATTTAACGCCAGATTCGGCGACCCGGAGACTCAGGCGATTTTACCCCGCCTGCAGACCGATTTAGTAGACATTCTTCTCGCCGTAGTGGATAATAAGCTCAGCGAAGTGGTTGTGCAGTGGAATGACGATGCCTGCGTTGGTGTGGTTATGGCATCAGGCGGATATCCGGGAAGCTATAAAACAGGCTTCAAAATAACAGGACTGGACAAATTGAATGATGACATCATGGTCTTTCATGCCGGCACCAAGCTCGGCGAGGACTCACAGATATATACTGACGGAGGTAGAGTGCTCACCGTGACAGCTACCGGCAAAAGCATGGCTGAAGCCAGAGCCAAAGTCTATCGTAATCTACCTCGTATTCATTTCGATGGCTGTCACTACCGCCGGGACATTGCAGCCAGGGAGGTCAACTAAATGCCCTTAGTCGGCGTAGTCATAGGCAGCAAGACTGACGAGCCGCTAATACAGCCAGCCTTGGATATATTACAACAACTAAATATCACATATGAATTATCGGTATTATCAGCACACAGAAACCCGGATAAGGTTCGTGAATATGCTTCTAAGGCTGGAAAAAAGGGAATAGAAGTTATTATTGCTGCTGCCGGCGCTGCAGCACACCTTCCCGGTGTTCTGGCTAGCTGGACTACATTGCCCGTCATCGGAGTGCCGCTGCCTACCAGCGAACTCAAAGGCATTGACTCGCTCTACTCCATCGTCCAGATGCCGGCCGGAGTACCTGTGGCCTGTGTCGGCATCGGCACCTCAGGCGCTAAAAATGCTGCCCTGTTAGCCGCCCAAATGCTGGGCTATAAAATACAGAGAGAAATGTAAAAGATGCTTATGAGAGACATACAAACGAAAACTGGCATAAGACATAAGACTTGGAGAAAAGACATGATTGAGCGCTATTCCCGGCCGCAGATGAAAAAAATATGGTCTGAAGAAAATAAGTTCAATAAATGGCTTCAGGTTGAGATAGCCGTTTGTGAAGCCTGGGCAGAGATAGGCACTGTTCCCAAAGAAGCTATCCCCAAGATAAAAACAGCTAGCTGCGATCTCGAGCGTATTGCCGAAATCCTTAAAGTAACTCACCACGATATGACCGCTTTCCTTCAAGCGGTGGCCGAAGGGCTCGGTGAGGAATCCCGCTTTATCCACCTCGGCCTCACCTCCTCCGATATCATGGATACCGCCCTCAGCCTGCAGATGAAAGAGGCTTCAAAACTACTGGCTCAAGGACGTCGCTGAGCTTATATCAGTTCTGGAAGATAAAGCTATTGAGCACAAGCGCACTATAATGATAGGGCGGACTCACGGCGTCCATGCCGAGCCAATCACCTTCGGCCTCAAACTGGCTCTATGGGCACAGGAAATGAAACGCAACGCCGCCAGATTGGCTGAAGCTGAAAAAATCATCAGCGTCGGTAAAATCTCGGGAGCTGTGGGCACCTATGCTACCGTACCTCCCGAAATTGAAGACAAGGCTTGCCGCAAGTTAGGCCTAACTGCAGCACCGATATCAAGCCAGATTATTCAGCGCGACCGTCACGCTCAGTTTGTCACCACATTAGCTATTATCGCCGGCTCGCTGGAGAAGTTTGCCACCGAAATCAGAAGCCTCCAGCGAACCGAGGTATTAGAAGCCGAAGAGCCATTCGCCGCCGGACAAACCGGCTCCTCGGCTATGCCCCACAAGCGCAATCCGGAGCTATGTGAGCGCGTCTGCGGGCTGGCAAGGCTGATAAGAGGCCACGCCCTAACTTCCATGGAAAATATCGCTCTGTGGCATGAGAGGGATATCAGCCACTCTTCCAATGAGCGCGTTATCCTCCCCGACTCCTGCCTGGTCCTGGACTACATCCTGAGCATCTTCACCTCGGTGATGAAAGGACTTCTGGTTTATCCCGAAAACATGCGCCGAAACCTTGAGCTTACCCAGGGCCTGGTTTTCTCTCAACGGGTACTTATAGCCTTAATAGATAAAGGCTTAAGTCGACAGAAAGCTTATGAGCTGGTCCAGCATAATGCCATGAAAGCGTGGAAAGGGAGAACCAGCTTCTTAGAGCTGCTCAAAGCCGACTCCGAGTGTAAAAGCCCATCTATCGAATAAGGAACTCGAATCACTTTTCGACTACAACTACTTTATGAGGCATGCCGATAACGTTTTTAGCCGGCTGGGTTTAACCGAGAAAAAGAGGGCTAAGGCAGTTAAAACAGTGGAACTGGCACCTCAGTCGCTTTGATTTACTTTACATTATGTCAATAACAATATCTGAGACAAACTTACCTCTTCCGCTATTTTGCCGGGGAAAGGTGCGGGATACTTATAACCTGGACGGCATGTTGCTGATTATTTCTACCGACCGCCTCTCCGCATTCGACGTTGTCCTGCCTGATCCCATTCCCGATAAAGGTCTGGTACTAAATCAGCTCTCGCGCTTCTGGTTCGAAAAGACAAGTCATGTAATGCCTAACCATCTGGTAGCACCGGTTGACACAATAGATTCGCTCAGAGCCTATTTCCCGGATAAAACCACACCGCCGGATTATCTCGTGGGTCGGTCGATGATTACTCTCAAAGCTGAGCGTGTCCCTGTTGAATGTGTCGTCCGCGGCTACCTGTCAGGCTCAGCCTGGGCAGAATACAAAGAGGCTGGCACCATATCAGGCGTCTCAGCACCCAAAGGACTTCAGGAAAGCCAGGAATTGCCGCAGCCCATTTTCACACCAACCACCAAAGCCGAGGCCGGGCATGATGAGCCTCTCAGCAAAAAAGAGCTGGAAAATCTGGTGGGAAAAACTACGGCTGGTGAACTTGAGGAAAAGAGCCTGGCCGTTTACCAGTATGCCCGGGACTATGCCCGAGGGCCGGGGCGTTATCATCGCCGATACCAAATTCGAGTTCGGTTTTGCCGATGGCAAGCTTATACTGATTGACGAGTTATTGACACCGGATTCAAGTCGCTTCTGGGATGCCAGCCAGTATACTGTAGGACGTTCTCAACCGAGCTTCGACAAGCAGCCGGTTCGCGATTGGCTGGTGGCTTCAGGCTGGAACAAAGAGCCGCCGGCACCAACGCTGCCGCCCGAAGTAATCGAAGCTACAACTCGAAGATACCGTGAAGCCTATCAACGCTTAACTGGAAAGGCGCTATAAAATGTATCTGGCTAAAGTCTATATCACACTCAAGCCGACGGTAAACGACCCGCAAGGCTTGACCATAAAAGGTGCGCTGCACAATCTCGGTTTTGGCTCGGTCGAAGATGTCCGCGCCGGAAAATATATCGAGGTCAAGATTGCGGAAAAAGACATCGCCGCTGCCCGCAAGCAGGTCGAGGAGATGTGCCGCAAGCTGCTGGCTAACCCGGTCATCGAGAACTACCGATTCGAGCTGGAATGAATTGTTATCCAGCTCAAATCAAGAGCCGTTATCTTATTTTTCTATTAAGCTATACTGTTAATAGATAATCTTGGCTTCAGCCCATGCTGCCCAGTCCTGAGCCTGAGCTACCATTGGCATTGGTGCCTAATACAAAATCTATGGTTTGACCGGCGTAAGCACTGAGATCTGGCTTCCACCACCTTGACACCGTCAGCATAGGCAACACCGGCACTTATAGTGGCTACATCGCCAAATTTTCCTATATAGAATTCAACGTTTCCGGCACTGGCACCATTTATCAAGCCGACTTTAATTCTCAGCTTGGCTCCGGGAGGCACATATACTCCCGAATATTTGCCACTTATCCACCCATTATTAACCCACTGAGGATGAGTCTCCAGAACTCTGGTATAAGTGTTTCCATCATTCAGCTTTATATTGTATTGGTAGTTGGCATAGCCCCGTGTCGCTTGTAGCTCCGGGAAATGGTAATACCACTACACTTGAACTGACTAATGGTCCACCAATAGGCTGTAGGCGCCTGCTCTACAAAATCGTAAGCTACACTCGCCCCCCACCACCGGTAACCATAACGCTAACGGTGACATATGCCATTCCAACGGCATTAATCGCTGTCAATGTATAATTGGTGCTGGCTGCCAGTGTTACTAACATAGTCCCTGACGAGCCAACAGGACCTATGCCGTTGTCGATAGACACCGATGTCGCATTGGACACATTCCAGCGAAGAAGGTCGAACCACTACCACCAGATATAACCGGTGGGCTAGCCGTGAAATAATTGATAACCGGCAGACCGGCTGGCGGAGACGGCACACCTGAAACTATGACCAGCGCAGTCGCTGTATCACTACCAGCCGCATTGCTAGCCGTCAGGGTATAAGTAGTGGTCGTCGCCGGTAAGACGATGGTGCTCCCGGAAGAGCCAACAGTACCCACACCATGGTCAATAGTTACCGATGTGGCATTTGACACATTCCAGCTCAAAGTGGTCGAACTGCCGAGACTTATACTGGACGGGCTGGCGATGAAAGAGTTGATAACCGGCAAGCCGGCAGGCGTAGGCGGTGGCGCTGCCCCGGAAACTATAACCTGAGTCGTAGCCGTAACGCTGCCGGCTGAACTGGAAGCCGTCAGGGTGTAAATAGTGGTTGCGCTAGGAGCTACAGCTCTCGGCCCCGTTAAAGCCACATTGCCTATCCCCTGGTCTATACTGACCGTGGTGGCACCCGTGACAGTCCAGTTAAGTGTTGAAGATTCGCCGGCCGAAATACTCGCTGGACTGGCATTAAAAGAATTGATTACCGGTAGCTGGCCAGGAGCGGTAATAGTAATCGGCCCACCCGGATAGCAGCTGGCTAAAAATAGCACCGCCAGCAGAAGCAAAGGAATTAGTTTTTTCATTTTCCACCTCCCAATATATTAATTTAACAGAAAACTCTGACCAAAACAAGACTATTCAATATGCATTATTACTCATACTCAATAACAAGCTTGGGCTTTAGCTTGAGGAAATTCTATGTAGTTAGCCGGATCATTCCACGCCTCGACCATCTCGACCGAAAGTTGCACTGAAAAGGGGCATTTTCGAACTGCAGCCGAATTTGAAAGCGACCACTCCCATTATCAACCTGGTCCTGAACCGCTGCGACCATGGCGCTGGAACTAACAGGACTTGCAGGCATTGGGAAGCAGAATACATCGCTCAAGTTGCAGGGCCAACGATAAAATCATTGCTACTTAAAGTCTGATATTGGCTGATCATAAAATGTACAGTTGCCCCACTGTATTAAAAGGAGAACCAAATACATTACCGGCTGTCAAATCGAGAGAAACTGACTTAATAATAGCATCTTTCGGTATCATTGAAATATCGAAGCTCAAAAAGGCCTGAATAGTCGAACCTGACCAACTGGTAGCCCCAACATCCAGCTCCTGACCCACATATCCATCTTGTCTTACCTGACCACTTCTGCAGCAATGGAATATAGTTCCACTCTAGTAAGAGGCGTCGAAGCCAACCACAACTTGGGCAGTAGCCGTCAAGTTCCAACCTCGTTGGTAGCTGTCAGAGTATAGGTCGTGGTCTTGGTCGGAAATACCACCCTGGTGCCGCTCAAGGAAACATTGCCTATCTGCCTGGTCTATGCTGACAGTTGTAGCAACCAGAGACATCCCAGCTAAGCGTCGAAGACCCGCCCGGGCTAATGCTCCCGGGGCTGGCATTAAAAGAATTTATTACTGGCTTGGCTAGCCCCTATGGGAACAACGATGACAGTCGCCAGAACCTCATTGGACCAGGTCTCCATCGTTGTCCTGGACTTTAAACCAGATGGTGTGAGTTCCGGGCGATAAAGACGAGGTTGTGAAGCTCGCCGCAGTGCTCAAATCTCCGTCCAGGCTCGACCGCCAGCTATAGGCGCCTACGGTGCCATCGGGGTCAATGCCGTGGCCGGTGAAGGTCACCGTTTCCCCCGGGGCGATATTAGTCGGCGATACGGAATCTATGTAGGCGGTCGGCGGTTGGTTAGGCGCTGCCGGGCCAGACAGACAACCAGTAGCTACCAGCAGAATCATAGCCATTGGCAATAGCAATTTTTTCATTTCCTTACCTCCGAACAGATTTCAATTGTCCTATCTTTATCATAAAAAACCTCTGAGACTATCTTAACCTGCTATTTCTTTTCTTTTAACCTTCGCCTGATAGCATTCTGATATATAACTCTAAGGCTGCCGCCGTGGAGCCTGAATTTCCTTTTATCCTTCTTCTGCTGCCTGCGCTCAGCTTTGTTCTTTTTTTCAATTTCGTCTTCCACTTTCAATGCCCTGCTTCAAGCCGGCAACTGACTTCTTACTTTTTCTACAATCTTGCCCATCGCCTCACCGGCGCTGGCGGTAATAAGCGCTGCAGCCTTAGCATCCATAGGTGTCGGACTTAGATTGATAATAACGAGCCTGGCTCCAGACTCAACGGCGTACATAGGCATATAGGCCGCCGGATAAACAACGAGAGTGGAGCCAATGACAATAAAAAGGTCGCAATGGCGGGAATGACTTATAGCATCGTTTAATGCCTGCTGCGGCAGCGACTCGCCGAAAAAAACGGCATCCGGCTTCAATATGCCGCGGCAAAACTGGCAATCAGGAATTTCTTCCTTATTTAATCTCTGAAGAATATCCTCAACAGGAAAACGCCTATCGCAGCCCATGCAGCGCACAAATTTCATATTGCCGTGCAGCTCAAAGACCTTGTCCGGAGAGCTTCCCGCCTTTTGATGGAGGTTATCGATATTCTGAGTTATGACACAGGTTAGCTTGCCCAGCTTTTCCAGCTCGGCAACGGCATGGTGAGCTTGATTCGGCTCAGCGTCTTTCAGAAGACCACCTTCAGCCATCATCTGCCACTGCATTCGCCGCGTCTTCTCGCTGCTCATGAACTTTTGAATTGTAAAATCATCGGGGTCGAACTTGGTCCAGATTCCGCCCGGGCTGCGGAAATCAGGTATTCCCGACTCGGTGCTTATGCCGGCTCCGGTAAAGACCACCACCCGGCTGGATTCAAGAATCAAGGCAGCAACTTTATCAACCAGAAAATCAAAATCCTTTGCTTCCATCGCTTACCTTAATTCTTAATATTCTGGCTCAATGCTAATTCGCTTTGACCAAAATGTCAAGATGTCTCCCTAAAAATCAATAAACTAAGCCAATTAATGAAAAATATGTAGTCCCGAGGTTTTAACCTCGGGACTCGACCCTAAAGGGTCGAGGCTACATGTAAGGCAAAATAGATAGACATCAACCTAAAACTACAGCTATACTAACTGGTAAATTAGCTTTTCTCAGGAAAGAACATGTGACAGCCAGGACATAGAAACCTCAATTAGAAGCCGCTTAAACACCAAGTTTGTTGGCCGGCACTTACATTATTATCACCAACTCCCCACAACCATGGAGACAGCCAGGGAACTGGTTAAGAAAGGGGCTGCCGAGGGGACTGTAGTCATTGCCGGCACGCAGACAACAGGTAGAGGGCGGATTGGCAGGACCTGGCTGTCACCTGAAGGCAGCCTGGCTATGTCGGTTATACTTAAGCCTGCTCTGAAAAACCTGCCTCAACTGGTCATGATAGCCTCTCTGGCCGTGGTCAGAGCTATTAAGCAAGTTGCCGGCCTTGAGACACACATCAAGTGGCCCAACGATGTCATGATCAAAGGTAAAAAGGTCTGCGGTATACTGATAGAAAACGAGGTCAAGGGAGGCAGGGTAAATTTTGCCATTATCGGCATAGGCATAAACGTTAATTTCAACCCTCTGGACTTCCCCGAAATCGCTGACATAGCTACCAGCCTGTCGCACGAGGTAGGACAGAAATATCAAATGTTGAGCTTACCAGCACACTGTTATTCGAACTGGAACGGTTATATCTGGAAGCTCAAGCCGGAGCCACCGGTTCACAAAGAATGGCAGGAAAACATGGAGACCTTGGGCAAGCGGATAAAGGTTAAGACCGGAAAAACAGTGGAACAAGGCAAAGCTGAAACAGTTACCGAAAACGGCAACCTTATTCTCCGGCGCGATGACGGCAGCCTTACCGAAATCGTGGCCGGAGACGTCACGGTAATAAAAGATTAATTTACCCCCTGCCCCTTATGGTGACAGGGGGTAACAGTCTAGCTATTTCTTCGGCTGACTGAGCTTGCTGAGTAAAGGCCCTACCAGATCTATGGGTAAGGGGAAGACTATGGTATTAGTTTTCTCAGTAGCAATCTGGGTCAGAGTCTGAAGATAGCGAAGCTGAAGAGCTGAAGGCTGAGTGGCAATAATCTTCGCTGCCTCAGCCAGCTTCTGCGCAGCCTGAGCTTCACCTTCAGCATGCACAATCTTAGCTCGTCTCTCTCGCTCAGCTTCAGCCTGTGCCGCCATAGCCCGTTTCATCGTGTCAGGCAGCTCAACATCTCTGACCTCTACCATGCTTACCTTTATTCCCCACGGCTCTGTGCCTTCATCAATCAGTGTTTGGAGCTTTTCATTGACTTTGTCTCGATGGGCCAGCAGGTCTTCGAGCTCAGATTGGCCTACGACATTTCGCAGGGTGGTCTGTGACAGCAGCGAAGCAGCTCTAATGTACTGCTCCACATTGAGCACAGCATCTTCAGGCTTCATAACCCTGAAATAGACCACGGCATCAACTTTAACTGTAACCGTATCCAGTGTAATGCATTCCTGACTCGGTACATCCATGGTGACCACACGCAGGTCAATCTTCACCATACGTTCGATAAACGGGATTAGCAAGATAAATCCGGGTCCCCTAACACCAACGAATCGCCCCAGACGAAAAATAACTCCGCGTTCATACTCCTGGACAATCCTGATAGCGGCTGCCAGCAGTATTATTACTACGAAAGCAATGACTACAATAAGAATTAAACTCATATTTTCCTCCCTTTACTTTTCCTTTGAGTTACAAACAGTTTCAGCCCTTCGACCTTGGTTATCGTCACCTCCTCTCCTGGCTCTACCTTACCAGAGTCGACTACAGCTTTCCAGAGCTCGCCGTCAACGAGAACCGTGCCCTTTGGGTCCAGGCTCGTTTTGGCTACAGCTACTTTGCCAATTAATCCTTCAGCGCCGGTGGCTACCCGCCGCCTCTGACCTCGAACCGCAGCGCCGACAATGAAGATTATAAAGGCAGCTATAAGAATAGTTACCCCGGCGATTAAAACTCTATTTACTTCCATTTCCGGTGAACTATGACTAAATAGTATCAGAGAACCGATAACTAATGAAGCGATTCCACCGGCTGTAAGTATACCAAAAGCCTGGGTAAAAACCTCAGCCACAAACAGTCCGATAGCCAGAAATATAAGCAGCACTCCAGCCCAATAAGCATTAAGCACACCTAGAGAATAGAAAGCTAGAAAAAGGCAAATGCCGCCGATAACTCCGGGGAATATCAACCCTGGATTTGAAATCTCGGTTATTAAGCCTATAGTGGCCAGAGTCAGCAGTATATAAGCGATATTAGGGTCGCTGATGACGTGCAGGAAGCGTTCAATAGCATTCATTCCGTTTGCGTTCAGTGTCATATCCGGTGGTATCGATAGTAACCTCTATGCCGCTGGCCAAAGTGACTTTCCGGCCATTTATTTGGCTAATCAAGCTTTCCAAATCATCGGCCCGTAAATCGATAAGCCTGGCCTCTAAGGCTTCGGAAGCAGTAAATGACTTACTTTCTGAAACCGCCAATGCGGCCTGCTCGGCGTCACGTCCTCGCGTTTCAGCGATACTTCTTATCCAGGCCGCTGAATATTCGGTTACCTTCTTTGAAACCTCTTCAGGCATTTGCTCACCGGTACTATACCGGGTGAGCGGCTCCGATGCTGGTCCCCGGAGCCATGGCCGCAATATGCGCCGATATGGTGATAAAAGTGCCGGCCGAAGCCGCCCAGCTACCGCGAGGTGAAACATAGACTATAACCGGCACCTTGGCATTTAAAATCCGCTGCACAATATCTTCTGTGGAATTAAGAAGCCCTCCGGGCGTATTCAATTCGATGATGCAGGCAACGGCGCCTTCGGATTCGGCCCGGCTGATACCACGGTCTATATAACTGGCAACTACAGGGACAATAGTGCCATTAACAGTTAATATTTCTATTTTTGACGAGTCAGCTCTAACCGCGCTGGAAATGAAAGACATAGCTGACAGGACAGCTAAAAAGAGGATAAAGTAGAATCGAAGCCCGGCTTTAAACATCGGTTACAGAATAACTCAATTATAGTTTAACCTCGTCATTGACAGCAAACGGGTCATCTGTTTACTAACGGACTGACATTCAGTTTCGCCTCCTGAGTCGCTGGAGCAATAAGCTGAGTAAAGTGAGATTCTTCGAAAAGATCAGATTCTATGGCGAAGTTTACCTGAGTGTCCCCGAATAGCGACGCTCCTGAATGACTAGAGATGACTAATACCAGGACAAGCCCGAATAGCAATCAAATTAATCACATTTGGGCAAACTCAAATTGAAGCCAAAAGCTCGTTAGTGTAGAATAGGTCAACTTAGACCAGGATTCAGAATTATGATAAGTCAAAAGTGCAAGGGGGCTCGAGACTTACTGCCTAAAGACACAGAGGCATTCCGCTATATCGAGGATGTCTTTAGGAAGTCTTGCCTGAGCTGGGGTTATCAGAGAAGTGCGAACCCCGACATCTGGAATATCTGCACCTGTTCACCGCCGCCGGCACGCTCACTCCTAATATGCTGAGCAAAGTGTATTCTTTTCTCGATTGGGATGGCTGGAGCGGTGAAAGAGTGGTATTGAGACCTGATGGAACTATACCTGTCGCCAGACTGTACATTGAAAATTTGCCGCAAAATGAAATAGCCAGACTTTTCTATGTCACCAATGTCTTCGCTTTTGAGGAGACGGGAAAGGAGAACAGGGAGCGATGGCAATGCGGAGTGGAACTTATAGGCAGTGACAAACCTGCGTCAGATATAGAATTAATTCTGCTGGCCATTGAAACTATACGCCAATTAGGTATTAGCGATGTTCAGATACAATTATCTCACGCTGGAGTACTGAATGCTTTGCTCAAGGAATTGAAGCTGAGTCCCGACGAGGAAGTCAGATTGCTCGACCAGATTCTTGACGGCAACTGGCAGGCGCTGACAGAAGCTAAGCCAAAAAACTCTGAGATTGGCCGGCTGGTATCATTGTTCCTCGACTTCAAGGGAAAAACCAGCGGTTTTCTGGAAAACCTGAAGGCTATGCCTCAGATTCCGCCAAGCTTAAAGACAGCACTGACCAATTTTGCTGAAATCACCGGGCTCCTCGATACTCTGGGCTGTAGTTATCAGATTGACATCACATCCACGCGAGGCTTCGAATACTACACCGGGCTCTGCTTCCAATTATCGGCCAAAGGTTACAAAATAGGCAGCGGCGGTAGGTATGACAACCTTATCCCGCTGATAGGCGGACCAAAAGACGCCAGCCTGTGGCTTTGCTCTCTACGTTGAGCCACTGGTTAATTTAATACAGCCCAAAGCCAAACGAAGGACGGAACCAGAAATACTGGTTCGCTGCGATGCAGCGACGGCAGACGCAATTAGAGCCAGCTTCGAGCTAGCCGGAGCGCTCCGCGAGGCGGGCTATGTGACTGAGCTTGATTTCAACGGTCGCCAACCGGGTGGACGATGGGTAGTCGCTGTCCGAGAAAAGCCTATGCCTTTTACCGTTATCGACCCAATCCGAAACCAGAAAAAAGAGGCGTCTTCGATAGCTGACGTCATCAAAATGGTAGGAGGCTCGGCATAACTTGTCAACTGCAGTCCAATCCGACAATGTCAAACTGGCTTTGCCCAAGGGTAGGCTTTTACCGGCTACCGCCTGTCTATTGAAAGAGACAGAGCTCGAATTTGAAGACTACACTCAAGGGACACGCAGCCTACCGGCTCAAATCGACAAAGCTTCCTCATCTTTCAGCCAAGATATTTCAAGAAAAAGACATACCCGTCCAGGTAGCTGTGGGCAATTACGATTTAGGCATCTGCAGCCTGGACTGGGTTGAAGAGCTTCTGGCCAAGTATCCAACCAGCGCCGTGCTCAAGGTAGCCGATTTAGGATACGGCAAAGGAAACCTCTATCTGGCTGCCAGCCGCTATGGCAAGTTATCCAGCCTGCAGGATTTATCAGCCGGGCAATAAAGCTGGCGAATAGTAACCGAGTACCCAAACCTGGCAGAATTGGCAGCTTTGAACCTCAGGCTGAGAAGGTTCAGGATATTTCCGGTATGGGGAGCTGCTGAAGCCTATCCGCCGGAGAATGCTGACCTGGTGCTGCTGTGGGCAAAAGATGAGCCAGAAATAAAAGCGCAGAGCTTAATACCACTTAAAACTTTAATGCCTTCCAACGCCTGTCTCATCGCCAATAAAGAGAGCTGGCAGACCAAGAATGTTAGCCGGATAATAACCTATTTCAGTCGGGCTCTCGAGATGGAAGACAAGCCATGGCTAAAAATCAAACCTCAATCGGCAAAAAGCTCCAACAATTTTCGTCCTGATTCCAGTGAAGAAAAAATCTGGCTGGCTCTGCCCGACGGACATCAACAACCACCAACCTCGGAGTTCCTTAACAAGGCCGGGCTGGAACTGCAAGGCTATTCGGAAGACAAGCTAAATCGACGCCCGGTCTTTAACATGGACTGGATTAAGGCTAAGGTTATCCGGCCACAGGACATGCCGCTTCAGGTAGCCAACGGCAATTTCGACCTGGCTATAACGGGTAAAGACTGGCTCTTTGACCATCTGTGTCGCTTTCCTTCAAGCCCGGTGGCAGAGCTTTTAGACCTCGGCTTCGGCCAGGTAAAAGTTGTGGCCGTAGTCAGCCAGGACTTTCCGATGGCTGACTTTGACCGACTGAAGCAGGCACAGTATTCCAAGGCGGCGCCAATCAGAGTGGCCTCAGAATACATAAATATCGCCGACAAATATCTTCGTGATAACCATGTCAGCCGGTATCAGCTAATTCCTACCTGGGGAGCCAGCGAAGCTTTCTTGCCGGAAGATGCCGACCTGCTTATAGAAAACACCCAGACGGGAAAGACCCTGGCCAAGCACAATCTCAAAATCATGGATACTATACTTCAATCAACAGCTTGCCTTATAGGCAATAAGAACAGTCTGGGGTCATCCCTCAAGAAAAAGAGAATTGCCTCTCTGGTTAAAATATTTCGCCAGGCAGTCGATGGTAACTAAAATGAGAATAGTTGAAGGTTTCCAAAAGGCAAAACCTCTGTTGACGCGAGAAATCCCGCTATGGACTCTGGATGTCCTCGAAACCTGAAACCAGACAGGAGGAAGAAGCCTCAGCCGAGGCGAGTCAAACGCATACTTGCTGAGGTACGAGCCAAAGGCGATAAAGCTCTTTTTACCTACACCAGGAAGCTCGATGGGGTTGAACTCAAGCTCATTGGAGGTAAGTAAAAGCGAAATTTCGGATGCCTATAAGAAGGTGGACAAAAAACTGGTAGCGGCGCTGAAGCTAGCGGCGGACTAGAATAGAACAGTTCCATTCCTTATGTAAGCAAAGGATTGAACCTGGATTTCTTACTCAAGGCCTGGGTCGCCTAATCAGACCGCTGAGCAGGGTGGGCATTTACGTGCCCGGGGGCAGCGCCGCTTATCCCTCCACAGTGCTGATGACCGCTATACCGGCACGGGTAGCCGGAGTAAAAGAAATCTTTGTCGTCACGCCACCTAAAAAAAACGGGGTAATTCCACCGCCAACGCTGGTGGCGGCTGACATCGCCGGGGTCAATCGCATCTTTAAGATAGGCGGCGCTCAAGCTATTGCCGCCCTGGCCTTTGGCACCGAATCCGTACCGAAGGTGGACAAGATTTGCGGTCCGGGCAATGTTTTCGTGGTTACAGCTAAGAGAATGGTCTACGGGACTGTGGACATAGAAAGCCTTGCTGGGCCCAGCGAGATAATAATTGTTGCCGATGACACGGCTGATGCTTCTTTCTGCGCCGCTGACCTTATCGCTCAAGCTGAACACGACCCGCAGGCTTCGGCAATCTTAATTACCACTTCGTCCAAATTAGCTAAGGCTGTTGACAGCGAGATAAAGAAACAACTGGCAAAGTTGGAACGGGAAACCATTGCCGCAAAAGCCCTGAAATCCGGAGGCATGATAGTGATAGTTAATAACCCTGATGAAGCTATTGAGCTGGTCAACCTGTACGCGCCGGAACATGTATCGCTGATGCTGCGTAATGCTGGCAGCTACGTACAGAAAATCAGAAATGCCGGCTGCATTTTCATCGGCGGCAGCTCGCCGGTAGCCTTAGGCGATTATATTGCCGGGCCGAGCCATGTCTTGCCCACAGGAGGCAGCGCTCGTTTCAGTTCCCCGCTCGGTGTAGAGGATTTCCTCAAAATCACCAATATCATTGGCTTAGACGAAGCTGCCGGGAAAGAACTGGGGCAGGCAGCCATAACCATAGCTGAGGCTGAAGGACTCGAGAGGCCATGCCCAGGCAATCAGACTAAGACTAAAAGACAGCAGGAAAGAGACGAAATGATTTCGCCGGAAGATATCGAAGGACTAGTCAGGCCTGAGCTAAAAGCCATGCCGGCCTATACACCCATTGAGCCGACTGACGTATTGAGCCAGCGTGTCGAGATTCCTGAAGAAAAAGTTATCAAACTCGATGGTAACGAAAATCCTTATGGCTGCTCACCTCGGGTAAAACGAGGCCTTAGCCGACTATGCCTATTATCACCTCTATCCCGACCCAGAACAGAGAGAGCTAAGAAAAGCACTGGAGAAATACACGGGAATAAGCTCGGAATACATACTGACTGGCAGCGGCAGCGATGAGCTAATCGACCTCGTCCTGCGACTATTTATTCAGCCCGGAGATAAGGTAATCAACTGCCCGCCTACCTTCGGTATGTACCCTTTCAGCACCGACGTCTGCGGCGGCAAAGTGGTCAGTATACCGAGGAAGCCGGACTTCTCCATCGATGCGGCAGCCGCAAAGAAAGCTATCGATAAGCGGGCAAAGGTTATTTTTATCGCGTCACCGAACAACCCTTCGGGCAATGTAACGCCGGAACCAGTTATTCTGGAGCTTCTGAACAGTGCCGCTGTGGTGGTAATCGATGAAGCCTATTTTGAATTCAGCGGCATAACGGTGGCGCCTCTGGTTCCAAAGTACCCAAATTTAATAGTGCTTCGTACCTTCAGCAAATGGGCCGGGCTGGCCGGTCTAAGAGTCGGCTACGGCATTTTCCCGATTAATATAGCTAAATATCTAATGAAAATAAAACAACCTTACAATGTAAACGCCGCCGCTCAAGTAGCCGCTTTGGAATCGCTCAAGGACATAAGCTATCTGCGCGGTACGATTAAAGCTATTGTTGACGAGCGGGAACGACTGATGACCAGGCTCAGTCAGCTCGACTGGCTAAAAGTTTATCCTTCCCAGGCTAATTTCATACTGTGCTCGGTGCTTAACGGCAGGGCAAAGGCGATAAATAAAGGACTGCAAAAGAGAGGCATCTTCGTCCGCTACTTCGACACGCCGCAGTTGAAGGACTGCTTGCGTATCAGCGTGGGCAAGCCGGAACATACCGATGCCTTAATCGCCGCATTGAAAGAGATACGCTAACACGGCATTTATCGATAGAGAATAAAGCGAGGTTGAAAACATGGCTGATAGAAAAGCTACGGTGACCAGGGAAACCAAGGAAACTTCCATAAAGGTGGAGCTGAATATCGATGGCAAGGGGCAGTCCGAAATTACCACGGGAATCAGGTTCTTCGACCACATGCTCGGTCAATTGGCCCAGCACGGAATATTTGATATAAAGCTCTCAGCTACAGGAGCTGACCAGCATCACGTGGTTGAAGATGTTGCCATCTGCCTGGGCAAAGCCTTTAACCAAGCCCTGGGAGACAAGCGTGGTATAGTCCGGATGGCGCATGCTGTGGTACCTATGGATGATGCCCTGGCTATGGTTGCCCTGGATATCGGCGGCAGAGGCTATACGGCATTCGAAGCTACCTTCAACGATACCAGCATCGAAAAAATGTCGGCTGACCTGATTCGCCATTTCTTCGTTTCCTTCGCCTCGGAAGCGAAGCTCAACATCCATGCCAAAGTCCTCAGCGGTGTCGATGACCATCACAAAGCGGAAGCTATGTTCAAAGCCCTGGCCCGGGCCCTTGATGCAGCCACTCGCCTCGATGAGCGAATCGCCGGCAGAATACCCAGCACCAAGGATACCATCGAGAGCTAGAGCTAACAGCGAATTCCAGTAATTCGGCTTTAATCAGGTCCTTCAGATACTGGACAGCCCAATCCACAAGCGCCTCATCCTTGAGGTCGGACACAATGTCAGGCGTCAGCCCGACACCGTCTATGGGCCTGCCGAACGGAGTCAGCCACTTGTAAGCAGTTATATGCAAAGCTGAACCGTCACTGAGGTCATGAATAATCTGAACGCTGCCCTTGCCGAAGGTCTGGCTGCCCACCAGTTTAGCCCGGCCATAGTCCTGAAGAGCACCCGCCACTATCTCACTGGCGCTGGCGCTGCCATTGTTTACCAGTACAATCATGGGCAAATGAGTGGCTATGCCGCCTTTCTTCACCGGCACCACACTTTCATTCCCTTTATCATCCACCACCTTAGCCACCATTCCCATGGCCAGAAATTGACTGGCGACGTCAGCAGACGCAGTAAGCAGGCCGCCGGGGTTATTACGAAGGTCAAGGACAACGCCCCTGGCCCCTTTACCGATAGCCTCCGTTAGAGCGCTCTGCAAATCATCGCCGGTAGATTGCAGGAACTGGGTAATCTTGATATAAGCTATATCATCGCGCATTTCCAAGGAAACGCTCTTCGCCTGTTATCTCGTCCCGGACTATCTCAATCACTACTGGTTCGTTATCACCCTCATGAAGTACCAGAAGCTTCACCGTGGTACCTGTTGCCCCCCGGATTTTAAAGGTGGCCTCAATCAGGCTCATAGTGGAAGTACGCTGGCCATCAATCTCCAGAATCTTATCGCCGGGCTTGATGCCCGCTTTTTCGGCGGGGGAATCAGCAACCGGCGACACCACCGTTAGCTGATTATCTTTCATGCTGATAACAGCCCCAATGCCTTCAAATTTGCCCTCGAGACTGCTCATCTCTAACTTGTGAGTATCAGGGTCAACATAAGAGCTAAACTGGTCCAGCGACTCCATCATGCCTCTGGCTGCGCCTTCGCTCAGCTTTTTAGGGTCCAGCTTACTTTTGTCTACATAGTTGTCGTTTAGCGCCTGCCAGACTTCACTGAGAATATCAAACTCGGCAGGCAGTTTAACATCAACATTAGGAGGGACAGAGGGAACTGTATTCGTTTCAGTTGGCTTACCTATTTCGAATAGATGCAATGCCGCGGGACGACTTTCTCATTAATAAATGTACAGCCGCCGCCCAATATCGGCAAAATGAAAAGCAGAATTGCCAATGCCACAGACACGGGAACAGATCTTTTTATATGCATGATTTACCTCCGTCCATCAGGACATAATCAGAAATACGGCGGATATTGTAGCAGTTTACCGAGGAAATAAGAAATTTAGGATTGCTGGCCTTGAGCCACTACCCGTCTCACCAGCTCGAGTGTCCTGTCCAGGCTATCTAGGGCTAAGGAAAGTCCCAGTTGCTCCAGCTCGGCACGGCCCAACCCTTTAAACAAGCGCTGTCCGGCTACTAATGCCATCTCGTCATAAAGAACCGGCCAGTCAGCGCCGCGCCTGTCCACGCAAAATAAAATAAAATCCCGAAGTTCAGGGGCTAAAGAATTCATGTGGATATAAAAAAGAACGCTAAAAGCCCCTGAAAAGTTTAGCTTTTTACACCAAATTTGGGAGCAAATTATCATTAAAAAAACAGGGCTAAGTAAACCTGTAAGCCGAGTTCTGTACTCCGAAAAAATCTTCGGAGCGGCGACCATCCATCTAGCCCTGATGTTGCCATCAGGGTCAAGCGACCAACCCGGGTAGGGCCGGGCGTCCCTCTAAACCCTCTATTTGGTCTTGCTCCGGGTGTGGTTTACCCAGCCGGCCAGTCACCTGGCCGCTGGTGAGCTCTTACCTCACCATTTCACCCTTACTCTTAATACAAAGAGCGGTATGTTTCTGTGGCACTTTCCGTAGGGTCACCCCTCCTGGGCGTTACCCAGCACCCTGCCCGGTGGAGCTCGGACTTTCCTCCCTGATTTCTACGAACCAGAGCGGTCACCCGATTTACTTAGCCCGATATTCACTTTACACCCTGGTCAGAAAGCCGTCAAATCTAAGCTTTTTGGCTGGCGAACTTCTTCAGCGCCGCTTTAGCCAGGGCATGGGCTTCACTATTGCCCTCATGCCCGACATGGACAATGGATAGCCTGGTGAACTTTTTACACAGCTCAACAGCTTCTTTATGCAGAGGAAAGAGGAAAAGGTTTCTCACCTTATAACTGCCGGTCAATTGTTTAGCTACTAATTCCGAATCCAGATAAAGCGTAGCCAGCGTCTGCTTTAAATCTGGTGGCCTCTTTCAACGCGGCGATAACCGCCTGATATTCCGCCTGATTATTGGTGCTCTCTCCGATGTATCGTGAGACCTTAACCAATACCTTCTGCTGTTCGTCCTTGATAATGGCGCCGATGGCTGCCGGTCCGGGATTGCCCCACGAAGCCCCGTCAGCATAAATATTCAAATGCATCTATTGCTCTTTACCAAACTCTAGCCCAAACAGAGTATCCTGCCGCAGCTGCTGCACTGGATTAAATCCCCGGCTCTGGCTCGCTGCAACTCGTTCACTGCCAGGTTAAGCCGGCACCCCTGACATCTCCCCTGCTCTATTTTTACCACCGCCTGTCCCTTCCTCAACCTTATCACTTCATAAAGCTCGAGAGTTTGCTTGGCAATATCCGAGGCCAGTGCCTGCCGCTTCCGGCTCAGGTCTGAGAGCCGACTTTTCACCTTGGCTTGCCTTTGAGACAGGTCTTTTTGCTCCCGCTGCCACTCCCCTTCCAATTTACTGAGTCGTTCACTATTTATCTTTATCTTGTCCTGTACCGACTCTATCTCAGCCATCAGGTCAAGCAGGTCGTCTTCCTTTTGCCTCAACTTAGCCTTGAAAATCTCAAGCTCTTTCTCGAGGCTAACCAGTTCTTTAGGGTTCTTACTTTTACCGCCATACAGCTTATCGTTTAACTGCTTTATGCTGCTTCGCAGGTCTTCAATCTCCCACTCCACATCCCGCTGCTGCTTTTCCGTCTCAGCCAGATGCTTCTGCTCAGCGAGAAGCTCAGCCTTAACCTGGCTCAAAGCTTCGCTCTCACCTAGCTGGCGATTGATGTCATCTAATGTCTCTTGTTCCTTTTGAATGTTAAGGTCGATTTGCTGCAAATCGTAGAGCGTCTTGGCTAATGTCATAACCAGGCTAATTCTACGTGACAAAGACGAGGCCTGTCAAAGGTTAGCAGATAAGAGATTTTTTAAATCTAAATGTAAATCCTAGATTAGATTTTAGGATCAACTGCAGACAAGAAGCTAAAGTTACATGCTGAGCAATCTCAGTAATGCTACCTGGTATAATCGAGAACAATAACCTGGGTACTGGCGGGCAGGTTGGACCGGCTGACGGAGAGCTTGGGTTGAGAGACCTTTTCCTTTATTCCCATTTCTTTCAAGAACTTGTCCACCGGCTCAAGGTCTTTTTTCAGTGTCGCTGTCTTGTAGTGCATGGGAATGGCGACTTTGGGCGTCAGCCGCCTCACTATCTCAGCAGCCGTCGAACCACCTATGGTAGATACGCCGCCGACGGGTAAGAACAGCACGTCGATATCTCCCACGTCCTCTATAAGCTCGGATGACGGCAAATGTCCAAGGTCACCCAAATGGCACAAGGTAATACTGTCCATTTCTAAAAGATAAACCGTATTTTTGCCCAGCTTTTGACCCTGGACGGCATCATGCCACGTGGCAATGCCGGTAATAAACGTTTCCTTTAATTCATATTCACCGGGCCCTTTAATCACTTTAAACTCGCCGCTGACAGCCTGGGTGTAGGAGTGGCCGGGATGAAAGTGGCTCACGGTAACTATGTTAGCCTGGGGCCTGCCTAGAGAATAACCCAGGCCCGGGGGGTATGGGTCGGTGATAACCGTAACTTCCTTACCCTTGATGCGAAAACAGGAATGACCTAGCCAGGTGATGTCCAAATCGATTACCTCAATGAGAATCAGTTAGCAGAGGTGTATCTTTCAATTTCTAAATCGCCGCAGAAGCAGCCATCCGGAAGGCAAAATCAAGGCGGCGGCAGCCACTTTTATCAAATCGCCGATTACAAATGGATAAAGCCCAGCCTGAAGCACCTTGTCTCCAGGAACAAAACGTACCAGCCACGACAGACCAAATACATACAGCACAGTTTCGCCGGCCAGCATGGCCAGAGCTGCTGTCCATACACGCCTATCCCAACCTCTTTCGGCCAGCCAGCCGACAAGGAAAGCAACGGCCACAAAGCCTATCAAATAGCCGCCCGTAGGACCAACCAGGCGAGCTATGCCCGGTGGACCACCAAGCGCAAACCAATAGGGTATGCCGGTGGCACCTATGGCCAGATAACTGAGCTGGCTCAAGGCACCGCGCCGGCTGCCCAAAAGAGCACCGGTCAAAAGAACAGCAAATGTTTGCCCCGTAATCGGCACCGGGCCGACCCAGAAACTTATCTGGGCAAAGGCAGCAGTTAAGCAAGCAAAGCCAACCACCAGAACGGCATCCCAGAGAAGACCTGTCCTGGAAATTGCCACATCCATAAAGGTAAGCCGGGCAGTTGACGTTTTCATCCTATTCATGCCTCCTTATTATCGACAGACGGAAATCAAGTATAGCAGTGGATGAGCACGAGGTCAACTTTTGCTAGCTTCTTCCGGTAACCGCATTGACGCCGGAGGTCGGTGGCGGGTAAAATTCTAGATCATGTACGAAAAAATTACCCTGGATAATGGTTTGCGTCTTCTTACCAGCGAAATGCCTCACACCCGTTCTGTCTCCGTGGTCTTTTTCCTGGGCGTTGGCTCGCGTTATGAAATTGACTCTGAGGCCGGCATTTCCCACTTCATCGAGCATCTTTGTTTTAAGGGCACCGACAAGCGCCGCACCGCCAAGGAAATAAGCGAAGCTATTGAAAGCGTCGGCGGTATACTAAACGGCGGTACCGACAAGGAGTTGACTACTTATTGGTGTCGGGTAACCAGCGAGCACTTTCTTTTAGCTCTGGATGTGCTAATCGACCTGCTGCGCAGCTCCCGCTTTGCGGCTGAAGATATCGACCGCGAACGTCAGGTAATCATCGAGGAAATAAATATGAGCCTCGACTCCCCGAGACAGCGGGTGGCTATGTTGATAGATGAGATTATATGGCCGGGGCAGCCATTAGGACGAGATATAGCTGGAAACAGAGAAACAATAACCGCTCTGACACGCCAGCAAATACTGGACTTCTTCTCCAGCGCCTACCTGCCCAATAATATTGTAATTAGCATCGCCGGCGACATCGAACAGAAGCAAATACAGGACACCGTCAGTAAGGCTTTGGGCGGATGGAAACGTAACAAGGTATCGGCCAGGCTTCCCTAACACCGGCAACCAGGAAGCTGCCAGGCTGAAAATCGAGTTCCGAGAAACCGAGCAGGTCCAGCTCTGCCTGGCCGTACCCGGATTTTCATATTTCGACCCTGACCGCTTTGCAGTTGACCTGCTCAGCACCGTACTGGGTGAAGGAATGAGCAGCCGTCTTTTCACTGAGATTAGAGAGCAACAAGGGCTTGCCTATGACATTCATAGCTACGCCGACCACTTTGCCGATTCCGGAGCCGTCATCATCTATGCCGGAGTTGACTCAAGCCGGGTCGATAACGCACTGAGCGCTATTATCGACCAACTTTCCAAGATTAAGGAGCAGATTTCTGACGCCGAACTCAAAAAGGCTAAGGAGATGGCTAAAGGGCGGCTATTGCTGAGCCTGGAAAGCAGCCGAAATGTTGCCGGCTGGCTGGGAGCTCAAGAGCTGCTCACTAAACGCATCCTGACACCGGATGAGGTGATATCACTGGTTGAAGCGGTCACTATCGAAGACCTGAAACGCGTGGCACGGCAGCTCTTCACCGGCGAAAAGCTGAATTTGGCTATCGTTGGGCCGGTTAAAAAAGAAGAGCCTTTAGCCAAGCTGCTTAAACTATGAGATTGCTTCGGAGCTTACGCTCCTCGCAATAACAGACAAAAAATAAGAAAGAGCCGTCCCTCGGGACGGCTCTTTACTCAAACAATCTATAATGGTTTAAGTCTAGTACTCGGGCATGGATGGCATCGGAGGAGTTTTTTCCTTCTCCGGGATATCAGTCACCAGCGCTTCCGTGGTCAGAATCATGCTAGCGATACTGGAAGCATTCTCCAGGCCGGTCCTGGTAACCTTAAGCGGGTCGATGATGCCCTTGGCTACCATATCGCCGTACTCATCCCTCAACGCATCGAATCCTACACCTTTCTTGCTGCGCTTGACCTTGTCCAACACCACAGAGCCTTCCTCACCAGAGTTTATGGCAATCCAGCGCAGTGGCTCCTCCAGAGCCTGCCTAAGAATAGCCACTCCGGTGGCTTCATCGCCTTCCGCCTTAATTTTATCCAGGGCCGCGGTAGCGTTGATTAAGGCAACTCCACCTCCAGGCAGAATGCCCTCTTCAACCGCAGCTCTGGTGGCTGAAAGAGCATCCTCCACCCGGTGCTTTTTCTCTTTAAGCTCAACTTCAGTGGCAGCTCCGACCTTAATCACCGCCACGCCGCCAGCCAATTTAGCCAATCTCTCCTGAAGCTTCTCTTTGTCATAGTCAGAGGTGGTCTCATCGATCTGCGCCTTTATCTGCTTGATACGAGCCTGTATGTCCGCTTCCGAGCCTTTACCTTCAACTATGGTGGTATTGTCCTTGTCGGCCACTATTTTGCGTGCTCTGCCGAGGTCAGCCACAGTAGTTGAATCCAGCTTCCGTCCTATCTCCTCAGAGATTACCTTGCCGCCGGTCAGTATAGCTATATCCTCAAGCATCGCCTTTCGCCTGTCGCCGAAGCCCGGCGCCTTGACCGCCAGACAGTTAAGAGTGCCCCTGAGCTTGTTGACCACCAGTGTAGCCAGAGCCTCACCTTCGACGTCTTCAGCGATAACCACAAAATTTTTGGAAACTTGAAGAATCTTCTCCAGAACCGGCAGTAGGTCAGCTATGGCTGAGATTTTCTTGTCGGTAATCAGTATATACGGGTCTTCAAGCTCTGTTTTCATCAGCTCGGGATTGGTAATGAAATAAGGACTGATGTAGCCGCGGTCGAATTCCATGCCCTCGACGTACTCAGTTTCGAAGAGCAAACCTTTCGATTCTTCAACCGTAATAACGCCGTCCTTACCTACTTTCTCCATCACCTCAGCGATGAGACTACCGACCTCAGCATCAGCCGCTGATATGGTGGCTACTTGAGCTACCTGCTCCTTGGTGGTTACCGGTGTGGACATTTTTTTCAATTCGGCCACCACGGCCGTCACACCTTTTTCAACACCGCGTTTGAGAGACATGGCGTCGGCTCCGGCAGCGATATTTTTGAAGCCGCCATTGACTATGGCTTGAGCCAGCACCGTGGCTGTGGTGGTGCCGTCGCCACACTTATCATTGGTCTTGATTGCTGCTTCCTTTACCAGTTGCGCCCCCATATTCTCGAAGGGGTCGGGCAGCTCGATATCCTTGGCAATTGAAACGCCATCGTTGATAACGTTAGGTGCGCCGAACTTTCTATCCAGAGCTACTGGACGACCCCGCGGGCCCAGGGTAACCTTAACCGCATTAGCCAGAGCGTCAATGCCAGCCTTTAAGGCTCGCCTTGCCTCTTCACCGTAAAGAATTTGTTTTGCCATCTGCTAAAATCCTCCTATTTTATATTTATAGACTTTTTCTACTTTCTTTTCTTGGCTAAAATATCGCTTTCCCTCAGGATAATAAGCTCCTCATCGCCCTCCTTTATCTCGGTGCCGCCATATTTGGCGTAAATCACTATATCACCGACCTTCACATCCATGGGGATACGTTTGCCGTCTTCGGTCATCCTGCCCGGACCGACAGCCATGACCTTGCCCTCCTGTGGTTTCTCCTTAGCCGTGTCCGGTATCACAATGCCTCCCTTCGTCACCTCCTCCTTCGTACTCGGCTTAACCACTACTCTGTCTCCCAAGGGGTCAAGTTTTACTGCCATATTTACCTCCTCTTAAATTTTAGCACTCTTAGATTGAGACTGCTAATTATGATAGCACAATCGATTTTGTTTGTAAAGAGGTAGCCTCTTTAACTGTTTGGCTCGTTAAAATCGAGCTTAAGGCGCTTGATTGTTTACGCTATACCGTGTAAAATAAGACTAGCATGGTTAAGAGGCAGAGAATCAGATGGGACGGGCCGGGAGTCAGGGCGTTGCGGCGGCATATGAGGCTAACACAGGCCAAGCTGGCTGAGGAGCTGGGCACTCGCCAGCAGACAATCAGCGAGTGGGAGACAGGGATGTACAGGCCGCGAGGAACTTCGGCCACTCTGCTGACCCTGGTCGCCGAGCGTTCCGGTTTCAAATATACGCCAAAGGCTAAAAATAAGGCAATTGATTAAAAGCATGCCAGGTCAGCGTACCGTCTAAACGAAATTAAATTTTTTTACCTCTATATACACGTAATCGTGTAATGAGAACATGAAAACAAAGATTACGGAAAGGATTATCTCTCGCCTGTGGCAAAGCCACCTGGTAAGGTACCCTGTCGCCGATACCGGCGAATGGCTTCACATAATTTTCCCGGGCAGGGTCAGTAACACCAGCGGCTGTGATTTCAGAGATGCCGTTTTTGCCGTCAACGGCCGCATAATAAGCGGAAACATCGAGGTCCATTCCAGGTCCAGCCACTGGCATAGCCACGGCCATCATCAGGACCCGAAATACAATAACATAGTTTTGCATGTCGTCTGGCAGCAGGATAGCCAAACTCCTACCCTGCTCCAGAATGGCCAGGCCATCCCCACCATCTGCCTCGGCTCATTTATCAACAGCCCTTTAGACGAGCTAGTCAACTTGCCGGCCAATTCCTCAAGCTCTTGTCCTGCGGCCAGCAGGCATCCAAATAGTGATAATCTGAACAAATTGCTTACCGCCGCCGGACATAAAAGGTTCAAGGCTAAGATAGCCTTGTTCCGCAAAGCATTAAATAAAGAGGATGCCGGTCAAGTGCTTTACCGAGGCATAGCCAGAGCCCTGGGCTATGCGCAAAATGCTGAGCCGTGCCAGGAACTGGCCCAAAGGTTACCCGTCAGCAAATTAATAAAAAATGGTAAGCCTACAGCCGATTTTGCCTTACAGGCGCTGCTTCTGGGTAATGCCGGCTTACTTCCTTCCCAGCGGCACAGGTCAGTTAAAGACAGGGAGGCAGTTAAGTTACAAAAAATATGGCAGTCCGCGGGCATAACCGAGACCATGAAAGAAGCTGACTGGTGCTTTTTCCGGGTGCGGCCGGATAACTTCCCCACCCGCCGCCTCATCGCCCTGAGCTACCTCATAAGCCGTTATCATAAATCAGGGCTGCTTCGGGGTATTCTGAGACTGGTAAAGAAAGCGCCCGCCGGTACTGAACATCGCTGGCTGGAAAGCGGTTTGGTCGTGGCCAGCCACGGCTATTGGCAAAATCACTTCGATTTCGGTATCGTTACCAGGTAGAGCCTCAGCCCTTATCGGCTACGAGAAGGCATCGGCCATAGTCATAAATACTATACTGCCCTTCGCTGCCGCCTGGGGCGAATTAGACTCCGATTCAAAGCTCAAGAAGAAAGCCGGTGAGATTTACCGCCGCTACCCCAGGACAGGAGACAATGAGCTAACCCGGTATATGAAGCAGCAACTCAGGCTCAGGCCGGATATCCGCCTTTCCGCCTGCCAGCAGCAGGGGCTGATTCACATCTTCAACGCTTACTGCCGCCGCCGAAATTGTACCCAATGTCCCGTAGATTTTAGCCCAGGCTGAGGCTGGGTACCACATCCACATCGAAGCCATCGACTTTGCCCAGCTGGTAGTGATAGTAACCGCAGGCGGCAACCATAGCCGCATTATCGGTGCACAGGCCCGGCGGCGGTATATGTACCGGCACCGGTGAATTACCGGTGAAGCTGTCACGTAGAGCTTTATTGGCTGCCACACCGCCGGAAAGCAATATCTGCTTAACGCCCAGCCTTTCCGCCGCCTGTATGGTCTTGGCGGTCAGGACGTCAACCACAGCCTGCTGAAAGCTAGCTGCCGCTCCAGCGACACGCGCCGGGTCTGAAAAATCATTGTCCCTGACCAGATGAAGCACCGCCGTTTTCAACCCGCTGAAGCTGAAATCGTCGCTGCCCTTAAGCCAGGCGCGGGGCAAAGGAAACGATGGCGTACTGCCCGTGGCAGCTTTCTCAATGGCCGGGCCGCCGGGATAACCCAGTCCCAGAATCCTGGCTGCTTTATCGAAGGCCTCGCCGGCAGCATCATCTCTGGTCCGCCCCAGCTTTTCAAATTGCCCGTGCCCGCTCATCAGCACCAGGTCGCTGTGCCCTCCGGAAACAATCAGACAGAGGCAGGGAAATTCAGGCTTGTCCTTACTCAGCCAGTTGGCATAGATATGAGCTTCAAGATGATTGACGCCGATAAGCGGCAGGCCGTGGGCCAAGGCTATCGCCTTGGCTACATTCACTCCTACCAGCAGCGAGCCGGCCAGGCCGGGACCGATGGTCACGGCCACAGCGCCTATGTCCTGCCAGCTTGCTTTCGCCTCGGCCATGGCGCTGTCCAGCACCGGTAAAATAGTTATCAGGTGCTGCCTCGAAGCTACCTCAGGTACAATACCGCCATAGCGACGGTGTATATCCACCTGAGAGGCAACAACATTCGATAGAATGTTAGTCCCCGTCCTCAACTACCGCCGCCGCCGTCTCATCGCACGAGGTCTCAATGCCCAGGATTTTCATACTCAGGATTATAACACAAGCCAACAAAGCAGCCTGAAATTTAGCTTGTTGCGGAACTCCATTGGCTAAATCTATTTTAGCCTTTGAACATCAGAGGTAAACCGATAATCACACCCACCCCGCCGGCCACAATCCATTTAATAAGCAGCGAAGTACTTTGCTCTGCTTCCGGCTTCAACATAACGAATATAGGGCCGGCGATTATGCAAAGCACTCCAAGCACAAACAGCACTCCCCCAAATTTTGCCCAGCCTGATGTTGGCTTGTGCTGTTTTACCGGTTGTCTCGTGTCCCATTCCCACTTGCGCACCGCAGTTGGTGCAGAATCCGGACGATGAAGGCATATACACACCGCAATATGGACATGAGGTAGCCAGAGGTGCACCACATCCCGCACAGAATGGCTGGTTCATATAGTTTGGCGTACCACACCTGGGGCAGGTGACATACTGTTGCATGGCTTCTCCGATAGTTAGGTTCTCTCCATTATATGTCTCATGGTGGCTAAACACAATACTTTTAAGAAATTCGCTTTATCGACCACAGGTGCTATAATTCTAATAATGAACAGGAGAAACTGACGGAAACATTTATTGCCGTCAGGAGCGTTACTCCTAACGATCCAGCAGAATGTAGATATCGGCGCCAGGCAGAGATTCTAGTGGATTACCTAGTGGAGATTCTTAGTCATAGTTTATTCTGAGCCGTGAGATTTTGATAGCGAACTAGAATGATTATTTATTAAAGGGCTCGCAATGACAGGCAATAACTAAATGCTTCGGTTAGCCTTATTTGCTACGAAGGCTGAACCAGTGTAAAATATTAACAAAAACTTATGTAAACGGGGGAAAATGGAAACAGGTACCTGGAAAGTTAAAACAGGCTTAGCCCAGATGCTGAAGGGCGGCGTCATCATGGACGTGGTCACACCGCAGCATGCCAAGATTGCTGAAGAAGCCGGCGCCTGTGCCGTCATGGCGCTGGAGCGCGTGCCGGCCGACATCAGAGCTGCCGGCGGCGTGGCGCGCATGGCTGACCCGACCATAATCACCGCCATAATGGAAGCGGTAAGCATTCCGGTGATGGCTAAATGCCGCATCGGTCACTTTGTCGAGGCTCAGGTTCTGGAATCGCTGGGAGTCGACTATATCGACGAATCGGAGGTGCTGACACCTGCCGATGAAAGCCATCACATCTGGAAACACGATTTCAAAGTCCCCTTCGTCTGCGGCTGCCGCGATTTAGGCGAAGCTCTGCGCCGCATTGCCGAAGGTGCCGCCATGATTCGCACCAAGGGCGAGGCCGGCACCGGCAACATCGTGGAAGCGGTGAGACATATGCGGGCAGTACAGGACGGCATTCGCCGGCTGCAAGCCCTGCCCGTTGATGAGCTTACCACCGAAGCCAAAAACCTGGGTGCTCCTCTGGAGCTGGTGCTGGAGATACACAAAACAGGAAAACTACCCGTGGTCAACTTCGCTGCCGGCGGTATAGCCACACCAGCCGATGCCGCGCTCATGATGCAGCTCGGCGCCGAGGGCGTCTTCGTCGGCTCCGGTATCTTCAAGTCCAGCGACCCGGCAACACGGGCTAAAGCCATCGTTAAAGCCACCACACATTATCAGGACCCGGCAATCATCGCCGAGGTATCCAAAGCGCTGGGAATAGCCATGCCCGGCGTGGACATAAAGACCATACCGCCGGAACAATTATTGGCCACCAGAGGCTGGTAGAGTGAAAATCGGTGTCCTGGCTCTGCAAGGAGCTGTGGCTGAACATATACAGATGCTGTCCGCTTTAGGCGCCGAAGCCGTCCCCGTCCGCTTGCCCTCAGAACTCGATGGCCTGGATGCACTGATAATCCCCGGCGGAGAGAGCACTACCATCAGCAAACTGCTGTCCGACTACGGACTGATGGAGCCGATACGCCGGCTTGCTAAAAAAGGCTTCCCCATTTTCGGTACCTGCGCCGGCCTGGTACTTCTGGCCAAAAAAGTGCCCAATTTACAGATGGAATCCATCGGCGTCATGGACATAGAGGTGGAGCGCAATGCCTTCGGCAGGCAGGTGGACAGCTTCGAAGCCGACCTGAAAATACCCGCCCTGCACAACGGTACTTTCCACGGCGTTTTCATCCGGGCTCCTATAATAGAAAAAGCCGAACGCGGTGTTGAAGTCTTATGTCAACTAAATGGCAAACCGGTGGCGGTAAGGCAGGGCAAGCTGCTGGCCTGTGCCTTCCATCCGGAGCTGACCGATGACTTGAGGCTGCATAAGTACTTCCTCGACATTGTCACAGGAGATGTTGATTGCAAAGAGTAATTGCTGACGATTTAGATGCCCTGCTTGGCGTTCTGCCGCTGCATATTCGCCAGGCGCTTCTGGAGCAACCCAATAACAGCGAATTACTGGAAATAGTTTTAGACCTGGGACGTCCACCGGAAGCCCGCTATCCGCACCAGGAAGTAATACTCAGCCACATCGAGGTCACGGACTCAGATATCGAGCATGTCAGTCTCCCGCATCGGTTGCTTCAGCGGCGATAACCGCGCCGGCATCGAGCGCACGCTGCACCGGATTTCAGCCATGCGCAACCGTGAAGGGCGAATCGTCGGCTTGACTCTCCGCGTGGGTCGGGCTGTCTTCGGCACCGTGAAAATCATCCAGGACCTGGTCGAGTCAGGCAAAAGCGTGCTGCTGCTCGGCCGGCCCGGCATCGGCAAGACAACCATGCTGCGAGAAGTGGCACGGGTACTGGCTGACGACTTCAAAAAACGTGTGATTGTCGTTGACACCTCCAACGAGATCGCCGGCGATGGTGACATACCGCACCCCGCCATAGGCCATGCGCGGCGGATGCAGGTGCCGACGCCAACCATGCAGCACGCCGTTATGATAGAAGCCGTGGAAAACCACATGCCCGAGGTCATCATCATCGATGAGATAGGCACCAGCCTGGAAGCTGAAGCCGCCCGGACTATCGCCGAGCGCGGCGTCCAGCTAATCGGCACCGCCCACGGCAATACACTGGAGAACTTGATGATGAACCCTACGCTGTCCGACCTCATCGGCGGCATTCAAACGGTGACCCTGGGAGATGAGGAGGCACGCCGCAGGCACACCCAGAAGTCAATCCTGGAGCGCAAGGCACCGCCAACCTTCGATATCGTCGTCGAAATCCAGGAACGCGATAAAGTCACCGTTCACCCGGATGTCGGCCAGGCGGTAGATGCCATCCTTCACGGCAGACCGCAGGAAACTGAAATACGCTGGTTTGATGAAAACGGCGAAGTTAAGAAGGGACAAAGTGACCACCTCCCATGCCCCGAATAAGAAGGAAACGGCGCCAAAGACGGAAACGCCCAGAATATACCTTTTCGGCATAAACCGCGCCAAGCTGGAGGAAGCCGCCAGGGAAAGAGGAATCGCTCTGGAGATTACCAACGACCTCAGACAAAGCAACCTCTTGCTCACCGCCAAGAACTATTACCACCGAAAGCCGCAGAAGATAAGGGATGCCGAGATGGCTGGCATTCCCATCTACGCCGTCAAAAGCAACAACCTGCCCCAACTGAGACAATGCCTCGATACCATATTCACGCCACAAAGAGAACCTCCGTCTTCAGCCTTAGCCGAAGCGGAGCAAGCCATTACCCAGGTGAAAGAGGGCAAGGGACCCGTGGAACTGAGCCCGCAAAATGCCTATATCCGCCGCTTGCAGCATCTGGTGGCTGAACGCCACGGTCTGGCATCACACAGCCTGGGCAAAGAGCCCAAAAGAAGAGTGCAGATTATCAAAGGCTAACATAGCCTTTGTTTTGCCTTTGGCAGTAGGGACAGACCTTCAGGTCTGTCCGATTTGGACTAGATTCTTCGCGGAGCTTGTCCTGAGTGGAGATTCTTCGACAGGCTCAGAATGAGCGGAACGAGGGCTCAGAATGACAAAAGGCGAAGGGCTCGCAATGACGGGAAACAATTAGCGGGAGGCAGTTTTGAGCTTATTTATCACCTTTGAAGGCGCCGAAGGCTGCGGCAAGAGCACTCAGGCCAGAGCTCTGTGGCAAAGACTTGTCCGCCGGGGCATACCCGCAGTGCTGACACATGAGCCCGGCGGCACGGCACTGGGCAACCGGTTAAGGTACGTGCTCAAAAGAAGGCTTCAGGATAAAATATCTCCCCTGGCCGAGCTATTTCTGTTTGCCGCCTGCCGCATACAAATGGTCAACGAAGTGATTCGCCCCGGCCTGGAGCAGGGCAAAGTGGTCATCTGCGACCGTTTCGCGGATTCCACCATTGCCTATCAGGGCTACGGCCGCGGACTGAACCTGGAGACCATTGAAGAGATTAACGACCTGGCTACGGAAGGTATAAAACCCCACCTCACCATATTGCTGGACATACCCGCCCGGAAGGGGCTGAGCCGCAAAGGGTCCAAGGTCAAACGACCGCTTCGAGGCTGAAAACATCGCCTTTCACAGGAAAGTCAGAGATGGCTACCTCAAGTTAGCTGCCGAGGAGCTGGAGCGCTGGCTGGTAATAGACGCTACCCTGCCCCGAGCCGAAATCGGTAAAATTGTCTGGGACAGGGTTGACCATCTACTGCAGGCAGAAAAAGTTTCGAGGCATGTCTAAGAAGCGCGTAGCTGTAGCCTTAAGCGGCGGCGTTGACTCCTCGATGGCAGCCTGTCTGCTGCAAGAAGCCGGCTACGAAGTCATCGGGCATAACCATGCGCCTGTGGTCCGACAAACAAGCGCCGGATAAACGCCAGACCTGCCCCTCAGCCGCCAATATCCATCGACGCTGAAAACATCTGCCGCACTCTGGGCATACCCTTTCACCTCATCGACCTGGAGGACGACTTCAAACAAGCATGTAATCGACTATTTCTGCCGGGAATACGCCCGAGGTCGAACCCCGAACCCGTGCATCGCCTGCAACCGGTACATAAAATTCGGCTGCCTTCTCGACCACGCTCTTTCTCTGGGCGCCGGCTATTTAGCCACCGGCCATTACGCCAGAGTCAAACACTACGACAATAGCTACCACCTGCTCAAAGGACTTGACGCTGGACTAAAGACCAGTCCTACATGCTCTACACGCTGGGGCAGGACAAGCTCAGCCGCGTACTCTTTCCTCTGGGCGATTACACCAAGTCCCAGGTCCGGGAGTTAGCCCGACAAAAGGGCCTGCCCACCGCCGGTAAACCGAGCAGCCAGGATATCTGCTTCATCGCCTCCGACTACGGCACATTTCTAAGCCAGTATGTTGCCGCAACTCCCGGGGAAATCGTCAACAGCCACGGCGAGGTGCTGGGCAGGCATAAGGGGACCGCCTTTTATACCGTGGGGCAGAGGCACGGCCTGGGTCTGGCCACCGCTGAACCTCTCTACGTCACCAAAATAGAACCGGATAAGAGCCGGCTTGTCGTCGGCTCCAGGGAAGAGCTTTATCGCTCGCAGCTTACCGCCTCCGAAGTGAGCTGGGTATCGGGAAAGCCACCTTCGGAATCAATGACAGTAACGGTTAAGATACGCTACCGGTCGCCGGACGTTCCCGCCACTCTCTACCCGGCACCGGACTCTGCCGAAGTCAGTTTTAACCAGCCGCAGCCTGCCGTCACGCCGGGCCAGGCGGTGGTCTTTTATAAAGACGATGAAGTTCTGGGCGGTGGCACCATTGAAAGCTAAAGCCAAAAAAGCCGTATTCCCTCCGCCGAGCCTGGTTGAGGAAAACGGGCTCAGCGCCAAAGGCTATCGCCTCATCGCCGGCGTAGACGAAGCCGGCCGCGGCGCCCTGGCCGGTCCGGTAGTCGCCGCTGCCGTTATACTGCCGCCATCGCCTGACTTCCCCTGGCTCAAATCAGTCCGCGACAGCAAAGAGCTGCCGGCAGCCAAGCGCGAGTCCCTTTTCGACCTGATTAAACAGGACGCCATAGCTGTCAGCGTGGGCATCATCGCCCCGCAGACCATCGACGTCATCGGCATACTCAATGCCACCAAAATTGCCATGTGCCACGCCATCGAGCAGCTAGCCAGCCCGCCTGATTACCTGCTTATAGACTTCCTGCGCCTGCCGCAGCTCCGCATCTCCCAAAAGCCGATAGTCCGGGGCGACAAGTTATGCCTTTCCATCGCCTGCGCCTCGATTATCGCCAAGGTTACCCGCGACCGGATTATGGTGGAGCTCGACCAGCTTCATCCCGGCTACGGCTTGGCCGACCACAAAGGCTACGGCACCAGAAAGCATGTATCCTGTCTCCGTCAAAACGGACCTTCGCCCATCCACCGCCACTCCTTCGCCCCGGTAAAAGAGGCAACACAGCCAAAATGAGCTTGTGCTAGGGACAGGTCTCTACCTGTCCGAAACGGACAGACCTGAAGGTCAGTCCCCCACATTTAGTCATCCTGAGCCCTTCGTTAATGTCATTCTGAATGAGCACTTCGCTTCTTGTGTCATTCTGAGCGCAGCGAAGAATCTCATACCGCTCAGTGTAAACTCCGCGACTGAAGAATCTTTATAAATCTTTCACACTTTTCAGAGTTGACAGATTATAGCAATATTGTTATAATTGGTGGTCAGTGTGGAGCGTTGAATACTACCAGTCAGAAAATGGTAGGTTCCAGGTAGCGGAGTTCATCGACTCGCTGGATGCCAAATCAAAAGCCAAAGTAGCCTGGACGTTAGATTTACTGAAGAATTTGGCGTTGACCTGGGAATGCCCTACGCCAGACGACTGGAAAAACAGCTATGGGAGTTAAGGATAAGACATGGCACCAACAGGTATCGCATTATCTATTTCCTGGCAACCGGTCAAACCTTTGTGCTGCTATACGGACTTATTAAGAAATCCGGGCCGGTACCCAGAAGCGATATAGAAATAGCCAAGAGCAGGATGGACGACTATTTGTCCAGAGGGAGGTAAAATAGATGAACTGGAAGGAACAAAAAAAGCGACTTCTTAGAGACCCTGAGTTCAGGAAAGAATACGAGGCACTCAAGCCTGAGTATCAACTAGCCTCTGCCCTAATCCGACTACGGCTGGCAAAAGGATTGACTCAAGAACAATTGGCAAGGTTATTGAACACCAAGCAGGAGAGCATAGCACGACTGGAGAGCGGCAGTTCACTTCCGTCTCTATCAACGGTTAAAAGGGTCGCCCACGCGCTTGATGCCCATATGGAAATCAAACTGAACCCAACCACCAGCCCAGCAAGGGTCGTCTAGTTGCCCAAACAAAATGAAACGCAGAGAACTCGGCACCACGGGCGAAAAGCTGGCAGAAATTTTCTCAAAAAGAAGGGCTATAAAATACGTGACACAAATTTCCGCTGCCGCGAAGGTGAGATAGACGTCGTGGCTGAGAAAAAAGGCTGCCTCGTCTTCGTCGAGGTCCGCACCAAGGCCAGCTCCGGCTTCGGCAGTCCGGAAGAATCGGTGACCTTCGCCAAGAAAGAAAAACTTATCGCCTCAGCGCTGACTTATCTTAATAACCACCAGGACCTGCCCGAGTCCTGGCGCATAGACTTCGTCGCCGTCGAGCTCGACCAGAACGGCAAAGCCAACCGCATCGAGCTTATCGAGAACGCCATCAATTGATTCACCAGAAAATTCCAAATCCGAATTTCTAAATCCTAAACAAATTCAAATATCCAAATTCCAATAAAAATCTTTGAAATCATTTTTAATCGCTGTAATCGAAAAATA
>CAVSBU010000031.1:0-74608 GCA_963726215.1 uncultured Chloroflexia bacterium
AACGAACAGAGGTTGGATCGCCTGCTCAACAAACACTCATTTAGTGTCTCAACAAGAAGTAGTTACATTATCTCCCCCTCCCTTGGGAAGAAGATGAGTTCAACAAAAAGAAAGACGCAGATTTATGTAGGTGTAAGATTGGGATTTGGTCCCTTATTAAATACCAGGGCTTTGTTTTATCGGGACATTATAGCTGGTGGATAGAATTTGGTGACAGGGGTATAATGGATTTATTGAACTGAGGTAAAAGATGTTTAATCCGGCATATATTGGCGTAGTGATGATAGGGCTTTTGCATGGCTTTGAGCCGGGACACGGTTGGCCGGTTGCCGTGCTGTATTCCATGAAGAAGAAAAAACGCTCTTCTAGCGCAACTCTCAGTTCGTCAATTATCGGCATTGGTCATCTCGCATCATCGATAGCCGTTGTTGTTGCCTATGTTCTACTCCAAAGATGGCTGAATTTTGAAGCTCCGTGGATAAAGTATGTTGCGGCGGCTTTATTGCTGGTTCTCGCTTTCAAGTTGTTCAGAGAAAAGGTGGACGACCTTGAAAGGCAACATGGTCATAACCACCCAGGTAATCCAGAAATCGAGCACGAACACGAGCATGAACACCCGGGTCAAGGCCGGCATACGCACAAACATAAACACCGGGCGGCAGTTGCGCTGAGCCTTCTGGGGCTAGCTTCGTTTGCTTTCATCCTTGGTTTTGCCCATGAGGAGGAAATCGCCTTGCTAGCTCTAGTAGCCGGTGGTCTAAATGCGTGGATACTTATGGTGCGTACGGCGTTTCAGTTTTGTTAGGGCTCATCGTGGCAACTATCGTTGGTGTCAAAGTCTATAAACAATTCCAGCCTAAACTGGCACGCTATGAAAAATATATCCCGAAGATAGGTGCTGGGCTTCTTGTTGTAATGGCCATTCTAATTATGGTGTTTTAAACAGTCATTTGTAGTACTGAGTTGCCCAGGGCTAGATGGTGTTCATGATGAGGTTTGCCAGTTGATGATGGTGTTCGCCTTCAGCTTGGTTGTTTTTGACATACAATAGACACGAAGCTGGCGTCTTTAAAATAACCCTCAGTAGGTTTCTCAGTATGGTAAATACTTAACCCCGGCGGTTGGAAAAGGACGGAGCGATACCGTAACTCTTTAAAGCCGGACAGCCGGAGCAAGTGCTCCACCTCATCCTTAGAGAAAAATCGTGCTTGGCTATATATCGGGTGACCTTCTTTTCCCTTCTTCGCGTAGAACTCTGCCCAGGGGCTGTCTCGGAGTATAAGGCCGAGCACCAATCCACCTTCAGGCTGGAGCACTCGCCACGCTTCCTGAAGGGCCTTTTGCGGGTTGTCCAGGAAACAGAGAGTAAAGGCCATAAGAAGCCCACCGAACATCTTATCGGGAAAGGGTAATTCTTCGCCGGTGGCTTCAGTAACCTTGACTCCCCTGGCTTTTGCCATGTGCGCCAGGGCTGGTGCAGGCTCTACCCCGTACTCTATCCCCAGTGCCTGGGCAAACCGTCCCGACCCAACTCCAACTTCAAGGTAGGGTCGGCTATAGCTGTGAAGAAGCGGCTTGAGGCAGTCCACTTCCATGGCAAAGATAGCTTTGCCCGCCTCGGTATCGTACCAGGCGTCGTATTCACTCGCATGGCTGTCAAAGACCTGGTATGGCATCGTGGTAAAACCTATATCGAATAATCGATACTATTGGCACTTTGCGGGATGGTCTGGCGCTTTGCTTGCTCTACGATAAGCTTGGCTGCTGTGTCAATTTCTTCCTGGGTGCTCCAGCGTCCCAGCGTCAGACGCAGTGCCCCAAGAGCCAGTTCCCGGCTCAAACCCATTTCCAGAAGCACACTTGATGGCTCGGTGGAGCCGGCATGACAGGCAGCTCCGGTAGAAGCGGCGAACTCCGGAATTCGGCTGAGCAGCTCGTCGCCGACGATGCCCCGGATGCTGATGTTGAGGGTATTCGGCAGCCTTCTTTCAGGATGACCGTTTAAGTGAACCTTATCTTTCCCAAGACCATCAACAATTCTCTGATACAGCCTGTCCCTCAAGCCTTTGACCTTCGTTCCGTATTCCGAAAGGGCTTGCCTGGCAAGCTCACAGGCCTTCCCCAGTCCCACCATGTAAGGCACGTTCTCGGTGCCGGCCCGCCGGCCTTTCTCCTGCCCGGCTCCGTGGATTAGCGAGTCGATTTGAACGCCCTTTCTGATGAATAGCGCCCCGATTCCTTTAGGAGCATACAGCTTGTGCCCGGCGATGGTCAGCAAATCCACCTTTAGCTCGTTGACATCTACCGTGATTTTGCCGCAGGACTGGGCGGCGTCGGTGTGAAAGAGAATCCCCCGCTCTCGGGCAATCTCGCCGATTTCCGCAATCGGCTCAATGGTGCCAACCTCGTTATTGGCGTGCATGATGGTAATCAGGATGGTCTCTCCGGTGATAGCCCGGCGAATGTCCTCCGGGTCAACCAGCCCATATTTATCCACCGGGAGATAGGTGACCTTAAAGCCCAGCCTCTCCTCAAGATAGCGGCAGGTGTTGAGCACGGCCGGGTGTTCTATGCGCATGGTGATGATATGCTTTCCTTTATGCGAGTTCGCCAGCGCCGTGCCGATTATGGCGTGGTTATCGCTCTCGCTCCCGCCGCTGGTGAAGATGACTTCCTCCGGCGTGGCGCCGATGAGGGAAGCCACCTGCTGCCGGGCGTGTTCCACCGCCTCTTTGACTGGCTGCCCGTAGGCATGAGTGGTTGAGGGGTTGCCAAAATACTCATCCAGATAGGGGAGCATCGCCTCCCGCACGGCAGGGTCGATGGGAGTGGTGGCATTATAGTCAAGGTATATCGGTTTACCCATATGTCTTCCTCGTTATCAGAATTAATCGTACTCTTTCATACCCAGGAAAGGACCATGCCAGGTATGATACCAGACGGCTCCGGTATAGCCATTGACACTGAGCATTCCCTCGACCTGCCCGTTCTTCAGGGTATGCAGGGTGTAATAGCCATAGAAAGTATCAGCCTCAGCCACGGTCAGACCGGGCAGATTGGTATCCAGGTATTGCTGGGCTAAAGTCTTTGCCTGGTCAGCGCTAACGGGCATATTGGCTGTAGGCGAGCCACCCCCGTAGTTACCCATCATCCCACCCATCGGACTGTACTTGGTGTTCCACATCATGTTCGGGCCCATCTCCGGGGAGACCCTGCCGGTGTATTTATCAATGAGAAGCTCCATGGCGTGAATACCGGTATCTTTTTCCTCTACCTCGGCGTAGTAGTTCCAGGCGAAGTCCATCACTTCTGCTAGAACCAGTTTGCCCGCCATAGGCATTCAGGTAACCCTGCACAGCATCAGCCGCCTGGTCAATGGTAATGGGCTTGGCATTGGGATTAGGATTGTAGTTGCCCCAGCCTCCTCCCATCATACCCGGACCCATACCACCGCGCCCCATCATGCCGGGTCCCGTTCCACCTCCTGGCCCATACGGGTACGGTTGTTGACCGGGCGCCGGCCCTCCAAACGGGAAGGGGACACAGGCAGCCAGAACCAGTAAACTTATTATTGCTAACGCTAGACCCAGTATATATAGTTTCCTCATTCCCCACCTCCAACAGGTTTCCAGGTTAATTAGATTAAGTCTTTCTTTCAGTTCATCTTGCTCAGGTATACGTCACACCAGCGCTTCCAGTCGCTCCCGCTCAAGTTCTCTACGTTCTTTCAGAAAGTGTTTGGAAGGCGGTTCCATGTAGACACGGGGCGCCGGGTAACTGTAGAAATTCCCCGAACCGTAAGCCGCCATGTCATCGCCCGTCTCCAGATAGCAGGAGCCTTTGCCATCGAACTTGCTTGCGTCGGCCTCGCTAAGAATCTCGCCGGCTATGTTCCGCGCCACGATGCGCGCCTCCTCATCGGCAAATACCCAGGCCTTGGGCAGAAAGAAGCCGGTGGGATTGGGCTGGCGAATGGAGGTAATATCACCGATGGCGAAAACGCCGGCATAAGGTGTTTCAAGCGTTTGAAGGTCAACGGGAATCCATCCTGTCTCATCAGTAAGGCCAGCCTCTCGCACCACGCGCGGCGCGGCATGGGGAGGCACGCCAATCAGAAGGTCGAAAGAAGCTTCGCCAGCTTCAAAGATGACCTTGTGGGCTTCGCTATCTATCCTCCTGGTTTTCTGTTGCGGATGAAACTCGATGTTGCGCTCCTTGAACATGCCGAGAATAGCTTCCCCCATGACAGTGCCGGTGGAAGGAAGAGGCCTCGGTTCCGGAGTATAAATGGCTATCTCCGCTTTGTCGCGTTTCTGCTTGCTCCGGAGTATCGAATCCACCAGGAAGGCCGCCTCGTAAGGAGCCCCGGGGCAGGAAAACGGCGTAGCGCAACATACGATGACAATCCGGCCACTCTCAAACTTTTGAAGGGCTTCCCGCAATTGAACAGCCCCGGCAGCATCATACAGATTGAAGGCTGATTCGGCAAAACCGGGCACAGCCTCCGGATGCTTATCGGCTCCCAGGGCAACAATCATATAATCGCCCTCCAGGGTTCCGGAAGAAGTGTGCACTCTTTTCCCCGCAGGGTCTATCCGTTCAATCTCGGCATGGACCCAATCAATATCCTTGCGCGCCAGGTCAGAGAGGTCCCGCTGGCCTTCACGGGGGTCTTTCATTTCCCCGGTAATCAACTGCATGTTGAAGGCATTGATGTAGAACGTGGTTTTCTTCTCTACCACCACGATGCGGTGCTCGGGCGGCAGGAGTCGCCGCAATTGCTGTGCCGCCGCCAGGCCACCAAAACCACCCCCCAGGATAAGAACCTTTTTACCAGTCATATTTGTCCCCCTTTTTACTGTTGTATGTAGTTTCTTTAGACCAGGTCTTTTTTCTTCTCTTCAAATTCTTCTTTGCTGATTTCCCCGCGGCATACCGCTTCTTGAGTATTCGAGAGCGGATTCAGTATGGGTATGAGCCTGTTCGGATTCTGCATGGTTCATATCATGGTTCATGCCACAGCACATCATAAGCTACCTCCTTGAATTTTTAGATTAAATCTTTCTTTCTCTCTTCATATTCCTGTTTGGTTATCTCGCCGCGGGCATAGCGCCTTTTGAGTATTTCCAGAGCCGAGTCTGCCTGCGTGGAAGAGCCGGTGCTGCCGGCGGAAACACCACGCACCAGGGCGACAATACCCCAGATAACCAGTCCCCAGAAAACAATCATGATTATTGGCATAAACCACCCTCCATCCGAAGCCTCCCATCATTCCGGGCCCCATCATACCGTACCCGTAGCCGTATCCCTGCCATCCCCCGACTAATCCGATAATTAGCGGCACGATGATAAGGATGGCTACAATTACGCCCCCGATAATAAGGGCTGTCTTGATATTCTTGTTCATAATCTCCTCCTTCCTACATTGTCACTAAAAATAAATCATGATTTCTATGACTTTAGTCGCCATAAATCCCATTTACATCAGTTGTTCGGTTCAGAATTAGTTCAATTGAACTGCTTTTAGCGGACAGGCTGCCACGCATTTACCACAGCCCTGACACAGGGATGGGTGAGGCATCGGCGCTTCATAAGGCGTCTCCTGCTTAAGCAGTTTATGAGGACATGCCAGCACCGCCCGGCAAATTCCGCTATCGCAGTGCTCCGGATGACACTCGGTGTAATTTATTAAAGCAATCTTTCCAGGCATTGACTTTCTCCGCTTAACCGAAAGTGACCACTTTATCCGAGTCGGCAATCAACTGAACCAGCTGCGGCATGGTGGAAACCGGGCATACTCCCGCTTCCTGCTGTCTTACTTTCAGGCAGGTGCCGCAGGCAAGCAGGTTACCTTTGCTATCGAGAAATTTCTTCAGGACTTCGGTTACATTGAATTTCTCGTTCTTGATTTCCTCGACCTCCACGCCGCTTCCCATGAGAAATACGCTCACCTCATGCCCGGCGCCCAGCGCCGTATTACCAGGCGTAAAGCATTCCAGGCCGTTTCAGGGTCATTGCTGTTAAGAATAATACCCAGTTTCATTTCTTTGTCTCCTTAAATTCTTGCCGCTCTACGTTGACACGGCTACCTGGTTTTGACTTCAATAAGCGCCGCATCCTGCCTGATTTGTTCAAACAACATTTCACGCATCATATCGAAGCACCGGATAAGTTTGGGATTAAGGATTCGATAGTAGACCATATTCCCTTCCTTCCGCGAGAGCAGAATATGACGCTCTTTCATCATCGACAGGTGTTGCGATAAGTTACCTATGGTCAGTTCCAGTTTCTGCGCCAGTTCAGTAACAGACATTTCTCCATCTCGTAAGACGTTTATTACCTCTAACCGCTTGGGGTGTGAAAAGACCTGGCACATCTCCGCGTGATATGATAAATCTGGTCTTCCACATTAACCTCCTGTGATTATAGTATAGTATTATAGATATTTCTATAATACTATATTACTATAATTCTTAAGCACTGTCAACAAATACTCTGATCAATTTTCCGGCATGATTCAAAAAGGGCTTGACATTCCAGTTACTGGAAGGTGTATTGTAGTTAAAGAACGTCGAAAAAGGAATAACCAGCCTGGTTTAGTGAGCACGTCACCACGTTCCAATTGAGAAGTTGCCACTCCGGTCAGGTTAGCTGCCACCCGACTACCCGGATTAGCCATATCAATGCGAGTCTTGTGAGTCTGCAATCCTCTGAGCCTGGCTTTGAGTCCCGACGGCAGGATTTCCACCTCCTGCCCTGCCATTAATGAGCCATCGACTAATGTTCCGGTTACCACAGTACCCGAGCCGGCTATGGTGAAAGCGCGGTCTATCATCAGCCTCGGCCTGCCGATGTCCTTTCTCGGCTCAGCGGACGACTAGAACCCGGTCTATACTCGAAACAAGGTCTGCCATCCCATCACCACTGACTGCCGATACGGCAACGACAGGCGACCCGGCTAAGCTTGTCGACTTTATTAGCTCTTCAATCTCCAGCTTGACCAGGCTCAGTAACTCCTCATCCACCAGGTCTTTTTTAGTGATAACTACAATCCCTTTTGTTATGTCAAGTAAATCAAGTATGGCTAAATGCTCTCTGGTCTGAGGCATTACCCCTTCGTCAGCAGCCACGATAAGCAAAGCTAAATCTATGCCGCCTACCCCAGCCAGCATGTTCCTTACAAAGCGCTCATGTCCCGGAACATCAACAACTCCCACCTCCTGCCCACTGGGCAATTTCAGCCAGGCAAAACCGAGGTCAATGGTCATGCCTCGCTCTTTTTCCTCACGCAATCGGTCCGGGTCTATCCCCGTTAAGGCTTTTATCAAAACCGATTTGCCGTGGTCTATGTGCCCGGCAGTGCCTACGACAAACATTCTGTTTGCTTCCCCTGTGAACTCATTTCAGAACGTAAGACGAGAATATTACCGTCAAGCCGACAGTAAAACCAAAGGGATGACCTGCACAATTATCGATTCAGGCCTGCAGTCGCAGCTTTAAGCGCCTGCAACACAATATCATCTTCCTCGCCAAGAACTGTTCTTGGGTCGAGGAGTAGAACATCGTCACTGATACGTCCGATGACCGGTGGCACATTGTGCCTCAGTTTTCGAGCTAAAGAAAGAGCTGTGTTTCTCTGACCTTGCTTACCACCGATAGCAACCAGCCTGGTGGGAAGCGTACTCCCAGGTAGGCTGCCGCCGCCAACCATGGTCTCGCCTTCAACCACCTGTGCCAAATCACCAAGAGCTTGCGCCCAGAGCCTGGCTCGTCTCTCGACCTCATCCAGAGGCGCTGAAATCATGCGCCATACCGGAATTTTCTCCACCGCTTCACCCTTCAAGTAGTGAATTAATGTGGCGGCCAGACCGGCCAGCCTTATTTTGTCAATACGCACCGCCCGAGCCAGGGCATGCCTTTTCAACTTATCAACCAGGGCTTTCCTGCCTACAATAATCCCGGCTTGAGGTCCTCCTATAAGCTTGTCCCCGGAAAAGCAAGCCAGCTCAACACCAAGCGAAACGCTCTGCTGTACCATAGGCTCAGCGGCAAGTCCGAAGGCAGTTGTATCTAATAGACAACCGCTGCCCAAATCATCCAGCACAGGTATATCATGCTTCTTACCCAGCGCCACCATCTCCTCAATAGCAACCGAATGTGTGAAACCCTCGACTCTGAAATTGCTGGCATGGACGCGTAGCAGAGCTGCTGTTCGTGGACTAATCGCTTGCTCATAGTCGTGAATATAGGTGCAGTTGGTCGTGCCTACCTCTACCAGCTTGGCTCCGCTTTGTCTCATAACATCAGGGATACGAAAGCCACCGCCGATTTCTACAGCCTGGCCTCGTGAAACAATTACCTCTTTTCTCTTAGCCAGGGCAGTGAGAGCCAGTAATACTGCAGAAGCATTGTTGTTTACCACCAGCGCTGCCTCAGCGCCGGTCAATTGGCACAGAAGTTTCTCAATGTGAACATCCCGGGAGCCCCGTGCTCCGCTGTCAAGGTCAAACTCCAGGTTGCAGTAGCCTGTGGCAACCATCTCCATAGCTGTCATCGCCTCTTTGCTGAGCGGCGCCCGACCTAAGTTGGTATGAAGTATTACTCCGCTGGCATTGATAACCGGGCGCAGGCTGAGCTGTTCCAGTGCCTGCAACTCGAGAATGGATAGAGTCCACAATCTCATCCAGGGAAGGACGATGGACTGCCGTGCGTGATGGACAGGCGAGCTTCCTCGAGACGCTGCCGAACCAGGTCTCACAATCAGGTCATGCGGATAATGAACGCGGAGCTGTTTTATTCGCTCATCGGAAATAACCTTATCCACACTGGGAAGGCGGCGAAGTTCAGTCTCCATAGTGCACGAATATTCTACTATACTCAGAACGAGTTTCAAAACTGCCAGCCTTCTCAGCCTTTGCTTCCGCCTAATCGCCAATGTTACAATACGCCACAAATGGATAAGAGCATATCTCCCCGTCTAACCGAGAGTGTCAGCGGAGCCGGCTGAGCTTCCAAGCTGGGTCCGGGTGACCTGGATAAAGCCCTGTGCGGCTTGCCCCTGATACCTGATAAGAACGTAATTCGGGGCATGGAAAGCCTGGATGACGCCGGCGTTTATAAATTGAGCGATGACCTGGCTATCATCCAGACCATAGATTTCTTCACGCCTATTGTCGATGACCCCTATGATTTCGGCCAGATTGCTGTCGCCAATGCGCTGAGCGATGTCTATGCCATGGGCGGCAAGCCTTTGACCGCCATGAATGTAGTCTGCTTCCCGACGAAGAAACTTGACATCTCCATCCTGAAAGATATCCTCAAAGGCGGCATAGACAAGATGATGGAAGCCGGCGTGACATTGGTCGGCGGACACAGCATAGACGATGCCGAGCTGAAATACGGGCTTTCCGTCACCGGTATCGTGCATCCCAAACGCCTGGTGACCAATGCCGGAGCTAAAGTTGGGGACAAGCTCATACTCACCAAGCCATTGGGAACCGGAATCATCAGCACTGCCTTGAAAGCCGGCAAAGCCAGCAAAGAGACAATAGCCAAGGTGACAAAGTACATGGCATCTCTAAACAAAAAAGCCTCGGAACTGATGCAAGAGTTGGAAGCTCATGCCTGCACTGATATAACCGGCTTCGGCTTTCTCGGCCATGCCTGCCAGCTAGCCCAGAACAGCCAGGTAGGTATTAAGGTAAATTCAGGTTCAGTTCCAGTCTTCGCAGAAGTGGAAAATTTCGCCAAGGCAGGGCTTTGTCCCGGTGGTTTAAAAAGAAACAGGGAGTTCTACGGCAAAATGGTGGAATTCTCCAAGCAGGTACCCGATTATATTCAGGACATTCTCTTCGACCCTCAAACCTCAGGCGGGCTGCTGATTTCCCTGGCTTCAGAAGATGCTGAGTTGCTCGTGGGCAGGCTGAAAAAAGCCGGCATATCGGAGGCAGCTATCGTCGGAGAAGTAATCAGCAAGCCGCAGGGCAAAATAATTGTAGAGTGACAGAGAACACAATACCCCACAATTGTACAAACTTCAGCATATCCGATAATTTGACGTGTGATTATTCGTTAATAGATATCGAGCGCTTACGAACCCGTTATGATATAGACGAGCATTGACAGAATAATTAATCCATAATACAATATCCGTAATTTGCTGAGTTCTAAAGATAGTTCAGGGATTCACTCCAAAACCCAGCTCGTATTTTGCCTTTTGATGGTATTAATTCTGACAGGGCTGGCTTTAGTGCCGGGTCTGGCAGATGCCAATGGCGGTGGGCTGGCCAATACTCCCTGGCCCATGTTCCATAATGACCCTCAGCATACCGGCTTAAGCCCATACACCGGGCCATCGGATAACACCACCAGGTGGACTTATACTACTACTGGTGGTTATGTCCGTTCTTCTCCGGCTATAGGCAGCGACGGCACCATATATGTCGGCTCTTGGAACTGGGGACTTTACGCCATAGACTCCAATGGGGACCGCAAATGGTCTTATAACGCAGGAAGTACCTATCTCGTCATCTCCAGCTATAGGTAGCGACGGTACTATATACTTCGGCGACCGTAACGGTAAACTGTATGCAATTACAGATAATATAACCAGTGGCAGCCTAAAATGGTTTTACGCCACAGGTGGCAGTATTCTCATGTCTTCTCCGCTCCATAGGCAGTGATGGCACCATATATATCGGCTCACAGTTTGATGACGGTGAGGGCAACGTTACCGGCAGGCTTTATGCTATCAACCCCGATGGCAGTCTGAAGTGGTTTTACGCCACACCGGGGGTTATTAATGACTCCTCTCCAGCTATAAGTCTTGATGGCAAGACCATATATATCGGCGCACATGATGGGAATCTATATGCAATCAGCGATAATGGCAGCTTTAAAATGGTCTTTCCACACCGGGTGATTGGATCAGACTCTTCTCCGGCCATAGGCATCGATGGCACCATATATGTCGGCTCGTATGACCATGGTCTATATGCTATTACCGATAACGTCACCAATGGCTACCAGAAGTGGATGTTCGATGCCGTGGGCGCTATCGATTCCTCTCCGGCTATTGGCAGCGATGGCACGATATATGTCGGAACTCAGGACCATAGGCTGTGGGCTGTCACCGATAATGTAACCAATGGCTTCGCGAAGTGGTGTTTCTGGGCTGGCAGCAACGTCGATTCTTCTCCGGCTATAGGCAGTGATGGCACCATATATGTCGGCTCTCTTGATCAACAGGGTTTATGCTATCAACCCTGATGGCAGCCTCAAGTGGCGTTATACCACAGGTGACTGGGTGATTTCTTCTCCGGCTATAGCCAGCGATGGCACGCTTTATATCGGCTCAGATGATAAAAAGCTTTACGCCTTCGGCAGTTCCCCTCACATAGCTTCGGTCAACCCCAACTCCGGCATCCAGGGGCAAACGCTAAATAATGTTATTATCACCGGCAACAACTTCATCAGGTGCCACGGCAGTCAGCTTTGGCGCTGGCATAACGGTAACCACCGACCTATTATCACCGACAATAGCCCTACTCAGATAAGAGCCAATATCAGTCATCGCCGCCGGTGCCACACCGGGCGCCAGAGACGTTTCCGTGACCACACCTGGATGGAACAATGGCACCAAGAGCAGGTGGCTTCACCGTGAGCGCACCGCAGCCTACCGTGACCTCGGTAAATCCCAATACAGGGCAACCAGGGACAGACGCTGAACAATGTCATTATCACCGGCACCTATTTCGTACAGGTCAGCCACGACAGTTAACTCTTAGCGGCTCAGGCGTCATTCGTCAGCCAACATTAACTGTGAATAGCGACTACGCAGATAACGGCTAACTATCTCCATCGCCGCCGGCGCTACGCCGGGCGTCAGAGATGTATCGGTGATTCCACACCTGGCGGAACTGGAACCCTGCCCAAGCGGCTTTACCGTACTGCAGCCAACCCAGAGCGTAAACACTGCTACGGGCACCGGCACTGCCACCTTTACTACCAGCAACGGCTCCATCACGGCTCTAACCGCAGCAACCTCTACTCCATGCGGAACACTTTCAGGCTTCAGCTTCCCCCACGGCTTCTTCTCGTTTAACTATCACCAATATTTCTCCCGGCTCAACCGTGACCATAACCATAACACTTCCCTCCAACATGCCCACAGGACACCAGTACTGGAAATGCATCAACGGACAATGGGTAAATGCCACCTCGATTCTCGGCGATAATGACGGTGACAATATACTGACATTAACCATTACCGACGGCAGTCAGTTTGATGCCGATGGCCAAGTTAACGGCACCATCGTTGACCCCGGCGGGCCAGCAGTGGCAGTAGCAGCAGCACAGTCACCAGCCAGCAGACACCGAGTGTCACCGACGCTTACCAAACCCGTTTAAACCAGCTCAAATGTCAGTGCAGTACCTGAGCATAAACCCGCAGCAGGCATCTGCCAACCAGCCGGTGACCATATCAACCAATGTGGTCAATACCGGTGGTGAGGCTGGCAACCTTAATGTCGCCCTCAAGATAAACGGACAGGTGGAGCAGACCAAGATGGTCAGCGTTGGCCCACAGGGCACCCAGCCGGTGAAGTTCACAGTTACCAGGGCTCAGCCAGGGACTTACACAGTAGATATCGGCGGTCAGAAGGGCAGCTTCACCATACTTGGCGCTGGGGCTACTGCTCCTGCACCGGCGAGCGAGGGCTTGATTGCCATTTTAATCGTGGTGGCCTTGATTATCGCCATTATTGCAGTGCTGCTATTAATTTTCCGTCGTTTCGCCAGGTAGCCGCGTCTTTCTAGACTAGAGGGCAGCATCACTGCTAGACCAACCCGCGAAAAGCCAACGTGTCAGATGCTGTTATTGTCCACGAAATAAACAAGGAAACTGGCGGGTAGACTAGTTCCAAATTGATACCAATAACAACGTTAAATTTAGAAGAAGGTTGCCAGAACATACTACAGGCTTAGTCAGCTCATTTATCTCACCTGGCTAGGCTCTGCTGACCGATAATAGCCAGGCCAGTCGATGATTCTTAGCCAACCTCTATCGACATCGAGGTTGGAGCACCCCGACATTTCGCTACCCAATCCCAAACCATCGGGGTGAGGTCAGGTTGGATGTGAAACCAAAGGCTGCAATTGGAACTGCAGGCAGTTGTCTTTTGCACCTGTTAACGAGGTGGATGGAATAGATGAATAGTAGGACTGTGAATATAAACGGGCTCTGACTTACGTCAGAGCCCGATTTTTATCTGGTGGAGGCGGGGGAGGGTTGAACTCCCCGTCCAGAAGAAGGTTGCCAGAACATACTACAGGCTTAGTCAGCTCATTTATCTCACCTGGCTAGGCTCTGCTGACCGATAATAGCCAGGCCAGTCGATGATTCTTAGCCAACCTCTATCGACATCGAGGTTGGAGCACCCCGACATTTCGTCACCCAATCCCAACCCATCGGGGTGAGGTCAGGTTGGATGTGCAACCTAATTAGGCTGCAATTGGAACTGCTTCGGCAGTTGTCTTTTGCCACCTGTTTTACGAGGTGGATGGCACCTCGACCTGCTATCCTGTAGGCCTCCCACTGTCGAAGCCTCACGCCCCCATAGTCTAATTTTTAATGTGCTCCTAACCCTTCCTCTTCATCGCCCGCTCTATCTCTCTCTCCGTCTCGCGGCGCGCTATCGCTTCACGCTTATCGTGAAGCCTTTTGCCCCGAGCCACACCCAACTCTAATTTGGCAGTCCCTTTCTTAATATATAACTTTAAGGGCACCAGAGTCAAACCTTTCTGAGCCACCATGCCCGTCAATTCATCTATTTGACGCCGATGTAACAGTAGCTTGCGCGGCTGATTCGGCTCATGGCCGAAGCGGCTGGCAGCTTCATAGGCAGCAATATGTGCATTAACCAGCCACAACTCACCGTTTTCAGGCCTGGCATAGGCATCACGAATGTTCACCCGGCCGGCACGAATAGATTTTATCTCGCTGCCGGTGAGGACAATGCCAGCTTCCAGGCTTTCCAGAATATGATAATCGTGATACGCTTTTCGATTGACAGTTATCGTTTTCGAGTCCATTATATATGTTAGAATTTTATCACTATTACCACCAATAAGATAGAAGCAAGGAGTTTATTATGTCAAGTCATCTGGAGAAATACTGGTTAATTATTGTCGCTTTTTTGCTGGTCAGCCTCATTGCCGGCGGGATAGTTCTGAGCAATCAAGCAAAGCAGCCACAAGCCCGTCGAGATTTCCCTGTCCCAAGCTGCACCACTTCAATACGACGGAGATATTTATATCGGCGGCGCTGTGGCTAATCCCGGTTTATATCCCTTAAGACAAGGTGACACCATAGAGTCGCTTATTCAGACTGCCGGGCTTATACCGGATGCAGATACAGGCAAAATCAAGATTTATGTGCCAAAGACCGGCGAACTCTCTCAACCCCAAAGGATAGACTTAAACCGGGCTGAAGTCTGGCTATTGGATGCCTTACCTGGAATCGGGCCAGGCAGGGCTCAAGCCATTATCGACTACCGTAACAAAAATGGGCCTTTCCACAGAATCGAGGACTTATTGAACGTCGAGGGCATCGGCGAATCAACTCTAGACAATATGAGAGATTTTATAACCGTGGAGGATTGAAAACCATATGACGCTTGTTTACCTCAGTATCGCCTGGGTAATAGGTATTTATCTTGGTTCAAAATTTGCCTTGCCCTGGGCTATTATTTTTATCGGGCTTCTTCCACTATGTCTCATTCCTTTTCTATTGAATTATAAGAGGCAACTGCTTCTGGCTGGCTTCTGCCTTTTGTCCTTATTCGGCGGTTGCCTGCGCTTCCAAACAAGCCTTCCTGTGGTTAATGAGCACCACCTTCAATTCTACAACGACAAGGGAACTACTGTAATCGAGGGAATGGTATGCACTGAACCCGAGATTAGAAGCACAGCTTCTGTCTTCCAGCTTTCAGCCACCAAACTACAAATAAATGGTGGCTATGTAGAAGCTTCAGGTAAGGCTGTAGTAAGCGTTCTCAGATATCACGAATATCATTACGGGGATGTATTGAGGATAACAGGTAAGTTGGAAACGCCTCCACAATCCGATGATTTCAATTACAAAGACTATCTAGCCAGGCAAGGGATTTACTCAATCATCAATTATCCCAGAATAGAAATACTCGATACAGGCAAAGGTTTCAAGCCTTTGGCCTGGATTTACTCATTGAGAAACCGCCTTTCTCAGAGTCTTTCACAAGCCCTGCCAGAACCACAAGCCTCGCTAGCTCAAGGTATTCTTCTTGGCATGAGAGGCAACATACCATATTCTCTAAATCAAGCGTTCTCAAGAACCGGAACTGCCCATGTGCTGGCTATATCCGGTATAAACATAACCATCGTCATAGGCATGCTTCTGGCCGCTGGAATCTGGCTTTTCGGTAAGCGGTACTCCATTTATATTTGGCTGGCTCTTCTGATTATCTGGCTATACGCTCTACTTACTGGCATGAATCCTCCCGTAGTCCGCGGCGCTATCATGGGCAGCCTTTTCCTGATAGCCGAATATCTGGGCAGGCAAAGTAGTGCATCAACCGCTCTAACCTTCGCTGCAGCGGTAATGGTGGGAATACAGCCTCAAGTTTTATGGGATGCCAGCTTTCAACTAAGCTTCCTGGCGATGGCAGGCCTCATTTTCATTTCGCCTTATCTCCAGAACTGGGGCAGGAAAGGAGTAATGGCCGCTGTGGGCAAGGAGGGAACGGCAGCATCTTTAGGCAATTTTATCTCTGACAGCTTTGCCGTCACCCTAGCTGCTATATTAGCCACCTGGCCGATTATCGCCTATTATTTTCATATTGTCTCTTTCGTTGGCTTGCCGGCTACATTCTTCGCTGTGCTGGCCTTGCCGGGGATTATCATCACCTCAGCGCTGGTCGCCGGCGTAGGGCTTTTAGCACCTTTATTAGCCCAGGTTATAGGTTGGGTATCGTGGCTTTTCCTCAGCTATTTCATGCTTGTAGTACGTGCTTTCGATGCCTTGCCGTTTTCATCAATTAAGTTAGAAAGTATCGCAGATCTGGCAGATATGGCTTTACTATGCTCTATTGGCTGTAATCAGTGGCAGCAATATATTACCGCAATCAATTAACCGACCTCTTCCATCTGACAGCTTCCAAAATAAGTCCCCAGATAAGCAAAGCTTCAGGCTTCGCCTCTAAAGTGCCCAAGAAATGGGTCATATCGCCACTTTTAATTGCCACTATCCTGGTTTGGGTTGCCATCCTGAATACGCCCGATGATAAACTTCACGTCAGTATACTTGATGTCGGGCAGGGAGATGCCATCCTTATCCAAACACCGAGCCACCAGGACATCCTTATTGACGGTGGCCCAAGCCCCAGGGCAATAGATTTGGAGCTGAGTAAAAAGTTACCTTTCTGGGATAGGACCATTGATTTGGTAATTTTGACTGAACCACAAGCTGACCACATGGCAGGCCTTACAGAAGTACTCCGTAACTACAAAGTACCAGCAGGTCTTTGAGCCAGGCATAGCTTACGACTCAACTACCTATCAGCAGTGGCTCAGCTTAGTAGAAAGCCAGCAAATTGGGCACAAAATTGCTCACGCCGGCCAACAAATCGAACTCGGGGATGGAATAAAGATAGACGTGCTCCACCCACCTTCACCTTTGCTTCAAGGTACTTCAGACGATGTTGACAATAATGGTTTAGCGCTACGCCTTAGCTGGAATGGGATAAGCTTCTTGTTTACTTCTGACATCGGTAAGGAAGCTGAATGGTACCTGATTGCCCAACGAGCCAATCTCAGGAGCACGGTGTTAAAAGTTGCCCACCATGGCAGCCTGACCTCAACTTCCGAGCAATTCCTGGCTGCAGTTAATCCCGAAATAGCGGTAATTTCAGTCGGCACCGACAATAGATTTGCACTACCTCGCACCGAGGTAGTGGACAGACTGGTCACGCGGCTTGGCAATGACAGGATTTATTTTACCTCAACTCATGGTACTATCGAGTTTATAACCGATGGCAAGGGGCTGTGGCTAAAACATGACAGGTAGACAATAAAAATTGTCCGGCCTTCTGAGAAACATAATTAATCCCAAGCAACCTGTGGAAAATGAAGGAAATAGCGACATCTTTATTTTACCTCTGCCCAACAGCTAGCCTCACTGCTTCAAAAACCAACTCCCAATGCCCGCCTATTGATTTATAGCCCGTTTTATCGTACAGTATTAGCATCTGAACTATGAAGGACTATAGGAGGCAAGCATGAGAAAAGTGCTTCGTGTGCTGCCGGTAATCTTCTTACTAGCTGTTGCTTTAGTTATTAATGTTTCAGCCAGCTCAGCAGCTAAGTTTGAGATAGAAAATCCAGCGATTAGCCTAAATCCAGCTCAAGTGGGAGATAATGTCACGTCTACTGGAGAGGGGGACAATGTCACGGCTGTAACTGGGGGAACGTCTTTCTGGTCTATTTTCCCTCCATGGGTATGGTGGACTATTGGCGCCATAATCGCCGTATTGCTCATAATGATTATAGTGCTTGTTGCCATGCCATCCCGCAAGAAGCAAGGTGCAGCAGCTATCAAAGGTGTGCAGGGATGCGATGCAGGGTATGCAAGGCCCACAGGGAGCGATGCCAATCCCAACTCCGATGTCAGGCTCCTGGTTCCTTCAATCAACCCGTCGGAACTACAATGCCACCCCAAGCTCCGGGAGGGTTCCCTATGCAGGAACAGTTTCAAGCGCCGGGAGCATTTCCAGCACCAGGTCCAATGGCAGCCCCATACCCACAATATGCTAGAAGACCTATATTTTCAGTGAGCAATCTGACCATTACGCCAAACCAGGTAAAATATGGGAATCCAGTAACCATCAGCGCCATAGTATCCAACAACGGCTCCGAAGCCGGTACATACAGCGTAGTATTGCGGATAAATGGTATGGTCGAGAACATAATAGACCTGATGCTATCGCCCGGGGCAACTCAGGCCACCACATTCACTGTAAACAAGGATGGGGGTGAATATTACGCCGAAGTGGACGGCTTGAGCGGTATTTTCATTATCATACCGCTGGATCCGGCGAATTTTACGGTAAGCAATTTAATCATAGCACCTGAGCGCGCCAAGCAAGGAGAAAACATTATTATTAGTGCCATGGTAACCAACAACGGTGAACTTCCCGGCACTTACAGCGCAGCACTTAAACTAAAGGGCGCCATTGAAAGTACCGAAGAGATAGACCTCGGCCCGGGTGAAAATCGGAAAATATCATTCAAAATCGCTAAAACTACGCCGGGCTTCTACAATGTAGAATTAGAAGGATTAACTGGTAGATTTGTTGTCGAGATGGAATGGCAGGGATAGCTCAACTGCGGAATAACTAAAGCCCTTCTTGACTCTGATTCAGGTTCCACCTTATGTAACTTGTCCGGCTCTTCCACACGGTCAATATATAATATACCGTTAAGATGGTCTATCTCATGCTCTAGAGCTTGAGCCAGGAGTTCCTCCCCTTTGATACGTATATTACGCCCCTGTCTATCCCTGGCTTTTACTTTGACCCGGACTGAACGTTTAATCTCCCCTTGATACCCGGGAACGCTCAAACAAGCCTCCCCTATGGTACGCTCGCCTTCCTTTTTTATTATCTCAGGATTAACTAATACAATGACTTCTTCGGCCGGTATCTCAATCACAGCTATCTTCAGCGGCACTCCAATCTGAGTTGCTGCTAAACCAACACCAGAGGCTGCCCTCATGGTCTCTATCATATCATCGATAAGCTGTTGAACAGACTCGTCAATTTTGGATACTTTTTTGGCTTTTTGTCTAAGTACGGGGTCTGGTAAAACTCGAATAGCACGCACGCTCATTTAACAACCTATTAAACCATACCGACCGGATCAATGTCCACAACCCAGCCTCGAGGAAAGGCTATGTCTGTCAGGAAGTCATCCAGGTCAGTTCCACAAAGAACCAGTTGCCATCGATAATGTCCTCTGAGCCGAGGCACAAAAGCTGGCATAGGTCCAATCAATCGTAAGTCAGGGAGGCCTCTCCTATCTTTCTCGACCGTAAGTAAGCGGCCCATCCTCTCAACTTCTCGAAAACAAGCTATCCCATTTGTATGACTAAAAGTAAGAGAGGCCAATCGACTGAAAGGAGGATAACCAAACTTACGGCGATACTCCAACTCTCTGACATAAAAGGCTGAATAATCATGCCTTGAAGCTGCCTGAACAGCATAATGCTCCGGACAGTAAGTCTGGATAATGACCCTCCCCGGCATAAAGCCTCTTCCCGCCCTACCGGCTACCTGACACAAAAGTTGGAAAGTACGTTCCCCAGCCCTAAAATCAGGCAAATTCAAACTGGTGTCAGCACTTATCACGCCAGCCAATGTTACCTGAGGCAAGTCTAATCCTTTGGCCACCATCTGAGTACCAATAAGTATGTCAGCCTCATGAGCTCGAACCTTAGTCAACAGTTCCTCATGGGCCCGCCGCCTGGAAGTCATATCACTATCCCAACGAAGAGTACGTACATTCGGGAAAAGATGCCTGACTTCTTCTTCTATCCTCTGAGTACCGATACCCAGGAACCTCAGACTCTGTGGCTAAGACATTGCGGACAGTCCACAGGCACAGCAATGGAATAATTACAGTGATGGCAGACCATCTTTTTGGTTACCGAGTGATAGGTGAGAGCCGCAGTGCAATGTGAACAATGGAAAACGAAACCACATTTCCGACATTGAACAAATGTGGCCGTGCCGCGCCGATTGAGAAACAGAATTACCTGTTCATTATGAGCTAATGCTTCAGTCATTGCCTTAATCAGAGAGCGACTGAAAAGGCTCCGGTTCCCGGCTTTAAGCTCTTCCTTCATGTCCACAACATCAACTTCAGGTAAGGGAGACGGCCCATAAGGCGTAATGCGCTCTTTGAGCTCAATGAGCTGGTAATCACCCCGTTGTGCCCTGTAGAAAGTCTCCACATCAGGTGTGGCACTGCCCAGAATGACCACGGCATCACTGAGTTCAGCCAGTTTAATTGCCACATCTCGGGCATGATATCGTGGCGACTTGTCAGATTGTTTATATGTCCACTCATGCTCTTCATCAATAACAATCAATCCCAGGTCTGGCTGAGGTGCAAAAAGGGCACTACGCGGACCTATAACCACATCACAGCCACCTTCTTTTATCCGATGCCACTCATCAAATTGCTCACCTAAGGACAACCCACTGTGAATGACAGCGACACGACCCTGGAACCGAGAGGCAAAACGCTCTATCGTCTGCGGAGTAAGTGCAATTTCAGGGACAAGACAGATGCCTCGTCTGCCTCGAGCCACAATTTCAGTCAGCGCTCGCAGATATATCTCTGTCTTGCCGCTGCCGGTAACGCCATGAAGCAGAAAGACTGGAGGCGTTTTATCTCGGTATCTCTGGAGATATACCAGTTTTGAATCTTTTGCCATGCCACTTCCTGAGATGAAGTAAGCTTCGGTGGCAATGTCGCAGCAATTTTAAGGTGAGCTAAAGGGTCACGCCTGACGGCAACATCGACCACGGATACCAAGCCGCGGCTTTTCAAAGACTCAATCACTGCCTTCGGGAAAGCGACAGACTTTCTAAGTTCAGGCAAGGGAACAAGTCCGGGTCGATTAAGCAGCAATTCGAGCACTGCTGCTTCTTTATTGGCCCTGACTGCTCTCAGCCTCATGATTTCTGTTTCAGCCTGGCTTCTATCAATCTGCAGCTTCAAATGAGTAACCAGCTTTGGCTTTATTTTGGCTTCCTCAAGCTGCTGACTTTTCACTACTAGCCCGCGCCGCAAAAGCTGCTGGGCAATCGACTCAGTTTTCTTTTTGCCGAACTTCCGCTCGAATTCCTTTAAGCTGACCTTGTCTCTATCTTCAAGAAGATGAATAAATTGTTCTTGCTCAGGGCTGAGCTGTGAATCGACTGGAACTGGCAGGAGATGCAGAAAAGTAACCAGCCGCCGTTCGAACCCGGGAGGCAACATCAAGGCAACAGAATCAAAAAGAGGGGCAAGGTAATGTTTGCTTAACCACAGGGCAATCTCAATTTGAACTGAAGACAGTAAGGGAAGAGATGTAATGATACCGTTGATTTCTTTAGTGGCTTCGAACGAGGGATAATCGCTTAACTTGACGACAATGCCCTGAAGGGTTTTTGAACCAAAAGGCACCCAGACGGCTTGCCCGATATCAATCTTCAGCTCAGGGGGAATTGAATAACAAAAACTACGACGCTGAGCAATAGGTGAGTTGACCGCCACTTCCGCATAGTTCATTCAGCTTCTTTAACTTCTTCAACCTCTTCTTCAGCCGCTTCTTGCTCCGCCACAGGCTCTTCAATTTCACCCTCTCCGCCGGTGGCCTCCAGAGCCGCAGCTTTTTCCGCCATCTTTTCGCGTCTCTCCTTAAGACGTGCCTCTCGAGCACTCAGGCGGCGAATGTAATATAGTTTGGCACGGCGAACCTTGCCATGCCGCACCACCTCAACTTTTTCCAAAAACGGAGAGGCAAAGGGAAAGGTATGCTCAACACCAATCCCGGAGGTAACGCGCCTGACCGTAAAATTACCGCCACCGGCTCCTTTTCTAGCCCTGACTACCAGACCACTCAAAGTTTGAACACGTTCCTTATTAGCTTCCTTAACCTTAAAACTGACCTTTACCGTATCTCCCGGGCTGATTTGCGGTATCTTAGGATTTACCTTAATCTGACTGATCGAGTTGATATTCATTTACAATTACATCCCTTCTATGACTTGATTTCAAAGGCTTCACTGAGTAACTTTTTATCCTCGGTGGAAAGCACAGCTTTCTCCAGCAGGTCCGGGCGCCGCTTTGCAGTTCGCAGTAAGCTTTGCTGACGCCGCCATCGGGCAACGTCGCCATGGTCCCCCGACAGTAAGACTGACGGTGCTGCCCAGCCGCGATATGTCTCCGGGCGAGTATACTGCGGATATTCCAACAGCCCTCCGATATGCGACTCTTCAGCCAAGGACTCCTCGGAGCCAAGCACACCGGGCAATAACCTGACTACACAGTCTGTCACAGCCATAGCTGCTATTTCACCGCCGCTAAGCAAATAGTCGCCAATACTAATCTCGTCAGTGGCTAAATGCTCGGCTACTCTCTCATCGACACCTTCATAATGACCGCAGATAAGAATAAGATGCTCATATCCTGCTAAATCTCTGGCAATAATCTGATTGAAAAGTCGACCTTGAGGACTTAGCAAAATAGTCGGCACCGATGACAACCCTAGTTCTACCTTAATGGCCTCCACAGCTTCAAATATAGGCTCCGGTTTGAGCACCATTCCGGCTCCGCCGCCGTAGGGATAATCGTCCACAACATGATGTTTATCATGAGTATAAGCACGAATATCGTGAAGTCTGATATCAACCAGGCCACGCTCTCTGGCTCTGGCGATAATGCTGCAATTCAACAAGCCATCAAACATCTGAGGAAATAACGTCAAAATATCAATTCGCATTTAACTATCTCCACCGTGACCACAATCAGATACTCTCCCGCCAAGAACATCCAGGGCATGAGGCAGAACCGGTAGAATCACCTCAAGGCATTCCTTCACCGCCTTGGGGCTGCCCGGGAGATTAATAATTAAACACTTGCCCCGACTACCGGCAACAGCTCGACTAAGTATCGCCTCAGGCTTTCTCTTCATCGTTTCCATTCTCATGGCCTCAGTCAAACCCGGAATAGTTTTATCTATGACCGCTAATGTAGCCTCCGGCGTGACGTCTCTGGCCGATAATCCGGTACCGCCACTGGTCAATATAAGGTCAAGCCGCACTCTCATCACACCACTCTCTAAGCTTGCGTGAAATTATGTCCGCCTCATCAGGCACAACCTCATATTTCATAATGTCAATGCTAAGTTGACTGATGACTTCCTTAGCGGTCTGTCCACTCTTGTCATGTCGCTCACCACGCCATCCCCTATCACTAATGACAAGTATACCAGCTCGCATCTGCATATTTTACCATACCATACCTAAAGCTCAAAACCGAAAAGTCGACCAATACTTTAGTACTACCTCAGGGCGAGCATTATTATCATACTATCACTATATATAGAGAAGATTGAGCCATAATTACTATTTATTGGGCAATATAAGCCAGTCAACAGGACTAAAATAGAAAAATTTCATAAAAATAATAAGAAATTTGGTGGGAAAGGTATTGACAAATTGGGTAAGATGTGTAATATAATGGTTAAAAGTGGGAAAAAGTGGTAAAGGAGGAATATAATGGTAATTGATTGTGTTCAATATCGAGTAGCCAATAGTAGATTGTTCAATTTCCTAAAGGAGAACAGCCGTACCAATCTTGAACTCCAGTTAATCCATTTTTGGGCACGCCATCCAAGAGCGAAGTTAAGTCTTTATACAATTGCTAACGCTCTGGACACCGCCAGGATTAACTTGAGGGAAGCCATCCGGACTTTAATTGAAAAAGGCATATTGCAGGAACAACAAGATGGTAACGGCCTCATCACCTACTCTCTAGCCAGCGATCCTCAGACACAGGAATACATTGAAGAACTGGCTAGATTGGATTGGAACGAAATCAGGATCTTGGAAAAGCAGCTAGAAGGGGAGCCCGTACTGGCTTAAACACCCGGGCTTGGGCAGATAATGTTTCTCGGCGAATACGAATATAAAGTTGATAATAAGGGCAGATTGCCTTTGCCCCCTAAATTCAGACAAGAATTGATGGGTGAACTGGTATTGACCAAAGGGCTGGAAAAGTGCATCGTCATTTATCCTGCCGAGGAATGGCACAAAGTAGCTGATACCTTGTCAGCTAAGGCCGTGCCGTCAAGCAAAGTTAGAACCATGAACCGGGCGATGTTCGGTACTGCTTTCAGCCTTTCGCTGGATGGCCAGGGAAGAATAGCTCTACCATGCTACTCTACGAAGTCGCGTTGAAATAGGTGATACTGCTTTTGTAGTCGGTGCTAACAATTGTATTGAAATATGGAATCCTACTTTATGGAAAACGGAAAAAACAGCAGCCGAAGAACAACTATGGCAAATCATAGAAAGCCTCGAGGAACAACGATGAGCCTGACCATGACTATACCTGTTCATAAACCGGTGCTGCTTAATGAGGTCGTGGAAGCCTTGCGTCCTCAACCTGGAGAAAGATATGTCGATTGCACTCTAGGTACCGGTGGGCATGCTGCAGCTATTCTGACAAAGATTCTGCCCGGAGGACAACTTCTCGGCATCGATGCTGACCCCAAAGCTATCGAGATAGCTAAGGACAGGTTAGCTCGACTACATCGAGGAAACTATTCTGGTGAACGACAATTTTCTTAATCTGGAGACAATATGCAGAGAAAACAAGTTCTTACCTGTACAGGGCATTCTTTTTGACCTTGGTCTCTCATCCACACAGCTTGACGTTTCTGAACGTGGTTTCAGCTTCCAGCAATATGGCCCTTTAGATATGCGTTTTGACCCAGCCCAGGAATTTACTGCAGCCGATATCGTAAATACTTTCTCCGAAGATAGGTTAAGTGAAATAATCAAAACCTATGGCGAAGAGCGGTATAGCAAACGGATAGCCCGGCATATCGTAAAAAGCCGCCCTATAAGCGACACGCTTCAATTAGTCGATGTAATAGAAAAAGCTATCGGCGGTTATCGCGGCAAAATTCACCCGGCCACCAGAACTTTCATGGCATTGCGCATCTTTGTCAATCATGAGCTGGAAAATCTATCAGCAGCGCTGAAACAAACCATGAACTGCCTTGACCACGGAGGCAGGCTGGTAGTCATAAGTTATCACTCCCTGGAAGACCGTATAGTCAAACAATTTATGCTGACGGAAAGCAAAGGATGTCTTTGCCCACCGACTATCCCGGTCTGCCAGTGTGGACACGTAGCCAGCCTGAAAATAATAACCAGGAAGGTAATCACACCTTCTCTGGCTGAAACTAAATCTAATCCTCGCAGTCGTAGCGCCAAGCTTAGAGTAGCTGAGCGCCTTTAATAAAATAGAAAAATTACTAATGGGAGGAAATTCCACCTTAAATAAAATAAAGGAGGACAAAACGGCCATGAAGAAAATTACTTTCAGCTATTGACGTTGGCACAACCAAAATATGCACCATTATTGGCTCACTGGATTCCGGAGGCAATGTACAGGTCTTAGGAGTCGGTCTCGTGCCGTCGCATGGTATGCATAAAGGTATGGTGGTCAACGTAGAAGAAGCCAGAGAATCAGTCGCCGAGTCGATAAGGCGAGCTGAACAAGCAAGTGGTCTAAAAGTCGAATCGGCTTATATAGGTGTTACTGGCAGACATATAAGTTCGATTAACAGCCACGGAGTGGTAGCCATACCACGTAATGACCGCTTGGTTCGGCATGACGACTTGAAGCGAGTACTGTCTTCCGCCCAGCAGGTCAATATCCCGGATGACCGCAGGATACTACACGCCATTCCCCGCAACTATGCTCTGGACAGTCAGGAAAGAATTAAGAATCCGGTTGGTATGCATGGCTTTAGACTGGATGTGGAAACCCACATTATCACCGCCGCTATATCCTCAGTCCAGAATTTGGTCAAGTGTATCCGAAGCGTTGGCGTCGAAATCCAGGACCTTATTCTGGAACCGCTGGCCAGCGGCGAAGCAGTATTGACACCGGAAGAAAGAGAAGTGGGAGTCATTCTGGCTGACATCGGTGGCGGCACCACCGACATAGCCGTATTCAAGGATGGGAGTATCTATCATACTTCAATTATTCCGGTGGCTGGATATCAGGTCACCAGCGACCTCTCAATCGGCTTAGGCTTACCTTTTGAGATAGCCGAAGCTATGAAAAAGAAGTACGGAAACGTCTATCCTGAAGTACTCACCAAAAACCAGGACTCCACGCTCACTGTCGAAGACGGGCACAGCGTTTCCTACCGTGACCTGTGCAATATCATAAAGGTCCGCATGGAGGAATTGTTAAGGCTCATCCTCCTGGAAATGCCCGACTCCAACTATGCATCATTAGCTCCGGCAGGCCTTGTGCTCACCGGAGGCTGCTCCAACTTAGCTGGCCTCGAGGCTTTAGCCAAGCAAACAATTCGCCTCCAGACACGAATTGGTGAGCCTATGGGAGTATATGGCATTACCGATATCCTCCATGACCCGGCTCACTCAACCGGAGTCGGGCTTCTTCTCTGGGGAACGAGAAATCACGGTAAACCAGCCTGGGAAGCCCAAAAGAAGAATGGTGCCTTTGATGGTTTCATGACAGTACTGAAGAAATTCTTCGGTGTCTAAATTATATATAAAAAAGAATAATAAAGGAGGGAATTAAAAAATGGCAAAGTCAACATTTTCCAACGCACCAGCCCGGATCAGGGCCATAGGTATCGGCGGTGGTGGTTCCAATGCTATTACTCGTATGGTCCGTGAAGGCATCAAAGGCGTGGAATTCATAACCATGAACACCGATGCCCAGGCTCTAGCATTGTCTGAAGCCCCTGTACGTGTTCAGCTTGGCGAGAAGCTGACACGCGGGCTAGGCGCCGGCGGCGACCACACTGTTGGTGCCGGTGCGGCTGACGAGAGCCGCCAGACGATTCAAGAAGTCGTTTCTGGTGCCGACATGATTTTCGTCACCGCTGGAATGGGCGGTGGCACCGGCACCGGCGGCATCCCTATCGTTGCCGACGTATCTCGCGAGAGCGGCGCTTTAACAATTGGTATAGTAACCAAGCCCTTCAGTTTTGAAGGCACTCGACGGAATAAAGTAGCTGAAGAAGGCGTCTTGCAGCTGTGCGACAAGGTAGATACATTGGTTATCATCCCCAATGACCGCCTCCTTGAGCTCTGTGATGCCAAAACAACCGTTGATAATGCCTTCCGGCTAGCTGACGATGTGTTGAGGTTAGCAGTTCAGGCTATCGCCGAAGTAGTGACTGTGCCTGGATTGATCAACCTCGATTTCGCTGATATCAGGTCAATAATGAGGAACGCCGGACCTGCCTGGATGTCAGTAGGCCGTGGCTCCGGCCAGAACCGTGCAGTCGAAGCTGCTCGAGCTGCTCTGGCTAGCCCACTGCTTGACGTCTCCATAAACGGCTCTAAAGGCGTACTATTCAACGTCACCGGCGGCAGCGACCTTACCCTATTTGAATGCAATGAAGCTGCCGAAGTCATCGCTCAAGCAGTTGACCCCGATGCCAACATTATCTTCGGCGTCGTGTTCAATCCTCAAATGGAGAGCGAGATTCAAATCACCATTATCGCCACCGGTTTCACAGCTCACTATGGCGCCGGAGTACCAACTGAAGCTGAATTGCGCCGTCTGCTGCGTGGCGTTGCTGAAGATAGCCTCGACGTTCCCTCGTTCCTACGTCGAACGTCGTCATCGTCGCATTACCCCGCTGCCCAACCCGTGCCCCCATCCCAGGCCCGAGCACCCCGTTAACCCTCCATTAACCCTCCATCCTCCCCAAACAGAGCGGCAACCCCAATTGCCGCTCTGTTTTTTCTCCTTTTTATGTCTATTTCCTACTTGACACCCTCTATATATTGGGCTAAAATATACTCGCACCACATTCTGTAGGGGTATCCCTATGAAGTGTTCCTATTGCGGTGATACTGAGTCTAAAGTGATCGACTCTAGAAACATAGAGGATGGCATCAGGCGTCGCCGGCAATGTCTTCATTGTGGAACCCGCTTTACCACCTACGAACACTTGCAGTCCAGAAATCTTTTTGTTATTAAAAAAGATAACAGGCGAGAGGAATTCAATAGAGATAAGCTGCTGGCTGGCGTCCGTAAAGCCTGTGAAAAACGTCCGCTGCCGACCGGCACCATCGATAAACTCGTAGACAATATCGAAGTTGAGCTTTATCGCCTCGGCAAAACTGAAGTTCCTCAGTTCGGTAATTGGCGACATGGTTATGGAAAGGCTGCAGGAACTGGACCATATAGCCTATATTGCTTTGCCAGGTTAGTGAATTAGATATTGCACTTAAAAAGGTGTGATATTGGTGGAAGAAAGAGTATCGACTGGAAAACTGAAGTTCCAGCTCGGTAATTGGCGACATGGTTATAGAAAGGCTTCAGGAACTGGACCATATAGCTTATATTCGCTTTGCCAGTGTCTACCGCGAATTTACCGATATTGCCGCATTAAAACAGGCTGTGGATACTCTGGTGGATACCGAAGCTCAAATACCACCGGCTGGCCAACTTCCACTCCTATCTCAGGAAGAACTAACCGTCCTCGGGCGACGACAACGGAGGCGAAAATAAATGACATCTCGTTCAGCTAAAAATCGACCCGGCGGCAATAATCACCACCGTATCGCTCGAGCTATCTTTGCCGCCGCTGAGTCCATGGGTATAACTGACAGGAAACTACTTGAGGAACTCACCGGCCAGGTAATTCAAAGGCTGGAGCCAAGCCCAATCTTGCCGGGAATGGAACATCTTGTCCCAGTACAGGAAACACAGGTGCCTTCTGATTTCCAAATAGAAGTGGCAGTTAAGGAAATACTGGCTGAGAAGACCAGGGCGGCAGAACCGGTCGTGATTGAGAAAAAAGCTGAAGCCGAACCAGAGGTTAAGAAAGTTAAATTAACTGAGAAACCGGCATCTAAAATGAAGGTCAAAGCTAAACAGGGAATAGAACTAACTCAAAATGCTCTTACAGTCCTGGAAAAAAGATATCTTAAAAAGGATAGCCAGGGACAGGTTATTGAAACGCCGGAAGAAATGTTCCGCCGTGTGGCCAGGCACATTGCCTCAGCCGAACTCATCTACGACCAAAAAGCAGATATCACCGGGTGGGAAGAGAAATTTTATAGGCTAATGACCTCCCTCGAATTTCTGCCCAATTCCCCGACTCTAATGAATGCCGGACGAGAATTGGGTCAGCTATCAGCTTGTTTCGTTATACCCGTTGATGATTCCATGGAATCCATCTTTGACGCCGTAAAATACACCGCTTTAATCCACAAAAGCGGCGGCGGTACCGGCTTCTCATTTCTCCCGACTCAGACCTAAAAAGGATAGGGTTGGTTCCACCGGCGGTATTGCCAGCGGCCCGGTATCTTTTATGCGAGCCTTCGACACAGCTACCGATGTTATCAAGCAAGGTGGCATGCGTCGAGGCGCCAACATGGCCATTCTAAACGTCGACCATCCTGATATACTTGATTTCATCGCCGCTAAAGAAGACCCGAAGGCGCTTACCAACTTCAATATATCGGTCGCCGTCACCAACGAGTTTATGGAGGCCGTAGAAAAGGGCAAAGAGTACAATCTAATAAATCCACATAATAAAGAGGTAGTGAATAAACTCAACGCCAGAGAAGTCTTCAACAAAATCACAGAAACGGCCTGGCGTACCGGTGACCCGGGTATCGTTTTCATCGACAACATAAACAAGAATAATCCCACTCCAAAGCTTGGCAGAATAGAGAGCACCAACCCTTGCGGTGAACAACCTTTGTTGCCCTTCGAGTCCTGCAATCTAGCCTCTATTAACCTGTCAAAAATGGTTAAAAACGAGAATCACAAACCTGAAATCGACTACGCTAAGCTGCGTCAAACTGTTAAACTGGGCGTCCGTTTCCTCGATAACGTTATCGATGTTAACAAATTCCCGCTGCCCCAGATTGAGAAAATGACCAAAGCCACCAGAAAGATAGGGCTTGGCGTTATGGGGTTTGCCGACATGTTGCTCAAGCTCCGATATCGCCTATAACTCCGATAAAGCATTGGAAGTAGCCGAAAACGTCATGCGCTTCGTATCTGAAGAAGCGACCAAGGAATCGGTGAAACTCGGAGAGGAAAGAGGACTATTTCCCGCTTTCAAAGGTAGTATTTACGATACGGACGGTGGGTTAAAGCCCAGAAATTCTGCAAGGACCACTATCGCTCCCACCGGCACATTAAGCATAATTGCCGGCTGCTCCAGCGGCATCGAGCCTCTCTTTGCTCTCAGTTATACCAGACATATACTTGACGGCCAACAACTAGTAGAGGTCAATCCCTACTTTGAAGAAGCAGCCAAAAATGAAGGCTTCTATTCCACCGAACTAATGCAACAACTGGCTGAGGGCAAAAGACTCCGAGAGGTGGAAGATATACCTGAGTGGGTAAAGGATACCTTCGTCACCTCCCATGATATAACCCCGGAGTGGCATGTGAGAATGCAGGCTGCTTTCCAGAAGTCTACCGACAGCGCCGTCTCCAAAACAGTTAACCTTCCTCACGAAGCCACGATAGAAAATGTGGCTGAGGTATATATGCTGGCCTATAAACTGGGATTGAAAGGAATAACTATTTACCGGGACCGAAGCCGCGACAGCCAGGTGCTGAACATTAGCCATGCGGAGGAGAAAAAAGAAGCCAAGCTCACACCCAGGCCAAGACCTAAAGTTACCAAAGGGGTTACTGAGCGAGTAACTACCGGCTGCGGTTATATATATGTCACGGTAAACTTCGACGAGAAGGGCATCTGTGAAGTTTTTTCCAGCCTGGGAAAAGCCGGCGGCTGTGCCTCAGCGCAGCTGGAAGCTACCAGCCGTCTCATTTCATTGGCCGTAAGGTCGGGTATCGACCTGGGCTCGGTAGCCAAGCATCTTCGTGGTATCCACTGCCCGTCCGTTGCCTGGGAAGAGGGCCGTGCTATCTTCTCCTGCGCCGATGCCATCGCCAGCGTCCTGGAAAAATATACCAAAGATAAAGAGACAGACACCTCCAAGGACTTCGGAGTAGCTAAGAACTGGGCGGGGCAATGCCCGGAATGTGGCAACATGCTGATTTACCAGGAGGGCTGCCATATTTGCCCCAGTTGCGGCTATACTAAGTGCGGGTAGGTGACAGAAGCATACTCTGAAGGGAAGCAGTTGTGGATAGCCGCGAGCATAGCTACTCTCAAGCCTTCAAGCAAATAGCCAGAGCCACTAACTCACTTCTGCCTCTGAATAAAGTCCTCAATTCGGTCGCCAAGAGCACCGCTAAGGCGTTAAAAGCCGCCGGATGCTCCATAATGCTTCTGAACCCTCAAAAGGCACACCTGGACATCGTAGCCGCCTACGGTCTCAGCGATTTATACCTTCGAAAGGGAGCATTGAAAGCCAGCGAGAGCCTTCCTGAAGTACTCAATGGGGAAACAGTAGCTATCTTCGATGCCACACAGGACAAGCGGACTCAGTATCCGGAAGCTGCCGAAACGGAGGGCATAAGCTCCGTACTGGCTTCGCCAATAATTCAAAAGGGCGAGGTAACCGGGGAAATACGAATCTACACTCGTGAACCGAGACAATTCTCGCAAGCCGATAAGGACTTCGTGGGCACCGTGGCTAATATAGTCGCAGTTAGTCTGGAAAAAACTGAACTGTATCAGTTGTTAAAAACAGAACATGAAGAAACGGTGGCTACACGCCGAAAACTGACGCGAATACCTAAATTACCTTCCTCTTCGCTGAGGCCATCCAGCTTCGGCCATCCCAGCGAAGAGGAATTCGCCAAATTGCTTGATTTCTACCGCATCGAATGGCTCTATGAACCTCGCTCTTTCCCACTGGCCTGGCAGGACAACAAAGTGGCAGAGATGTTCACGCCGGATTTTTATCTGCCTGAGCTGGACATTTACATCGAGCTGACCACACTTAAACAGAGCTTGATTACGGAGAAGAATCGCAAATTACGTCGCCTCAGAGAGCTTTATCCCGAGGTCAATATAAAGCTTCTCAATAAGAACGATTATCTCAGGCTGCTGGCTAAATATGGCTACGGACGTCTGGGAGAAACAAAGATAGAGGGGATAGACCATGTCTTACTCAGTCACACCCAAATCCAGCGACGGATTAAAGCCCTGGCGAAACGCATTACACGCGACTATACCGGTAGAAAATTGATCTTGGTCGGCATACTCAGAGGCGTCATCTGCTTTATGGCCGACTTAATGCAAAACATTCCCCTGCCCCTCGCCGTTGACTTTATGGCTATCTCCTATTATGGCACTGACAATGAGTCAGCAGTAAAGATAACCAAAGACCTCGATACCAGCATCGCCGGGCGTGACGTGCTGATGGTCGAAGATATCGTAGATACCGGGATGACATTAAACTATGTTCTTAACCACCTGGCGTCGCATAACCCGGCTAGCTTGCGCGTCTGCACTCTGCTGGATAAACGCGTCCGCCGGCTCATTGATGTTCCGCTCGACTATATAGGCTTCGAAATTCCTGATGAGTTCGTAGTGGGTTATGGACTGGATTACCACGGGGAATACAGAAATCTATCTTTTATCGGTGCGCTTAATCCGCAACTAATTGAAGAAGACCACAAGAAATAAAAAAGCCCCAAGTAACCTCGCCCTTTCCGGTTCCACATCCTCTGGCGCTTTTCGGCCTTCGCCTACCTTGCGCCAGCACCCTGCCTCCCCGGTCTGTAGCTCGATTGCTTGGGACTTTTATACACTAACATATTCTACGCATTTTGTCAAGCCCCCTGGATTGAGATATAATACTTTTAATAAGATATAATTCTTTTTCAGAAGAATTAGACACATTCTCGGCTCTCCTTAACTAGAGCGAACATCTTCGTAATTTAGCAGACAATCTTGTGGAGTATGTTATGAAAAAAATTTACATAGTTGATGTAACAAATCGAGACGGCGTTCAAACAGCCAAGCTCGGCTTATCCAAGCTGGAAAAAACGATGCTGAATATCTACCTGAACGAGATGGGGGTTTTTCAATCCGAGTTCGGTTTCCCCACCACCAGACATGAATCGCTTTATCTCCAGGCAAATCTGGAATTGGCTGAAATGGGCGTGCTGCAGCCGATTCGCCTGGGTGGCTGGATAAGAGCACAAGTGGAGGATGTAAAAATAGCTTTCAAGCTTGTCCCAAAGATAAGACACCTTAACCTCTCGGTCTCAACGTCCGACCAGATGATTCAGGGCAAGTTTCAGGGGAGAAAGACAAAAGATGACATTTTGCAGATGATGGTTGATGCTGTAGACGCTGCTCGCGCACATGGGGCTGAGTCCGTAGGCGTAAATGCCGAGGATGCCTCCAGAACAGACCTGGACTTCTTAATCAAATTTGGTTCAGCAGCTAAGCTGCACGGCGCTGACAGGTTTAGATACTGCGATACTCTTGGCTACAATGACCCTTTCACCATATACGAGACGGTGAAAGCGCTGGCTGAAAATGTAGCCATGCCTATTGAGATTCACTGCCATGGCGACCTGGGGATGGCTGTAGCCACTTCGATTGCCGGAGCCAAAGGCGCCATCGATGGTGGTCAGGATGCCTATATCAATACCACCGTAAACGGCATTGGAGAGCGGGCCGGCAACGCCGACCTCGTAGCCACTGTTCTGGCAATAACCAAATCCAAGGGTTTCGCCGGAAAATACCAGTTGGGCATGCCTATCGACTTATCGAAATCATGGGAAATAGCCAACTTCGCCAGCTATGCTTTCGGCGTACCTATTCCCATAAACCAGCCGGGTGTCGGCGCCAATGCCTTTGCCCACGCCTCCGGCATTCATGCTGACGGTGTATTGAAAGACCCTCAGAACTACGAGCTGTACGACTATGCTGAGCTGGGCAGAGGTGAGCCTGTGACTGTAGAGACGGGTAGAGAAATATGCTCCGGTGAATACGGAGGCATATCCGGCTTCAGACACCTGATGAAGAAAATAGAGCAGAGAATTGGGGGTAAGATTGAGGAGGAACTCGGAGATGTGGTCGAGATATCGTTTGCCAGTGCTGAGGAAGCGGAGAAAGTCCTGGAACTGGTAAGATATGCCAATGTCTGTGCTCAAAAACCGCTTGTCGAGGACGAGCTGCTTTTCATCGCTAAATACCCAGACATCGCCAGGAAACTGCTAACTCTAACTCCTCTGGCGTAGCTGTCTCCCGCACCTGAAATACACGACTACCCTGGCCATCAATACCTATGGAAATAAATCTAACGCCAATCGGCTTCGTTAAAAACGCCGTCACAGAACCGAAAGGAGAGGACTGGCAGACTATTATCTCTGAGATAATAGTAAATGAAGATTTGAAGGAAGCTCTAAGCGGAATAGACGAATTTTCCCACATCATCGTCATTTACTGGATGCATAAGACACCCGCGTCACAGCGCTCCATAATGAAAGTGCATCCCAAACGCAACCTGAACCTGCCACTGGTCGGTGTCTTCGCCACTCGCAGTCCGGCACGTCCCAACCCCATTGGCATAGCCACCGTTAAACTTCTGGAATGCCGGGATAATATTCTCAAAGTCATCGGCCTCGATGCCATAGATGGCACTCCGGTACTGGACATAAAGCCCCACATACCTGGCTCCGACTCCCCTACCCCAGCCAGGATACCTGGCTGGCTAACTAGATGACTGTCATTGCCAGGCATGCCAGTACCGTGGCAATCTCAGCGGAGGAGGTGACAGGAGATTCTGCGCTGCGCTCAGAATGACAGAATAGATTCGCGGTAAAGACACCCAGCTGGATAGCAAAATAACTATTATGTAAAGTATCTCCGGCTTATTGACACCCGCTTATGGCAGCAGTAATATAAACATCATTGCGGGTGTAATTCAGTGGTCAGAATGCTTGCTTCCCAAGCAAGACGTCGGCAGTTCGAATCTGCTCACCCGCTTTTTGCCCTCTAGATGTCTTGCTTTTTCAGAGAATAGCTTCGAGAGGTCGGTTTTAGGCGACTTGCTTATGTGCAATTGCGTCAATCATTTTCTCATCGACCTAAGGGGGAATGACTCCGAAGTGTTGATTTTAGAAGCTTGCCTCCCTTAAAAGTCATCTAGGCCCACTACCGAAGCTTGACACTCGTGCTATAATTATCGTATACAAATATCATGGAGAAGGTGCATAATGTTTGAAGTTTCCGGACCAATTAACGCAACAATAAATACTGTTATTGCTGGATTACCAGTAATAGCAGCATTGCTCTTGTCGTTAAACGAAGCGAAAAAACGTCGATTGAACAAGTTAGAAAGCTGGGCAGTTTATCTTATATTTTGGGGGTTCCTCTTATTTGCTAGTTGGGAAAATTTCCGAATTAAGATAACAGCTCAGTATACCCCTGATAATTGGCTACTAGGGTGGCTCCTTCCGCTTCTCATTGCCGTGGTTTTTACTATTGTCACCGGGATTATGATCTGCCAGGAAAATAAAAAGAGACAGGCAAAACAATGACCACGGAAGGGAGACCTAAATGCTTTGTAATAATGCCGTTTTCTAAGACTAGTGAAGTTCACACGGAGGAGTATTGGAATAAGCATTTTACGAAGTTTCTCAAGCCGCTAATAGAATCGGGCAATGCTTTCGAAGCAGTACGCTCAGAAGCCTTACGTGGTGACCTCTTGCGCCAAATCGTTACGGATTTGGTTACAGCACCGCTGGTGGTTGCTGAACTTACAGACGCTAACCCAAATGTCTATTGGGAACTGGGTGTGCGCCAAAGTTTCAAACACAGAACAATAACCATAGCTGAAAGTGGTACCAAGCTTCCTTTCGACCTATCTACCAAGGGGACACTTTTCTACTATCCAATGGACTATATAAGTATGGAGGAGAAGTTTAAAGACTCATTTTCCTCCGCAATTAAAGACTGTTTAGAGAATCCAGACTTTCCTGACAGCTATGTACTTGAGACTATTAGCGGTAGAGGCACACTATATCAGATTCTGATGCGAGACGAGTCAATAAGAGAGATTGGATGCACTTATATCAGAAATCCAAAGTAATGAAAGGGTCTGGAATAAGATAGCCAAAGTTGCCAAGGAAGGTATTAAGGCTAGCAAGAGTTCTAAGCCACATCCACCTTTTCCGACTGAGATTCTGCACAATTGTTGTACTGAGCTGCTCGTATCCACTAGATACATTAGTGCCGACGTCACTTTCTACCAGAAGGCCGAAAACTACATGGATCTCGTGATCAGCATAAATGAAAGACTGCCGCACTGGCCCGACAGAACTGCAGGGATTGATGATTGGATTAACGGCAGAAATGACGGTTTCCTTCGACGCTTGAGCGAATTCAAAGAGGTAGTGGCGCAGCAAATAGAAATAGTTAAAGCAATTTCATAGGTGCTCCACTCCACCGGAGTAATTGTTTTATTCGGTGGAGTTGTTGCGTCTAGTATTTGGTGGTAAATTTCCTTCTATTGATAAAAAACTAGAATGAACACTATTATAGTAATAGCAATCCTTAGTTCTTTATCCGTATTGATTTTGATTGCTATTATAGTAGCTCTACTCGTTTTGCCAGCTTGGTTTTCGCACAGGCGCTTCCCAAGCAAGACGTCGGCAGTTCGAATCTGCTCACCCGCTCCAAGTTTATCTGCAGGTATAAAGCCTTGCGGGATATTACTATTAGATTATCCGTACCCGGTGGCGATTATTTTTCTTTACCTAAGTATTTGAAGGAGACCCTCACTCTGGCTCGGTAGTTGGTAACCTTGCCATTTTCAATCTGAAGGTCCAGCTCTTCGACTTCGGCAATGCGAAGGTCTCGCAGACTTTTGGCAGCCGTCTCTACAGCAGATGCCGCCGCCTTCTCCCAGGATTCAGTGCTCGTTCCCACTAGTGTGATAACCTTGTATACACTGTTAGCCATTTTGCCCCCTTTCACGAATTTTTGTGTTAGTAAGCCCGATATTACAGGTTAAACCTCTAAAAAGTCAATATGCATGGCTATGCTTAGAGTGGAAAAAATAAATAATATTGTGTCGCCTGTTAACATCAATCTGCGGGCAGTACCTCCTGAACCAGGAGGTTCATTTCGCAACCTGTCAGCAGCCCGGCTCGCCATCATGCCCGCAGCAGCTGCGTCTCCTTAATACCCTGATAGACAGGTTGCGGGATAAAAGATAAATCTTTCTGTACCACGGCATAGGCACCGACATGTTGGTGATAAAATCCCTCAAACTTGGCATGGCGTTGGCTCCTTCTTTTTGCCAAAGTCGCGCAGCTCTATTATACGAATAATCAAGGGAAAAGTAGACCTCTCATCCACCCCTACCACTATCACCCCTAAATGTTAATCATATTACACTCGTTCGTAGAACACTTATACTATATTGATTATAGGTAAGGTATATGTTAGACTTTTCAAACCTGCCCGGTGTACCAATGAGAATAAAACTCAAGAGTGAACAATTAAACATACTGGCCAAAAGGCTCCGTTTTGAAGTCATGCTGCAGCAACCGCGAGACGTACGTGGCATGCTGGATGTGCTTGGGAACGAAATCCCCTGGGATGAAGCTGGGCTTAACAAATTGGACAGCGCTGCCAGGCGGCCGATAAGACTGACCTTTTCCGTGGAAGAGGCCAAAGACGGTTACATCTGCGATATCCACCCTGCCCTAGCCCAGTACATCCACACTCTTCTGTCCGCCGAATAGGTCCGCTCGGAACCTATTCACGTGTACCTTCATGAGACCGCTTTACTGTTTGAATATCCGCACTAGCGCCTATATAATATGGCATCTAATGGGCCGTTAGCTCAGTTGGTAGAGCACCTGACTTTTAATCAGGGTGTCGCAGGTTCGATTCCTGCACGGCCTACCATTCATAACTTTTCCGGCACTTAGTTGCTAACTCACATTCCCCGTCGGCTTGTGACTTACTTAACTGCACCTTATCACTTTGGATATCTGATTGCATCTGACCAAGATTTAGCTGGCAGCTTACCCTCATAGTCTTGAGGTCTTCAGATGGATAAATCTTGATGCCCAGCTTGGAGATAATGTCCAATCTCTCTTCGAAGGTGGTTCCGTCGAGATTTCTATCCCTCAGTACCTTCAATTCCTCTCTTAATACTTCTAAGTCGCTGGAACCAGAGACCGAGTCCTCTATTTCTTCTCTGAGTCGTCGAATCTCTTTTTCCGCTTTGGCTGTCGTCGCCCGGTGTTCGTCGATACGCCTCTTGGCTTCGTCCAATTTGTACAGCCCATCCTCGAAGCCTTGCTGAACCTTAGTAATTCTGGCCTCCGCCTGTGATATCTTCAGCACCTGAAGTCTGATTAGCTTTTCTATGTTCTCGTCCTGCAATAGTTCCGAAGAGAGCTGTTGCTCAACCCAGGCATCAGTCCTAAGCCACGAACAAATGTCCTGCCAAACCAGCTGATCCCAGGTGCCAGGGACGAATTTCCTGTAACTGCAGGGGTGCTCAACCCAAGGCTTGAAGTATCTGGAGCAGTAGTAGTAGACACCATTCAGATGGCCCGCACGCCTAACCACCATCGGCTGGCCACACCTGGGGCAATATATGCGATTTCGAAGTAAGGCCTGGATTGTCTTCCCCTGCTTGCCTCTTCCCCTGCCCCTCTGGGCAATGGTAGCGTTGGCTTTCTGCCATAGTTCTTCACTCACCAGGGCTGGAACTTTGAATTCTACCCAATCATCCTTAGGTTTGGGCCTTAGAAGGGTCCTCTTAATTTCTGCAGTTATGTCAACTAGAGGTCTATCTGGATTTGTCACTCTGGCATTGGCGTTATAAAAGTGAGTCCCTGTGTAGCAGTGATGATGGACGATGGCGGAAAGCCTGGCTGGCGACCATCTGCCACCATCTGGGGCCTTGATACCCGTCTCATTAAGTTTGTTGGCCACCCAGAAAAGGCTGCGTCCTTCACTACCAACCCAAGTAAAAACCTGAATCACAACCCAGGCTGGACTCGGATAAAGGAATTGACCGTCAGGACCAGACTCGTCAAGTTCCCACCAGGCATGATTGATGATGACCTTGCCGTCAGTGGCTATCTCCTTATCTGCCTTGTAGCGATACCCGTAAGCGGCGCGGCTTGCCGGCACCATGCCTTTGAGTACCCTTCCTATGTTGCCTGCCCTGGCGCTGTCTCTGTTTGTTTTGACCCTTAGTGCGTTGGCCTGAGCCATGAGTATGCGGCTGCTGCTACTGGCCCAATCAGCTCCGCTTGGCACATCGCCGAAGACAAACTCCACGTCATAGTACATGCATTCCCTCTCGAAGATAAGCTGCTGACCTGGATCCATTGTCAGCCGTCCCTGCAAAGGTATCAGCACTCCCTGAATCTTACGCTTGGCTATTAACTCCTTTCTGATGAATAACATATTTTTTCGGTCAAGGTATTCGCTGCTCTCATGGTCAACAACAATATATTCCCGCGGCACGGTTACGGCTTTCTGCTTCGCCATGCGTGCGCAGGTAAGCAGATACTCAGGTATGCGATTGTTTTGCGCCTGCTCCACCAGGCTCTGACGGATGTAAGCTGCCCACCAGATAGGCTTGGTGAGGTCGCAGGTTTTGACACCGAAACCATCCACACACCCTGCCACCCTGGCTGCTTCGTCGATGTAACCATCCAACTGATCTTGGCTCATGACCTCCGTCTCTTTGTCATGCTTCATTTCCTCTCCCTCCTCCTAAACAATGATTCCTGAACCCTCTGTACACGCTGCGCCTCATCGTTGGAAAGCCTCGGTTTACCTCGGCACAGCTGGCACTGTTCTAGAATCTGCTTCCAGTTGTCCTTCCAGCTTTCATCCTCACATTTGCCTCTCATCCATGGTTCGGGCTGGCTCGGAACCAATCGGTGGTCAAACCCCAGGGGACAATTGGCAAGTCCCTGCTTCTCTTGGTGGAAAGTGACCGGACATCTCTGGATGCCGGGGAATTCCCAAAGTGTCACGGTCTCCCCCTCTGAAATATTCAGGACTTCCCTCATCAACTCTCCAGTTACTGCATCCATGCGTGCCTCCTTTTACCCTCACTTCTGTGCGGCTTTGGCACCCTCAATTGCTTCGACAAGCAATTCTATTGCCCTTTTTAAGTTGCCAAACTTGTCTACTGCTTCCTGCAGCGTGTGTTTCTCCTCTTTCAGCAGACGCACCATCTTGTCCGTATCCACTGTAACATGGTAAACCTCCAGTTTATGAAGAGAGGCAAAAAGCTCTAGGGCATCCCGGATCAAGTCACTCCAGGTCTGGTATCCCCTCTTCTCTGCAATACCAACCAGTTCATGCTGGAGTTCAAGGGAAAGCCGAACGCCAATTGTGTGACTGGTCTTAACTTCAACGGACATCTCATTGACCCTCCTGTGTAAATGTTATCATAAACATAATCGCCTGTCAAGTGATTCTTAGCTCGATTTGGCGCAACTCTTGATAAGGGATCTTGCTATTGGGAGGGGAGAGGTAACAATGCAGGCAAAAGTGCAGTCCTAGTGACGTGCTTGCCATAGCCTCAGCAAATTTGGCGAGGTATGAGCGCGCCCGGCACAGTGATAATCATACCAGTGGTTTGATGACCTTCCCAGTTTTGTTGCTTGTCTCGGGTAACCCAGCAGCACAACGCACAGCATGTATTCAAAACCTACACCCCCAAGTCTTCAATTTCAAGCTACATAATGGTAGAATTGAGTTGATGAAGTCGAGATTGATAAACGTGGGTTTCAACGAGTTCCGCCATATTAGGTTCTGGGCCTTATCAATTGTTCTGTGTGGGCTGCTCATTGGCGCCTTCATTCCAGCCTTCAAGGTCATTGGTATGGTGACTGTTACCGATGAGGGCCTCTACACGAGATGTGAAGATAGCCAGCCGTTCAGACGGATTGGTCCTGAACGGATTACTATTCCCGGACTGGCAATATACTAAGCGAGCTTTATGTTTTCATGGTTGGTGATTATGCTGTATACGTGGAGCATGATACCATGATAGAGCAGCCCCATCCCGTTCGTACCACTACAGAGGATGGGATCACAGTGATAGCAAGCGGTATCCTGATAACACCAACTGTTATTGCGTATCAATGGCAAGAACGTGACGACCGGCAGCATTATGAGGGCTCTCGATACTAGACATTAAGCCCCCCGAATTCGTCTGTGTGCCACCTGCTAGGCGACTTAGGGTCATTCGTGTTTGAATTTAAGTGGCTAAAGTCGTGTAATGCTATCCTGGCCTACCTGATATCGAAGGCTCAGGGAGCGTGGCGCAACAATATGGACTATTGTTCAGTCCTACACGTGCCCGTACAGGATCCGGTATTGCAATACAGGTTCTACTTTGCCTTGTCATTTCAACTCCCCTCGATCTTCTTTTTTAATGCCTGCACAATCTCGTCTGACAGTGATTGACCACCTCGGCGAACCAGCCATGCCAGGAGTCCTGAGACCTCGCCACCGGCGGTGAACCGCGTCTTTTGACCCACCGGTTCCAAAGTGTAGAAGCGTATCAACTTGGTGCCTAGGATTTCTCCTTGCATGAAGACGCGTCGTCCGGGAATATATTCGGTGATTGTCATCAACAACTTGAATGTAATACCAGACCTGGCTATAACGCGAACCTGTGAACCTACTGCCGAAGGTCCTTTGGAAACCCTCTCGATCTTCCTTATGGACGGTACCCATTGGTGCCACTCTTCAGTATTGTCAAACACCGCCCAGATCTTTTCCGCTGGAGCGTTGATCTCAACAGTGCTACTAAATCTCATACTTTTGGTCATAAGCCACCTCCAGTTCACTCTGTAAGTAACCTAACACACCCGACTTCAGTTGTCAACGGGGCGTTGCGTCTGTTGGATTGGGAGATCACAATCCGCCCTTTTGTTACATGAGCGGGTTTGGTTAACGTATCCTTCCCAAAGATACTCGGATTTAAAGTGGTGGTATTTGAGTCATTCCACTGCTTTCAGTGATCAAAGTCCAGCAGCAGCTAGTATATCCGGGACCAATTCCTCCCTGCCAATAGCCATAACATGGACTCCATCGCAGATGGAATCCTTCTTCAGGGTAGCAATCATCCTGCCGGCGATCTCAATACCCTTTTTGACTGCCTCGCCTTTAGGAGCGGCCGCTAGCTCATCAATCAGGTTCTGCGGCACGAAGATACCGGGAACGTTATCCGTCATATACTTCGCCATTCTGGCTGACGTGAGCAAGACTATACCGGCCAGAATCTTTACGGGAAATTGGCGAGCATACTTCATAAACTTAGCGAAGTTATCAGAGTCATAAATAGCCTGGGTCTGGAAAAATTCAGCTCCAGCCTCGACTTTCTTCTCAAATTTGAGCAGTTGAGGTTCTATCGGATTAGCTTCAGGAGTAACTATAGCACCAGCACAGAATTCAACCGCCCCATCAAGGTCATTACCTCCAAGGTCTTTACCCGATTCCAGCTGACGGATTGTCCTTAACAGTTGAACCGAATCAAGGTCGAAAACACCCTTGGCTTCCTTATGGTCGCCGACAGGTACGGCATCGCCAGTAAGGCAAAGGACATTCGTTACGCCCCTGGTATAGGCAAAAAGTAGTTCAGCCTGAAGGGCAAGCCGGTTCCGGTCGCGACAGGTCATCTGCAGTATCGGCTCACCACCGCGTTCTTTAATAGCCAGACAACCACCTATGGACGGAAAACGCATCACCGAGCTTTGGTGGTCAGTCACATTCATGGCAACAACTTTATCTTTAAGAAGGTCGATGTGATGATGCATCTTTTCAATATTCGTCCCTTTGGGTGGGCCAATCTCGCTGGTCACCACAAACTTACCAGAGTTGAGAGCTTCTTTAAAGCGTGTTGCCATAGTCGTTTCCTCCCCCTCACGCAATCTTAATCGTCCGTGGTCTAGGCGTCGCCTGATAATTCTTAGGCGGTTGATACTTACGCATTAAATCTAGCCTGCCCTGCTTTTCTAGCCGCTGATGGATAAGAGTCCAGGCACAATCTTTCGTTACGTCCACCTCACATTTGCCTTTGTTCGTGCCGCCACACGGTCCGTTCAGTAAGCCCTTATGGCAGGCAGTCAAAGGGCAAATGCCGGCAGTCTGCCCCAGGACACATTGTCCGCACTGAGCGCAGACTTCGTGAAAATTGCCTGGCTCATCCTCCAAGCCTATGAACAGGGTATCCAACGCTGGAATGACCGGCCTCTCAATATATGAAGTGATTTTGTGCACTCCCAGGGCACAGGACATTACTAAAATACAACTCGAACTGCCAATAGCCCCATTATTTTCTTTCAGCGAAACTTCTGTCATCTCGTCACAAGCAGTCGGAATAACCGTCCAGCCCGTGACCATCTTACCCAGTTCTTGGAGGCGGTCTTTCATGCCCAACACTTCATCCCTGCCACCAGTCTTAGTCATCGTAGCACAGGTACCACAGCCAACAATAAAGACCTTATCCAGCCCATCGAGTTGCTCTCTAATTTCGTCGAAAGTCTTTTGCTTAGTGATGGATTTCATCGTCATGCCCTCCTAACTAACCACTCGAGCATCCTACAAACTGTCTTAGTTATCATCGCTCCAAATCGCATCTCAAGCACCGCTTAGCTTCATATTTGGCTTTATCTTCCGAAAGGCTGAGCTCTATCTCCTCGAAGCTCTGCTTCCTCTTTTCGGTGGGGAGAGTCGGCACTTCCAGCCGGGGCTGTGCCTCCCATGTCTCTTCCTCCACTTTAGTGGCAGCTTCCACAATGACCTCAGTCTTCAGGTCATACATCTCTACCCTTGAAGTATCTGCCTTGAGGTACTTGTCTATGGCAAGAGCCCCTCTCCTGCCAGCAGCAATAGCCTCTATGACCATACCGGGGCCAGTGACAAAATCACCGCCAGCAAAGACGCCTGGAACATTGGTAGCCAGGGTATTGCCATCAACAGCGAGTGTCTCCCATCGTGTGCGCTCGAGAGCACTGTCAGGCGGCAAAAACGACAGGTCTGGAGCCTGCCCAACAGCGACAATCACGGTATCTGCTTCGGCAAAGAACTCTGAGCCTGGAATCGGTACTGGTCGACGTCGTCCACTGGCATCCATCTCACCCAACTGCATGCGAATACATTGCAGGCCGGTCACCTTCCAATTGTCACTGGCTATACGAGTCGGACTGATAAGAAAGTTGATACCTACGCCCTCAGCCACTGCCTCATCATATTCGACCTCGGTCACCGGCATTTCTTCTCTGGACCGCCGGTAGAAGATGTTGACTTCATCGGCACCGAGGCGAAGAGCCGTGCGTGCAGCATCAAAAGCCACATTCCCACCACCAATTACTGCTACCCTGTGCCCAATCCTAACCTGCTTACCGACTTTAACATCCCTCAGGAACCTTAGCCCATAGTGGAAACCTTCCACATCCTCAAGCTCACCCGGTATGCCTATCCTTTGGCTTCTCTGGGCACCAGCAGCGATAAAGACAGCGGTAAAACCATCTTTCTTGATAAGGTCATCCACAGTGTAATTGACACCGATTGGTGCATCGTATCTTATGTCAACTCCACGCTTAGCTATATATTCAATCTCCTGCTGGATAACTCGACGAGGTAAACGAAACTCAGGTATAGCCACAGAGAGCATGCCCCCACCGACAGGAAGTGCCTCAAAAACAGTGACTCCGTAGCCCATTTGAGCCAAATAATAGGCACAACTTAGCCCGGTTGGTCCAGCGCCTACCACTGCCACTTTTTGCGGCTTAGTTCGAGGGAAAGGCTCGGGAGGAGGCAATTCAGTTATATGGTCAAAGTACCAATCAGCGACGAATCGCTTAAGCGACCTGATGGCTACAGAGTCATCGAGTTCCCCACGGCGACACCTGCCTTCGCAAGGATGATGACATATGCGACCGCATATTGCTGGAAATGGATTTCGTTCTCTAATTGTTTCCACAGACTCAAGATATTCCCCGGCAGCAATATGAGCGACATATTTTGGAATGTTAATCCCGACCGGGCAAGTATGCTGGCACGGCGATATCATCAGCGCATCGCACACAGCAGCTGGACATTTCTTCTCCTTTATGTGAGCCTCGTACTCATCCCGAAAGTAATTGATGGTTGTAAGGACAGGGTTAGGACACGTCTGACCCAAGCCACATAGTGAGCATTCTTTAACGGTCTTGGCTATGGTAAGCAGAGTATCAATGTCAGCATCACGCCCTTTCCCTTGAGTGATTCTGGTCAGGATTTCCAGCATCTGTCTTGTCCCCAGACGACAAGGCACGCATTTGCCACAGGACTCAGCCTGAGTGAAACTCAGGAAGTACCTGGCTACCTCAACCATGCAGGTAGCCTCATCCATAACCACCATGCCCCCGGAACCCATTATGGAGCCAAGTTTGGCGAGCGAGTCATAATCTACAGGGGTATCTATAAACCGAGTTGAAATACACCCACCCGATGGACCACCCGTCTGCACTGCTTTGAACCGCTTGCTTCGAGGTATGCCGCCGCCAATATCGAAGATAACCGTAGACAACGGTGTACCCATAGGCACTTCAACCAGACCGCTATTGGCAATTTTCCCGGTAAGGGCAAAAACAGCAGTCCCCCTGCTTTTCTCGGTACCCAAGCTGGCAAACCATTCAGCTCCCTTATCGATAATGACAGGAACAGAGGCCAGCGTCTTTACATTGTTGATGTTGCTGGGCTTTCCATCCAAACCCGATTGTGCCGGGAACGGCGGCCGAGGCCGTGGCATACCCCGCCTGCTCTCGATTGAAGCAATCAGCGCCGTCTCCTCACCACAAACAAAGGCGCCAGCACCCTCTTTGACATAAATCGTAAAAGCAAAACTTGAGCCGAGGATATTATCACCTAAAAAACCTCTCTCTTTGGCTTGCTCCAAAGCAATGCGGAATCGCTTCACTGCCAGTGGATATTCAGCGCGGACATATACATAGCCTTCTTTAGCACCTATGGCATATCCGGCAATGGTGAGCCCCTCGATAACAGAGTGTGGGTTAGCTTCCAGAATAGAGCGGTCCATAAATGCCCCGGGGTCACCTTCATCGGCATTGCAGATAACATATTTCGTGTCGCCGGGTGAGTTCCGACAAAACTCCCATTTGCGCCCGGTGGGAAAACCAGCCCCTCCACGACCACGCAGCCCAGACTTCTTGATTTCCTCAATGACTTCCTCGGGCGTCATAAGGAGAGCCTTTCTGAGCGCTCTATAGCCGCCCTGGCGATGTAGTGGTCAATCTTCTCAGGGTTGATATGTCCACAATTACGCAGGATGACACGCTGCTGCTTTTTATAGAAGTTTATCTCCGAATAATACGGAATTCTTTGCCCTGTCGCGGGGTCACGATAGAAGAGGCGTTCCACCGGCTTGCTATCACGAAGATGTGAACTAACAATCTCCGGCACATCCTCTACCTGCACATGGATATAAAAAACACCATCAGGTTCAACTACTACACTAGGACCACAGTCGCAGAGACCATGACCGTGGCAGCCACTGATTTCTACGGTGGCATTTTTCAGCCCTTGCCGAGATACCTCTGCTTTAAATGCCTCATAGACAGCACCAGAGCCCATGGAAAGACATGGCGTCTCCTGACAAACAAAAATTGTGCGACGGTTTTGCATTACGACTTCTCACTCTTCCTGAACAATTGAGTTACCTTTTTGGGATTCATACGCCCGTAGGTATTTGTGCCAATGACTATGTTCGGTGCCAGGGCACAGACCCCTATGCAAGCAACCGTCTCCAATGTATATTCATAGTCAGGAGTGGTCTCCCCTTCCTCAAGCCCCAGCTGCTGCTTTACCAATTTCAATATCGTCTTTCCGCCACGAACATGGCAGGCAGTCCCTCGGCATACTCTGACAACGTTTCTCCCTTGCGGTTTGGTATACAACTGTGAATAGAAGGAAATTACCCCTTGCACTTGCACAGGAAATAGGGCAAAGGCTCTGGCTATAGGTTGTGTCGCTTCAGGGGGGATATACCCAAACTCCTCCTGTATTTTCTGAAGGAGCGGAATCAATGCCCACTTTTGACCTTGATAATCAGCTATAAGCTCATCTATGCGAGCTAAATTAATACCAGATTTCTTCTTTGGCCTAGCCATGGCTCTCAATCCTTTCCAGCCTTACCTGACACGTTTTGAGAGCCGGAGTCTTCGTCCGAGGGTCTAAAACAATGTCAAATAGTCCATTGACTTGGCTCTCCGGAAAAGACGTAGGCATAAAAACCATCCCTTTATTGAGCGTGTCAGTAATTTTGGCTACAGCCGTCAACTCGCCATTAGGTGATACCACCTTGACCTTATCGCCGTCTTTTACCTTGAGCCTTCTAGCATCAGGCTTGCTGATCTCCACAAAAGCCTCCGGTAAAAATTTTCTCAGCCGTGAAGACCTCAAACTTCTGGAGCCAGTGCCAAACTGATACAGCGTGGTTCCAGCAAACAGGGTTAAAGGATACCCATTTGGAGAACTCGGCTGCGGGATATACTTCACCGGGGAAAACTTTCCATGCCCACTCGTAGTTTGTTCTTTACCGAGGCGATAACCTTTCATATCCAGCTTGGAATAGTCCACTCCTCTGGTACAAAGGAACCAATTCTGCAATCTCATCCATGACCTCCTTGGGAGAAGAATAAGGCATCGGGCATTTCATCTCGTTGGCTAGCCGAAGTATTATCTGCCAGTCCGGCAAGCTATTTCCTAATGGTTTCAAAGCTTCTCGCAGCCTCTGCACCGTACCATCAAAATTGGTAAAAGTGCCTTCCTTTTCAGCAAAGCTCGCAGCAGGCAAGATGACTTTTGCCAGCTTCGCTGTCTCAGTGAGGAACATATCCTGCACTACCAGGAAATCGAGTGATTCCAATGCCTGTCTAACAAGATTTGAATTGCGGGAAACTCACCGCCGGATTTTCCCCAACAATATACATACCCTTTACCTTGCCCGCTTTTGCTCGGTCAATCATCTCCAGAGCTGTTAGTCCTACACCCACAGGCAACTGGCATCCCCAGCAAGCCTCGAAATTCCTCCTGGCTTGAGCATCTTCCAGACTCTGATATCCAGGCAGAAAATCGGGTAGGCTCCCCATATCACAGGCACCTCGCCCATTGTTCTCCCTCTGCAGCGCATAGATGCCACCCCTTCCATCCCCAATGTTTCCGGTCAACATCGCTAAATTCGCCAAGGCGGCTACGCTGCTGGCCCCATTAACATATTGGGTAATACCATTACCATAGACAATAGAAGCCTTGCCCGCCCTGGCGAAGAGCCGAGCGGTCTGGTGTAGTCTCCTCGCCTGGGATACCTGTAACCTCTTCTACATACTCTGGCGTATATTCCCTTAAATCATTAGCCAATGTCTTAAAACCGCTTGTCTTGCTAGCCACAAACTCTTCATCCAGCAGTTTTTCGTCTATAATCACCTTCGCCATGCCATTTATGAGAGCCAAATCCGTACCAACTTTGGGCCTTAACCAGAGATGTGCCCAAGAGGCGAGCTTCGTCCACTGTGGATTTATCAGCAGTAGCTTGGCACCCTTACGCTTAACGGCACGCTTGATAGCATATCCCACTAACGGTGCCGAGGAGGTTGGATTAGCCCCGATGACTAATATCACCTGGGAGTGCTCGAGGTCATCAAGAGAATTCGTGGTACCACGACAGCCAACAGTCTCCCACAAACCTACGTGACTAGCAGAATCGTAGAGACGGCTTCCGTTGTCAATGTTATTAGTGCCCAGCACACACCTGGCGAACCTCTGCAACAAATAATTCTCTTCATTCGTGCATTTGGAAGAGCCAAAAACAGCCAGGCTGTCAGGACCGTACACTTTCCTTTATTCGCTTAAATGCGTCAGCTACTACACCTAAAGCTTCCTCCCACGATACTGCCTCAAAATTGTCACCCTTCTTAACTAAGGGACTAGTCAAGTCTCTCTGAATTGTGTACGAAATCGTAACCATAGCTTCCCTTTAACGCAAAGTGTACCCTGGTTCAGTGGATTATCCTCGTCAGGTCTGGCCCGTACCAAACAATTGTCCTTTATCTCCAAACAAATCCCACAGCCACAACCACAAAAGGGACAAATTGTACGAACGGTTGTCGTGGTTGTGCCTGTATACGTTCTGTCCTTTTCCATGATGGCACCGGTGGGACATAATGCCACACATGTTCCACAGAAGGTACATTCGGACTTTTCCAATGGCAGGTCGTCAAGCGTCGCTGGTTTAGAAGTAAATCCCCGGCCAAGGTAGTCAATAGCACCTTCGCTGACTAACTCCTGACATGCCCGGATGCACTTGGCACAAAGGATGCACTTGCTTAAATCTCTCTCAATAAATGGATTGACTTCTTCGATGGCAGCTACCTGGGCGATCCTTTCAAAGTCTAGTAATCCGATACCCATATCTGAGGCAATTTTACGCAGTTGGCAGCGGTTACCTTTATCGCACACCATGCAGGAGTCTGGATGGCTAGCCAGCATGAGCTTGATTATGGTCTTTCGGCGTTCCTGCACGCGCGGGGACTGAGTATTAATCACCATTCCGGGTGCTATAGGAGTGACGCAAGATGCCATCAGTGCCCCAGACCGTTCATCTTCCACTATACAGATGCGGCAGGCACCAACTGGATCAAGATGAGAATCATGACAAAGAGTCGGAATGGCCACACCTGACTCACAGGCCAAGTCCAAAATAGTCATTCCGGGCTGACCGCTTACCTCCCGCCCGTCTAGCGTGATAGTAATCGCCTCCAATTTCACCCCTCCTCTACGCTAATCTGCCACTCAAGGTCAGCCGCCGAAGAGTCGCAACCTCAACACCACTCACTTAGGTTCTAAGTTACGCCCTATGTGCAGCCGATATGAATACTTTAAAACACTTCCCGTCAGAAATTATCCTACGCCAGTTCTGCGATGGATACCTAGCTTCTGCCCAAAGTCTAGAAAGTGAGTTTACTATATCTCTCAACATGTGTCAAAAAAGGTCGCGGCGATGAGACCAAACGCGACCTTCCAACCAACTGTTTGCGTAATACGATTAGGAAACTGTATATCTCGTCAACAGGCTTACATAGTAACTTTGGTTGGACACCATAGAGCTACCTGGCTTTACCTCTTTGTTTCTGCTGGTTATAATGTCTCTCGAAGACTGCGCTTCTAATCGGCGCTTTAAACATCTAACTATTTAAATAAGAGAGGTTGGCTAAATGAATCTTGCGCAAGTACTTCGACGATGTGAAGTGTTTGTAGGCCTTGACGATAGTGACCTAGAAAAGATAGCCAGCCTACCTTCGTGGCAAAGGAACACCTATGGCGCAGGCGAGTCAGTATTCCGCGAGAACGATGTAGCCAAAGATTTCTACATTCTAGAGGAAGGGGAGGTAAGACTAGTAGTGGCATCGCGCAAAGGAAGAGGGACAAAGGAACCAGTAAGAGTTTCTGTTGATACTATCACCAAGGGAGACGTTTTTGGGTGGTCATCACTGGTAGCCCCTCATTCGCGAAATATGTCAGCAATCTGTGTCAGGCCGTCTACTATATTATCGATAACGGGCGCTGAGCTTAGCCACTTGATGGACCACAACGATTCGCTTGGCTATGAGGTAATGAAAAGTTTGGTACGGGTCATCGGAAAGAGATTAAGAGACCTGCAGAACAAGTTTGCTGGCGAGTAAAAAATGTTGCCGAAAAAAGTAGCCCACCTCGAGTTAGCTATTTTTTGAGCAGCCTCTCCACTCTCCCCAGCAACTCTTGCGGAGCTACCGGCTTATCCACATAATCATCGGCATCTAGGGCAAGTCCTTGACTGACACTTAAGGAAGTTTCACCGCCCTTTTGTGAGAAGCTTGTCAGCATTATTACGGGTATCTTTTTAAGCGCAGGGTCTTTCTTAAGCTGTTCTGCAGCACTAAACCCATCTTTGACTGGCATTATTATGTCCAGGATTATCAAATCAGGTTTCTCTTTCCTTGCCTTTGCCAATCCTTCATCGCCGTTGTAAGCAACCACCACTTCATAAGGCTTACTTTCCAGGACCATTTTAGTTGCCTCTACAAAGTCCTTGTCATCATCAACAAGAAGAATCTTGGTGTTGCTTTTCATTATCCTGTCACCTCCTCAAAGCATTTTACTGCAGTCTAGACTCGTTGTTTTCGTTTAAGCAGTTTTTCGACACAATCGAGTAAAACCCTTGGTAATATCGGTTTCTCTATGTATTCATCCGGTTTAAGCTCTTGGCCTGTTTCGAGTTCGTAACGACGTCGGCTGGCTTCCTCTCGCACCGAGCTTAAAATAAGAACTGGTATGTCGCGATATTCAGACCACTTGGGGGACTGAAGTTCCTTGTAGACAGCAAAACCATCCATCTTGGGCATCAGAAGGTCGAGTATCATTAAATCTGGTTTTTGCGTACCAAGCTTATCCAAGCACTCTATACCGTCGTGAGCAATGACTACCTGGTAACCCTTAGATTCCAAAATCATACTTATCGCATCGAGAATATCAGGGTCATCATCAACTACTAGAACCTTCTTATCTATCATCGCCATTTGTGCTGCAAAATTATATCAAAATAGCACTACAACAATCCATATTTCTTATGTAAAAACACAAAACCTTCCAAGTTATACACATGAGGATACTACGTAGCTATTTTTACCTTTTTAGGTAATGTGAAGCAAAATTTACTGCCTTTGCCGGTTTCAGCACAAGGACTCTCAGCCCATATCTTGCCACCATGAGCTTGCACAATTCTCCTCGAGATAGATAAACCCAGGCCAGTCCCTTTAGGCCCAACATTACTACCGCGGAAGAAGTCTTCAAATAGTCTCGGCCTGTCATTAGGGGGAAAGCCGCACCCGGTATCAGCTACTTCTACTAAAATCTCGTTGTCTGTCTCTATCACCCTCACTACCACTTCACCCTCGCTAGTATAGTTGATAGCATTGTTCACCAGATTGGCTATTACTTGCCGCAGCCTGGTTGGAGCACCATATACACAAGATAGATTTGGCGGCATACGCACTAATAATTTTAGCCCCTTCTGCTCCGCTAGACTGGAGGTTTCTTCAACGAACTTATCTATCAATTGAGCAAGCGATACCTCCGTCATTTCCTGAGCTAATTGGCCAATCTCAATGCGAGGAATATCCATCAAATTGCTTATAAGATTGAGAAGCTCATTAATCCTCTGGCTAGCTCTTTGCATCATGTGTTTTTGTTTCTCGTTCAAATCCCCAGCAAAACCATCCAGTATCACTCCCAGAAAAGTCTGTATGGCAGCAAGAGGAGCTTTCAAGTCATGGGCGGCGATACTGACAAAGCGAAGAAACTGTCTTTTTTCTTCCTCTAGCAACTCTGCTCTCTCCAACGCAACAGCCCCCAGGTTAGCCAAGACACTAAAGAAATCTGTCTCCTTGCCAGAAAACCGGCGCGTCTCTGAGGTATAAATACGTACAATACCAATGACCTGACCACGCCGCGTAAGAGGTAGGGAAAGCATAGATACCACACCCTCCTTTTTTGCCTGGTCTTTGTATTGAATCCGCGGATCAGTAGTAGCATCACGGACTGCCACCGGTTTACCATCAAGAGCCTGTGCTATAGCCGCATCTACTCTTACCGGCCCTTTCCGGACATACCAGTCACTCAACCCACAAGCCACACTATGTATTAATTGTTGGCGATCCGGGGTTAGCAACATTAGTGAGCATCCTTTAGCGTCTGCGGCATCGCGGATGCCCTCCACAATAGTTCGCAGCACCTCTTGAGGTGCCAATTTGGAGTTGAGTTTCTGTGCTATATCATAGAGTACTTTATAGCACTGCTCTGTTTCCATCTGCCCAATTACCACCAATACCCAATTACTATAAGCGGATTCTCTATGGATGTAGAAATTGCTATGTGATTCTAAAGCGTATACATACCACAGAAGTTTGTCAAGCTTGGTGGGGATTCATATTGAAAATTTCAACGGTTTTACGCTGATACCGGTGGGGACGGTTTGCCTATTTTCGCAGTCGCTTCAATTCAAAGACGACTGGGTTTGCCGGGTCGGGACAGGCAACGGTAGCCTTATCTCTGTCCTCTTCCCAAAAGAAAGAGCCACCGAACTGCAATGCTGAAATAAAGGGGAAAAGCGTATAAAACGCCCAGGCGCACATGCCAGGTGGCGTCTTATCCGCGATGAGAAATTTGTCACCAACCTTGTGGCCTAGAATGCAAGTGCCTTTTTGAGATATTACCGTTGCAGACACTTCGTAGAATTCTGCTTCAGCCATATTTGTCCCTCCACTCTAAAATTATATCCAGGCATCCTTCTGCCCGGCACCAATCCTACATCATGTCAGAGGACAATGAAAAGCCCGCCAAGGGTCTATTGTCGCAAATAACCCTCGGCGAGCTCTTCGTTTATAAGGCGCCTACGTCTTAAGATAGTTGAAAACACAAAGCCAATCTGGTATTGCTATTTGATTTCAGCCTTAGCCCCGGCTTCTTCCAGCTTCTTCTTAACGGCGGCGGCTTCATCTTTATTGATGCCTTCTTTGACCGTTTTCGGCGCACCCTCCACCAAATCTTTTGCCTCTTTGAGACCCAGAGTAGTCACCTCTCGCACTGCTTTAATCACATTGATCTTATTCTCGCCGATTTCCTTGAGTATTACGGTGAACTCCGATTTTTCCTCTTCGGGAGCCGCTGCTGCCGTTGGTGCTCCCGCAGCTGCTGCCATCGCTACTGGTGCCGCTGCTGACACACCAAACTCTTCCTCCAGAGCCTTTACCAGGTCAGCTAGCTCCAGAACGGTCATATTCTTCACTACAGCTATGATGTCTTCCTTTGTCATCGATTTGGCTCCTGATGAAGTCTCTTTAGCCTTAGATGGCTTTTTTGCTTTTGGTTCGCCCTCGACCTTAGGTTGTTCGGATTCGACTTTTTCTTCTGGCATTTTATCCTCCTTCAAGTTGTTTAACTCTAGCTTGCATTACATTCAAAAAGCCCTGCAAGGGTGCACTTAAAACATTATGTAAAGCTTGTAGTGGGGCTTGTAACTGCCCCATCAGTCTGGCAATCAAGACCTCTCTTGGTGGCATAGTAGCTAGATTAGCGATATCGGCGGGAGTAAGCAGCTTATCACCCAGAATGCCGCCTTTGATTTGCAATACCGAGCCTGCAGCGCGGATATGCTCTCTTAAAGCTTGAGCTGGCTTCACTACATCGTCATAGCCAAAGGCTATAGCTACAGGACCACTAAGCAGTGGTTCCAGCTGCTTTTTACCAGCTTTCTCGGCAGCAAACCGTGTAAGAGTGTTTTTTATCACCCGATACTCTATGCCCAACGCAGTCAAGCGTCGACGTAACTGCACCATTTCTTTTGCTGTCAGCCCGCGATAATCAGTGGCTACAGCAATAGTGCATCGAGATAAGTTGTTAGTCAGCTCATCTATCATTTGTTCTTTTTTTTGTTTCAACATAGTTCACACTCCTGTAAATAAAAAAGTCCTTGCCATGACACAAGGACCTAAAACCGGGTTACAACAACCCGTCAAACTAAAGTTACCTCGGCAGGCAGATTTTTTAAGCCTTTCAGCACCTGCTGTCATGGGCATACCATGGAAATCCACTATTCAATTCATAAAGAACTCAGAGCACAAGCTACGATAACAGGGGCCTCAGGTCAAGCTTGATACTGGGCCCCATAGTAGTTGTCAAAAAAGCGCTTTTAATATATTGTCCCTTAGCCCCGCCAGGTTTAGCCCTCGTTATAGCCTCAACCAACGCAGTCAAGTTTTCCAGAAGCTTAGCCTCATCAAAGCTGACCTTACCGATAGGTACATGAATAATCGCTGTTCTATCCAACCGGAATTCAACCCGACCTTTGCGAGCTTCGGTAATACCCCTACCCAGGTCTTCAGCCGCTACAACCGTGCCTGACTTAGGGTTAGGCATCAACCCTTTACGACCCAGTATTTTACCCAGCTTTCCAACCTTTCCCATCAAGTCCGGTGTAGCTATACTGACATCGAAATCCAACCAGCCGTCTTCTATCTTCTTAATAAGGTCATCGCTGCCCACATAATCAGCGCCGGCTGTTTCGGCAGCCCTGGCTGCTTCACCTTGAGCGAAGACAAGAATCCTGACCTTCTTTCCTAAACCATTGGGTAGAAGGGCTATGCCTCGTACTTGCTGGTCGGCACTTCTAGGGTCCACTCCCATCCTCAGATGCAGCTCGACGGTCTCATCGAAGCCGGCGAAGGCCGCTTTTTTAGCCAGTTCAACAGCCTCACCAGGTGCATATGCATTCTCTTTATTGGTAAGCTTAGATGCTTCTTTATACTTTTTTCCTCTAAATGTCATAATTTACTCCACGTCAATTCCCATGCTACGGGCGGTGCCCTCAATAATCCGGGCCGCTTCTTCCAGGTCTAACGCATTAAGGTCTCTCATTTTAACGCGGGCAATCTCGTACACCTTTTCCCGAGGCAACGTGCCCACCTTTTGCTGCCCGGCAGTGCCGCTGCCTTTTTCTATATTTAGGGCTCTTTTTAACAGGTCAGATGCTGGCGGTGTTTTAGTAATAAAAGTAAACGACCTGTCTTCAAATACAGTTATCTCCACAGGGACAATAGACCCTGCCTGAGAGCCGGTCTGCTCGTTGTAGTCCTTGCAGAAAGCCATAATATTGACACCATGCTGCCCTAGCGCCGGACCGACTGGCGGTGCCGGTGTAGCCTTACCAGCCTCAATTTGAAGTTTAATGATAGCTTTAACCTTTTTAGCCATTTACAACCTCTGAACCTGTAAAAAGTCAAGTTCCACAGACGTCTCTCGCCCAAATAGAGTCAGAAGTACCTTTACCTTACCTTTGGCCACATTTATTTCATCAACCACCCCAACGAAATCAGTAAAAGGACCGTCAACCACTCTAACACTCTCACCTTTTCTGAAGCCTACTTTAACCTGCGGCGAACCTTCGGCCCTCTTTAAGATAGCGTTTACCTCCCCTTCAGACAAAGGCGTAGGTTTGTTACCACTACCCACAAAGCCGGTTATACCAGGGGTATTGCGCACCACATTCCAACTTTCATCATCCATCAGCATCTGCACCAAAACATAGCCGGGAAAGACCTTCTTGGCCACCGTGCGCCGCTGTCCACCCCTAATCTCAATTTCTTCTTCTTTAGGTATTTCTATTTTGAATATCTTACCCTCAGCATCCATAAACTTAATTCGCTGTTCCAGAGCCTTCTGGACACGCTCCTCATAGCCCGAGTAGGTATGCACAATATACCAATGCTTATCGCCATTCTTCACAGTCTAACCACCACGTAAAAGAACCTTAGCTACCAACTGGGCAAAACCAAAGTCGAGTGCCCCCAAAAAGAGCCCTACTGCAAAACATACAATGATAACCATGATTGTTAGACGTATGGTATCCCGCCTTGATGGCCAGGTTACCTTCCTCAGTTCACCTATAATGTCGCCAATGAAGGCAAAACGAGACCTTTTCTTGGCAATAATTTGAGGCTGACTTTTATTGGCCAAGGATTACTTCGTCTCCCGATGGAGCGTATGCGTGCGGCAACGCGGGCAATATTTCTTCAGTTCCAATCGCTGGGGGTCATTTTTCTTATTCTTATCAGTGGTATATGTCCTCTCCTGGCACTGAGTGCAAGCCAGCTGAATGACACTACGCGATTCACCTTTCTTGGCCATGATTATTCAATGATTTTACCGATGACTCCGGCTCCAACGGTCTTACCTCCCTCTCGAATAGCAAAGCGCAGCCCTGTTTCCAAGGCTACCGGGTAAATGAGCTTTATGGTCATCTTTATGTCGTCGCCGGGCATGACCATTTCCACACCTTTGGGCAATTCAGCAACGCCGGTAATATCAAGCGTCCTGATATAGAACTGAGGCTTATAGCCATTAAAGAACGGAGTGTGCCTACCGCCTTCTTCCTTGGTTAGTACGTAGACCTGAGCCTCGAAGTGGGTATGAGGTGTAATGGAGCCTGGTGCTGCCAGAACCTGCCCTCTCTCTATATCCTCACGCTCTATGCCTCTGAGCAAGCATCCAACCGCATCTCCAGGTTCACCTATGTCCAGGGTTTTGTGGAACATCTCTACTCCAGTTACTACGGTCTTCCGGGTATCTTTTATACCCACAATTTCAATTTCGTCACCTGTCTTAACTATGCCTCGCTCCACCCTGCCGGTGGCTACAGTGCCACGCCCCTTGATACCAAATACGTCCTCTACCGGCATCAAGAAAGGCTTATCTTTAGGTCTAACAGGAAGCGGAACCCACTCATCTATAGCGTCCGTCAACTGCAAAATTTTGCCGCACCATTCGCAATCGCGCTTGCCACAACCGCATTCCAGCGCCTTGAGAGCGCTCACCCGAATGATAGGAGTTTTATCTCCTGGAAATTTTTGTTTGGACAGAAGGTCTCTGACTTCAAGTTCAACGAGGTCCAGCAATTCCGGGTCTTCCATCATATCTACCTTGTTCAATGCCACCAGTATGCTGGGAACTTCTACCTGGCGGGCTAAAAGAACATGTTCACGTGTCTGAGGCATAGGCCCATCAGGAGCACTGACTACCAATATTGCCCCATCCATCTGAGCCGCACCGGTTATCATATTCTTAATATAGTCAGCATGCCCCGGACAATCCACGTGAGCATAGTGCCGTTTTGCAGTCTCATACTCAATATGGGCGATAGCGATTGTCAAGCCACGTGCTTTCTCCTCAGGTGCATTATCTATGGAATCGAAGGCACGAAATTGAGTATCTCCTTGCTTGGATAGGCATAGAGTAATAGCCGACGTCAAAGTCGTCTTACCGTGGTCAACATGGCCTATTGTTCCCACATTCAAATGTGGTTTCGTACGTTGAAAGACCTTCTTTGCCATTTTAGAGAACCTCCTTCTTTACACAGCCCACAACCAGATTCGAACTGGTGACCCCGTTCTTACCAAGAACGTGCTCTACCTGCTGAGCTATGTGGGCAAATTTTCCACATATTATACAGTATAGAATCAAATTATACACTATTTTAATAAAGTCGCAAAACCTCCGAGATGGTGGAGGGGGTAGGATTCGAACCTACGTAGCCTTAAGGCGGCAGATTTACAGTCTGCTCCGATTGTCCACTCCGGCACCCCTCCCACCCAAGGCTTAAAGTCAAAGCCCGAGAGGGGAGTCGAACCCACTAACCTACCGATTACAAGTCGGTTGCGCTACCATTGCGCTACTCGGGCAAATTAAGAAACCTCTCGGGCAACACCAACCTGAACAAACTACAGGCTGTTAGTATAAGAAAAAGGTATGGCAGAAGTCAAGGAACTGTATTCATCCAATGTCTGAACATAATCAAATGGGATGGTTGCATTGACAATGCTCCGTTGTTATAATTGATTGACAAGCGGGATAGCGGACAATAATAATAGGTAGAAAACAAGGTGAACAAAGTCCTTACGTTAATCTAATCCCGCTAAAATACTGAGTGAGGTTAAGAAGATGGCAGAAAAGCCTCGAAGGGCTAGAGTCCAGAATATCATAAAAAATCTCCTTGATTCGGAGATTCCGGAGATACAGTCCATGGCTAATAAGTTGGCTGAGCAGATCAAAGAGTTAGAGGAGCATAGTTCCAGACTCCGAAACTATATTACCCAGATTGAGAACTTGGCGACAGACGAAGCTAGTGCTATGGCTGAGACGCGAATTGCCGAGATACTCAAAGATTTAGATAAGGCGTTAGTTGAGCTAAGACACAGGTCCAAGAGAAGCTTAGCCACTAGGGCGGAAGCTGCGGTTTCACCTCCAAAAAGGGTCGCTATTGAAGCAAGGCCCGAGAGCGAGGTTGAAGAGGCAGAAGAGTTAGAAGAACCAGAGGAGATCACGCCCGGACAGGGAATGCGGCTGGAAACCTACACTACCCCAGAGGGGTACCTAATTAAGAAGTCACGGCTCTAAATTTAGCTCGCTGCCCCTGTAGCTCAGATGGATAGAGCAGCGGTTTCCTAAACCGCTTGTCGGGCGTTCGAATCGCCCCAGGGGTACTAACCTATAGTTAGTATCGGACTGCGTGGCTCGCACAAGATGTAGGGCACGCAGTTTTTTGTGCCCCAAATAAACTGCGGGTCGTCCCCACATCAACGAGGGGTCAAGTCAATATCAATTTTAGGTCAATGAATTTTGACCAAAGAAGGAGGCTTGACTATGATGAAAACAAAAGCATCGGTGTGGGGTCAGATGGACAAAGCAAGCAACTGTGCTCAATGCACTATTTGGCTACTCCGGCGATCGTCACCTGTTGGTATCCAAAAACGATGCTGCTGATTTGGAAATAATCGTATATGGCAGATTGTTGTATTCTGTCATATTCTGCATCGATGCGCTGGTTTATTATTCTCATAATAACACTATCTACAAATCTGGGTGCCCCTTGCACATTAAGAGATTTCACTCTTACTTTGGGCTTGCCATTTTCCAGCCATATTTCAGGAACAGCAGATACCGTGATTTCCTTTCCCAGTATTCTACAAGACGCAACACCATAGACGGATTCATCGCGGAAAAAAACCTTTACGTCTTTGAGAGCTACCAGCCGATCACTGTACTTGGCTGCTAATCCCTCAAGTGCTGAGTTGACTTCGTCTTCGCTGAAAATTTCCTTCACCTCAACAGCTTGCCCTGTCTCTCTAGCTCTTCTTCCTATTTTGACAAGTGCGTCAACCTTGGCCCAGAAGCTGCCTGCTGCTTGGGGGGAGCATATGTTCTGAATGCCAGAGTCAATCTTAGCAACTCCTAGAGCAAGTCCAGGTGGTGGACTCGCCACCGAGTAACAGATCCCCACAATTATGATGAGAATAATTACTAAAGCACGAGCGATTCTATTCATTTTTCAGTTTCTCCCGTTCTCTTTCCCCTAATCCCTTTACCTCTTAAATATCCTGTCCTAAACATTCTCTCACATCGTAAAGCGTCCTGCAAATTTTTGTTTACAGAATCAATAGCAATGTACCATTACTTTGTCTTTATACCTCGCGTGTTTAATACTTGGTACGTTTTACTCTGATGGTAAGCGACCAAAACGACGTTGGCGTTGGCTATAGGCAATAAGGGCTTTGTTAATTTCTTTTCTGTCAAAATCGGGCCATAAAACCGATGTGAAGTATATCTCAGCATAGGCAGACTGCCATATCAGGAAATTACTCAGCCGCATTTCGCCCCCAGTACGAATGATTAAATCAGGGTCGGGGATATCAGTAGTATAGAGGTATTGGCTGAAAACCTTTTCATCAATATCTTGCGGCGAAATACAGTCAAGGATGAGACTCCGCGTTGCTTCAATAATCTCATCCCTGCCACCGTAATTAAAGGCTAAATTCACAGTCGTCAAGCTATTATTCTGCGTTAGTTCCAGGGCCAACTTCACTTTCTCCTGCAGTCTCAGCGATAGCCCATCCGGTTTGCCCAGGTGGCGGATTCTTATGCCATTTTCCTGGGCGTATTTAATTCCTTCATCTAGCCTTTCCTCAAGAATTTTGAATATTCCATTAATCTCACTTCGCGGTCGGTTCCAATTCTCGGTAGAGAAAGCATATAGAGTGAGGCAGGGAATCTTGTATTCGGTGAAGGTTTCAACTACCTTTTGGGCTGTGTTAGCCCCTTGTCTGTGTCCGACTAATCTGGGCAAGGCACGTTGTTTTGCCCACCGACCGTTGCCATCCATAATAATGGCTACGTGTTGAGGCAGATGTTTCAAGTTTGTCAGTTTAATCATTTCTGGCCCAGTGCCTTTTGAACTGGCCTTCACCATTCAACTCGAAGTGAGGCAATCTTCACCGTTTTAGAGGCGTTCCGCAGCTCCCGCAAAACTTATAACCACCTACAACTTTTCGACCACATGTATGACATGTATACACCTGTATCTCCTGGAAAATGGTGAGCCTACCGGCTACGCCATTAACGTCCACCTTGTAATCTCCAGGCAGAGTCTCAACTACAGTGAAAGCCAGGCGCATCGCAGATCTTCGTACCAGGCTTACCTCTTTAGTAGCCATTACCACACCATTTATTCTCAAAGTGACAGAGTAATAGCCGGGAACATCATTCACATTGGTCACATTGAAGGAAATGGTTACAGTTTCACCCGGCCTGGCTTCAGCAGGGTCGATCTTTAACTCTGTGATGCCCAGCGGGAGTGTAGTCTTCTGGGAGGGCCAAGGTAAGGTTTCGCTTGGTTTCTTCTTCTGGGATTGTTCCTCTACCTGAAGCCTTGCCTCAGACAGAACCAACTCTTTTGCCTCAGTTATGCTCTCAGCGGTTGTAGTCTGCGGTAATGTCAACAGAACCTTTTCCTCTGTAGTCTCTTCAGATGCCAATGTCTCTACTGGCTCCCTCGTTTCTTCCGGGGTGGCAATCTTCTCGGCTGCTTTCACGGGCATTGCCTCCAGCAGGCCTATTTTCTGGGCTCTGGGCTCGCTGGTTGCCTTCTCTCCTCTAGTCAGAATAAGTGCAGCAAGTATTAGACAGGCTGCGACTATGATTATGGCAGTACCAATCAGCACCCAGCGGAGCTCGAAGGTAATCGCCGGCTCAATCCGTGAGCATATAGCACAAAAATGGCTGCAAATGGTAAGGTTGGGGTAGGATAAAATACTTGACAAAGGCAATTTTCCTCTATATACTTGAATATGTCATGGTATCAACTGTTACAGTAAGTACTATCACGACCATAGCGGCTTTAAGTGTAGGCGTGGGCATAGGTGTTTTTGTTGTGCTGTTACTCATTGGCTTCCTTACCGCCAAAGAGCTGCTGGGTACGAGTTCAGGTAAGAGGCAAAAGTTGCTATCCCGTTCACTTGTCATAAGCATCATCCCCTTGCTTATGGGCTTTGCCGTTATTGTCGGCCTCAAAGTAGCCGAAATCCTAGCTTAGCATAAAGGGCATTACTAGATACAAGAGAATATTAGCTATTCCATGAGACAGGGTCACTCCAATAAGTGACCCTGTTGTTTTTACTGCATAAGCAAAGAACAAGGCCACGACCAGCACGAAGATAATATCTACTGCCGAGAAAAAGCCGACATGCAGGATAGCGAATATAAGGCTGATATAGATTATCCCCTGCCAAAAGCCCATAGCTGGCTCGGCAAGCCGTTGGAGAACGCCGCGGAACATCAGCTCCTCAACAAACCCGGTGGTCATCAATAGAACAACTGCTGGAAACCATATCTGTTGTAAAGTGAAGTCGGTTATCATTGGCTTAGGCCTTAAAATCATATATTCCAGAATACCGAAGGCAAGGCCGCTAGCAATTCCTAGCAAAATCTGGATGGGTAAATCATGGCGAACCAGGCCAACGTCGCTGGGCTTGAGCTTGACAATCCGCATCACCACTACAGTAGCTACCAACAATGGGGCATAAATGATAGGATACCAGTAGACCTGAGGCAACTGAACCAAAGGCATAGCCAGGCTAAGGATACGGATTAGTGGTACCAGGCTTAAACCAAGTATCAGATTGCGCCGCTCGGAGTCAGCAGCAAAAGCAGACTGGGTGAGTAAAGCAACAAGGATCATACCATGGCACACCACTCCAACCAGGGGCTCAAGATACACAGTTAACAGCTCGGCCGAGGTGATGGCTAAGAAATATAACCAGAAGGGCAACATGCTTGCCCCTTTGCCAACTATTCTCTCCTTGACACTGCCAATTATTCTTTGCCTGAGGTGTTCCATGTTCGCAGTCAGCTATGGATTCAGCCAGTTTTGTCGTATTATAATATATTCTTTATCATTATTGAATAGGCAAGCACCTTTAATTGGCTTTGCTTACCTGACTCCCAAAAACTTATCCAGTTGTAATGTTCGACTGGATAACTCTTTTCATTGCACGAGGGAGTCCCTGGGAAAACGGGTATGTAGAGTCATTTAGCGGCAAGTTGAGGGACGAGTTGCTCAATCGGGAGACTATTCACCACGTTGGCTAAGGCGAAGGTATCTATTGAGCAACGGCGGAAGGAATACAATGCGCCCGCACAGCACACTAAATTGCCGGCTACCTGCTCCTGATGCAGTCAAGGCGGTAATAGTAACTTAGAAAGAAACTATCGGGTCATGTCAAGGTGATGCGGTTGCTTTGTCGATTTGGTCCATTAACTAGAACCAGGCAACTATCTCTGCCAAACCAGCATTGCCGGATCCCGGTTTTCTAAGGAACTTTCTGGAGCAGTATCCGGCACATCCCAGGATATGCTCCAAGTCTAACTTAACTGTTAGACGTTTTGCTGCAAGCACTTAGTACGTCACCGAAAAGTGCGCGAAGATGTAGAAGTGGTCGTCTGCCTCAACGAAGGGAACTCCGAAGTCCTGATTGTCGTCCCGACCAGGTTTGGCAGTGAAATTCGGTGAATCACTGATGGCCAGATGTTGGTCAACCACCGTAACGCCTCCATCGAAATTATAGGTCACGACGTAGGTACCATCAGCGTTGTGCGTAACCTGGTACGATCCGATGATGTTTTCTCCATTTTTCGGGTTACCGGCCTGGATATCATAGGAACTGGAACCTCCAGAATACTCGTCATACATGAACCATGTGCCCTTGGGCAGGATCGGTGTGCCCAATCCGGTTGCGCTATCCTCACGAGTACCGTAAGCACCTACCATAGATGGATTACCTGTAAATATGGGTACTGCAAAGAAAAAAAGAGCCATTATTGCAACTGAAAAGAGTAAGGCGAAAATAAAGCCCCAGGATATACTTTTCTTGTGATTATCAACCATGTTAATTCTCCCTCAACTATAATGTAATTGTAATATATTCTATATAGTTGACCATATTCTATATATTAGTGCAAGTCATGTAAATGTATCAATAAGTTACTTATCCTAACCAAACATTACAACATGGGAAAAAATTTACACGGAATTAACTTAAAGTAATATGCGCTTGGTGACCTGACCTCCAAAAAACTAGCCCAGTTTTAATCTTCGACTGGATCAAGGTGCTATCAATGATGCCAAACCTAACCTGTCACCACGAGGCTTTGAGCGGTACTCAGGGATTATGAGGCAGCATCTTATACCAGATATGTGAAGTATAATGCTAACTGCGTTACGGCCAGAGCACCTTCAAAAGCATTACACCGCCAAGCTCAATAACGGTCTTAGCGCCCGGACGGTAAGGTATCACCATGCGATAATTCACAAAGCGTTAAAAGAGAAACCCTGTGACGTCAGAGGGTTTCTCTTTGTGATACCTAAAACGCAAATCTATGACATTCGTATTTAAGATTAGCGTATGTGATTTACAGTATTTGCAAGTATCCCGTAGTTTTTATCTGCTGTCCCATCCTTAAAGCGGAAATTATAGGTACCAGGCAGCAATTGTAGATCCTGACTGAAAGTCTTCCAACCTCCTGCATAGTAATATGTGCAACTTCCGGAATCTGAATGAACAGTCCCAGTCTGGAAGACCACGTTAGGGTTGGTGGCAATGTTTTGCGACTTGTTCTGGCTGGCACCTGCGTAGCTCAGGCGGAAGTTGTATGTCAGAGGCAGGAGCTCCATGTAAGCTGTTGCATTGCCGCTGCCGAATGTCTTCCAGCTGCCCGCGTAGTACTGGTGTACTTCCGCCGGGCAACTCGTTGTTAGCCGAGTCCAGCAGCTTCATCGTCACCTTGGAAGTCTGGAAGACCACGTTAGGGTTGGTGGCAATGTTTTGCGACTTGTCCTGGCTGGCACCTGCGTAGCTCAGGCGGAAGTTGTATGTCAGAGGCAGGAGCTCCATGTAAGCTGTTGCATTGCCGCTGCCGAATGTCTTCCAGTTGCCCGCGTAGTACTGGGCACCTCCGCCGGGCAACTCGTTGTTAGCCGAGTCCAGCAGCTTCATCGTCACCTTGGAAGTCTGGAAGACCACGTTAGGGTTGGTGGCGATGTTTTGCGACTTGCTCTGGCTGGCACCTGCGTAGCTCAGGCGGAAGTTGTATGTCCCCAGTGTTTCCGGGAAATTATATGCCAGCTCACCATTGCTTGGAGTGGTACCTATCGTTTTCCAACCGTTGCTATAGTATTCAATCACGCCACCTGATAAGCCTTTACCATCACTATCAACTAATTTGATAGTAACTGTTGGTGATAAATTTTTGATTGTAAAGGTGGCAGTGACCGTCTTGTTGCCGTCCACGGCGATGGTAGCCGGGTTGGCACTACCCGTAAGGTCGCCGCTCCAACCACTGAATGACCGGCCGGGATCGGCTGTCGCCGTCAATTGTACTGGAGTACCAGATGGATAGGTAGCCTGGTTAGGAACCTTGGCCACACTGCCACTGCCGGTAACGTCTACCGTCAGAGTGTACTGATTTTGCGTGAAGCTGGCACTGATCGTATGGTTAGCAGTAACGTTGCTAAATTATAGCTGGCTACTGCTCCCACTGAGGCGCCATCCACCAGGACATCGGCAACATGATATCCAGTATTGGCGGCAATGGCGAATGCCTGATCCGCGCCATGGTTAACCGCCACTGCGCCGGTAGGCGATATGGAGCCGTTAGCACCGGCACTGGCAGTGATGGTGAAGGTGGTTACGGTATCTGCAGCAAAGCTAGCACTTATGGTATGGTTAGCAGTAACGTTGGTAAAGTTATAGCTGGCTACTGCTCCTACTGAGGCGCCATCAACCAGGACATCGGCAACATGGTAACCAGTATCTGGGGTGATGGTGAAGGACTGGTCGGCACCGTGGTTAACGGCCACTGCGCCGGAGGGAGATATAGACCCATTGGCACCGGCAGAGGCGGTAATGGTGTAGGTATCAGTTGGTGTAGTGGCAGGTTGGGATATTGCTGCCTGCCATGTAGCCATATATGCCATGTAGGTTATCATTAATCAGTTTCTATCGGTGTCGCCATGTTCATCAAAGAACTGGTAGCTGTTGAGCTCTACGCTTCATATGCATATAAAGAGCATCACGACAGAGACGTTAGTGCGCCAACATTCCATCCACCATAGCCTTTGTAAATAATGTTGCATCGTATCCAAACCATAGTTTGTTTCTGAAATCCACACTGAGAAGGTTTAGATCATTACTATTAAGAAATAATCTCCTGAACGCATCACACGCATGAAGTCAAACCCGCAGCGGGTAGATTCGTATATATCAAAACAAGTTATTGCCGTATAAGGAATCAATGCGTGTTGAACAGATTAAGGCAAAGGCACGAATTATAAGCGCCGAATTTAATCACCACTGGTAGTGTTGTTAATGGCCTTGTGCCGTGTATAAATTAAGTCCATAAAGTTAGTAGCCTGTGTGACGTTATAAGTGTATGATTCCTAAGTATGTCAAGTTCATTTTCAATAATAGTTACTACATTTGAGTAATGTCTTTACATGGTTAATCCACCTGTAAGCTAATTGTAAGACATTGATCTGCCCTTGGTCGTATCAAAAACCCAATTGAGTGTAGTGAAGTTATCCCATCCAGTACCATGCCCCCATGCACAGTAAACGAGGAATAACCAGCATCTTATGGTCATAATAGCAGTTGCAATAAATCATCATAATGAGTGGGGTCATCATCCCAAGCAACTCATAGTCTGGTAATCTGCATAAGTCTAACACCTACACTTTGTAAATAATCAAGTTCGGCATTTCATATATTGCTATATTGGCAGCATCCCAATACCAAGTCGGCGCATAATCATGGGGTCACAGAACCCAACAAGTCTCTTTTAACTCCATTAAGATAAAAAACCGTCCTTGTCTATTTGAACATGCTCGGTTGTGCCATCAGCCCAGGTAATTACCCTGTCCAACAGGTAGCCTTCTTCAGCGGCATGAGCCGCTTGTGGAACTGCAACCCCTAAGGCAGAGAAGACGAAAACAAGGCATAATACTGCACAGAGCCATTTCTCTATAATCGAAGCTTTGAAGCGGTTGCTTCTGAGACCGGCTGTTGCCTTGTCTCTGACCTGTGGCGGTCTGTTGACTCTTGTGCTATTATGGAAAATAGACACGGGGGTGACCCTCCTGTGTTCGGCTCTGCCAGCAAGCCCGTCAAGCCCTGGCAGAGTCTTTTTGACTACTTTATCTATCTTTAAGTATCCTTCATTTCAACAGCCATTTAAATAGCCCATTAGTACCTTTTTAATATAGTAAAAGGTACTATATCCAGCAAAGGCATTTTTCAAATAGGACTATTTGGCTATACCAATTGGTCCCTTTGGGGGATAGTCTGCTGAGGTGGAGTAAGCTAGAATTACTATCAGATGACTCAGAGTAGTTTAAGGCAGGTATAGATACATGACACATGTTAATCGGTCAGAAACCATGCTGACAGCCAGCGAGTTAGCTCACCTTCTCAATGTGCATATCAATACGGTGAGACGGTGGAGTAATCGGGGAATACTCAAGGTATATCGCATCGGTCCACGAGGCGACCGGAGATTCAGCAAGGAGGACATCGATAGCTTCCTTGCCGAGAACCCGGAAGTTAGATACAGGAATGGTAAGGTTCCGGTACGATAAGGCAGCTTGACAGTTGGAGTTATGTATACTATAATATTATGTCAAGAAGTAGTATTATGTTCTAGTTATAGTTGTTAAGAAGGTATAGAAATGGTTTTTTTTGCTCACATCGGGATTACGCTAGGTGCTGCTCTACTATTGTGCAATGCCCCATCGTGGAGCTACTCCCATCGCACACTGCCACAGCCCTGCGAAGCTACCAGCACCACTTCATTTTCGCAACCTGACTGTGCTCCCGACTGCGCTGATAACAATCTATCGTGGTTTAATTCGCTTGCCAGACAAATAGACTACAGGCTGATAATTGTGGGCGCGATATTACCTAAGTATGAAAAACTCACATAAAGAAACAGTCAGCGTAATAGGCCTGGGAGTTGTGGGGCTGACCACGGCTGTCGGCTTTGCCTTGAAAGGACACAAGGTAATAGGTATAGATATAGATGAAGAGAAGGTGAGGCAAGTAAACAAAAGAATTTGCCCAATATACGAACCGGGGCTAGCCAGGGCTATAGAAAATGTGGGAATTACCGCCACCACAGACCACGGTGCAGCCCTGGAGTCGGACATATCCTTCATCTGTGGTGGCACCCCATCCAAACCAGATGGTTCTATCGACCTGTTCTACATTGATACACCAGCCAGACAGTTGGCCGAAGTGCTCAAGGCGAAGAAAGACCGGCACCTCGTTGTAGTGAGGAGCACTGTCGTGCCTGGCACTACGGAGGGGGTCATTGTTCCGCTCTTCACAGATTCGGGAGAAGTCGCAATCTGCGTAAACCCCGAGTTTCTCAGAGAAGGAACAGCTATAGAAGACTTCCTGGCTCCGGACAGAATTGTCATCGGCGAGAATGACCGGGCAGCAGGTGACATACTGTGTAAGCTCTATGACAATGGCTTTAAAAGCCCTATTTATAGGACGGACATCAAGACGGCAGAGATGATCAAATATGCCTCCAATGCCTTTTTGGCTACCAGGGTGTCCTTCATCAACGAAATAGGTAATATCTGCAAAGAGCTGGGTATCGATGTTTACAAGGTGGCAAGAGGGATGGGATACGACAAAAGAATCGGCTCTGAATACTTGAGCGCTGGCATCGGCTTTGGTGGCTTCTGCCTCCCCAAGGATATATCAGCCCTGATAGCCAAATCAAGGGAGATTGGGTACAGAGCCAGAATCCTCGAGGAGGTCTCAAATGTAAACAAAGAGCAACCGCTCAGGTTGCTGAAGCTTCTTAAAAAGCATGTCCCATCATTAAAAAACAAGACCATCGGCATATTGGGGCTGGCCTTTAAGCCTGGCACAGACGATGTCAGAAGCTCGAAAGCCATCGAGATTATTCAGGCGTTGTTGGACGAAGGAGCTCGAGTGGTAGCCTATGACCCTAGGGCGATGGCGAACTTCATGAAACTGTTTCCTAGCGAGATTGAATTTGCCAGTCCGGAAAAAGTCCTTGAGGCTGATGCTATATTAATATTGACCGAGTGGGACGAGTTTAACAGTCTGGACTACAGAAGCAAGATAGTTATAGATGGCAGAATGATTGCGAAAGCTAAAGAGGCGCGGATTTATGAAGGCATCTGCTGGTAACAGCGTTATTAGTAACGACATCAGGATAGTTCTGCAGAATCTGGGGGAGTAAATTTCAAAGACAGCACAATCTTGATTACCGGTGGCGCTGGATTTATCGGCTCATGGCTGTGTGATGTCCTGACTAGCCAGAAAGCCAGGGTTATCTGTCTTGATAACTTGTCCAGCGGCTTGAAAGCAAATATTGAGCATCTATTACAAAACGATAACTTCCAGTTTATGGAGCGGGATATAACAGAGCCACTTTATATCAAGGACAGAGTGGACCTGGTTCTGCACCTGGCAAGCCGGGCTTCACCATTTGAATTTGAACACCTTTCCTCTGGAAATACTAAGGGCAAATACCCTGGGACGGTAAATGCACTGGAGATTGCCAGAGAACATAAGGCGGTATTTCTTTTTGCGTCCACGAGCGAAACCTATGGTAATCCCGCTGTCGTCCCTACTCCTGAATCCTACTACGGCTATGTCAATTCAATCGGGATAAGGGGATGCTATGACGAGAGCAAAAGATGTGGCGAGGCATACGTCATGGCCTATAGAAAGCAGTATGGCATGGATGTCAGAATCGCTCGTATCTTCAACACATACGGCCCGCGAATCAGGCCAGATGGCATTTACGGCAGGGCCATACCACGTTTTATATCGCAAGCCCTGAGAAACGAACCGATAACGGTGTTCGGTGGTGGAAAGCAGACAAGGAGCTTCTGCTATATCACTGACCAGGTAGAGGGATTGCTCCGGCTTGCCTTCGTTGAAAAAGCCAGGGGAGAAGTAATTAACATAGGAAACGATGAGGAGATAACAGTCATGGACCTGGCGAAGATGATAAAAAATCTGACTGGTTCTGCTTCTGAAATTGTATACTATCCCACTGCCCCAGGACGACCCTCGCAAGGCGATGTCCCGACATAACAAAAGCCAAACAGATTTTGGGGTGGAGGCCGAAAGGTGAAGCTAGAGGATGGTCTAAGAAAAACCATCAAGTGGCTATCAGAATCGATGTATACCTGTCTCAGGAGAAAAGAAATGAAAGACTTAAGAGAGGAATTATATAGAATACATTTAATTATGACTTAGTTTTAAAATACGAAGTCTCGATTTATTTTAAGAAATATATGGTCAAGCAAATTGGTGAAGAACATATTCTCCGCGCACAAAGGATTGCGATATTCGCACCGCACCCTGATGATGCAGAACTAGCATGCGGCGGAATTATTTGTAAAAGACTCAAATCTGGCCGCAAGACATTTATCGTCCAGCTAACAGATGGCAGAAACTCCCACTTAATTACGTACGGGATAAGGAAAAAGCCTTCGCCTTTCGAACTACAAGAAATACGGAAACTCGAGGTCATAAGCGCTGAACGTATATTAGGAAACGCCATAGAAAACTTGTACTTTTGCGACATTGAAGATGGAATGCCATGTTTCAAAAATATAGCTACTAAAAAAGTAATTGATTTCATACAAATTATTAAACCGAATTTAATTTTGCTTCCATATCGATATGAGACTCACCCGGACCATAAAGCCACGTATGAAATTGTTAAACAGGCAATTGAAAACAGTGGAGCAGATGCAATGATTTACCAGTACTTCGTGGGCATGCGGACTATCCGATACGCCCAAGTTCTCTGAATGAAAAAGTGATACGCGTTAATATTTCTGACGAACTGGTGAATAAAAGGACTGCCCTGTCCAATTTCAAATCGCAAATTACCCGCATTTCGCCGCTACAACCAAATCCTATCCTTACAGCTCGTTCTCTCAACCAGTTCTTATCAAATGAAGAGGTATTTTTAGCGGACGCTGAAATGATAGGCACATTTTGGCTAAAGATGCTAGTAAATTCTATTCCACCTATAGAGCATATATCAATCTATTTTATCTTAGGGTATATACTAAATCGAATAGCCAACAGATAAAGGCAACTCAGAATTATAACAGATGAAAGACTTACGGATAGTAATACCTGCTTATAATGAGGAATCCAGTATCGGTGATATCATTGACCGAGTCAGGAAAACATGCCCCGAAGCTGAAGTTTTGGTAGTTGATGATGGTAGCAAAGACAGGACTCCTGAAATTCGCGGGACGAAGGTATTAAAGTGATTAGCAACTCAACCAACTTAGGCTATGGAGGGTCTGTTAAAGCTGGATTCTCCAGCAATAGTGTTGATGATTGCCAGTAAATACCTTGCATTTTTGGACGCCGATGGAACCTATCCCGCGGAGAAGATCCAGAACTATATAGTTTATGAAGGCAGAGAGGTTATGATATCGCTGTAGGGTCACGGCTCTTGGGCAAGAACGCGGGGATGCCGTTAATGCGCGTGTTGGGGAACAGGCTCTTGGCACTGCTTGCCACTGTATATAGCGGTAGGAGAGTAACCGACGCAGGAAGTGGGCTAAGCGTATTTAAAGCATCGCTTCATCTTGGGTACAGGAGTTCCGGATGGCCTGAATTTCACCCCAGCAATGACAATAAAAGCGCTATTTGAAGGTTTAAGATATGCCGAGATTCCCATCGAATACTACGAGCGAAGCAGGCAGCAGCAAACTAAGCATCATCAAGGATGGATACCGGTTTTTAAGGTAATAATGAATGCTATCAGAAAATACAGGCCCTGTGCTATTCTACTGCACCTTGGGATCCCCTTTTTATCAGTCGATTTTATCGTAAAAATATCTACTTGAAGAAAATGAATAGTGGATAAATTTGTTTCTGTTGTAATCCCTACTCTCAATAGCGAAGCCACAATTGAAGAGTGCTTAAAATCAATATTTTCCAATGAAAATCAACCAAAATTTGAAGTGATAGTGGTAGACGGTGGATCAAAAGATCGCACCATTGAAATTGCTGAGCAATTTCCGGTGAAGATAGATAAACCTCAAGCCGGACAGAAAAGTTCTTATGCAGAGTCTAGAAATACCTGCATTTCCCAGTTAACCGGAGATATCATAGCGTTCACTGACTCGGATGCAAAAGTCGCGAAAAACTGGTTACAAATTTTATCCAGACATTTTGATGATCCAACAATAGCAGGTGTAGGTGGCCCAAGTATGACCCCCGATGAGGATCCATTCTGGGCTAAATGCTTTGGAGTGCTAATGGAATCCTTTCTTGGTTCAGCAGGTGCGCGGAATACTCAAATATACAAAAGCATTCGCGAAGTCAAACACAATCCGCCGGTTAATTCGGCACTTCGTAAAACTATATTTTTGAAGGCCGGGGGATTCCCGAAAGGTTTTAACGCAGCGGATGACGTTGTGCTTGATGCCAAAATACAAAGAAACGGGGGTAAACTTATATATGATCCTAAAATGTTGGTTTGGCACCACAGACGCAGAACTTTGGGCGGATTTGTGAAGCAAATATTTAAATTCGGAAGAGGTAGGGCCTCGGCATTTCTTATATATCCGGAATCATTGCCACTTTCCTATTTTTATGTTGCGGCTTTTACTGCGGGCACGGTGTTATCAATTCCTCTATATATTCTTGTTGATTTTTTAAAACCGGTGATTACAATTGGATGGTTAGTCTATCTTCTATTTATATTGTGTTCATCAATTTACATAGCTATTCGGAGAAGGAAATATATATTAGCTGCAATATTGCCATTTCTGGCAATACTTGAACATTTCGTTCTTGGTCTTGGTTTAATAACTGGTTTGATTAGACCATATAGAGAGAAGTAATAAGATATTCTTGAAGAACCGTCTATATATCCGTCTATATATAATTAACAGTACTTTGGAAAAACTGATAACTGGGAAAAAACTACTGCACAAATAAAATAATTATTAAAACACAAGATGAAGGTTAGATGTATGAAGTGTTTTGTGACCGGAGGTGCGGGATTTATTGGGAGCCACCTCGTCGATAAGCTTTTGGATGAGGATAATCAGGTAACAGTCTATGATAATTTTAGCTCGGGTAAACTGGAGTTTATCCAGCATCATATTCAGAATCCAGCGTTTAAATATATCAAAGCTGATCTGCTGGACGCCAATACTTTAAAAAGAGCTTTAGCAGGACATGATATAGTTTTTCACTTTTCTGCTAATCCCGACGCAAGATGGGGCATTGAAAATACGAAGCTGGACCTCGAACAGGAAACTATTGCGACATATAACGTGCTTGAATGTATGCGTGTGAACTGTATTCGAAAGATAGTATTTGCTTCCAGCGGCACCATTTACGGTGAAACACCTGTAATGCCATTATCCGAAGATTATGGGCCTGTATTACCGATCTCATTATACGGAGCTGGAAAACTGGCGAGCGAAAGTATGATAAGTGCCTTTTGCCATACCTTTGGTATGCAGGCATGGCTATTCAGGTTGGCTAACATAGTAGGTCCCAGGACAACCCATGGGGTAATCTTCGATTTCATCAACAAACTCAAGCTTAACCCACACGAGCTCGAGATATTAGGAGATGGAACACAGTGCAAACCATATTTACATGTGCAGGATTGTGTGGCCGGCATATTGGTAAAGCCCCACGAGGCGACCCTAGGCGGGGCGGCTTCGGCCGCCTCTTCTCCTCGTCCCTTGTGGCCAACAGGAGAATCATTCGATGCGGTTGTATTGCCATCGAGAAGGGCGTCGAGAGCACGAAGCCCGTCAGGTTCTGGGAATCTCTTCGGGCAACATTGCCTTCCTCAAACATCCTCTTCGGTAATGTGCCTGTAAGAATGAGCGAGCCGACGGAGCTCCTTTTGACGATCTCCCCGGCGGCGCGTAGACAACGACGCGCTTTGTTGGGTAGAACTCGCGAACATGCCTGATGACGGGGGCGTAGTCCGCGTCTGCCGTCACCATCACCGCGGTGTCCAACCGATCCCGCGTGACATCGGCGAGGAGTTCTGTCGCCAGAAAGACATCGGTTGCCTTTTCGTGGTAAACGACCGTCTCAATCCCGCAAGCGTGGCACGTGAAAGGGTCAGGCTGGTAGCGGCCGAAGAACATCTCGCAGGTGTCTAGGACGGCGTTGGCTTCAAGAAAGGTCCTCTGCCGCTTTGCCCTCCACGGTGGTTCCGAGATCCTCGCTGTGAAGTATTTTACAGTCGCAAGAGCTTCATCCGACGTCAGGATTTCTCGGCCTAGGTCGCCTATGTTAAGCCAGTAATACCGTTTCCAACCCTTCGACCGAAGGCCAAAGTAGAGATTGAAGCCGTCGACATAGACGACAACGCGGCTACTAGTCGTCATAAACCTCTTGACAGAGCGCCATACTGGTGCGACATTACTAGTGCCAAGTTTACAACCCCGGGGATAGCATCCCCGGCCCGACGGCCCCGGCTCCGGCCGGGGTTGTCCTTTTGTTGCCGCTTCCAGCTCACGGATTCACATGGCGGCACACCGTGCGCGGTTGCGCAGAGGTTGGCCGACCAATTCCCCAAGTTCCGCGTGTCGTGTAAGTCCTTTTTTTGTGGTGCCGAGGGGCAGAATTGAACTGCCGACACCGTGATTTTCAGTCACGTGCTCTACCAACTGAGCTACCTCGGCACTCCAAGCCGGGAGAGTATGCCGACGTCCGGTGGGGGTGTCAACTTCCTTGCCCGCCCGGCGCCCACTTCGTCACAGACCGGGAAGGAGATCGTCAGGGACATCCACCACGCAGCGCAGGAGTGCCT
>CAVSBU010000032.1:0-39963 GCA_963726215.1 uncultured Chloroflexia bacterium
TCTTGGAGAGGAAGTATGCCATCGGTGTCGTTCTGGTGACGTGGGGCTGGTATGCTTTAGGTGCATTCGATGGTAGCAGTCTGGTGGAATACAAAACGGGCACGGGTTATATACATAAAAAACACAAAAAAGGCGGCAGGAGCCAGAAAAGATTTGCCCGGAGGACTGAGGAGCAGAAGAAGGATTTCCTTCGAAGAGTCGGCAACAGGATTGATGAAAGGTTCGGGAGCTTCCTCCCTGACTACATCTTTTTCGGCGGCAACAGGCTGATTTTAAAGCCCTTGATACAGGAATGCAGATACCTGCAGACAAAAGCCGGCAAAATATCGCCGCGGATTCTAGATGTAAGATATGCCGATAGAGAAGCCCTGGTCGGCAGCCCGGCCGAGATAACAAAGTCGCTGGTTTTACTTTTTGACGGATTATGTAGGGATGGGTGGTGGTTGGCAAGGCACAGGTTATGTTGCCTTAGCGGCGGTTTTCGGCTAACAGGTTCTTAATTATTTGGTAGAACTCTTCTGGCTCTTTGCCGAGCGATAGCTTTTCCATGGGGCACATATCTTCCTGGTTAGGCTTCTGGATGTAGGGCACGATTTGGGTCAGGTGATGCTTGATGCCATATTTCGCCAGCGTCTCAATAGCAAGCTGGCTGCCCAGCGGACTGTAAACGTCACGGCAACTTGCCTTAACACTTAGCAGAGCTGCAGCCCGCCCCATTATTCTATCGAATATCACCACATCATGGTGGTCAGAGGCAGACTTCTCTATGTACTCGGCTAGTGGTAGCAGCCTGTCCTTGTTCGAGGCAAAGACAAGCTTATTATCTTCATATACCTGGAGGGTGTTGTCGCTGGCTAGGAATTCATCAAATAAGCGCCGGTACACTATGCCTGTCTGCCTTTGGTGCTCACGGCTGCGAATCTTCCTACCAGCCAGACTATTGCCGGTATAAAAGCCAACTGAATGACTATGCCTGGCCAACCTTGACTAACCGTTGACCAGAAGGCAGCGAGCGGACTTGCCTCCATGCCTAGAGGGCTGTAGCTTTGCCCTGCCACCAAATATATCGCCAGGATTGTTATTAATGACGCAATGCGTCCGCCTATCATAGCTCCAAGTAATGACCATATTGTTCGCAGATTGTATTTCTCGCGCAGTATACCGGCTATAAAGCCGTAGGCTGCGAGTTCAATTATTACTTGCGGGAGGATGGTTAGAGCCGGCATGCCTGAGACAGCATAGCTGGCAAGCGGGGTAAATAGCCCGACAATCAGACCTGCGCGCCAACCAAATAGTAATCCGGCTATCAATACAAAGATGTGCATGGGCAGGAAGGTGGGGCCAGCTAGATGAAATTGGTGAAAAACCCACGGCACCAGTACAGATAGCATGACGAATAGGGCGGTGAGAAGATAGCTACGGATGTCAGTGTACCTCAGCACCACCGGGAAGGGTTGCGGTTTAGAAATGGCGATCCTGTTAATCATTGGTTGCCTCCTTGCTCTCATCTAGATTATAGCCAATCGGTAGTAGATTGGCAAACGGCTTTTTGGCATGTTGTCTTTAGACGGGCTTGACAGCGGTGGTGGAAGTGAATACGATTTGCGTAGATGGGAATATGCCTAAATGATTTAGTCAGTAATCGAGGAGGGAGGTGTTAGGAAATGAGAAAAGTTGGTCTAATCTTCGTGAGCTTGTTGTTCGTATTTGTGGCTATGTCTGGCTGTGCCCAACCTGCGTCACCGGAGGAAAAGGCGCCGCCTTCAGAGATAGTAGCACCCAAGCCCGCAGTGCCTCCACCGCCGGCGGATAAGGAGGCGGTGTTTGCGATTACCAGCCCTGCTTTCGAGACTGGCAAAAAGATACCTGTCGAATATACCTGCGATGGGCAAAATTCCTCACCGCCACTTGGCTGGGGTCAGGGCCCGACAGGGACAGTTTCATTTGCCCTGATAGTAGATGACCCTGATGCTCCCTCCGGTGCTTTTACACACTGGGTCATCTTCAACTTGCCGCCGGATACTCGTAGCTTGCCGGAAGCTGTGCCTAACGAAAACAAGCTGCCTAGCGGAGCTTTGCAGGGGAAGAACGGTTCGGCAAAGTCGGTTATGCTGGTCCATGCCCGCCATCAGGGTCTCCCCATCATTACCGTTTTACTTTATATGCATTAGATAAGTTCTTGGATTTGGCTGCAGGCGCGTCAAAGGAGCAGGTGCTACAAGCTATGCAGGGGCATGTACTTGCCGAAAGTCAGCTCATAGGCTTATATCAACGTTAGCCTTTTTTTGCCCACACTTGGCAACAACACCGTCGATTTAGTAATCAGACCTTCAGGTTTGTCTCATCAAACGATGCCTATTGACAGGTGACTACCTCGTATGGCAAAGTAGTGGCATCAATCTTTGGAGGTCGTGTCATGAGGAAGGTTGCTGTTGTTACTGACAGCACGTGTTGTCTGCCACAGGAAATAGTCGAGAAATACGATATCTGTGTAGTGCCCCTTGAGATAATCCATGACGGAAAGAGCTATCGCGACGGAATTGATATAACCCCCAATGAAGTTTATAAGATTATGCGCAAGAAGGAGAATCTACCTACCACCTCAACTGCAGCGGCTGGGGATTTCCTGAATGCCTACAACAAGATGAGCCAGAAGGCGGAAAGCATCCTTTGTATCACTGTCACTAGCTTGCAAAGCAAAACCTTCGAGGCGGCGTCAGCAGCTAAAGAGATAGCTAAAGAGGAGATACCTAATACCACCATTGAGGTGTTTGATAGCCGGTCTGTGTCCAGTGCTTTAGGGTTCATCGTGCGTGAAGCCGCTCGGGTTGCCAGCCAGGGAGCCAGGCTTGCTGAAGCGACCGAGGCGGCTAAAAAGATGATGGGCAAGGTGAATTTCCTGGCAATGTTGGATACGCTTTATTATCTTGCCAGGCTTGGCCGTATTGCCAGAGCTGCCGCTTGGGCGGGGTCAGTGCTGGATATGAAACCTATTCTCGAGCATAATCCTGCCGTAGGCGAAACGATGCCAGTGGCACGCCCCAGAACTAAGAGAAGGGCTATAGAGCGCATGCTCCAAATAATGGCTGAGAGAACGCATAACTTGCCGGTGCATGTCATGGTGCACCATGCCGACGTGCTGGAGGAGGCAAAAAAGCTGGCATCAGAGATTGAATCGAGATTTAATTGCGCTGAGCTTTATCTCACCGAGTTTACGCCGGCAATGGGAGTACATACCGGCCCTGGTCTTCTCGCCATCGGCTTTTATTCTGATTGAGGCATCGCCACTTAACTTGTCATTGCGAGGCGCATAAGCCCCGAAGCATCCCAGAGATTGCCACGCCCCGATTGCATCGGGACTCGCAATGACAGGCAGAGTTGATTCGAAATCTCATTTATTAGGCGGCTGTATTTCAAAGACTTTTATCTTACTTTGCCTCGGGCTAGCGAGGCGAATATGCCGGCAAAGCAGAGGACAGCAGAGATGATGAATACCAGGTTCACGCTTTTCAGGAACGGTACGTGGTATTCTGGTGTAATCTGGACTCTGCCGAGATATATGCCGAATATCAGCATCACCATCCCCATGCTCAGCAGCATCCCGATCTGCCGCATCGTTGACAGCACAGCCGAAGCTACTCCGTAAGATTTCTTATCCACAGAGCTCATCACTGAATTTATGTTGGGGGTGGAGAAGAAAGCCAAGGCGGAGCCGAGGATAATTAAACCGGCTATGATGAACCAGAGGCTTGTTGTTTTATCTAAAAAAATGAAGAAGATAAGGCCGATGACCGTAAATCCCATACCGGCTGAAGCTACAATCCTGGGTTCGATTTTGTCGGAAAGCCTGCCGGCAAATGGGGAAAAGATGGCCTGCATCAGGGGGGCAGCCAACAGGACCAAGCCAGCGGTTTCAGGTGTGAGACCTTTTATATACTGGAGGTAAAGGCTCAGGAGGAAGGCTACGGCAAATGTAGCGCTGAAACTTATTAACGCCGCCAGGTTGGACAAAGCGAACGTTGTGTTGTGCCGGAACAGGCTTATGTCTAAGATAGGGTGTTTCACCCTGTTTTCCCATTTGACGAAAGCCACGATTCCCAGGGCGCCAGCTAGAATCAACCCGATACCTGATATCGCTGGCAGTATGGTGAGTCCATACATCATGGCTATAAGCATCAGGCTGTAAATTATTGAGCCAGCGATATCGAACTTTTCTCCCCTTGCCTCAGACCATTCGCCTTTTAATTTCCAGAAGATAAGAGCTACTATCAGTAAGCTCAGAGGTACATTTATCCAGAAGATGCTTCTCCAGCCGAGGTAGTGTGTTAGTAGCCCTCCTACAAATGGCCCTAGAGAAAGTCCGCCGTATACAACAGCAGCATTTATGCCCAGGACTCTGCCTCTCTCCTCGGGAGGAAATGCCGAAGTTAGAATAGCTATTGCGGTGCTGAAAATCATTGCCCCGCCTATCCCCTGGAAAACCCGAAGGGAGATTAGCATGGCCGCTGAGTTTGACATTGCCGAAAGAATTGAGGTAACAGTGTAGGTAAGTATGCCGTAGGTAAAGATTTTCTTTCTTCCGTATATATCGGCTATTCTGCCGATGGGGACGAGGAACATGGTTGCGGACAGGAGATATGCTGTAGCCACCCAGCCCAGCATGATGGCATCCATTTGGAGCTCGTCTCCAATCGATGGTAGGCCAATGGCTATGGCGGAGCCCATGAATGTGGTGAGGAAGGCGCCTATGGTAGTCACCACCAAAGCTGCCTGCCGATTTGGTGCCTTTAACACGCTTGCCCCAGTCTGTCGAATTTGCATAAACTCGAAATTATACCATTTAACGTCTTAGATGTGAAGGCGAAGACATTAGGGCCGGGAACGAGTAAGCAGTTACTAGCTACCGAAGTCTGACGATTCACGGCTACTGACTGGGACAACCTTATTCTTAATGCCTTTTTCGGACAATTTCCGGCTTTTACAGGTGAGACAATTCGTTTCGCTCGGAACAAGAGAAAAGCTCACCGTACCTTGCCTCGGGCTAGCGAGGCGAATATACCTCCGAAACAGAGTACGGCAAATATGATGAATGCTATGTTCACGCTTTTCAGGAACGGGGCATAGTATTCTGGCGTAATCTGGACTCTACCGATGTATATGGCGAATAGCACCATGACAATGCCCATACTCAGCATCATCCCGGTCTGCCGCATGGTTGACAGCACGGCTGAAGCTACTCCGTAAGATTTCTTGTCGACAGAGCCCATCACTGCATTTGTGTTGGGTGCGGCGAAAAAGGCGAAGCCCAAGCCGAGGATGACTAAGCTGGCCACGATGAGCCACAGACTTGTTGTTGCCCTCAAGAAAGCAAATAATATAAGGCCGATGACTGTTAGCGCCATACCTGCTGACGCTACAAGCCCTGGCTCGATTTTATCGGAGAGCCTGCCGGCAAACGGGGAAAAAATGGCCTGCATCAGGGGGGCTGCTACCAAGACTAAACCGGCGATCTGAGGGGTGAGCCCTTTTATATACTGCAGATAAAGGCTGAGGAGAAAGGCTACGGCAAACGTGGCGCTGTAGTTGATAAGTGCTGCCAGGTTGGACAGAGCGAATAATGTGTTGTTCCGGAAAAGGCTTATATCTAAAACAGGGTGTTTCACCCTGTTTTCCCACTTGACGAAAGCCACGATTCCCAGAATGCCGGCTATAATCAGGCCGGCACCTAGTATCTGTGGCAGGATGGTGAGTCCATACATTATGGCTATAAGCATCAGGCCGTAGATTATAGAGCCAGCGATATCGAACTTTTCTCCTTTCGCCTCAGCCCATTCGCCTTCAAATTTCCAGAAGATAAGAGCGATTGTCAGTAAGCCTAGGAGTGCGTTTACCCAGAAGATGCTTCTCCAGCTGAGGTAGTGTGTTAGTAGTCCTCCCACAAACGGGCCAAGGGAAAGTCCGGCGTAGGTAACAGCGGCATTTATCCCCAGGACTTTGCCTCTCTCTTTGGGAGGGAATGCCGAGGTTAGGATAGCTATTACAGTGCTGAATATCATCGCTCCGCCTATGCCTTGGAAAACCCGAAGGGAGATGAGCATGGCTGATGAGTTTGACAACGCTAAAAGAATTGAGGCAGCAGTGTAGGTAAACATACCGTAAATGAAGATTCTCTTTCTTCCGTATATGTCGGCTATCTTGCCGATGGGTACTACTAACACGCCTCCTGCTATGAGGAATGCTGTAGCCACCCAGCCCAGCATAATGGCGTTCATTTTGAGCTCATCTCCAATGGATGGTAAGGCGATAGCGATGGCGGATACCGTGAAAGGGGTGAGGAAAGAGGCTATGGTGGTCACCAGCAAAGCTACTTGCCGATTTGGTGACTTTACCACGCTTGTCCCAGTCTGTCGAATTTGCATAAACTCGCAAATTTTATCATTTAGCGCATTAGATGTGAAGGCGAAGACATTAGGTGCCAATAACGGGTCAGCAATGACTGGCGACCAGAGGCATGGTTAATGTGTTATACTTTGAGCGGGAAGTTTTCAAAAGTCGGGCTGGGTGGTCATAGTAACAATAGGTTGTTGCTACGGGTGTATGCTATGATTGAGTCTGACGGAAGAGAAAGGCACAAGCTGTGAGGCGGTCGGCTGATGCCTACCTCGATATAGAGACCACTGGCTTATCTTCGTTTTACGACTACATCACTGTAATTGGCGTCCTCCGTTGTGATGGCGGAAACAGTGAACTCATTCAACTGGTAGGTGATGAGGTGACCAGGGGTAACCTTATCACCGCCCTCAGGGGTGTGAAAATAATCCACACCTACAATGGCACCAGGTTCGACCTTCCCTTCATTTCTAATTCTCTTGGAATAGACCTCTCTACTGAGTATGACCATCACGACCTAATGTATGATTGCTGGAGATGTAATCTGTATGGCGGCTTGAAGGTAGTCGAGCGGCGGTTGAGCATTCCCAGGCAACTAGTTGGCATTGGCGGCTACGAAGCGGTGCGACTATGGTGGAGCTATCTTAAAGGCGGTAACAAAAATGCCCTGGCACTTTTGCTGCAATACAACATGGAGGATGTGGCAAACCTGAAGGTGCTGAGGGAGAGGCTGAATTCGTTTACAGGATCGCCACTGCAGTGGCGTGGCTAGTTGTCTCGAATACTACGAAATCATAAATCCTGATGCTTAAACCCTAGGCAGATTCAAAAACCCAGTTCCTAAATCACAAGCAAATTCCAAAAGAATCTGTCAGTGGTGCTGTGCTCCCACGCTTGGACGATGACCTGACGAGAAATCGCTGAGATTGCTTTGCTTCGCTCGCAATGACGGAGAGTAGTATGAGATTCTTCGCTCGGTTCAGAATTGCAGAAGGGGTGCTGTACGAGTAAAAGATTTATAATTTCCTCAAGGTATGGTGTGTGGTGGTATAATGTACGGCTCTTGTTTTTAAATCTCTTAGAAAAGGAATTCTAGGTTATGGCAGCTAAAGGGTTTCATGGTTGGTGGATAATATTCTTCCTGTGGGTTGTTTATATCATTCCGATTGGGTTTGCCTTTTATAGCCCATCGGTGCTCTATCCCTTTATGATTAAGGATATGGGGTGGTCGCGAGGAGAGATAATGGTTGGCTCAACAGCCATTATGCTGCTCTTCGGTTTGAGCGGCCCCCTCGCCGCCTGGATGATTGGCCGTTTCGGAGCCAGAGTTACCCTGGCTATTGGCGGAGCTGTCGTGGCTATAGCTGCCCTCCTGATGGGCTTGATTGGCCATATCTATTTCATTTATGTAGCGCTTTCCTTACTTGTTGGGCTGGGAATATCACTTGCCTCGATGATTCCCGTTCAGATGGTAGTTGTTTCCTGGTTCAATGTCCGTCGTGCGCTGGCTATGGGTTTGGTCATGGGAGGTGGAGCTATCGGTGGTTTCCTGGCACCTCAAATCATAAGTAAGGCAGTTGAGGCTACTGGTGGTAACTGGCGTATTGGCTGGTTTATTATTGCTCTAGCGTCGGTAATCGGAATAGTTGTAGCTCTACTTGCGATACGTAACCAGCCGTCTGATGTGGGACAACATCCTGATGGGGTGGCTCCATATGAAGCAGACGCGACAAACACTACCAGCCGAGCACCCCGAACTTATCGTACCACAGTTGATTGGACTTTACGGGATGCTCTAAAGACGCCGGCGCTGTGGCTTCTAGTCGTTGCAGCGGTGTGCAGTTTTTTTCTCTGGCAGGTCGTTGCCAGCCAGGGGCCTCTACACCTTCAGGACAGAGGCTTCGATGCAGCCATGGCAGCCTTCTTCTATAGCCTGGCTCTTGGGTTGAGTATTGGGGGACGTTTTGCCATTGCGGCTCTAGGCGATATAATTGAGCCACGCTTTCTATTTGCTTTTGGTACCTTTTGCGTCCTGCTAGGAGGTATTCTGTTCTGGTTTGTCTCGCCTGAGGCTATGTGGACGGCTTACCTCTACCCGTTGCTGGCTGGTTTTGGCTTCGGGGTATTCCATGTCTGTCTTCCCACTATTATCGGCAACTATTGGGGCTCTACGGCTTTTGCCGGCATTAGCGGGTTGGTATGGCTTATGGTGCAGGGGTTTCAGGCCATGGCGTCGTCGACCGCCGGGTTTCTTTACGACCTGCAAGGCAGCTATTTCACGGCTATGCTTATCTCGTTGATAGGTGCCGCCATTGGTATTGTGATGATTCTCTTGTGCAGACCACCCAAACCAAAAGAGGGTATAAGCACAGAAGGCAGCCATGTCTAAATGGCCGCTGGTTCAATGGTAAAAAATCACAACGAAATGGCGTACAGTGGGCAGTCTTGATGATTAGAGACCTTGATGCTTGTACTTCTGCGCCAGTTTAGCGTAAATATCTGAGCCGAGTCTCAGTTGAGCCAGTTGCTCTTGTGATAGCTGTCCCTTTATTCGGGCAGGTACGCCTATAACCAATGATTTCTCTGCAATCTTTGTTTTTGGCGCTACTACAGAGCCAGCTCCGATAATACAGAAGTCACCTATTTCGGCACCATCGAGGAGAGTGGCATTATTGCCAACTAGAACATTGTTGCCGACCTTATGGCAGTGAACAATTGCTCCATGTCCGATGATTGTGTTATTGCCAATAGTAATGTCGGCAGCGCCATGCACAACACAATTATCTTCAATGCTGGTGTTGTTTCCGATTATTATCTTGCCGAAGTCGGCTCTGATGACTGCTCCGGGCCAGACACTTGAGTTTTCGCCGATTTCGACATCGCCCACGATGTAGGCGGCCTCGCTGACAAATGCCGTGGGCGCTATTTTGGGGCTATTACCGTTGAAATCTCTTATCATCTTCAGCTTCTCTCCCAATGTCATTCTGAGCCTTGCTCCTGTATCCTGAGGAGCGAGCGACACGAAGGATCTGCTCAGGATAACTCGCGAAATCGAGGCCTTCGCTGTCGCTCAGGGTGACAGCATGTTTATAGCCAGGCTCTAAGCCGTCTGAGGGCAGCTATTTTCTCCTTATCACCGACCTTAGCCCTGTCTAATGCCTGGTGGAGTATTTCGATGCTTCTATCATAGGTTTTTCTGTCTACAGGATAGGGGTGGCCGTCTTTGCCGCCGTGAGCGAAGCTGTAGCGTGCCGGGTCTCGCAGGCTGACCGGGACTTCATAAATAAGCTCTGAAATCAGGCTCAGGGCGCGGAGGGTTTTTGGCCCGACGCCTTCCAAGCTCAGCAGTTTCTCGAAGTTGTCAGGGTGGTGCTCATAGGAGATAAGAAGCGTCTTAAACAGTCGGTCAGGATGTATGTCATCAAGGCTGAGGTGGTGACGGGTTGGGAGGTCTAGAGTCTTAAGTCTCTTTAGTTGACTGACGATCTTTTCCGGTCTTTCCTCAATGCTGATTTGGGTTATGGTGTCTCGTGCTGGTTGACTTTCGGTGGCCACCAGATTCAAGGTTTCAGCTCTTGCCTGGCTGCAAATGGCGGAATGAGGTTCGCAGACGAAATCGGTCACCTTTTCACCCAGCCAGTGATAACGGCGGGCGTAGCGATTGCTTTCATTCATCCCTTGTTGAACTACCGACCATGAGCCGTCCTTGGTGAAGAGGAAAGTATGGTGATAGAGCTGGTAGCCATCCTGAAGGGCTGAGTTATCAACCTTGGCTGCCATACGGCTGGCATAGACCAGAGGGGATGTGTCCGATTTCAGGAGGTGCCCAACGCCTTCTATTTCGGCCGGGGTTTTGCGTGAAGTTTTGCCTTTGCCGCCGGCGACGAATAAGCCTAAGTCGGTTTCCAGCCCCCTGATACCTTCCTTGAGGGCGCCGCAAACGGTGGTGGTAACGCCGCTGGAGTGCCAGTCATAGCCCAGGACGCAACCGAAGGCCTGGAACCAGAAGGGGTCTGACAGGCGGCGGAGCATCTCATGGGGGCCGAATTCCGTGGCGATGGCTATGGTTATCTCCCGTGCCAGCTTGGTCATGCGGTCGAAGAGCCACCGCGGCGCCTTGCCGTAGTGCAAGGGCAAATTGGCGATTCCAGTCCGTTGGGGCGAGTTAGTCATTTGCTTGGTTTTCGTGCATGGACTTTCACGCTTCTGACTGAGCTGCCGAATTTAATTAGTTCGTCTAGCGGTATATTCATGTCTTTGATTAAAGCCTGGGCTGTGGGGTCATTTGCCATGCAATCGATGGGGAAAGAGGTCTCATCAACTATCTTAACATCCTTAAAGCCTGCGTTTTTCACTGCCTCTATATATGCATCCTTCTTTGCGGCACCGGAGATGCAGCCGATGTAGGCGGCGACTGAGTTCTTTACTATAGCAGGCAAGTCCTTCAGTAGCACTATGTCGGAAACCATCAGCCTGCCGCCCGGTTTCATTACTCTGAATGCCTCTTGGAAGACCCTCTCCTTATCCGGCGATAGGTTGATAACGCAGTTTGAGATGATTATATCAACATGGTTGTCGGCCACCGGCAAGTTTTCGATTTCGCCCAGCCTGAACTCTACGTTTTCATAGCCACCTTTTCTAGCACTTTCCCGGGCTCTTTCAAGCATCTCCGGTGTCATATCTATGCCGATTACCTTGCCGGCTTTGCCCACCTTGTTAGCTGCCAGGAAGCAGTCAAAACCGGCACCTGAGCCGAGGTCGAGAACGACCTCTCCTTCTTTCAAAGAAGCTAGAGCTACCGGGTTGCCACAGCCAAGGCCGAGGTTAGCTCCTTCTGGAACTGACTCTATATCCTCTTCAGTATAACCTATCTTCTTGCTTATTTCCGTGGCTATGTTGGCTGTGCCGCAACAAGAACTCTGTGGCGCACAACAGGAGCTACCGCTTTTGGCAACCTGCGCATAGCCATCTCTGACAACTTTCCTGACTTCTTCTTTTTTCATTTTCGTACCTCCTATCTAAGTAAAGCTAGTAATTGTAATGTCTCGCTTCTGCTTGCTGCCCAAACTGGGCAGCGATGCCGCTATGCCGCTATGATCAGCACCTAACTGACCTTTTGGAACCCGGTGCCGGAGGAGGGCATGCAGGATTATTCACTTGTATAGGCCTCACTGGCTCATTTATCACAAATTTGCCGGTAAGCTCACCAAGAGAAACTGGATAAGTCCCGGGTAAATCCGCGCTCACCTTGAAGACCACCGTATAATCAATGCCCGGAGCCATAATTACTTTCTCTGTCTGGTAAGTATCACCATCTATCTTCAACTCAGCAACATAGCTACCCTGGGTGCCGCCAGTGTTGGCTATTTCAGCGGTAATAATTATCTATGTCCCCGATTTCAGCCTCAGCCGGGTTGATCTCCAGGTTGGAAAGCCTAAAATCTGGAGGTAAAGGCTTTTCGACTACAAGGGTCGATTCCTTGTTTCCAACCGAGATTCTATAGGTTCCAGCCTGACTTCTGGCAAGAATGAATGTTATTGACTCTGTGGCTCCGGGAGCGAGCTGTAACGCTTTTTCTATCATCAGCCACGCCGTTGACCATCAAAGGCACGTTATACGTATCCATTTTGGCGTCGCTGTTTCTTATCTCAACCTCAATGGTAGCTTTCTCGTCTATTATAACTTTCGGTGGCATGATGTCCAGAGACATTACTTCGAAGTTGGGTGGAGCTTCCTGGCAGGCCTGCTGAAAAATCAACACTGCCATCAGCGCCATTAAGCATATCGTGACTATAGTTCTTTTATTCATAATTTACCTGCCCTGCTTGTGATTAGCTTGGGTTCCATTACTTCTACTTCCCATAAAGCATGAATCCGGCTTGCTTTAATTTTTCTTTGCCGATTAAGTCATCAGCCAGAAGCGGAAGCTGTACAATCGGCGCAGAGAACCGTTTGTACATTTCCTTCAGATATTTACCCTGCATTGTACTCCTTTGTTTCAGGTAGTTGTTAGTTAAAATAGAGCCTGGCAAAATAAGATTGGCCACTATTAAGCTTGTCCGGATGTTGATAGTTGCCAAGTCTGCCATTGCCCGGCTGGCTTCTTCTATAGGGGTACTTTCCGGGTACATGACAAAACTGAAAGTAGTCTGATTGGTATCCTGCATCATGTCGATCACTTCTCTGAATCGAGCCTTGGCAATTCTATCCATTTCAGTGTCACCGGTCGTTGTGAAAATTTTTATTTCTAATTGTTTGCTCCACTCAACCGGCAGTTTCAAAAGACGCAGGGTATGCCCTGTAGGAGCTGTATCAAAAACCAGCACCTCGAAGTCTTTCCGTGAGGCAAACTCGATAAATTTCTCAAAGGTTGCCATTTCCTCTGTGCAAGGCGAATTCAGCTCTTCTGCTATCGCAATAACTCTTTCCTTGTTGTATTTTTGCCTGACTTCGGCAAGCACCTTTTCTTTGTACTCTTGTGCCGCTTTTGGCGCATCAATACGAGCTATCCATAAGTTCCTTTCGTCTTTTATCTCTGTTGGCTCGTCAGTGATGGTTTGTTCGAAGATCTGTCCTAAATGGGATGCGGGATCTGTAGTCAGCAGCAGCGTTTTATATCCCTTGTCTGCTATCCAAAGGCTGGTAGCTGCTGCAACTGATGTCTTACCGACTCCGCCCTTGCCGGCAAAGAAAATTGTCCTTCTCCAACCGTTTTGGGGAACAAGGAGCTGGCCGATGCTTTAATTTTTCTTTGCCGATTAAGTCATCAGCCAGAAGCGGAAGCTGTACAATCGGTGCAGAGAACCGTTTGTACATTTCCTTCAGATATTTATCTTGCATTGTACTCCTTTGTTTCAGGTAGTTGTTAGTTAAAATAGAGCCTGGCAAAACAAGATTGGCAACTATTAAGCTTGTCTGGATATTGATGGTTGCCAAGTCTGCCATTGCCCGGCTGGCTTCTTCTATAGGGGTACTTTCCGGGTACATGATAAAACTGAAAGTAGTCTGATTGGTATCCTGCATCATATCAATCACTTCTTTGAACCGAGCTTTGGTAATTCTATCCGTTTCAGTGTCATCGGTAGTTGTGAAAATTTTTATTTCTAATTGTTTACTCCACTCAACCGGCAGTTTCAAAAGTCGCAGGGTATGCCCTGTGGGAGCCGTATCAAAAACCAGCACCTCGAAATCTTTCCGTGTGGCAAACTCGATAAATTTCTCAAAGGTTGCCATTTCCTCTGTGCAAGGCGAATTCAATTCTTCTTCGATCGCAATAACTCTTTCTTTATTGTATTTTTGTCTGACTTCGGCAAGCACCTTTTCCTTGTACTCTTGTGCAGCTTTTGGCGCATCAATATGAGCCATCCATAGATTCCTTTCGCCTTTTATCTTTGTTGGCTCATCAGTGATTGTTTGTTCGAAGATCTGTCCTAAATGAGATGCGGGATCTGTAGTTAGCAGCAGCGTTTTATATCCTTTGTCTGCTACCCAAAGGCTGGTAGCTGCTGCAACTGATGTTTTCCCAACTCCACCCTTGCCGGCAAAGAAAATTGTCCTTCTCCAACCGTTTTGGGGAACAAGGAGCTGGTTAATGGTGCTATTTACTCTCGGGTAATCTTGGATTGGGAACTGATGTCTTGCCTCTATTATTTGAGGTGAATAATCGGCCAGTTTTACGGGTTTCTCATAAAGCTTCTTTCCGATCTTAAACAACGATTCCTTGCCTTTGACTTCATTTGCTTCCAGCTCTATTAGTGTCACAGGTACTGAGAAGCTGCGTTTTATTTGCACTAAGAACTCTTGTTGTTTGGCAAAGCGGCGTAGCATAAATGGGTTATCGCATGCGCTTTGAGGGTAGATGCCGTTAACAATCAACTCTTGTGATTGGATTCCTAGCTTTGTCAATTCAGTAATGGACCGCTTAGCTTCGTAAATAGGCGTTGCCTCTGGTCTTAAAACGAAAACAAAGGTAGTCTGTTTTGAATCACGCATAGCAGTGATGGCGCGGTCGAATTTTTCTTTTGATTCTGCCAGGGCTGCAGCTGGCCCGATACATGTTTGCCCGCTGCTCCCATCTTTGGCAGCCTTTTCGATAACACCGCTCCAGGCAACTGGAAGCTCCAGCAAGCGCAGCGTGTGACCTGTGGGAGCAGTATCGAAAATAACTATTTCATAATCAGGTTCCTGCAAAAAATCCGTGAAGCGCTCAAATGCAGCCATTTCAGCAGTGCAGGGTGAGTTCAGTTGTTCCTCAAGGACAGCAAAGCTTTCATCCGGAATAAGCCCTTTCAGAGGTGCTAAAGCTTTTTCCTTGTATTCATCAGTTGCTTTATCAGGATCAAGCTCCAATGCAAAGAGGTTTGGCAGATTCTGGATTGGAGTAATTTGGTAGCCGATAGGTTGCTCAAACACATCAGCTAAATTAGAAGCAGGATCAGTGGTGATGATGAGCGTTTTTTTACCAAGACCTGCAAGATAAGTCGCGCTGGCGGCGGCCATCGTAGTTTTTCCAACGCCGCCTTTGCCAGAAAAGAAATAGAATTTAGTTCTCATACTATTGTTCATTTTTAAACTTTCTTGTAGTAAGCTGGTGGTTTCCTGAATTTGAGTATATTAAGAGCGAGTTGCTATTAGCAGCAATTGCTTCCCGCATCGCTAGCGAGCACCACCTCTGTAACTAGGTGCGCAGCGGATATCGCAGAAATCTTGTCCGGCACAACAGCCTTGTTCTGAAGTCGTGTCCTCAGCAAGGACGGGGCTAGGTAGTCGGCGCCGTCTTTTAATAATTTTTTTAGTTCCTCTAATGTGGGATAACTGCCAGATTTCACGACGTTCCCGTTAAAGGTAGTGATCGGCAAGGCTTTCAATTGTTGCTCTTGAATCAGTTTAATCACCTGAGGATTTTCCCTGAATTTCTTGGGGTTTTGTGTGATACTATAACGCTCAACTTCAGAGCCCATCTTTTTAATTTCTTCGAGGGCGTCCTGTAAATCAAGCAGAGCTTGGTCAGGGCTGGGGCCGCAGACTCCACTGGAACAACACATCGCAGATTCGTAGATGATAATTTTTTTGTTCATAAATCTCTAATCCTCATTTCTTTGTAAATTACGTTGCGCTTGAAAAGTTTTATAGCGTTAACAATAGCCAGGCGCCTGCACCAAGCAGCAAGATGCCGGACACTATGCGAATAGGCCCCGCGATCTTATTGGCAATTCCGGTCAATTTGCCAAGTCCTATACCCAATATAGCTGCGACCATAGGCAGACTGTACCCAATGGCAAACATGGCGAGTATTAGGGCGCCCCAGCCCCCTTGTCCTTTTAAAATGGACAATCCCAGTACTACCGGTAGCATCATTGGACCACAGCAGGCCATGGTATAGGCTATGCTGCCACCACCGATAGCAAGGCCGAAAATTGAGGCGCCTAACAGTCCTGTGGGCAGTTTTCGCTTGATAGGGCTGAATGTTGGCAGGCGAAATGGGAGCAGATTCAGCGCTGCAAACCCGAAGAAAATCGTTATGATGGCGATGAATATCTTGCCGTACAGCCCGAATGTACTCCCTGCCGCCTGTCCGATGTAACCGACAAGGTATCCCGCTGCTGTTAAGGAAAGGACTGCCCCTAGCATAAAAAAGCCGGCTATGACAAAGATATCCCTCTGCTGTTGCTCCTCACGGGAGCCAGCATATCCGATGACAGCAGCCATCAATGGGGCACAGCAGGCAAGGGAACCAAATGCGGTGATTATGCCTAGGAGGAATCCGGCTGGCAGGACTAAGATGCTAAATTGCGAGGCGTTAAAGACTTGTTGAATCCACTCTTCCATGACAGCTACTTTCCGGCGCAGCAACCAGAAGAGCTACCCGGCACACAAACGGGCTGGGAAACCGTCACATATGTCTGCAGAAGCTTTCCTTCGGTGATGTCACCGGTCATAATGGCTCCGTTGCCGTGACTGCCAATGGCCAGAACCGCTGGTAACTGAGCAATAGCCAAGCGCTCCATCGTAATTGAGAATTCGGGGTCGCTGGCGCTCAAGGTTATAGTCTCAACACGTGCACCTCTGGCCTCGATTTTTGCTGTGCGTCGGAAATCCGGTTGGAAAGTGTATTAGTTTGAATTACTGTCATTTCCTGGCAGAATCACGAAAATGAAATCATGGTCAGTAAATTTAGCAGTGAGATTTTGCGCCCACTTCAAGTCTCCGATGCCCATTGTGGCAGGAGCACTTTTGACCGTGTTTGAACCTATTGACGGCACATTGCCGTTGGTCAAGGGCCCACTCGAAGCGGCGCTGTTACGTGTTGTCAGGGCATAGGTTGCGGCAGCTGCAATCAAAAGTATTCCTAAAGTGAAACTAGCGATCTTCCACCACTGTCTTTTTGGTGTCTTATTAGAAGCTTTGTCTTTCATTACTTAATCTCCTTTTTACTATTATTCGACATTATTTCGATCCCTTTATCTAAAAAATCAAACGTGGACAGGCTGTTTGAAAAATTCAGCCAGGGAATCCAGCGTCTCGGGGTCAACCCAGCACTCAACGGTCTGTCCCACGTCTCTTCATTTTAATCAGGCCTGCCCTGTAAAGTTCCTTGATATGGTGAGAAATGGTTGAAGGCGCAATGCCTAAGATCTTTGCCAAGCTGTACCGACACACTCGCACAACCTGATCGTCTGTGTTGCATCTGTCCTCTCAGGAGACAGCATGAAGCCAGGCGCATAAAAATGCTCAAGCGGTGCGGATTCGATAGCGCTTTAAATGCTCGGCAAGTCGCTCGATGTCGATATTTCGAAAATTCGACATGTTTCGAATTATAGACTAGTTTTATGGTTTTGTCAAGGGGGGTATTGGTTCACATAGAAACAATTTGTCATCTTTTTTATGGGTTTGAGGCTAATTGTTTGATAAAAAATTTTCGCTGGAAATACAAGGCTACATTGACCAGGCTTATCAATACCGGCACTTCCACCAGAGGTCCGATAACGGCAGCGAAGGCCTGGCCTGAGCCGATGCCGAATACGGCCACAGCCACGGCAATAGCCAGTTCAAAATTATTGCTGGCAGCAGTGAAGGCGATGGTCGCCGTCTTGGAATAATCGGCTCCTATTTTCTTGCCCATGTAGAAAGATACCAGGAACATTATCACAAAATATATTAGAAGCGGGATGGCGATTCGGATAACATCCAGCGGCAGTTGGACAATGATTTCACCTTTTAGAGAGAACATGACAACGATAGTAAATAAGAGAGCTGCCAGGGTTACAGGGCTGATCCTCGGTATAAATTTAGTTTCATACCACTGGCGCCCTCTTGGCTCTGATGAGAGCAAATCGAGTAATCATGCCGCCGAAAAATGGTATCCCGAGGTAAATGAGAACGCTTTGAGCTATCTGCCGCAATGGTCACGTTTACTGCTGCGCCTTTCAGTCCAAACCAAACCGGCAGCACCGTTATGAAAATGTAGGCGTAAACCGAGAAAAACAGTATCTGGAAAATCGAGTTAAAGGCTACCAGCCCGGCGGCATATTCGGTGTCGCCTTTAGCCAGTTCATTCCAGACAATAACCATGGCAATGCATCTGGCCAGCCCTATTAGAATAAGGCCTGCCATGTAATCAGGATAGGCGCGCAGGAAAAGAATAGCCAGCAGGAACATCAGCACCGGGCCAATTAGCCAGTTCTGTATCAAAGACAGGCCAAGTACTTTCCAGTTGCGGAAGACGAGGGGCAGGTCCTCATATTTAACTTTGGCCAGCGGCGGGTACATCATCAGGATAAGTCCGATGGCTATGGGTATGGAGGTGGTATCAACTTGGAATAATGAAATAAAACCGGACACAGAGGGCACGAAATAGCCGAGGCCTACTCCGAAGCCCATAGCCAGGAATATCCAGAGCGTCAGGAAACGGTCTAATAGCGAGAGTTTACCGGTCATAGGTTCCGGCTGGTTTGCCATAGTTTTCACTCCTCACTCTAAAAGTTTGGCTAAAGCCTGACGGTTTTCAGCAAATTCAGGCTGGTCCAGGTAAGGGCAATCCTCAAGATGACATCTTACCCTTGGCCAGGTCGATGGCGAAGGCAAGGCAGGTCTTTTTGCCGCACTTCTGGCAATCGGTCTGGGGCAGTAGCTTATGCAGCACCAGCCCCATGCCCATCTTCGATTTGCCGGGTTCGACAGCTTGCTGCGGCTGGCTTAATTTAGCCGCAATTTTGTGAAGTATAGCCGGCTCGGGATAGGCTCCCATGTCATAAAGCGTGTAGTCCATGAATACCACGGGTGCCTCCTGGTAGCAGCTCCGAACCGCCTCTTCAATCACTTTTGGATTCAATCCCGGGACTTTGATGTCTCTTTCTCCCGGTTTGCAAAGCAGGTTGATGATGCTGACTATTTGCTGGTTAAATCTGTCTATTAGCTCCGTGGGGATGTTGGAGAGGTGTGGGGTAAGGGCTTTTGAGCCGATAATGCGTTTAGCTTCGTCGATGCCGTTTTGTTTAAGTGCCAGCAGCGCTTCGCCGGGCAGATGGCCGGATGATTCCCTGCCGCAGAGCACGATGTAACGGATATTCGGGTTAGCCACGATATTGCAAATCATCTTCTCCAGCCCTATATTCTCTGTTTGCAGCATTCCGGAAAGGGCGGCTCCTGAATCTGTGCCGACCATAACCAGCTCATTCAATTCGGGCGGTATGGCGAAGTCGAAGGTATCCAGAATTACGCAGACGGCGACAGGAGAATAGTCGTTACCTCTGACGTAACGGCCTTCTTCTGGAGGGTAACCATCCGGCGGCTTTACTTTAAGCATTAGCTTTCAACCTACCTTATTCAGTTTGCCTCCAGGCTTTGATCGGATTTTACTCTTAACCTGGTTCTTGCATAGGGCCTCGCATTTCATATCGAATTGGCTCAAATGCTCTGGTACAGTGATAATGTGTTCAGTATCGCCAATCTTCACGTATCGATGAAGAGTGGCAGGACAGGAGTTGCTTATATCTTCACAGCCAATGGTGGCATTATCCTATCGTCTAGCCTTTCGAGCCTATCTGGAAGGTCAACATCTTGCCGCTGCCAGTTCTTCACTTAAAGTCTGAGAAATACGTTCTTGCAGTGATACTTGATCACCGATCGGGATCAACATGCACTGGCAGGGTTGGTCGCCTGCTGAATGAGACTTTAGCCTTTCCACCTATGTCCAGATGGATTCAAAGAAAGCCTCGGCCATCTGGCTGCTACAAGCCATAGCCCAACAGAGAAAGCAACAGAACGTAAGTCATATTACAGCTAATCCCCAGTTCGGTAGTACATATTTTTAGCATAGCTTATGATTATTCTAGCGCATTGTATCCACAGCACCATATAATATTTCCAGATCTTATGAAGATAATGGAGACTAGTTTGCGCGTTACTGAGTTATCCATTATATTCTCCACTGAGGATTTTCTCGATTTTACTCTTCAAGAATTCTTCAAGGTTATCTCTGCCACCACCAGTGGGTAACCAGATTTCTGGCACAGCGACGATGTGTTCAGAATCCCCTCTTACTACGTTGATAAACAGAGAGAAAGGGGCAGCATTGTATTTTTTGGCGATACCTCTATTTTCCTCCTTGTCCAAATCGACCATTTGGAAAGTTAATTTACCGCTAGACTGTTCATCCTGAAAATAAAGGAACGTAATAGCTTGAATAGTGTCTCCCACCACGGCAATGCAATGACAGGGCTTGCCTTGCTGGAAATAGATAACGTCTACTCTATCTGGCGGGCCGAGCGGCTCCTTCGGCGGCGTCGCTGCGGGAGCTGGGCTAGAACAGGCAGAAAGCAAGCCAAGCGCCAGCAGAGAGAGCAATAGAATGTAAGTCTTGTTAGCTTTAACAAAATATTCATATTTTTAGCAAATGCTTATAATTTTCTAGGATTGTATCCACAGCACCACGTAATATATGCCTACTCCTATAAAGATAATGGAAACTATTATACGGATGATTCGTTCGGCACGGGTAATGGCATTAAGCCAGTTAGCAACTCCAGCTACACCCAGGGAAAGAAGCGTGCCGAATATCAGTACGGGCAGTCCGGTGCCGATGGCAAATACTGCTGGCAGTGCCACACCGCCGGTGGACTTGAGGGCCACGGGTATCAAGGCGCCGAAGAACAGAACAGCGCTATAGGGGCAAAAGGCCAGGGCGAAAATGACACCCAGCAGGAATCCGCCTATCATGCCCCAGCTGGCTACTTTGCCTCCGAGTGAAGCAAGTTTGCCGCCTCCGGTGCCGAAAGAGAGCCTGTCGATGAATAGCATAAGCAATCCTACTACAATCAGAAGCGGCCCCAGGACACGTTCACCGACGTCTTGGACTGTTGCGGAGATCCACGGGAATTTCCAGGCCAACCGCGATGATAAGGATGCCAAGAAGAGAATAGGAAAACATGCGCCCCAGGGTATAGAGGGAGCCGGTTATAACCGCGTATTTGCGGTCTTTCACGTTGCGAGTGATGTAGGCTACAGCGGCGATGTTGGTAGCCATGGGGCAGGGAGCAATGGCAGTTATTAACCCCAAAAGTAGCGCCGTGAGCACCGGGATATTAGAACCTCCCAAAATGCTGCCTAAATCCATTATTCCTCACCCTTAAGGCTTTGCTCGATAACGCTCTTGACCTGTTGGTCGAAGCCCGCTTTGTTGGTTCTGCAGCTCCAGGACCAAATGTCCTGTATATCTTTAATATTATCAGTGCCATCCTTCACGGTATTGATGAACAATTGTGAGCCGACAGCGCCGTATTTCTTGACGATATCGGCGTTCTTGCTGTCTCCGATGTTGTATACCCCAAAAGTCATCTTGCCGCTGTTTAACTCGTTCTGGAAATATGTACTCACGACATAGCGAATACGTTCTTCGAAGCAGAGGCAAGTGGGGCAGCGTTGAGGGCGGTGGAAATAGACGACATCCACCCTGTCTAGTAAGTCCAGAGACTCATCTTGAGTCTGAGAAATCGACGAGTTGTCTGATGGCGTAGTTGTTATTTCAGACGGCGTGGCAGGTTCATCTGATGGTGAGGTTGGTGGAGTAGCCGGGCTTGCGCAAGCACAAAAGCAATCCAACAGCTAAGATAGTGACTATAGTAAAGTACATCTTAGCTCTAAGTGATATGTCCATGTTTTTCGATATCTCCTTAATACTTTGAATTTGCCTGTGTCTCTAAGAGTATTGCAATCTCAAGAGCCTTTTTTCTGCTCTTCTTTGGCCATGGCATTTATTATGAGTTGCGTAACTTCTGCTTTTGTAGGTACCTTGCCGCTGCTGACCACCTGCTCATTGATTACCAGGCCAGGCGTGGTCAGGATATTGTAGGCAATGATTTGGCGCATGTCTTTGACCTCCTCCACAGTGGCGTCAATGCCGAGTTCCTTCACCACCTCTCTGGTGGTCTTTTCCAGTTGGTGGCACCTGGCGCATCCCGGTCCCAGAATTTTTATATTCATAGCAGTCGCCTCCAATTATTTTTTAGGTGAATCCCTTTAATGACGATTAATCCATGTTGAAGTAATCTCTGATATTAGCTTTTGATAGCTCATAAAAGTGCATTAAACAAATAACCAACGATAATGATACCTACGGTCACCACGCCAACAAAAACACCAATTAACTGCCATTTAAGTACGCGGCGCAGGATTATAGTCTCAGGCAAGGAAATGGCCACTACAGACATCATGAATGCCAGCACTGTTCCCAGTGCTGCGCCTTTTTCCATCAGGGCTTGTACCACAGGGATGATACCCGCGGCATTGGAATATATGGGCACACCGATCAATACTGCTATCGGCACGCCCCACCACGCACCTTTACCCATAAATGAGGCCAGCAACCCTTCGGGAACGTAGCCATGAATACCGGCGCCAACTGCTATACCAGCCAGAAGATAGGGCCAAACCTTACCCACTATTTCACGCACAGCATTCAGGCCATATTGGACGCGGTCTTCAAATCGCATACTCGACTTGTGCTGTAGTTGCCTGAGACAGCTTAACATCGAATACCCAGTCTTCTATGAACCTCTCCATTTTCAGTTTGCCTATCACCCACCCGGCAGTTATGGCTATGGTGAGTCCGGTTACCACGTAAATTAAAGCGATTTTCCAGCCGAACATACCGTAAAGGAGAACAAGAGCCACCTCATTGATCATAGGCGACGCAATCAGAAATGATAAAGTGATACCCAGCGGAATTCCTGTTTCCAAAAATCCTATGAAGAGCGGGCAAGCCGAACAAGAGCAGAAGGGCGTGACAATACCCAGTCCTGAAGCCAGGACATTCCCGGTAAATTCTCTTTTTCCAGCTAGCATCTGCCGGGTGCGTTCTGGAGTAAAGAAAGACCTGACGATCCCGACTCCAAAAATGATGAGAACCAGTAGCAACATCACTTTTGGTACGTCGTAGAGAAAGAAAGCAACACTACTACCCAGGTGGCTTGAGGCTGCAAGTTTAAATACGTTGTATGTCAGGAAGTCAGCAGCTGGTTTAAGCCAATAGTATACGACTACCCATAGCACTAGCCCAACACCGAGCATAATAAATAAATTAAGTCTATTTTTAGTTGGTCTGGTCTCAGTGAGTGTGCCGGTGGGACCAGCATCAGAATTGCAGATATTTTTGTCTACCATTGCTATAAGTCTTATTTCTTAGAACCTTGACTAAAATAGAGGGGAGATGATCAAGCGGTACTCAGCTTCCTGGCCACACAGTTTGGCCCTACTCTTTCAGTCTGTCGCAACCGTTGTCTATCCAGCAGGGCTGTCTCGTTTCCTTCCAGTGCTTTTTTCACGGCTTCAACCAGGTTTACGTAGTGCTCTTTTAAGCCTTCTCTATCTATGGAATACAGTGCCCAAAGCCCCTCGCGCCTGAGCTTCAGGAAACCGGCATCATAAAGGGCACTCAAGTTCCGGGAAGCCCGGGGCTCGGAGATGTTGAGCACCTGCATAACCTCGCAGACGCAGCACTCACGCTCCAGCAGCAGGTTCAGAATCCTTAACCTGGTCTCATCCGACAGAGCCTTGAAGGCTTTAACTAACTCTCTCATCATCAAACTCCATTACTATATGCGCATTTACGCATATAGTATAATAAAGAGGAATTCCCTTGTCAAATATTCGGCATTTTGCCTTTAGCTTGACTGGTTACTTGCCGATTAATTAAATCTGTGCCAAAATAGAAGATACGTCTAATATTATGGCTATGATAAGTGTTGTCATACCAGCTTTAAATGAAGAGAGATTTATCGCTGACTGCCTTGAGTCCTTGAAGAATCAGGATTATCAGGGCGAATATGAAATCATAGTCGCCGATAACGGCAGCAGCGATAATACTGCCAGTATTGCCCGAAGCTACGGGGTAAAGGTTGTTCTTTGCCTGGAGAAAAAGAGCGTATCCTATGCCCGGCAGGTCGGTGCTGATGCCGCCCGCGGCGACATAATCGCCCAGGCCGACGCCGACACGGTTTATCCTCGCGATTGGCTAACGAAGATAGCCGACTTCTTTTCTTCGCACCCGGATGCGGCGGCCCTTGCCGGCAGGTTCCTCTATAAAGACCCGCCATCGTGGGCTGGATTCGAGTATTTTCTGCGGGATAGTGCAAACAGGTTAAGCGCGCTGCTTTTCGGCAGGCCGCTGCTCGTCTCTGGTGCTACTTTTGCTTTCCGTAGAAGCGCATTCCTGGATGTGGACGGCTACTGCAGATGTTTCATTTTCCGCCGACCAACTCGGTATTTCCGGCCGATTAAGTAAAGCGGGAAAGGTTTATTATGACAGAGATTTGTATGTTTTGACTTCTTCGCGCAGTGTGAGGAAGCCTCTCCTTGTTTGTATTATGGAAGCAGTGGTTCATATAGGCCGTTGGGGCGGTTATATGTGCCGCGCCTATATCAATAGCTTCGAAGAGTTTGCCAATAAGACAACTTTAAGGCGAATCGCACTTAGAGCATCACCGGTGGCAGTGCTCATCATCCTGCTTGCCTACGGGTACTTCATACCGACATCACCGGTTTTCGGAAAGGTTTACTATAAAGGAGACTGAGCCCAGAAGGTTGTTGCTCTGACCTTCGACGATGGTCCGAATGAGCCATACACCTCTGAAGTGCTTGATATCCTGGATGAATATAATGTTAAGGCGACCTTTTTTGTCGTTGGGGAAAACGTGCGAGCTTTATCCGGAGACAGCCAAACGCATAGTGGCTGAAGGACATGTACTGGGCAACCATTCATATTCTCACAATGCCAACCATGCGCTTACCGAATATGGCGCTAAGGACCTGGTGGTGGCGGAAAAGGCGATATTCGATACCGTTGGCGTCAAGCCTCACCTCTATCGCCCGCCGCACGGTAAAAAGACTCCGTGGGAACTTGAGGAAGTTAGAGACCAGGGTATGATTGAGGTAACATGGAGCGTTTCCACCGGTGAGTTGAATACGCACTCATATGAAAAGGTAGCCGATAGAATTGTCGACGAGACTCATCGCGGCGAAATAATACTTTTGCATGACGGCTATGGTACCTCGCACAATTGCAGCCAGGCTGACAAAAGCCTGACCGTGGAGGCGCTGCCGCTTATAATCGAGAAATTGCAAGCCGAAGGATACACGTTTGTCACGGTCCCCGAGCTCCTCGATGTCCCGCGCGTACAATAATTAGAAATTGGTATGAACCTGGAAGCCCTTTTTCAGCAGGCCTTTAATTTAGCCGGCACTTTTAATCCGACGCTGGTAGTTTTTCTATTTGTTATCTGTTTTATCGGCGAGTTTGGTATATGTATCCCATATCTACTGGAGACCATCTGGCTGCTATCCGGATACAACTTCGGCACCGGTGTAATTCCACTTATTGACCTGGTGCTGTTGTGGCTGGTAGCGCAGGTCGGCAGGCAGGCTGGCGGAATTACGCTATCTTATCTTGGCCGGTTTGGCAGCATGCCTATAATAAAATTTTATAACAAGCATTTTGAAGCCAGCGTATCCGAGAAGCTGGCTGAGAACAATTCTACCACGGTCAGCTTTTTCCGTAGAATAAACTTCTTGTCGCCGTTTTCGGTAGCTCTGGGGCGGTTGATCTGGCTTCGCATACCCATAACGTTGATACTGGGTGCCAAGAGGCAGTTAAAAACGCTTTCGCTGGGGATTTTGCTGTCCGCCTGGTCTGGGACGGGATGTATATATTCCTGGGCGCCGTTGTCGGTGCGCATTCGGCGTTGAAGCCGCCCCAGATGATTATATACTCCTTGATAGGCCTGACTGTGCTGTATGCCGTCAGTTTCGCCGTCCGCCATCTGTGGAAGCTGAGGACGTCCAAAAGACGCGTCAGAGAAGAAGCATAGCCTCAAAACCGCTAGTTTTCGGAAATCCTAAATAGAAATTTCTAAATCCTAAACAAATTCAAAACCCAAAATATCAATAACAAAGACGAAGGTTTTACATTACGTGACAACTAATGTAGCCACGACCCTTTAGGGTCGTGGTCACGAGGCTAAAGCCTGGTGGCTACATGCAGCGCTTTGGAGGGTCATCTGTGAGTAGGTGACACCTAAGGATTTGCCGGGCGTCACGGTGTGGTGGGCACCGGTTCCGGCTGGTAAATCTTCTCCTCGGCCAGCTGCTCATCGGTAAGCCCGACATCGGCTTCGATATCTCTGCCCTCGATGCCTCTAGCCAGTATTTCCTTGTAGTACTCGTGCTGGATGATCAGGTTCATGATTTCACTGCTTCCGGTCCAGATCATGGCCAGTCTGGCTTCTCTTAGCGCCCGTTCCACGGGGAAGACATTGGTATAGCCGATGCCGCCCAGAATCTGCATGGCGTCGTTTACCACCTCCCAGTGCGTTTGGGTGGCCAGTCTCTTGACTTCGGATACCAGCCTCCTTTGATAACCCGGCGTGCCTATGCCGTCATCTATTGTCTTAGCCACGGCGTAGGCCAAGGCGCTGACGGCATCTATTTTGGTCACGCAATCGGCGATTTTGAAGCTGACTCCCTCGAAGTTTCTTATAGTCTGGCCGAAAGCCTGTCTCTTATTGGCATACCTGGCGGCTATTTCCAAAATAGCCCTGGAACCGCCGACTCCGCCGGAAAGAAGCCTTTCCGGCACCATCAACTTGTAAAATATCTTGGCCCCATCGCTTTCTTTACCCAGCAGATTTTCCTCCGGCACCGGCACATCTCGGAAGACCAGCCTTCCGGTACCGGCTCCGCGGCTGCCCATCAAGCCGTAGACATGCCTGACCTCGACGCCCATGTCTCTCTCAACGATAAAGGCGCTGATGGAGTCGCGGCCGGCTCCGGGATTGGTAACGGCGAATACCAGGAAGAAATCGGCACCTTCAGAGCCGACGACAAAGCGTTTTTGGCCGGTTAGATAATATTTGTTGCCTTTCTTTCTGGCCACGGTGGTGGCGCCGAAGAAGTCAGAGCCGCCTCTGGGCTCGGTGAGCGCCTCACCGGCCCACTGCGTGCCCGCCAGCAGAGGTTTAAGATATTTCACCTTTTGTGCCTCGGTGCCGAAGACATTTATGCCTTCGCCGACGATGGAGACCACCGAACAGAGGCAGGCGAAAGGTATGCCCAGTTTATTGATTTCTCCTATGGCGAGGATTTCATCGACCCATTTAAGGTCCCTGCCGCCGTACTTTTTTGGAAATCTGAGCCCGAGCAGATTTCTCTTGCCGGCTTCCCTGACGAATTCATCGGGAAACTTGACCTTATCGGCATCCATATCGAGGATTAGCTGCCGCGGGACGCTCTTGACGAAATCCTGCACTTCGCGCTTGAGTTTCTTTTGCTCTTCGGTCAAAAACACCTCTAACATTTTTCTCCTCCTTCAAGCTATAGCTGCGGCATACCATGTCCCGCCCCACCTCAGTTCAGATGTAAGGCACCTGATTAAATTCCTGGATTAGAAGGACTAAGGGCAGGAAAGGCATGGTCGGACAGACAGTACAGAACGCGTTCCTGGCGTCCCTGTACCCCTGCCAGTAGTCTCAATATCCATAATAGTAGTAACGCGGGTATGGATAGTAGTACGGGTATTGTTGTTGCTGTTGTGGACATTGAGGGCATGTGGGGCATTGGGGACACAGAGCTGTGCCGTCCTGCAGGCCTTTAGCATAGCCTTCATTGTAGCCGGCTGACTGACCCTCTGTTTTGCCCTTGTTGTAGCCGTCGTTGTAACCGTCTAGTTTGCCCTTATCGTACCATTGCTGGCAGGCCGGGGCATTGTTCCGGGTGGAGTGCAGGCGAATCCGGCCAGGACAGCCCCGAGTACAACCAGAACAATTACAGGGAGCAAAATATATAATGTGCGCCGACTTATTTTCATTACCTCCTCCTTTTCTATCTTGTTCTTTCCTTTCTTTTTTAGTCGACCCTACTTTAACTCTATTCTAGAAAGGACACGTTGTTCTCTTATTTTGCTTACTTCCCGCCGCGACTCGCGTTCATTTGTTGCTAGCTCAACTTTTATTCTAGCACATTCCGTCAATGTCATGACGGCTTCGGGTCAGATTGGAGCATCGGCTCCAATCAGTTGCCCATGAACGTAGCAGCGAGGCTTTAGCCTCGCTGAACTCGACCCTAAAGGATCGAGTCTACATGTTAGGTTTGAGGTTCTGGCGATTATGGCGGCGCCTAGAGCGCGCGATGATTTGAGGTTGGGGTGGTACCAGGAGCTGGGTGTGCAGTTCCTGTTCTACGGTCTTTATCAAGCCGGTGTTGAGTGCGCCACCGCCACAGATGGCGCATGGTTCCTCGAGCTTGATTTTCTTGGCCAGTGAAGAGATTTTGCTGGCTAATGCCTGATTGACGCCGGCGGCGATGTCCTCTTTCGGGATGCCTTCAGCGACTCTGGTGACGGCCTCCGATTCGCCGAAGACAGCACAGCCGGTGCCGAAGGTGACAGGTTGTTTGGACTTAAGTGAAAGCGGGCCGAAATCCTTTAAATCTATTCGCAGTACGTTGGCGATGACTTCAATAAACCGGCCACTGCCGGCAGCGCATTTTTCGCTGACCGTGAAATTGGTCACCATACCCTGTTCGTTTATTTTTATTACTTTGCTGGACTGGCCGGCCACCTCGATTACCGTCTTAACCTGAGGAAAGACGCTGTTTATGCCTCTGGCAGTGCAGACTATTTCGCTGGCACTGTGGCTGGCGAAAGTAACATTGGCGGCACCGGTACCGGTGGCTACAACATCGGTTATATCATCTTGAGTCAGGTTAGCTTGTTTTAAAAGTTCTTGCCTTATCGTCTCGGCGGCTGTCTGGTAATTGGCTCCGGAAGGAATCACGTGGTAGGCGGCAAGCTCGGAGTCTTTGATTATGACTCCTTTGCTGTAAGCCGAGCCGATGTCGATGCCCATGAACCAGGCCATTAACATTGTTAAATCCCAAATCCCAATTTCCAAATTACAAACAAATTCAAAATTCTAATTCTCACATGTTCAAAACACTTTTTGATATTTGCATTTGTTTGAGATTGCCACGGCGCTTTGCGCCTCGCAATGACAAAAAACTCGCAATGACAATAATACTCCCTAAAGTCATTTTCTCAATGGAAAAAGGTAGCCTTTTCCAGGCGGCGTGACTTTATCGATGATAGGCTCGCCCTGGCTGGTTGCTTTCATATAGTTTTCTTTGGCCAGTATGGCAGCTCCGAGCGCACCGGTGAGCAGCGGCTCTTCGGGAACGAGAAGCTCGCAGCCCAGGCTCTCTTTCATCGCCTTAACCATGCCGATATTCTTGGCCACACCGCCGGTAAGCACCACGTCAGGCTCTATCTTCAGCCTCCGTGCCAGGGTTGCCACCCGGCTGGCCAGTGCATAGATGAAGTCCGGCTATGATGTCTTCGACTTTCTCACCGCGAGACAGCAGAGCTACTACCTCCTGCTGAGCAAAGATGGTGCATAAGTTGCTGAGCTGGATTTTTTTGGTGGATTTCAATGAGATATCGCCCATGTCTTCCAGCCTGATACCCAGGGTGGCAGCGGTGACTTCCAGAAACCTGCCGGTTCCGGCGGCGCATTTATCATTCATGACGAAGTCGATTAGCTTGCCGTTATGAATCTTCAGGCACTTGGCATCCTGGCCGCCGATGTCGATGGCAGTCCTGACATTGGGAAATATACTGGATACGCCTCTGGCATGGCAGGAAAGCTCCGTTATCTGGTCGTCAGCGAAAGGCACGTTCAACCGGCCATAGCCGGTGGCTACAATGTAGGAGATGTCATCAAGCTGCAAATTGGCTTGCTCCAGCGCCATTTTCATAACCTCATTGGCTAGCTGGCGATGCTCAGGGCCAGTTGGACCCTTGATAGCAGACAATATCCTGTCGGCCGTGTCTATAAGCACGACCTTGGTCATGGTGGAACCTATATCGACGCCGGCGAAGTACAAGTTAGACCTCCGGAGCAGTGTTCTTAACTGATGGTCTCAAGGAAGGCTTCAACCCTGGTCCTTAATTGGGCCAAAGCCTCCTATGTTGTAGTCGTATTCTATGTAGGTGCTGGGAATACCGATGCTGTCGAAGTAATCCTTGAGCGACGGCATTTCAAAGGCAAACGGGTCGCAGTACCTGACGAGCAGCAATACGGCGCCATTGATTTTCCAGTCTTTGACGATGCCTTTAAGGTAACCGAAGCGGCTTTGCAGGTCTTTGGCGTAGTCTTTCTTGATCTCGCCGAGCGTAGCCTGTCTGAAGGTGCGGGCGCAGGTTATTTCTTTCATATAATAGTCAGCCAGCCCGTCCAACGGGTCGGCGGTCAGCTTTACGCTGCCTCTGAAAGCTCTAATGCCGCCACAGGTCTCATCCATCACCACATTGGCTTTATCTTCAAAAACCTGCATGATGTCGACGTCATCCAACGTACTGCTCCAGATAAGAAGACGTGCCGGTTTCTTCTTAGGGCCATCGGTGCGTTTCTTGACCTCGTCTATAACCTGGTTTAACAGCTCGTTTCCCTCGGCTACGGGCAGGCTCATAAGCGCTTTCACTACCTGGACAAGCTCTGTCCCCGAGATAAGCGGCGGGGCCGGCTTGGTCAGCTCGTATAATTCCTGCACCAGGGCGCGCTGCTGATTATGAGACTTAATAGCTGCCTTAAGCTTAGCTGCGGACAGTTTCTTTCCGGTGAAGGACTCCAGTGTTTTCTTGAAGTCGTTCAACAGCGACTTGAAGTACTCGATGGCTTCGGGACGGACGGAGCTGGGCATATCCAGGAAGTGGAAATATTTATGACTGATGTAGGATTCCCAGACGCGAGCTGTTTTCTCCTGAGGGTCGCAGGAATGGACGGTGACCATACCGTCAAGGAAATCGTATTTGCCTTTCAGGGCACAATCCAGGCAGGTGCGCATCATGGGGCAGAACGAAGTAGGCAGGGCTCTATCTGCCTCGGTAATCGGCTCTTTGATGTCGCCGTAAGTCCGGTAGGGGACGAGGTCGAAAGCGGTAAGTATTTCCAGAGGAACATAGGCACAGGGGTAACCGATTATCTTTTTACCCTCATTTTTAAGTTCCTTAATTCTTTGGGTCCGGTTTAAATAAATATTTCGGGCTTTGCTCAGTCCCTGGTTTTTATCTGGCATAAATAGCACCTCGTTTATTTTTAAGTTTCTTTATTTTCACCCTCACCCTCTCCCCTCAAGGGAGAGGGGAAAAGAATCCTCCCTCCCCTGGCGGGAGGGAGCTAGAGGGAGGGGGGATACTAAACTTTCACCAGTCGAAACCTTCCTGTTTCCTGACCCGCCTGTAGTGCTCCATGGTTTCTTCGAAAGGTTCTGCCCTGGCCAAGGCGTCTTCAGGGTTGAACAATCTGAGGTCTACGATATCTCCTTCGATGCTCAGTGAAGGCACCTTCAGTTTTTCCATCAACATGTTTGAGACATAGGGCAGGTGTGTGGAGGCGCTGCGGCAACTGATAAGCGGATGAAGCATCGCCCCATCGCATTTCCATTCTCTGGCATATTTCAGATAGGGATAAGACTGGGAGCCGCCAAGCACATTTTGCCTCCGGGCATCTTCATAATAGCCGGCAAAAAACTGGAGGCTGAATCTGGTGATTCGTTCCAGCGGGTCTTTGACCTGACTGAGGTCGATAGGTAGCGGCGGGCGGTAGCCAAAGCTCTCGACGACGAAGTTCCATCCTCTCTCAGCAAGTTTGTCAAAGAACCCCAAGCTGTGCCAGGGAGGAAGCTCGGCGAACAGCAAACGGTATTTTTCCTCAGGTATGGCTCCTATGTGATTATTCACCCTGTCTTTAACTTCAATGTACATATCCTTAAAGCGCTGCAGTGAGTCCTTGAGGTCTCCCGCTAAAAATAGAGCTGCCGGCATGGCGCTCCAGAAGTCCCGGCTGTGCATGGGGCATGGTCTTGCCTTGCGCAGCTCATTAACTTCATGCCATACCCGGTTGACCTCTATCATAAGGTTAACCGTTTCGTCCAATTTATCCCAGTCCATTTTTCTGTTCAACGTGCGCTCGACGAAGGTGACGAAATCTCTGAGGTGCTTGACGCCCAGGTCGACCATTCTTTCGAAAGCGCCTTCCATAAAGAATTCTTTTAGTCCCGGGGCTGGGTGATTCCAATGTCCATACTGGGACGTCCATGTAGCGGCCCAATGCCTGGAACCACTTATATCTGGCGTCGCAGATAGCGGATGAGGCCAGCAGGAATACCGGCTTAGGCATTCCTCCCAGGGGCGCTTCCGGAGGCACCTCACCTTTGAATTCCCTCATCATCCTCGACGTATAGCCGAGACAGGTCAGGCTGTAGCCGCAGAGGTGCGTAGGATAGCCGTCGGCATAAGCCTGCTCCAGGTATTGCTGGGCAACACCGAAAGCCGCGGCCAGTGCACCGTAGTTTTCAGGGTAGACCACTTCCACGTCCATGGCCTTGAGTATAGGGTCGCCGTAGTAAAAGTTGAGCATAGCCCAGACGGCAGGCTTACCTGCCTTGATAGCTTCGGCGCTCTTCAGATACGTCTCATTTACCTTGGCCCGAAGCGGATACATTGTTTTTAGACGGTTTATGACCTTCTTTTTCTCTTCCGTAACCATAATTATATTTACCTCCCGGGGACCCAGGTTATATTGCGACGAATATCAGTCGAATTATAGCACAATGGCTGTAGGGGGCTACCCTTAAAGGTCGCGCATGCTTAAGCTTTCGTGCTACATGGAAGGGTTCGCTGGAGATAATACTGGCGGCAGAAAGAAAATATGGAGGTCAGCAATAGTTCGGCTGGCTGGCTTCACAGCTTGTCTCTAACAAATTGATGTACTCTTGTAACAAATCTGCGGCCTGAGCCGTATCGCCGTTTTCCAGAGCAGACAGTGTATTTTCCAGTATGCCGACCTCACGGGTGAGATGTGCCGATATATTGCTGAGAGAGCCGCAGCAGGGTGCCATGCCCTCAGACCGCCACAGTAGAGCCTCTTTTATCTCCAGCATCTTTTTCACGTCTTTAATAGCCTGACTTATTTTTTTAGGGTCAGCTACCTTCTGTTTGGTAGCGCTGACGGTCTCTTTATCGATTATCATCATTGGCTTCACATTTGCCAACTACTTAGCTCCTCTGTCGCAATTTTGTCTTTTCGGACGGGGCTAAAGCCCCATCCCCGTCATTTTAATGTCACTAAACATGTAGCCCCGAGGCTTTAGCCTCGGGAGCCCGACCCTAAAGGGTCGGGGCTACATTTGTGTCCATCATCTTAATGTTTGAAGTGGCGGATGCCGGTGAGCACCATAGCCATATTATACTTATCGGCGGTGGCGATTACCTCTTTATCTCTTACCGAGCCGCCGGTCTGGATTACGGCAGTTACTCCGCCTTCTCCTGCCACCTCAACGGTGTCAGGGAACGGAATCATGGCATCGGAGGCGAGCACGCTGCCTTTGGCGGCATTACCGGCTCTCTTTAAAGACAGCTCAACGCTGACTACCCTGTTGGGTTGGCCCGTGCCCATGCCGAGCAGCGTATTGTCTTTAGCCAGGACGATGCCATTCGACTTTATGTGTTTAACGGCTCTCCAGGCAAAAAGAAGGTCACGCATCTCGGTCTTTGGTCGGCTCGCGCTTGGATACGGTCTTGGGCTTAAACTCTTCCTCGGTGTAATAGTCCTGCTCTTGAACCAGGAAGCCGCCGCTGATGGGACGCAGGTCGATGTTTCCGGTTTTACCTTGCTGTGTCAGTACCGGCAATGAGAGAAGGCGCAAGTTCTTCTTACGTTTGAAGATGTCGAAGGCTTCATCACTGTAGCCTGGGGCGATAATGCAGTCGTAGTGAGTTTTATCGATTTCAGTGGCCAGAGCGAGGTCAATGTGTCGATTGCAGGCAACGATGCCACCGAAGGCGGATACCGGGTCACCGGCAAGAGCCCGCTTATAGGCTTCAATCAGGTCCTTGTTGCTGCAAAGCCCGCAGGCATTGTTATGCTTGATGATAGCTATGGTGGGGTCGGTGAAGTCGCAGGCTGTGCTCCAGGCAGCTTCTAAATCAAGGAAGTTATTGAAGGATAGCTCGGGACCGCTGAGCAGTTTGACCGAGGTCATGCCCGGCGGCCTCTGGCCTATAGCCTGCTCGGCGTATATAGCGGCTTTCTGGTGAGGGTTCTCTCCGTAGCGCAGGTCGTAGAGCTTTTTCATGGCTATAGTCATTTCCTGCGGGAAGCTTTCTGCATCCCTGAGATACTGGGCGATGGCGGTATCATACATAGCCACATGCTGGAAGGCTTTCTGAGCCAGCTTTTTCCGCTCTTCCAGGCTCACCTTGCCCTGCCGCAGCTTATCGAGAATGACGTCATAATCTTCAGGGTCAACAATTACCAGTACAGAGGGAAAGTTCTTGGCGGCGGCACGAATCATCGTCGGCCCGCCGATGTCTATATTCTCCAGTGCCTCCTCAAGTGAGACATTGGCCTTTGCTACCGTCTGGACAAAGGGGTAGAGGTTCACCACTACCATGTCTATAGGCTCGATTTTATTTTTAGATAGCTCGGTCATATGCTGGGGCAGGTCTCGTCTGGCGAGTATGCCGCCGTGGACCATCGGGTGAAGCGTCTTCACCCGCCCATCCAGAATCTCGGGGAAACCGGTGATTTCTGAGATGCTGTGGACATTAATACCCTCGGCTGAGATGGCCTTTTTGGTGCCGCCGGTGCTGAAGATTTCGATATTTAAATCTCTCAGTTTACGGACAAAATCGACCAGACCTGATTTGTTGGAAACGCTGACGATAGCGCGCAAGTTAGCCTCCTTTAAGTGATGGTTATTTTTTTGCTATCCGTGGATTTGATAACTTTACCAATTTTTTTGGTTTCAGGCAAGGCGGCAGTGAGTTCAGCTACCTGCTGCGGCGAGCAAATAATTACCATGCCTATGCCCATGTTAAAGACCTGGTACATCTCGGCTTCTTTGATTTTGCCCTGCTCCCGAATGAGCTTGAAGACCGGTGGGACATGCCAGGCATCTTTATTGATTTGGGCAGCACAGCCCTGTGGCAGTATCCGGGGGATATTTCCTTCGAATCCGCCGCCGGTGATATGGGCCAGCCCTTTAACCAGCGGCAAAACTGGCTTCAATTCCGAATAGTAGCAGCGGTGCGGCTCGAGAAGCTCCTCTCCCAGAGTCCGCTTCAGTTCCGGGTAGAAAACCTGCAGCGAAGAAGGGTCTCGGTCTACCTTGAAGACCTTGCGCACCAGCGAGTAGCCGTTGGTATGCAGTCCGCTGGAAGGCAGGCCAAGGATGATATCACCTGAAGCGATGGAATGGCCGGTTATTATGTTTTCCTTTTCTACCACGCCGACAATGAAGCCGACGAGGTCATAGTCATCAGCCTGGTATATACCGGGCATTTCAGCGGTTTCGCCGCCGATGAGTGCGCAGCCGACATTTTTACAGGCCTGGGCTATGCCTCTGACGATGCTTTCCACTCTCTTGGGCAGGAGTTTGCCCATGGCAATATAGTCGAGAAAGAAAAGCGGGCTGGCGCCGCAGGTGAGGATGTCATTAACGCAGTGATTGACTAAGTCGATGCCGATGGTATCGTGTTTTTTTAGAAACGAGGCGATTTTGAGCTTGGTGCCCACGCCGTCGACGCTGGAAACTAATACCGGCTCGGCATAATCCTTTAGCTGGAACATGCCGCCGAATAGGCCGATATCGGTTAAGACTTCGGGTCTGGAGGTAGAGCTGGGCAAGTCGTTTAATCAGCTCTTTGGCTTTATCGGCAGCCTTGATATCAACGCCGGCCTGGGCATAAGCCTTACGAGCCGCCGAGTTCACTCAAGCTCCCTGAAGGTATGGCTTCTAGGGCTAGTTTGTCCATCTCCAGCTGCACCGGTATGGGGTAATCTCCGGTGAAGCAAGCCAGGCAGAAGATATCTTTGGGCAGACCTACCGACTCGATTAAGCCCTCGATGCTGATATAGCCGAGGGAATCAGCGCCTATGGCCTCTCTGATTTCCGGTATGGTCTTTTGGGCAGCGATAAGCTCCCATCTGGTTGCCATATCCACGCCGAAGAAGCAGGGGTGGCGGATGGGTGGAGAACAAATGCGCAAATGCACTTCTTTGGCGCCGGCTCGCTTGAGCATGGCCACTACTTTAGGAGTGGTAGTGCCGCGGACGATGCTGTCATCGACGACTACCAATCTTTTGCCGGCGATAGTTTCGGATAGCGGGTTAAACTTCAGCTTAACGCCGAGGTCTCTCAGTCTCTGGTCAGGCTCGATGAAGGTGCGACCGACGTAGCGGTTTTTGATTAGCCCTTCGCAGTAGGGGATGCCCGAAGCTACGGCGTAGCCGATGCCGGCAGCGGTGGCGGAGTCAGGGACACCCATCACTAAATCAGCATCAACGGGATATTCTCGAGCCAGTATTTTGCCCATGGCTTGCCGCGCCGGATAAAGCAGCTTGCCCTGTATAACGCTGTCGGGGCGGGCGAAGTAGATGTATTCGAAAATGCACAAAGCTTTTCGTGGTGCTCTCCTCGGTAAAGCTCCTGACACCATTCTTATTTATGACTACTATTTCGCCGGGTTCGATTTCCCTGATAAACTGAGCTCCGACATGGTCCAGGGCGCAGCTTTCCGAGGCAATTACCCAGCCGCCATCGATAGTCCCCAGGCACAGCGGCCGTACTCCCATGGGGTCGCGAACTCCAATCAGCTTGTCTTTGGTCAATATTACCAGCGAATAGGCCCCTTGCAGCCGGCGCATAGCATACCTTATCTTGTCTACCGGGTTTCTTTCCGTGGATGACATAATAAGATTGGCGATAATCTCAGAATCGGTGGTGGTGGCAAAGGTATATCCCTGTTGGCAAAGCTCGTCGCTGGAGGAATTTGGCATTGACTATATTGCCGTTATGGGCTAAAGCTATGGTCGTCGAGTTGGCTTCAATTAGTATGGGTTGGGCGTTGCAGGCACGGCTGGAGCCGGTGGTGGAATACCTGGTGTGCCCTATAGCGATATGACCGTGGAGTTGGGCTAGCTCGTCCTCGGTGAAAGCCTGGGAAACCAGTCCCATGGAGGTGTGGAGGTAGATTTTCTTCCCGTCGGCGGTGGCGATGCCGGCGCTTTCCTGTCCACGGTGCTGAAGTGCGTATAGGCCGAAGAAGGTAATTCGAGCGACATCTACTCCGGGAGCATAGATGCCGAAAATACCGCAGCTCTCATGCATAGCTATATTTACGTCCTAATTATTATAAGCTTTTTGCTATGTAGAGGTCAATTTTGCCGTTGCCTTGAGCCAATCTAAGGCGGTGTTTACTGCTTTTCTTCTAAGCGTAGCCTGTGCCCGGCGCCGGGGATTATTACTAGTTTTTTAGGTTCACCGGCCTTTTCATAAAGCTTGCGGGCGTGCTCTACGGGCACCAGGTCGTCTTTATCGCCGTGAATCAGGAGCAGGGGACGGGGAGATATTTTGTCTATCCACTTAAGCGGCGAGACTGTGCTGAAGCCAGCAAGCCATTCATCGACTGATGGTGGGAAGTCGGCATCTCTGATTACTCCGATACTGCGGAAGTGGTCGATGGTAGCCTTGGCGTGCTGTTTGTCGGTCAGAAAAGCCGAATTCGGCCGGGCAGGCGAAGGTTACCAGGGAAGATACCCTGGGGTCGTTGGCGGCGACATAAACGCTTACAGCAGCGCCGGCACTGGAGCCGAGAAGGCAGAGGCGAGACTTGTCGACTTCGTCCAGGCTGGACAGATAATCGATGGCAGCCTTTAAGTCTCGTGTCCAGCCCAGCATATCCATGTTGCCCTGAGCTTGACCGGCTCCGCGGAAATTGAAAATCAGGGTGACAAAACCGGCAGCGCAGAACCTTTCAGCTAGTCCAGGATAACCTGTGTCATCGCTTGAGCTGGGCTGTCCGGACGGAATGCCGTGGCAAAGGCACAGGGCTGGGCACGGTTGTTTGGTGGTCTCTGGGAAATAGACCTCGCCGGGAAGGTTAAGGTTGTCGACTTTGAGAGTGAAATTTCTTTTCATCGTAATTGAGCAATTCTCCTCCTGTCATTGCGAGCCTTTCGCTTCATGTCATTCTGAGCTCTAGGGCGAGAGAATCTCGCAGACTCTTCGCTTCGCTCAGAGTGACAATCAATGAAAATCTCTTTTGATGTTATTTAATTTGGCTGGGGGTTAGAAATATGAGAAATTCCTTATTGCCCTCGGCGCCGAGTATGGGTGAGGCAACCAGCCCGCGAATCTTAAGTCATGGTCGGTGGCCCAGACGATGAAGCGGCCGAGGACAAGGGCATGAACCTGTGGGTCTTTGATTATGCCGCCTTTGCCTACCTCTTTTCTCTCTGCCTCGAATTGCGGTTTGAACAGGACGATAATATAACCAGGTTGTGTCAGGTGGTCGATGACATTTGGGATTACCTTGGTCACGGAGATGAAGGATAAATCTATGGTGGCCATATTGACCTTTTCCGGTAGCGAGAATGGGTGGTGAGCATTGACTCTTTCCATGACGACCACTCTGGGGTCTTGCCTTAGCTTATAGTCGAGCTGACCGTAGCCGACGTCTATGGCATAGACACGTTTGGCACCACGCTGGAGCAGGCAGTCGGTGAAGCCGCCGGTAGAGGCGCCGACATCCATAGCTGTCAGGGAGGTGACATCGAGCTTGAATTCATCCAGGGCATGAGCCAGCTTGATGCCGCCACGACTGACATAGGGCAATTTTTCGGCTAGCTTGAGTTCAGCGCTTTCATCTACCAGGGTGCCCGGCTTGGTGACTACCTTGCCGGACACGGTAACCTCGCCAGCAATAATCAGAGCCTGGGCTATTTTCTGGTTTTCAGCCAGCTCTCTGGTCACTAGCAAGATTATCCAGCCGCTGCTTTGGCATGTCTATATCTACTGCTTTTTGTCATTCTGAGCGAAGCGAAGAATCTCAAAGCTACATCAGATTCTTCGGTCGCTTTACTCCCTCAGAATGACATGGAACAATAACCCTGGGATTGCTTGGGCATAAGACTGATTATAGATAAGCGACAGCAAGCTTTCAACAGATTCTTTGCTTCGAAGGTAATAAAACAGGCTATTGTTACTAGTATGGGAAATGTATAGGTAACATAAACTTTTAAGAACAGACCATGAGCCCGGCGGCGGCGAATTTATCCATGGCTCGCCCTGACTTTGTCCCGCAAAACCAGGCAGCCTTAGCCTGCTCCTTTGACGGAAAGCAGACCACAAACTCTTTACAACTTTGCAGACATTCGTGAGTATACCGGGGATGACCGATAGAGACAGCTATCATCGGCGGCTGCACGGAGGTGAAGGTCCACCAGGCAGCGCCCATGACGTTTGGCTTACCTTGCTTGTCCACAGTGACGACCAACGTGTATGGATATGGCGAACTCAATTCTATGGCAGTGCTAAGGTCTATTTCCCCCATAGAAATTTCCTTTCCTGCTGTTAAGAATTATTTATATATAGGCAAGCCCCTGATAGCAAAGGATATAATTCCCTCTATCATATAGGCAACTCTAACTCAAGAAGTGGTAAAATATCCTACGGCAGATAACTATTAAGCAGAAGCAAACTAGAAGGCGGTTATTAAAATGACAGGTGCATTAAATGGTGTCAGGGTACTCGATCTAGGACGCGTGCTAGCCGGGACCTTACAGTGCTACGCTTCTGGCTGATTTAGGTGCCGAGGTTATCAGAGTCGAGCCTTGTGACATAGAAGACAGGCGTCCCGAAGACTGGCAAACGTTTAAGCAGAAGTACCCGGACCGCCTGACACCTTATGGCGATGTATGGAGCTATGCCTATTTACACCGTAATAAGAAGGCCATCTCCCTTAATTTTATGGGCCGAAAAGAGATAAATATTAAGGCCAGGGAGTTATTGAAGGCAAGCTGGTGAGGCACTGTGATGTAGTAGTCCATAACTTTAGCCTTGGGGCAGCAGAGGATATGGGCATTACCTACGAAAACTTTAAAACCGTTAAAGCCCGACATAATTTTTGCCCAGGAAACCGGCTTTTGGCAGTAGCGGACCATATAGGAATCGTGTTGGCTATGACC
>CAVSBU010000033.1:0-46685 GCA_963726215.1 uncultured Chloroflexia bacterium
ATTATAAGCCTCAAGTCACATTTGGACTTCTTTGAATCGAATAAGGGTATTCTGGTTTTTCTAAGCCTGGTGCTTGGTCTCATACCAATTCTTCTATCACTTTTATTTACCCCATCGGGAATTCAGCGACCTAGTCTGTTCGACTGCATTGAGTATGCTCTGGCCGCCGTATTCATAATAATCATGGTGATTGCCTATGGAAACCATGAGATACGAAAGGAAACACCGAAAGGTAAATAGCTTCTTTTGTAGCCGGCTAATTATAAAAGAGAAGCGAAGGCTTTCTCGGCAGCATCAATGGTAGACTGAATGTCCTTATGGGTGTGGGCTGCGGAGACAAAGGCGGCTTCGAACTGGGAGGGCGGAAAATATACGCCCTGAGACAGCATCTGATGGAAGAATTTGGCGTAGAGCTTGGTGTCTGCCCTGGCGGCAGTTTCATAGTCCGTGACCGGGTCTTTGGCGAAGAAGATGGTGAACATCGAGCCGACTCGAGGTAACTGTATATCTACTCCGGCTTTATTTGCCGCTTCAATGATGCCTTTCTCCAGAAGAGATGACTTTTTCTCAAGCTCCTGGTAAGCGCTCTGATTCCTTCAAAATGGTGATAGTCTCGATGCCGGCAGTCATGGCTAACGGATTTCCGGCCAGTGTCCCCGCCTGATAGACCGGCCCTGAAGGCGCCACCATCTGCATAATGTCTCTGCGACCGCCGTAGGCTCCTACCGGCAATCCGCCACCTATAATCTTGCCCAGACAGGTCAGGTCGGGGGTTATTTTATAAAGGCTCTGGGCGCCGCCATAAGCCACCCGAAAGCCGGTTATGACCTCATCGAAGATGAGCAGCGCTCCGTATTGGCGGGTCAAGCTGCGGAGGCGTTCCAGAAACCCGGGCTGCGGCAGTACAACACCCATATTGCCGGCTATCGGCTCGACTATCACAGCGGCAATGTCGGAGGCGAAATCCTTGAAAAGCTGCTCCACTGCCTCCACATTATTGTAAGGAGCGACCAGGGTATCGGCAGTTACGGCTGCGGGCACGCCGGGAGAGCTGGGTATGCCCAGGGTGGCCATTCCCGACCCTGCCTTGGCCAGCAGCCCATCCGAATGGCCGTGATAGCAGCCGGCGAATTTCACTACCTTGTTTCTGCCGGTAAAGGCTCGAGCCAGCCTGATGGCGCTCATGGTGGCTTCTGTGCCTGAGTTAACAAATCGCACCATCTCGATGGACGGCATAGCTTCGCAGATTAACTTTGCCAGCGTCGTTTCCAGTTCAGTCGGTGCTCCGAAGCTGGAGCCATGCTCCACCGCCTTTTTGATGGCCTTTACCACCCGGGGATGAGCATGTCCCAGTATGAGCGGCCCCCAGGAGCCGACGTAGTCTATGAATTCGTTGCCGTCCTCGTCATACAGCCTGGAGCCCTGACCTCGCTTGATGAAAAGCGGCGTGCCGCCAACCGCCTTGAAGGCGCGCACCGGGCTGTCGACGCCTCCGGGCAGATAGCGCTGGGCTTCTTCAAAGAGGCGTTTGGAGCGGTTGAATTTTTCATAACTTTATTCGACATTCGTATTTTATTTTCACCCTCACCCTACCCTCTCATCGTCAGGGTGACAGTAATTACAGCCAGCGGGCTGCCTCCTTGGCGTAGTAGGTTATGATGATATCAGCCCCGGCTCTCTTGATGGCGGTGAGCATTTCCAGGACTATTCTCTTCTCATCCAGCCAGCCTTGCTGTGCCGCTGCTTTCACCATGGCATACTCGCCGCTGACACTGTAGGCAGCCAAAGGATGATTGAAGGTATCACGCACCTTGCGTATTACATCCAGATAAGGCAGGGCCGGCTTGACCATGACGATGTCCGCTCCTTCGGCGATATCCTGCTCCACCTCTCTCAAGGCCTCCCGCCAGTTGGGCGGGTCCATCTGATAAGAGCGGCGGTCGCCGAACTGCGGCGCCGACTCGGCGGCTTCACGGAAAGGCCCGTAGAAGGCAGAGGCATATTTAGCGGCATAAGCCATAATAGGTATATTTTGAAACCCGTTTCCATCCAGCGCCTGCCGAATCGCCTTAACCCTGCCATCCATCATATCCGAAGGAGCTACCATGTCAGCGCCGGCTTCAGCATGAGACAGAGCTGTTTTGGCCAGTAATTCCAGAGTTTTGTCATTGTCGACATAGCCATCCACGACAACACCGCAGTGGCCGTGGCTGGTATATTCGCAGAGGCAGACGTCGGTTATCACCAGCAAATCCGGGGTCGCCTTTTTGATGGCTCGTATTGCCTGCTGGATGACCCCCTTGGGGTGATAGGCTGAGGAGCCGACTTCATCCTTCTTTTGGGGTATGCCGAATAGTATTATCGCCGGAATGCCAAGTTTGGCGATGTCCTCGACTTCCTTAGGCAGCAGGTCACTGGAAAGGCGATATTGTCCGGGCATTGAGGATATTTCCTGTTTTATCTTGTTGCCCTCGACGACAAAGAGGGGATAAATCAGGTCTCCGACCTCAACCTTGGTCTCTCGAACCAGCGCCCGCAGGGCTTCACTGCGTCGGAGGCGACGCAAACGCATTTGTGGAAATTCACTCATGGCCTCCTCCTTTGGTGCGTATCGTCATTGCGAGGAGTCCTTCCACGGAAGGGCGACGTGGCAATCTCGGTGATGGGACGTGCTTGGTGATTGCCGCGCGGACTTTACTCCTGTGCGGAAATTCTTCGACAAGCTCAGAATGAGCGGATAAAGGGCTCAGAATGACAAGAAGCGAAGGGCTCGCAATGACAGTTTGGTTGCTCGCACTTACAGAAAAAGAGATGTAGGGACGGGTCTTTAAACCCGTCCGAAGCGGACAGACCTGAAGGTCTGTCCCTACGGGAGATTCTTCTCGAGGTTCATACTGATTCTTCTCGGAGTTTATCCTGAGCGAGATTCTTCGGTCGCTTCGATCCCTCAGAATGACATAAAGCGAAGGGCTCAGAATGACAAAGGGTAAATCCCGTTTCTTATCTCCGTAATCTTTTACCATCTCTGTAATCTCTTCTCTTCTCCAAAGTATTCTTCTACTGCTGCTACTAGCCCGGGCATGGTATGCTCCCTGGCGACTATATCAGCCTTCAGTCCCTTGTCAGCCAGAGCCGCGGCTGTGTTCGGACCGATGCAGGCCAGCTTGGCTTGTTTTATAACCTCCCATTTCTGCCCCAGTATAGCCAGCAGACCGTTCACTGTCGAGGCACTGGTGAAGGTGATAACATCAATTTCGCCTCTCAGAAGCATCTGTTTTGCCTGTGAAATTGAATTGGTAACCGTGGCCGTCCTATAGGCGGTTACCTGGTGAACTTTAGCTCCAAGCTTAACAAGCCCTTCGGATAATTCATTGCCGGCTATATCAGCTCGAGGCAGAAGAACTCGACGTCCGGCGACATCCTGCTTTTTGAGCCCGGCGAGAAAACCCTGGCTGGTGTATGTTTTCGGAACGTAATCGGGACGCAGGCCTCTTTCCTCAAGAGCTTTAGCCGTAGCCGGGCCGATGGCTCCAATTTTGGTGCCGGCGAACTGACGCGCATCCAGTTTCTTCGACTGCAGCCTTTTCCAGAACATCTCCACGGCATTGACGCTGGTGAAGATTATCCAGTCGTAGCTTTTCAGGTTCAGGATAGCCTGATCAAGCTCCTTCCAGGTGCGCTGGCGGGCTGATTCTTATAACCGGCATTTCAACAGGCATGGCTCCACGCTCTAAGAGAGAGCTGGCTCAATTCTTTAGTCTGGTGCTCGGCCCTGGTCACCAGGACTCGCTTGCCGAAAAGAGGCAGGTTATCGAACCAGCGAATTTGCTCCCGAAGCTTGACCACTTCGCCAACTACTATCACCGCCGGTGGCTCAAATCCCTCTTTTTGGGCACGACTGCCGATATCTTCCAGCGTGCCGACTAGGGTGCGCTGCCCTGGACTGGTGCCCTGGCTTATCACCGCTACCGGAGTAGATGGCGGCCTGCCGTTTTGTAGCAGTTTGTTGACTATATGTGTCAGGTTCCCCATCCCCATCAGAAAGACCAGGGTATCGCTGCCGGTGCTTATCTTGTCCCAGGCGATGCTTGACTCGCCTTTTTCCGGGTCTTCATGTCCGGTGATGACGGTAAATGACGAAGCCAGACGGCGGTGCGTTACCGGTATACCGGCATAAGCCGGTACGGCATAGGCTGATGATACCCCGGGCACTATCTCGAAAGGAGATTCGTTGGCAGCCAGGACTTCCGCCTCCTCACCACCTCGCCCCAGGACGAAAGGGTCACCGCCTTTGAGCCTGACCACTTTCTTGCCTTCCCGGGCTTTGCTTATCAGAAGCAGGTTTATCTCCTTCTGCTCCATGGCATGGCAGCCACGTCCCTTGCCCACATATATCTTCTCAGCATCAGGAGATGCTTCTTCAAGCAGGCTGTCATCGACCAGACGGTCGTAGATGACGACATCGGCTTTCCTGAGACATTCCAGCCCCTTCACCGTAATCAGGCCCGGGTCACCGGGGCCAGCGCCCACCAGATAGACCTTTCCACGTTTCATTTAAGTTAAGCTATTCTACCACACCGTCCTCTGCCCTCGCAGATCCCTAAAAAGCTTAATGTAGCCATGACCCTTTAGGGTCGTGACCACGAGGCTAAAGCCTCGTGGCTACATGAGATTCACTTGTATCTTAACCTACCACTGTAGCAGTGACGTGTTAAGGTCGCTGCCAGGTTTTGCCGAGGCAAGCTTTTATGATAAAGTGTATAGTCACGGAAATCGAGATTGAAAAACTCATTTACACTTATAACGCTCTACATAGTAGCCTTCGTCGGATTTGCCGGATTCAGTTTTATGTTTCCGGTAATACCTCTTTATGCGGACTGAACTCGGTGCGTCGGTATCCCAGGTCGGTGTGATAGTAGCTACCATCTCCTACGTTACTGCTTTCTTTCTGATTCCATTCGGCATGCTTTCCGATAGATTTGGCCGCCAAAAGCTTTTGATCGGTGGTTTGATCGTCTTTACTCTGGCTCCGTTGCTCTATCCGCTGGCTAACAATCCCGGGCAGCTTATTCTGGTCAGGGCAATTCACGGCCTGGCTGCAGCCGCTTTCCTCCCCACAGCCATCGCACTGGTGGTTGATTTAACCCCTGAGACAAAGCGAGGTGAGGCCATCGGCTGGTATACAGCGTCACTTCAACTGGGCCTGATGGCCGGACCTATAACCGGCGGCTTCCTGACCAGCCAATTCGGCTTCGATGCTGCCTTTTACGGCTGCAGCGCCATCTCATTCATAGGTCTGGTTCTTGCCTTTTCTCGCTTGCGGGCTATCGCCCACCGGCCAGCGGTCATTCCGGTCGAAGCCAGTTCATCATGGCGCTGGCTGGGACAGCCGCTGGCGATTGCCGTCTTGTTAGCCCCACTGCTGGTTGCGGTCGGCTCGGGCACCATTGGCAGCTACATTCCACTTTACGGCATGCGTTTTGGCATGACCGAGGCTGATGCCGGAGCCATAATTACCGCTGTTTACGCCAGCTCAGCTTTGCTGCGAGCTCCCGCGGGCAGGTTGGCAGACAGAGTGGACAGGAAGCTGCTGCTTATAGGTGGTGTGGGACTGAGCGCCGTAGCTGTGTCTCTTTTTGCCTTCTTTCACGGCCTGGCACAGTTTATCATTATAGGCATTATCTTCGGCATCGGCATGGGCATAGCTATGCCGGCAAGCCTGGTAATGGCGGCCGATTTTTCTTCAGCCAGCGGCAGGGGGGTAGCCATGGCTATACCACTTGTTTCTTTAATGTCGGCTTAGCTTTAGGGCCTACTATCATGGGGTCTGTGCCCAGATGAGAGGTTTTAAGACGATGTTCCTGGCCTGTGCCGCCAGCCTGGCCTTCGGTTTGCTTATCATGCTCGGCTTGATGCGCGCCCAAAAGGTGCGGTCATGAAGGTCGTGTTACATATATGCTGCGGAGTTTGTGCTGCCGGTGCTGCGGAAGCACTGAGCAGAGAGGGACATCAGGTCCTCGGCTTTTTCTACAATCCAAACATTCACCCGGCGGAGGAGTACCAAAAAAGACTGGACGTCGCCTGCAGGGTAGCCAAAGAATTGAGATTTCCCGTTGGAGACCGGGGCCTATACGCCGGAAGAATGGTTCAGCCTGACCAGTTCCTTAAAGGACGAGCCTGAAGGTGGCAGGAGATGCCAGGTTTGCTACAGGCTGCGGCTGGAAAAGACCTACGATTATATGGTGGCTTGCGGTGCAGATGCCTTCACCACCACGCTGACAATCAGCCCTCACAAGTCGGCACAGGTAATCAAAAGATAGGGCAGGAAATCGGCGGCGAGAAGTTTCTAATCAGGGATTTCAAGAAAAAGGACGGCTTCAAGCGGGCGGTGCAGTTAGCCAAACAGTGGGAGCTTTACCGGCAGGACTATTGCGGCTGCACGTACAGCATGAGGCAAAGGAAGGGTCAGAAACATGTAGGGACGAGCCTTCAGATCTGTTGACGAAGCAAACAGAGACTGCCAGCGGCGGTGCAGTCTATCCAAACAAGTGGGAGATTCTTCAGGACAATGCGCTGCAGCTACAGAATGACAAAAAGGTTGCTTACTACCGACCTCTTTTGCGGTAGGTCTCGATAAACTTCTCGATGGAGCGGTCATAAGTCCTCTCGACATCAGCCGGGAAGTAGCAGGCTGGCATTTCACCTGACTTTTGGTGATAGGTGAGACATTCGCAGCAAATGCCTTTTCTGGAACACGGCTCATAGGTGCAGTTGCACTTCGCCTTATTCTCTTCGACTTTGCATTCTCTCATGGCAGCTCCTTTAGCAAATCCAAACTTCTATCTTCTCTGGTCGAATCTGCGACCTAACAGAAGTGAAGCAATGGTAATTCTCTGAATCTCGATGGTCCCGCCGGCAACTCCCCAGCCCCAGCCGTCGCGCATCATCCGCTCCACAGGATATTCTTTGGAGTAACCGTAGCCGCCGTGTATTTGCAAGCGCCATGCCGGTAACCTCTCTCACCATCTGATTGGCAAAGCACTTAGCCAGGTTAGCCTCCAGCGGGACAGGCAACCCCGTGGCGGCATTTGCCGTGGCCCTGTAGATAAGCAGGCGGGCGGCTTCAACCTTCATAGCCATTTCTGCCAGCATGAACTGAACTGCCTGGAATTCACATATCTCTTTGCCCCACTGCTTCCTTTGCTGCGAATAGGCCATGGCTTCCTCGAGAGCTCCCTGGGCTATACCCAGGCACATAGTCGAGTTGCCGCATCGCTCCAGGTCGAAGGCAGTCATCAGCTTTCTGAACTCGCCTTCCTTGACCACCAGGTTTTCCTTGGGAACGCGGCAGTCCTCAAAAATCAGGTCGCAGCTGGGAAAGCCTCTCATGCCCATAAACTGCTCCTGCTTGCCGAAAGAGAAGCCGGGCATGCCTTTTTCGATGATTAGCCCGCCGATGCCCTTAGCCCCTTTCTGCTCGCTGAGCCTGACATATACCACATAAACGTCAGACTCACCGCCGCCGGTGATAAACCGTTTCATGCCGTTAACTACATAGTGGTCGCCTTTCAATACCGCCCTGGTAGTCAGGTCGGTCAGTGCCGACCCCGCCTCAGGCTCGGTCATGCCGACGGAAATCATCGATTCACCGGTGCACACAGGCGGTATATATTTCTTTTTCTGCTCCTCGGTGCCGAACTGCTCGATGACCTTGACCGGACCGACGTTAGATTCGAAAACCGGTGAAGCGCATAAACATGACACCCGTGCCAGCTCTTCGATTGCCAGTATAGCTTCAAAGGCAGAACGCCCCTGTCCCCCGTATTCGACGGGGAGACAAAGACCCAGCAGGCCTAAATCTGCCAGCTTTTTTACGTACTCGCGGGGTAAATGTTCAGCCCCGGCTTCCCATTCCGCTGCCTTCGGGTCGAAACTCCTTTTCCGCCACGTCATGCACCATCTTTTTCAGCATCTTCTGGTCTTCGGTTAATTGAAAGTCCATCTTCTGCTCCTTGTAATTTATGTGCGCCGTCTCGGTATTTTATGCTGCCGCTAAATTTTTTACAATTGGCGTCCCTACCTTATGACTGTTCCCTCAAATGTAGTGGCGAGGCTAAAGCCTCGCCAAATTCGACCTTAAAAGGTCGAACCTACATGTTTTGTGTGGTTGTGAAAACAGGAACAGACCTCACAGGTCGTCGTTGGTTGCTATTCGTTGAAGAATTTTGTTAAGCTGTGAAAAGTCACGCAGTGAGTCTTATCCACCATTTTATATAATTTTAACGATAGCTTATAATCAGTTTCAGAAAAAATCTGGAGGCCAGTATGGAGAAGAAAGTCATTATTACTGCAGCCTTGGCTGGGTCAGGCGTTTTCAAGCACCAGAACCCCGCAGTTCCCTACACACCTGCTGAATTTGCCGAGGAGGCAAATAAGGCATACAAGGCTGGTGCTGCTATAGTTCATGTCCATGCCCGCGAGGCAAAAAGCGGCCTACCTACCTGCGATGTAGAAACTGTGAAGGTAGTCTACGACGCTATTAAACAAAAGACGCCTGAACTGATCGTTCAGATATCATCTTCAGTGGGCCCGACCTATGAAGACAGGATAGCCCCCATTATTGCCATCAAACCCGAGATGTCGTCGCTAAACACCAACACCATGAACTTCAGCGCTTTAGACAGGAAAACCGGCCAGATCGTCTTCGATAACGTTTTCACCAACACTTTCACCATGCTGCAGGATTTCGGCAAGAAGATGGAGGAGCTGGGGGTAAAGCCGGAACCAGAAATATACGATATCGGCGGACTGGACAACTGGTTTCTTATCTCAAAGCAGGGATTCTTCAGTAAGCCTTACAATTTCAACTTTGTCTGGGGCGTTGCCGGCGGTCAGAAATTCAGGCCTATTACCTTCGCCAGCATGGTGCAAATGTTACCACCGAACTCAAACTTCACCACCTGCGGTATAGGCCTTGAGCAGTTTCCTGCTATCACTCAATCCTGTTTGATGGGAGGGCATATGCGTGTTGGACTTGAAGACAATGTCCGCGTCCCCAACGGTGAGCTGGCTAAAGGTAGCTGGGAACAGGTGGAGTGGGCAGCTAAGATAGCCTCTTGCCTTGGGCGGGAACCTGCTACCCCGGATGAGGCCAGAAAAATACTGGGAATTAATACTAGAGCGAAATAAGATAGTGGCGAGGCTTAAGCCTCGCCACTACAAGTTGCTATAAGCAAGGATTATTTCGTGCCAAACAGCGTGTAGAAACCTTTGCCGACTTTTCTGCCCAGATAGCCGATTTCCACCATCCTCTTGAGCAACGGTGCCGGCTTATATCTTTCCCATCCGGTCTGCTGGTATATTCCTTCGAGCAGGTCCACGCCGACATCTACACCAACCAGGTCGCACAGCTCGAACGGTCCCATAGGCCAGTTGAAAGACAACCTGCACGATTTTATCTATATCCTCCATGGAAGCCAGACCCTCTTCCAGTAATTTGGCGCCCTCGTTCATCACCAGCGGTATTATTCTATTGGTTATGAAACCGGGCGAATCTTTGACCACCACCGTTTCCTTGCCTATAGACTTGCCGAAATCGAGGCTGACTTTTACTGTCTCCTCCGAGGTAAGCAGCGACTTGACCACTTCCAATCCTTTCATCATCGGCACCGGGCTGAAAAAGTGCATGCCGATGACCTTATCCGGACGTTTAGTTGCCGATGCCAGCAGACCTATAGGTATGCCTGAGGTGTTGGATGCCAGTATGGTCTCCTTGGGGCATATCTCTTCCAGCTGCTGGAATATGGGCATCTTGACTTCAGCCCTTTCAAAGACCGCCTCGATGACATAGTCTGCGTCTTTGGCTGCCTGCTTTAAGTCTATCGAGGTGCGGATATTTGCCATGGCCTTATCCATATCGGCCTGGCTGACTCTGCCCTTCTCCACAAACCTGCCCAGGCTGGCTTTTATGGCGCTCATTCCCTTGTCGATGAATTCCTGCTTCACATCAACCATTGTCGTTTCGTAACCGCCTTGAGCCACCACCTGGGTTATCCCATTGCCCATCGTTCCCGAGCCGATAACACAAACTTTCTTTATCGCCATGTTCGTTTCCTCCAAGAATTTTTGGCTTATTTTATCATGAAACCCTGCACTCGGTAACTCATTCAGCAGAGAATACCGAAGTAGCAAAGTAATCCGGCACAGGTCGTGCACCAACTAATGTAGCCACGACCTTTAGGCTACGAGCTAAGCACGGCTACATAAATAAACAATCTCAATATATGCCTTTGCTGATACCACACTTAAAGGGTTATAATAGCACTTCGTGCGCCAGGCTGAGCTTCTCAGCTAATACAGAAAACCGATATATGAAAATACTACGCCAAATCGAATATAAACCGGCCAAAGTTGTCGGTGGATACACCGACCGTATACTCAGGGTCGACCTGGGCAAGCCGGAAATCACCATCCAGAAACTACCGCCTGATTTTAAAAACAAATACATCGGCGGTCGCGGCTATGCACTCAAATTGATTTGGGACGGCACCACGCGGGAAACCCGTTATGATAGTCCCGAGAACATTCTGGTAATGTCCAGCGGCCCACTGGGTAATGAGCCCGCATTTCCGGGAACAGGCAAATTCATAGTCGGCACTATTTCTCCCCTGACAGATACCTTCATCGATTCCAATATCGGCGGCCATTTCGGGCCGATATTGAAACGTGCCGGCTTCGATGCACTGGCCGTCTCCGGCATATCCAAGAAAGACGTAGTCATTTTGATTGACGGCGATGCCCGAACCATCACTATAGCCGCTGCACCTGCCTATGATAAAGAAACCGATGATGGAGCACTTTCCTTTGGCGAAAGGCTGCTGAAAGAGGTTAATGGCGGAGAGCTTAACGATTCTCTGGCTGCCGTAACCGCGGGTAAAGGCGCCTGCAATGCCAGGTTCGGTATCGTCAACAGCCTGTTCTTCGATGTCAGGCGGAAGCGCCTCCGCTCCAAACAGGCCGGCAGAGGCGGTACCGGAACCGTCATGCGCTACAAGGGACTCCGAGCCATTGTGGCGCGCTCAAATCTGTCAAAGGTAAACGGTAACAATGCTATAGATAAAGAAGGCGTGCGCCAGGCAGGCTCAAAGCTAAAGGCGGTCGTCTCCAAATGCGACACTCAACAGCTTCACCTGTCCACATGGGGTACCACCGGTCTATCCGAGTATATGGACAAATTCCACCTGTTCCCTATCAATAACTATCAGTACGGGCAGAGCCCCGAGTCGCCCAAGCTCTTTGCACAGGTCTTCCTGGAAAAGTACTTCAGCAAGAAGATACCCGATGGCTGCTACTACGGATGCAATCTTGCCTGCGCTAAGGGTGCTGAAAACGTTAAGCTGACGCGGGGGCCAAAGGCAGGTCGGGTGGTTAACATCGACGGTCCTGAATATGAGACCGTGGGCGCTGTCTCCTCTATGGGTATTTTCGACCCCCATTTTGTCATGGAATACAACTGGTACTGCGATGAATACGGCATCGATACCATCTCTACAGGCGTGACCATCAGCTTTTTTATGGAGTGTTTCCAGCGCGGATTTTTGACTGCTGCTGACATAGGCTATGAGCTGACATTCGGCAATATAGAGGCTGCGGACAGGCTGTTGCATGAAATCGCCAATGGTAAAGGTTTCGGTAAGATTGCCGGCCAGGGTGTAGCCAGAGGCAAGAAATGGGTGGCCGAAAGACATGCTGCCCGAAACGGCACTTCAGCAAGATGCTGTCATGGCTGAGCTCAACAAGTTCGGCATGGAAGTTAAAGGCCTTGAGTTCTCCATGTACATCACCAAAGAGTCGCTCGCCCAGCAGGGTGGCTATGGCTTTGCCCTCAAAGGACCGCAGCATGACGAGGCGTGGCTGATTTTCATCGACCAGGTCCACAAGGAGCTGCCGACCTTGGAGCACAAGGCGAATGCGCTTAAGTGGTTTCCCCTGATTCGCACCTGGTTTAACGCCACCGGACTTTGCAAGCTGCCGTGGATAGACGTACGAAACCCGGAGGCAGCCAGCACTGCCGAGCCCTCAAAGAACATTCCCACGCTGGCCTATTACGTCGCCTATCTCAATGCCACGACGGGCAGCAACAAAACGCTTGCAGGACGTTTTGGACGATTCGGAACGGCTGTATATACTTCAAAAACTAATCAATCTGCGTCAGGGAAAAGGGACGCGGGCTAACGACCAGATTCCGCTCAGGGCAATGGGGCCTGCCTATTTCAATGAATATGAAGCCCGGGCTGAATATTATGATGAATGGCTGCAGCAACAGCTCGGCGATAATAAAGTCCCGGCAACTCCGGAGCAAAGGCATAAGCTGCTTATGGAGAAAAGGATTGAGGCTTATCAGCATCTGTGCGATATCGTCTACGAAAAGAAAGGTTTCACCTCCAATGCCATACCCAAGCGCGAGACAGTAGAAAAATTCGGCCTTATGGACGAGCAGGCAAAGCAGCTGCTCAGCCAGTTAGGTGTATAAGCAGGTCAGATGATGGTTTCGATTAAGTTTCTCGGCATGCAGCGTACTGTAACCAATACCGATAGCATAAATATGCCTATAACGGATAAGACTAAGGTCAATGATGCCCTGGAATACGTCAGACAGCAATATCCCGACCTCCCTCTGGAAGAAGGAATGGTACTTATAACCGTCAACCTGAAGATAGCCACTCTGGACAGGATTCTGAGGGACAAGGACACTATCTCATTTCTGCCACTTATAGCCGGCGGCTGACCATTGAGCCCACTAGATTATTCTACCCTTCTAACAGGTATTAGTCCTTTATAATCTTCTGCTTATATTTATTAACGGTTGTACTTGCGGAATGTATTTAAGAACAGCTCTGATGTCAGCAATCTAATTAAAGAAGTGTTACAATAATTGTGGCATGTCCACAAAGTCACTGCAAAATAATTAAAAATTAGCTATAATTTTCGCTATCTAAGCCGATTGTCCTAAATCTACTGTTCTATAGAGAGGTATCTGAGATGAGCAAATATTATCCTTCATTGTTCCAACCAATAAAAATAGATGGTATGCAACTTAAAAACAGGCTTGTTGTCCCGCCAATGGGGACCGGATTTGCTGAAGAGGATGGCAGCGTATCAGACCGTCTAATTAAATACCACGAGGCCAGAGCCAAAGGCGGTTTTGCATTAATTACTCTAGAGGTGACGGCAGTAGATGGGGTAGAAGGCAAGGGAAGTTTGCACCAGTTGAGTATATTCGATGACCGCTTCATTCCCGGTTTAAAACGTCTGGTAGACCGGGTCCATGATGCTGGCGCTAAAGTAGGCGTCCAATTATATCATCCGGGTAGAGTAACACTGCCAGCTATTTTAGGCGGCCTACAACCTGTTGCACCTTCACCCATACCTGACCCTATTTGGCGCCAGACCCCAAGAGAGCTAACCATTCAGGATATAAAGAAACTCATTGAGCTATTTGCACAGGGAGCTAGCACGTGCTAAAGAAGCCGGATTTGATGCCATTGAACTGCATGGGGCCCACGGTTATCTTATTTCACAGTTCATGTCAGGTTATGCTAACAAGCGAACGGACGAGTACGGCGGTGGTTTTGAGGGATTTATCCGATTTCCTGTAGAAATAATCCGCCGTATAAGGCAGCTGGTCGGTCCCGATTTTCCAATCTTCTTCCGCATAAGCGGTGATGAACTTGTCCCCATGGGCCGGACAGTAACTGAAAGCGTCGAAGTTGCTAAAAGGCTGGTCCAAGAAGGAGTCAATGTTATCGATGTTTCCATCGGAGTAATGGAATCCAGCGCAGTAACCAGTGCCCCTCCCGATATGGAGCAAGGGTTTAACGCTAAGATGACAGCAGCATTCAAAACTGCCTTGTCAGTGCCCGTTATAGCGGTTGGCCGCATTAATGACCCGGATATAGCCGAAGAAATAGTAAGTTCCGGCAAAGCTGACCTGGTTGCCATCGGAAGGCAGTCGCTGACCGACCCTGAGTGGCCGAATAAAGTAGCTAAAGGCCAGAAAAATGACATCGTTAAATGCATTTCCTGCAATGAAGGATGCATTGAAGGTCTTGTCATATGGGGCAGGCCGATGATCACCTGCGTTCAGAACCTGGCGCTGGGCAAAGAAGCTGAATATGCCTCCCCACGTGCTTCCAAACGAAAAAAGGTCCTGGTTGCTGGCGGTGGACCGGCAGGCCTGGAGGCAGCCAGAACAGCAGCTCTCTGGGGGCATAAGGTAATTCTCTACGAAAAAGATAAGGCTCTTGGCGGTCAGATAAATATTGCAGTCATCCCACCCAAGAAAGATATTTACAATGAAGTAACGCTATCACGTGCTAAAGCGATAAAGGAATTAGGGGTTGAAATACATCTAGGCAGGGAACTCACTCCTGATATAGTTAAGCAGATTGCTCCGGATGTTTTAATCATAGCTACCGGGTCAAAACCGCTTGTTCCGCAGATTCCAGGCATTGATCGAAAAAATGTCATTACCGCTGCTGAAGCTCTTAGAGGGGCGAATATGGGAGACAAGGTAGTTATCGTAGGCGGCGGTCTAGTTGGGTGCGAAACCGCGGACTATCTTGCCCAACAGGGCAAAGAGGTAACTATTGTAGAAATGCTTCGTCATACCGCCCGCGATATAGGCCCTGCAGCCCGCTATTTTCTGCGCCGGCGCCTGGCTGAAAAAGGAATAAAGATTCTAACTTCCACGACTGTCGAAGAGATTATCGATGGAGGCATCAAGGTAAACTCCGGCGAAGGTAGCCATATTCTTGGTCCTGTGGATACAGTGGTAATAGCCACAGGAGCTGAATCTGTTAATGAGCTGGGACCGAAGAGTGAAGGATATTGTACCCGAAGTATATGTCATAGGAGACGCTGCCAAGCCGGGGAAAATATTGGCAGCTGTGGAACCGGCAGCCGAATTAGCTCGCAAATTATAGAATAGCTATTTCTCTGGTGCTGTCAGATAACTTACTTATATTTGCTTATGTAGCCTCATAAAAACTTGGCGTTATTAATTTAGTTGTGGCATGGAATTAAGGCAAAACATCGTTCAAGGAGGTAAATCAGCATGATAGTTGTGGCTGCGAAACTAAAGGCAGTCGAAGGCAAAGGAGATGAACTCGAACGGGAATTCCGGAAGCTGATACCTAAAGTTCTTAAGGACCCGGGCGCCATAAGCTATGTCGTTCACCGCAGAGTTGATGCCTCGAATGAATTCTTAGTCTATGAGAAATACGATAACCGGGAGGCTTTAAAGCTTCATGGCTCAACCGAGCACTTCAAGGAGTTTTCTAAGGCTATCGCATCTCTGCTGGATGGACGCCCTGAGGTTGGGATATACAATGAGCTTGCCTGAAGCGCTTTCGAATTGCGACCTATTACTCCCAGCCCTCTGCTGCCAGGGCATCGTGTAGCTCATCAGGATGATGGCGGCACTTATATTCAAGTCGGCTGGATTCGTCATGCGCCTTACTGTAGGGCCATCCGTCTGCCATGCGGTTGCGTTCATGCAGTTCGTGTAAAAGAACAAAGCCGCGTTCCGGCTCTTCAATGGCGTCATCTATCCATACCTCATTTTCAGGTACGAATTCATATACATGGTCGTGGCCGCCTTCAGTAAAATCGATATCGAAGGCGCTGCGAACCAGACGACCGTTAACAACCCAGACGCTGACGCCGTTCTCCAACTTTTTCCACAGCCGCTCGTGGACATCTTTAGCGTCAGGTAATTGTTGCCCATGATGCGTCAACCGGCTGACATCTCCGGCACGCCGGCGTTCTTTACGCTCCTCCCTGTCGGCCTCAACCAGCGCCTTGTCATAGGGCACACCTTTGGCCATAAGCCGGTGCTCTACCAGCAGGTGGTCGATGAAAAACCGTGTCTCGTCGTGAGCAGCTTCGCGGTCAATCCAGAACTCATTCAATGGAATATAGGTAAAGGCGTAATGCTGGCCGAAGTTGGTAAACTCCTCGTCGATATGGCCGCGTATATAGCTGCCGTCGACAATCCAGACTGTTAAATCGCCTCGCTGGTCTACCTTCTTGATGTATGGCGGTTTCAGTGACGTTGACATAGGTCACCTTAAATTTATTATAGACGGCAACATTAGTCAAGGCATAGATATATATTTGCTACCATATTTTCATTTGGTTGGTTTGCGTTCAATCGGCTAGATTCTTCGCTGCGTTCAGAATAACATCCCTAGCGAAGTGCTTGCAATAATCAGGAAGGAGTTAACTAAGCAAACAGGCTCCGAGGTTGTCGGAGCCTGTTTCATTTGAGCGAAACAAAATTTAGCTGGTGAGAATCTTGACTGCCTCTTTTCTGTAGGCATCCATGAGATAGGGTATGCCGGTGACCTTGGCGCACTCGTCAGTTAAGGACATGAGCTCGTTGCGGGTAATTGCGGGCACGCTGAAGCACCTGGCGCCGGCCATCAACTGCTGTAAGCCCACCTTGATTTTGTCGGAGTAGCTGTAGATACCGATAGCGCCCAGTGGGATGTTCTTCATTTCATTGGCGCCGACGATGCTCTTTACCTGTTCGTAGCAGACAAAGATTTCCTCGGGAGTCGAGCCGAACTGGCTGACGGTGTTCGGCAGCTTGCCATCCTTTATCCACTCGGCGATGTTCTTGCCGACCATGCCCGGAATCATCAAAGCCCGGCCCATGCATACCGCCTTGGTAAAAGGTGCACCCAGGGCGAGTGCCTTGAATACGCCGTCTTCGCTGCTGAAGCCGCCGGCAAAGGCCATGTCAGGCGGTCTTTGGCCTTTATCAGCCAGCATCTTGGCGAACTCATAAGCTGCCGCATGGAGATAGAGGCTGGGAATACCCCACTCCTCCATCATCCGCCACGGGCTCATGCCGGTACCACCGGAGGCGCCGTCTATGGTGAGCAGGTCGATTTTGGCTTTCGAGCCCCACTTTATAGCCATCGCCAGCTCACGCAGGCTGTAGGCGCCGGTCTTCAAGGTAACGCGCTTGAATCCCAGATTTCTGAGGCGCTTAACTTCGGCATAAAAACCTTCTTCATCGATAAAACCGAGGCGGCTGTGCCTTTCAAATTCCTTAAGCGCGCCTTCCTTAAAAGCGGCCTGGTTGATGGGGTCCGAGGGGTCGGGGGTAATGATATAGCCACGTTTCTGAAGCTCTAAAGCTCGCTCCAGAGAATTGACCTTAATCTCTCCGCCGATGCATTTGGCGCCCTGCCCCCATTTCAATTCAATGGTCTCTATGCCGTGCTTTTTGATGATATATTCAGCAACACCCAATCTGGTGTCTTCGACGTTCATCTGCACCAGTATTTCGCCGAATCCCTGATGATAGCGCCGGTATACTTCGATTCGGCGGTCCATATCGGGTGCTGAAGTGACCTTGCCCTTGGCATCACGCTCAAGTTTCGGGTCGATACCGCACACATTTTCGCCGCAGACCAGCGTAACACCGCTGATGGCAGCGCCGACGGCAAAATGTTCCCAGTTCTTTCGCGCTATCTCGGTGGAGCCCAGAGCGCCGGTGAAAATAGGAACCTTCATCTTGACCTTTATGTCCCAGCCGTAGTCGGTCTCTGTATTTACCGACGGGAAGAGGGCGGTATCCGGGTCGCCGACAACACCCTTGGGCAGTCCTCTGGCTCCCAGGGCATAGCCCTGGATGTTCAGATGCGAGTAATCAACGGGATAGTCCTTATCGGCGCCGGCGGTTATTTCACCGAAGGGTCCGGGATAGATTAATTCCCGGCCGCGGAAGGTGGCTTTGAAGACTTCACAATTCCCCGTGCAGCCGTCAAGGCAGCGGGAGCAGATGCCGCTTCCGGGGGCTACGCTTCTGGAGCGATTGGCGGTTCTGGTGGCTTCGTCTGCGTTCGGTCGTTGTAAATTCATTTTTCTTTACTCCTTTTTATTTTTGATTTTTGATTTTTAATCTTTAATTTATCTTTACCGGTATTCCCCTTTCCTTAAGGTATTTTTTGGCTTCAGGTATGGATATTTCTCCGAAGTGAAAGATAGAAGCGGCCAAAACTGCTGAAGCTTTGGCAATGGCTACCGCTTCGTACAGGTGCTCTAATTTACCGGCACCGCCGGAAGCTGTGACCGGTATGCTTACGGCTTCAGCTACGGCTTTGGTCATCTCCAAATCGTACCCTTCCTTGGTACCATCGGCATCCTTGCTGGTAAGCAAAATCTCGCCGGCACCCAGTTTCTCCACCTTTTTTGCCCACTCGACTATATCCAGGCCTGTTGTTTCCATGCCGCTTTTAACCACCACCTCAAGTCGGGGGCGACCGCTATTTGGCGGATTCTTGATGCCGTCGATGGCGACGACAAGACTCTGCTTGCCGAACTTCTTCGAGGCTTCCTTTATCAGGTCGGGATTTCTGACGGCAGCAGTGTTGATTGAGACCTTATTGACGCCGAGGTCGAACAACTCTTTCATGTCTTTGGTGTTCCTAATGCCGCCGCCTACGGCAAAGGGGATGGTAACCTTGTCGGCTACTCTCTTGACCCATTCCAGTCTGGTTCCCCTGTCCTCGGCACTGGCCATAATATCGAGGAATACCAGCTCATCCGCACCTTCGCGGCAGTAGGCTTCGGCAGCCTCCACCGGGTCTCGGGCATCCCTGAGGTTGACGAACTTTATCCCTTTGACTACCCTACCCTCCTTGACATCCAGACAGGGTATGACTTTTACCACTTTCAACTCATAACCTCCTCAAATTTCATTAATTTCTGATATTCCATGACCGTGCTCATGGCATAGTTTTCGGCTTCTATACCTGCTTCCTCAGCGGCGGCTACGGGATTCAGTCCGCCGATAAAAATCATTCCAATCCTGTTGAGCTCGACAGGGATTTCGCAAACCGGCTCGCTGGTGTTACCCATTATCATTAGCCCGCCTAAGCCTGCCTCTTTCAATCTGGAAACAACGTCTTGAGCTGTGGGGCGGCACAGAGCGGGTATTTCGCGGAAATTGGCCAGAATTTTGCCGTTGCCCGTTTTGGCGGCATCTCTTACCGAGGTCATCCTGGCTCTGATGAAAACCTCGGAGGGGTCGAGCGAGGAACCGGCATAGTGAATGAGCTCCACGAAGCGAAATGGCTGGTGGTTTCGAATCTGCAGTATGCCGCCGAATCGAGAGTCCATGGGAACGCCGGCCTTGAGCAGCGTGCCGTTTATAACGATGCTGCAAACTGTTGCCAGCCCTATTTTCCCGCGAGGGACGATTAACTCGCCCAACTGCTCTCCTTCGCCAGCCACCGCCACCAGGTCGCTGACACAAATCCCGGCGGCGAAAATGGGCTTCATCGCCTGTAGCGCCTTTTCGAACTTACCTTTTGAAAAAAAGGAAACATTAACTGGAACCAGACCGGTGCCTTTCTCCCAATCGAAGTAAGTGCGGAAGGCGAGCAATTCGATTCTGGAGATGGCAAAACCCACCTTATCTCTAACCAGGGCATTACCCAGCTCTTCAATGCCCCAGTTCGGTGATTAACCGGCCGTCCCGGCTGACAAGCCTGGTTAGACCCCGTTCATCCATCAGTTTCAGGTGATATCTCACTGCCCTTTCGCCCAGGTAAACGCCGCGGTCTTTTAAATGTCGAGCGATGACCCTGGCGCCCAACGGCTGCTGGGAATCATTCAGTATCTTAAGGATAAGGTGTTCTTTTCTCTCAACTTCTTGTGTTTCAATGCCTATCATGAAAATTACTGCCGAAGCTGAAATTTAAGGCCGTAGGAAACCGTTTGCCTATTATATAGATGGTCGATAATCCTGTCAATCCCTAGGGACAGAGTTAGAAAATGTATTCCGACCTTTAGGGCTCCGAGGCTAAAGCCTCGGGGCTACATGTACGGCAAGCAATCCGTCATTCGAGCCCTTCCCGTTCATTCTGAGCTGCGAAGAATCATCCAGGGTAAACTCCGCGTGGCAATGACATGTAAATGACCCGCCAGCCTTGACTGTAATTGCATCAAAAAGTAATATTAGTGAAATTCAGCGAATCGTTCATTCAGGACAGAAGTAGCATGTTAGCTCTGGAAGGTATAAGGGTTTTGGACCTCACCCATTTAGTCCCCGGTGCTTTATGCACCATGATTCTGGCTGACTTAGGAGCTGATGTAATTAAAGTGGGAACCGCACCCGGTGTTGGCGGTCGAGGTGCCGGAGTGGGCATGAGGCTCACAGCCGACGAAGAGAAAAAGGTAGCCGCTTTCGACGCCTTAAACCGCAACAAGCGGAGTATCGGGCTGAATCTCAAGTCCGATAAAGGCCGGGAAATATTTTATAAGCTGGCACAGACGGCTGATGTCGTTGTTGAAGGTTTCAGGCCGGGCGTGGTCAAGCGTTTAGGGGTAGACTACGAAAAGATAAAGGCAATTAATCCCCGGACTGTCTATTGCTCTCTCAGCGGCTACGGGCAGGACGGCCCGTATAGTAATTTCTCCGGACACGATATAAATTATATATCGATAGCCGGCGCTCTTAATATCATCGGCGCTCCAGACCAGCCACCGGTTGTTCCCCTAAACCTGCTGGCTGATTTTGCCGGTGCCTCTCTGCATGGTGTTATCGGCATACTGACGGCCCTGGTAGCCAGAGACAAAACAGGCAAGGGACAATACGTGGATATAGCCTATACGGATGGGGCAATGAGCACTTATGACCTGGTTTATCAGCAGCTACTTCGCCGGAGGCTGTATGTTCAACAGAGGTGAAACCTGGCTTCACGGTGCTTATCCCTACTATAGCGTATACGAAGCTAAAGACGGCAAATATATCAGCATCGGCTGTGTTGAACCCTGGTTTTGGGAGAACTTATGCCGTGCTTTGGGCAAAGAAGAATATATTCCTTACTGCATTTCACCCGAACATTTTCTACATAAGCCGGAAGGCGAAAAATGGGAAGAAATCTCTTCCTATCTCAGGAAGGTCTTTCTGACCAAGACCCGTGATGAGTGGTTCGAATTCCTGACCGGCAAGGACGTGCCGGTAGGCAAAGTCTACACCTTCGATGAAGTGTTCAATGACCCACAGGTGCTGCACCGTAAAATGGTTTTAGAAATAGACCATCCCACTTTAGGGAAAGTGAAACACCCGGGCATAGCCATTAAGCTATCCGACACTCCGGGCAAGGTGAGAAGCCTGGCACCTATCGCCGGGGAGCATACTGAAGAGATATTGCGTGAGTTAGGCTATAATAAATCGCAAATCGGTAAGTTGCGTCAGTCCAACGTAATAGGTTAAAATTTCAGTCAGAGGGGGTGAAATTATGCCAGCTAAGGCCTTTGTGTTGATTGAGACGGAGGTAGGCAGGACCAAAGATGTAGTGGCCACTCTTCAGGCTCAAAAAGTCAAGGAGATTAAATCGGTTGACCTGGTAACCGGCCCCTACGATGTCATCGCTGTTGTGGAACATGATGACTTTAATGCCGTCGGCAGCCTGGTCACTGAGAAGATACACCCCATTCCGGGCATAAAGAGAACGGTTACCTGCCTCTCAATCCGTGTATCATAAAAAATCTTAAATTCATGGACTGTGTTTTTTGCCGTATCGTAGCCGGAGAGATACCGGCTGATATTGTTTATCAGGACAAAGCGCTTGCTAGCTTTCCGTGATATAAATCCCCAGGCGCCGACGCATATTCTTATCATACCTAAATCTCATATTGCCTCGCTGGCTGACATAACCGCCAAACATCAAGCGCTGATGGGCCGCATCATCTTGCTGGCCAGGGACTTAGCTGAGAAAGAAGGCATTTCAGATAGAGGTTATCGATTGTCGGTAAGTACCGGCGCTGACGGCGGCCAGCTTGTGCCTCACGTCCACTTTCATCTGCTTGGCGGCCGAAAACTTAGCGACATGCTGGGTTAAGATTCTAATCACCGCTGGCGAGCGATTCCAGCTTCAGCACCACCTCTTCAATAGCTTCGTCAGGTGTGGAAGCACCGGCAGTGACACCGACATGCTGCTTGTCCTGAAAGCCAGCCCTTTTCTATCTCGGCGGCGGTTTCTATTAGATGCGTCTCGACCAGAGATGAGCATACCTCGGCTAGAAGCTGTGTGTTGGCGCTGTTATGCCCGCCAACCACTATCATCAGGTCGCTCTTTCCAGCTAATTCAACAGCCGCCTGTTGCCGCTTTTGCGTCTCCTGGCAAAGTGTATTGACTATACGTATTTCCTGGACAGCAGGGAAAACGGCTTTTATGACATCATTACAGAACTTAACAAACCTGGATTGACTCTGCGTGGTCTGCGAGATGATGCCCAGCCGAGGCGGCAGTTCCAAATTGGCTACTTCGGCACCATTCAGCGTGGCCACAGCATTATTTCCTGCCCAGCCGAGCAAGCCTTTGACTTCGGGATGGGTAGCTTCGCCGAAAATAATGACGCGGAAGCCGGCATCAGCCAGTTTTTTGGCTGCTTTCTGGGCACTGCCGACTATGGGACAGGTAGTGTCAATTACCTGAAGCTTTCGAGCTTGAATTTGTGACAGTAATTGCGGCGGGGCTCCGTGAGAGGCGATAGCCACGACTCTGTCCTGAACCTGGTCAAGCTCATTTACGACCTTGACACCTGTCTCACTTAGCTTGGTTACCACCAGCCGGTTATGTACTATCGGTCCCAGAGTGGCTATTTCGGGGTATTCCTTAGCTGCCTTATCGATTATCTTAATAGCTCGCCTGACACCGAAGCAGGAACCAAGCTGGCGAGCTTTTTTAACCTTTATTTTGGCCATATATGTCGGTTCTGGTAATCGGCTCAGCGGGGTTCGTATCTACCCCGGTATTCCGGAGGCAGGACACTAGCGATTTTCCCCATTATGTAGTCAGTGAGCTCCCTAAGTTTCTCTTCAGTTGGCTTTCCCGTTACCGGCGGCAGCGCAAAAGGCTTGCCGAAGGTGATGGTTACCTTCGGGCGAGTAATCCAGCCGATTCCCTTCAACTTCTCCGTCCCACGGATAGAAACAGGTATAAGTGGGACGCCGGTCTTTAAGGCTATGAGTGCACAACCCGTGTAGGCTTCCTTCATGCAGCCGGACTTACTCCGTGTGCCTTCGGGGTATATGCCAAACACAAGACCTTTTGCCAGCACATCTTCTGAGTATCTGATTGCCATCCGCCTCTCTTCAGCCGTTCCACGGCGGCGCACAGGATAGGCTTCGGCAACATCCATTAATATGCGGAAGATAGGTATGGGCCAATAGAAAAACAGCTCCTCCTTGGCCATAACGATGCTATCGCGAGGCAGAATGCTGATTATATGTAGCGGCGGGTCTATCAAGTTGAGGTGATTGAAGACAGCGATGATTGCGCCCTCTGCCGGCAGATTTTCCCTGTCTTTTATCTCTAAGCGGATAACGGCTCTGAGCGCCCACTCGACTAAGGACGGGCGATTTTAAAGGATATCTTGGAAGTCGGCCTTCTCAATCTTCGTTTGATTATTCCGCCTTTGATCGGGAATTCATATACAGAAGCCTGAGTTTGCTTTTGTTTAGCAGTGCCGAAATATCCGCGAGTTTTGGTCCGGTCCGCAATCATGACCCCCTCCTTTCCTGGGCTGCGTGGTTAATATTATAAATTATAAGCCCCCTGTCAAGCCATCACCGAAAAAGGAAGCCTGTTATCCATTTAATTTTTTTCCGGAGATGCGAGCTGTCCTGAATAGATGTAGCCACGAGGCTTTAGCCTCGTGGTCACGACCCTAAAGGGTCGTGGCTACATTGGTTGGTGCACAACCTGATCAGATTATAAACAAGTAATTACGTTTTTTATCTTTACAGAACCAGATTCAGCAGGCTACCTACAATCAATGCTGAAGCTATCATTATGCCTGTGGCTTTAAGCATATCTCTGACCCCCAGTTCTCGAGCCAGTATCGCGAAGGTAGCCACACAGGGGAAGGACATAGCTAAAACGGTACTGCTTATGACTAGCTGCTTGGCGGTTAAGCCCAATGGGGCTAGCATTCCCATGGCTACGTCTTTACGTAGAAAGCCTACGGCTAAGGCAACAACCGTCTCCTTGGGCAGCCCCAGGAGCCCATTAACAACCGGGGATTAACCCTAAATACTTTCCGCTTTTGCTGGCAGGTATGGTATTATCTGGTAGAGAAAACCACGGATAAGTACTGCTAGTGGAGGAAGGCAATGAAACGTTACCTGACATTTCATTATTCTTGCTTGTAGCCTTATTGCGCTCTCTGCGCTGATATATTTCATTCACTACCAATATTTCACGATGTTCATCACATCTTCATTTACATGGTCGGCGACCTGGCTTTCCTGCCTCTTGAAGTATTCCTGGTGGTAATTGTAGTCGAGCGGGTGCTGGCTCGCCGTGAGAAGCAAGCCATCATGCAAAAGCTTAATATGGTCGTGGGGGCTTTTTTCAGCGAGGTGGGAAACGAGCTGCTTCAAAGGCTTCTCGTTTGCTTCGAAAAAAGTGGGGATATCAGCCGACACCTTGCCGTTAAGCAGAACTGGACCCACGCAGATTTCAATAAAGCAATGGCTTTTGCTAGAACCATAGATGGTGAAGCTGATTTTAGCAGCCTGGACCTCTCCAGGCTTAAAAAGTTCCTGGTTCAGAAGCGGCAATTTTTGCTGGCGCTGCTGGAAAACCCTAACCTTCTGGAGCATGAACGCTTTACAGATTTACTCTGGGCGACTTTCCACCTGACTGAGGAGCTGGAATCACGGGAATCACTGACGGGCCTTCCGGAGGCTGACATTAAGCACATCGCCGGCGACACTCAGCGGGTGTATCGCCAGCTAATAGTCGAGTGGTTATTTTATGTGGAACACCTGAAATCAAAATATCCGTATCTCTTCTCACTGGTGGCCAGGACACATCCTTTCCAGGAGCGCCCCTCGCCGGTGGTTACATAGCGCTTAATAAATATAAAGTATATATAAGTATTCCCTGTTCGGTATTCATGAAGGGCAATAGATAAGAAAACAGTTTTTGTACTGGACTAACTTAAAAAGATTTTGCCAGTAGCTCGGCGCTGTGCATTACTTTGATGCGGCTGTGGCGCTTATCCAGGCCGCCTCTGAGTTGCAGTACGCAGGGTATGCAGTTCGTAATTACCGTTTCCGCACCAGTCGCTTCGATGTTATCCAGCTTTCTCTTCAAGACCGATTTGGACAGCTCCGGATAACTGAGCACGACATGACCACCAAAGCCGCAGCAGGCGTCAGAATCCGCCATTTCTATTACCTCAAAGCCTTCCCGTTGCAGCAACTGCCTGGGCTCATTAAAGACACCGATGCCGCGCTTTAAATGGCAGGGGTCATGGTAAGTGACCTTCTGATTTCGTGACGGTTTTTCTCCCGCAGAGGGAGTCAGTTCAAGCACTAGCTGTGAGAAATCACGAATTTTGCCAGCCAATGCTCTGGCTCGCTGGTTCCACCGCGGCTCGGCAGAGGTTAAGCTTAGATATTCCCGTTGCAGCACAGCCGCGCAGCCCGGGACATACGGTGACTATATAGTCGGGCCTCATTTCTTCAAGCGCAGCGATATTCGTCTTGGCCAGACTTAAGGCCGTTTCTACATCGCCGGCAAAATATGCCGGAGCGCCACAACACGCCTGGCCCACCGGATAATATGGCTCGAGCACCGCATTCTGCCAAGACCTTCATCACATCTTCACCGATTTCAGGATAGGCATAAGCAGCAACACAGCCGGAATAGAAAGCCACCTTAGGCTTATCTGTCAGCTTGGGCGAAGAATAGTCTTTAAGCCTGTCACGTAAGGGTCTATGCGACAGCGCCGGAAGGCTGATGGCCTGGGTCAGTGCATTCAACGGACCGGGCAGCCGCCGTATCATAAGGTCTTCATCAACGAAAGGCTGTTGCAGGTACGAGCCAATTCTTATCACTCTATCCAATCTTGGTTGGTGTTTCAGAATGCTGCGGTAAGCTATTCTGTTCAATAAGGGCAAGCCTTTTTCCTCTGCCAAACTGGCTCTCAACCGCGTTATCATCCGCGGTATATCAATTCGGGCGGGACAGGCTTCCTTACAGGCCATGCAGCCGAGGCATAAGCTCGCCACCTCTTCTGCTTTATCCATACTGTGTAAAAAGGCGGTCAATATGGCGCCGATGCCGCCCTGATATATGTAGCCATAAATCTGCCCGGCAACAGAGGCAAAAACCGGGCAGACATTCAGGCAGGCACCACACTTAATACAATACAGTGCTTCCCTGAACTCGTCGGTTTCTCTCATCTGCCATCGACCATTATCCACCAGGACAATATGGACTTCGTCAGGACCTCCGGCACCGTGAAGCATTGCGCCGGGAATGGCATCAGTACGACTTGGCCCGGTGATATGAGAGATATATACCGGCATTTTCATACCGGCAGTGCATCGGCTGAGCAATCTGAAAATGGCAGCGGCATCCTTCCAGCTGGAAACTATCTTCTCATAGCCAACTACTGCTACGTGAACCGGAGGCAAAGTTGTCGCCATACAACCATTCCCCTCGTTGGTGACAACGACCAGGGTTCCGGTCTCAGCTATGGCGATATTAGCTCCCGAAATTCCCATATCGGCATCTATGTAGGTCTGCCTTAAGGCACGACGTGCCGCATCCAGCAAAGCTTGAGGGTCATTTCCCAGCTCCTGGCCGGTCGCCTTAGATATAAGCTCAGCCACCTGTTCTATGGTCTTGTGTATCGCTGGTCCAACTAAATGTGCCGGCCTTTCCCCGGCTAGCTGGACAATCCACTCCCCAATGTCGGTCTCCGTCACCTCGATGCCAGCTTTTTCGAGATGCTCCCTCAACTCAATCTCCTCGCCCAGCATGGACTTCGATTTCACTATATGTTTCACTTTGCGTTCCTGCGCCAGCTTCAGCACATATTTAACGGCATCCTCAGCATCTTCGGCTTCATATACCACAGCACCGGCTTTTGTGGCTTGTGACTTAAACTGCTCCACCAGCTGCGGAAGGTTAGCAATGGAATTCTCCTTAATATGGCGAATCTCCTGGCTTAAAGACTCAAAATCGAGGCCAGCAAATGCTATCTGACGCACGAATTTAATCAGCCCCAGTAATCTGGTAAGGGCGGTCTGCAAGTTTTCATCGGTTAGCGCCTTGTGCACGCGCTTGGTCATGGCTCGGCTCATGCTCTACCCCTCTTGGCAGCCTTATTCACCAGTATTATGTGCTCCTCGGCAGGCCCCTGAGCTCTGGCCAGCACGGCACCGGGTATATCGGCCGTTGTATTTCTGCCAGTGATATAAGTGACATAACTTGGCATTGTCTGACCAGCCATATTTTCGGTGAGCAATTTAAGCTTGGCAATAACATCTTCCATAACCGAGACCACGTTTTGACTATTGACTACCGTCACATGGATGCGAGGCAAAACGGCAACCAGACGGGTGACGCCTTCATTTCCGACTATGACCAAGGTTCCCGTTTCAGCTATGGCTACATCAGCTTCCGATATGCCCATGTCGGCATCAATACAGTATTGCCTTATGGCTCGATTGGCTGCATTTAGCAGAACTCGAGGGTCGGGATTTAGTTTCTTGCCGGTTGCCTTAGAAATAAGCTTCTCCACCTGCCTAATAGTCTTCCGTCCTGTGGATTTTTCACCAGCTAGCTGAGCAATCCACTCCTTCAAATCAGCCTCTTTCACTTCGATGCCAGCCTTCTCCAGATGTTTCCTCAATTTAATCTCATCGGCCACTTTGGATTTAGACTTAACTGCATGTTTTCACATCGCGTTCCTGCGCCAGTTTCAATATATAATTATTGGCATCTTCAGCACTTGAGGCTTCATACACCACAGCACCTGCCCTGCTGGCCTCTGCCTTGAACTGCTCTACAAGCTCTGTAACTTGTGCATCCATTTTCAATCCCCTCTACAAACCGTACATTAAGAGGCCGATAAATACTGAATGGTGCCATCAGGAATAACTGCTACCCTGGCGCCATTTGGGAAATCTTGCTTTATTACGTCCATGACCTCAGACCAGGTCTTTACCCACACCGCATTAGGTATCGCCATCCAATCAGTCGTAGACCTCTCGAACTGCGGAGATAATGCCACCAATCTTTTCAACCACGGTAGCTGAAAATCAACGGCACTGAATAAGCGCCCTCTGGCTTTCACCGCCAAAACTGCCGAGCAAATAATGCACCACCTGGCCAGCCGGGAAGTCCATTATTAATACCAGGTCGCCGCCCTTTTCCATCAGCATCTGTATACCTATAATCAAGCCGACTACGGCTTCGTTACCCTTACAATAAGTATTCACTACAACCACATCAGCCCTCGGGACAGGTTTTGTAGCGTAGTGTGGTACAGCAAACTTAACCGCCTCGTAGTATTCAGCCTCAGGCTCGCCCACGAATATGGCGCAAGGTTGTCCACTGCCATTGATTATGGTGTCAATCTTGAGGTTGAGACCTATCATTTTTGCTGCCTCATTAAAATCCTTCACCATAGGATTTTCGAGGTAGTTGCCCGGGCCCCACAATACCTACCCGCCCACCTTCTCTGGCTTTTATTTCAAGCAGGTGAAAAGCCTCAATTGAGTCGATGGAAGCTATGCCAGGCAGGACAATCTTGCCACCACCGCCGAATCCACTTTGAGGATGAGGTATTACCGAGCCGATGCCGATTTTCAAATCACAGCTCATGACCTCAGAATTGACAGACAGCCGTGTACCTTGCGAAGTCTGCCCGACATAGGTGCAGTTCTCGTAGACATTGTGGTTGTAAACTGGAAACCTGTCCATTATCTTCTGGCCCAGCTTCTTCTGGAAATCTTGATAAGTATGAGCCCCGTGAGCGCCGGTAGCACAGATGAATCTGATAGCCTCTTCAGGAATGCCTGCTGCCTCCAGCTCCTTCAAAACATAGGGTATCAAATCAGCCACTCTTGTGGGACGTGAGATATCATCGAAGATTACGGCTACTTTATTTTTACCCTTGGCCAGTTCTTTAAGCCTGGGGCTGCCGATAGGATTATCAAAAGCAGCCTTTATCTGTTTCGGGGTTATCTGTGGGACGTTATGCCCGTTCATCAGGCAGGGCACCACCTCCCATGATTCGGGGAAGGTCAACCGCAATTTCCCCTCTTCATACCACATCTGCCTGGGAACTGTCACTGCCTTGGTACTCATTTTTGTTTCCTGTTATAAGGATTATTCTAGTTAATGATTCGCCAGCTCAGCTATCGTTACCCCGGCTCCTCCCTCACCCCAATCACCGAACCGGAATGACTTGACCAGAGGATGTTCCGCCAGCAGTCTCATGTACTGCTTGTCGCAGCACTCCCGTTCCTTTGCCGTGGACGATGCGCACCGACGGCAGACCTGCCATGAAAGCAGCGTTAAGGTAATGGTCAAGCTTGGGCAAGGCCTCGTCTATGGTGAGCCGCCGTATACGCAACTCCGAATCCACCGCCATTAAATTAACCTTTCAAATTGTAAACGCAGGATTTTCTTCGTCTTTTCGGTAACCTTAACCCTGTCGTCTATTCTCCAGCCGACTACCCATAGAATTTGTTGGGCTGAGCTAACCAACGGCACCCGGTCTCTCCACGAACGGGGAATTTTGGCATCAACCATAAAGTCCTGGAGCTTCTTGGTCTGATTCATGCCCAGAGGCTGGAAACGGTCGCCCGGTCTGCGCCGCCGCACCGACCAATTCTTTTCCGACCTTATCCAAATCAAAGCTGGCAGTAAGACCATTGTCGCTGCCGACTGACTCTTGAATTATATCCGCTTTAATTCGCCAGCCAGGTAAATCAGTATCGCCGGGAATATTAATACTGGCCGTACCCTGAAGTGGAGGTAATGGACATACCGAAGCTGAGTCGGTGTCAAAACCAGGCGGCCATACTCTGTAGACAGCGTCAAACCGTCAGGCAGGCAAAATCTTTTTCCCGCTGGTTTCGATAGAGACTCAATCATGGCTTCAATATGGTCAGCCTCAACATCCTTCAGATTGCCTCTCAGTTGCTTAACTGCCTTTCTAAAGACCTGCCTTTGTATGGCACGCGGCAGGGCAAGCATCTTGTTCACGTCCAGGTAAATCGCATCGCCTTCCTTTCTGGCTAAATCCTGCCACAGCAGAGAAGCTTGTTCTTCAATAAAAGAGATGTCATCTCCAGCAATATCGGCCAGCCTCAGCAGCACTTTGTCAATACCGGGGTTATAGCTTCTGAGCACAGGCAGCAACTCAAGGCGGATACGGTTTCTCAAGAAAGAAAGCGATTCATTGGATGAATCGCTCCGCGGAGCCAGGCGATGTCGCCGGCAGTAGTCCACTGTTTCCTGCCGGGTAACCTTAAGCAACGGTCGCACTACTTCAAGCCGGCCACCGTTTTCACCGTACGGCAATACCGAGCGCGACTGCAGACCACACAGTCCTGCTGTGCCCGCGCCACGCAGCAAATGCAGCAGAATAGTCTCAATATGGTCGTCACAGGTATGTCCCACCACTACCTTGGAGCTACCTACCCTTCCAGCCACATCAGCCAGGAATCCATAACGAACTTCGCGGGCAGCTTCCTCTAATGAGCCACCTTTCCGTTCACGATATGCTGCCACATCTCGGCGCTCAATAGTGGCCGGCACACCAAGCTTTTGCGCCAAATCAGAAACATAACTGGCATCAGCGTCAGATTCCTCACCTCGAAGCTGGTGGTTGAGATGGGCTACATGTAGTTCTACCCCCAACTCTCGCCGCCGCTGCACTAGAACGTGAAGTAGACAAACCGAGTCGGCACCTCCGGATACAGCCACCACCAGCTTATCGCCGACTGAAATAAGATTTTGCTCGCGGATAAAGTTGATGACTCTTTGCTCGAGCGTCTTCTCTTTCTTGGCCAAACCTAATCCTTCCAGCAGTGTCCCATTGTCATCCTTGAGCGAAAGCGAAGGATCTAAGCCCCGTATTAAATCAGATTCTTCAGTCGCTCCGCTCCCTCAGAATGACAAATAGAGCTAATAAATTCTTAACCGTCCCTTAGGTGACAGGTATCACTCAATGACACCAGGCGCGACTTCCCATCTGCAAAGTCAATTATACTAATACTGCCGGTCTGCACTCTAATCCGTTCTATAGTGGTAAGCGGCCATCCCAGAGCTTTACAGATAGTCGCCACAGCAGTAAAAAAGTGGCTCACCACCACTACATTTCCGTGGTCATGTCTGTTAATTATTAACTGAATTATGGCCCAGACCCTGTCCGCCAGCTCAACCACACTCTCACCACCGGGTAACTTTTCCGTGCCCATGTCCCTGTCGCCACTGTAGCAAAAACTGGCCAAAACTGGTCCCCAGGTCGGCAATTGAGACACCTTCAAGCTCACCGACTTCCATCTCCCGCAAATCGGGCTCTACCTGCACCGTTAAACTATGGTAGCTGGCAATAGCCTGTGCTGTATCCAAAGCGCGTTTCAATGGGCTGGAATAGATGGCGTCGATGTTCATCCCCTTTAATGCCAGCCCCAATCTCGCTGCCTGTTCTTTCCCGACCTCGCTTAACTCAATATCACTGCTGCCACCCTGAATCCGCCTTTCCTGGTTCCATGCAGTCTCGCCATGTCTTACCAGAATAAGTTTAATCGCTTACCTCCTTATAAAACTTTAAGACCATAGCGGTGAGCCAAACTCACCCGCTTAGTATACGGCGGATGGTCATAAAATAATAGCTCCTCCCAACGGCTAGGATTGGCTACACTCAGGTTCTGGTTAGTTAGCCTGGTCATTGCCGTAACGAAAGCTTTTGCATTAGCCGTCAATTCTATGGCAGCTTTATCAGCCGATGCCTCCACATATCGGCTGTAGGCATTAGTCAATGGCGTTATTATTAAGCCAAAAGCAGCTAATGGATATAAACAGCAGAGGGAATGCCGCCACATCGGCAATTCCTTGAAAACCAATGGAATAAGGCTGGCTCTTAAAACCAGATTGGACAGGTATAAGCCCAGCAAAATCATGGCTGCCTGCACAGCGATAAGCTTGGGAATATCCTTGTGGAGATGATGCCCTAATTCATGCGCCAGTATCACTTCAATCTCATCCGAAGTATATTTCTGGAGCAGAGTATCAGTGAGAATAATACTCCTCGTCCTGCCCAAACCGGCTAACATAGCATTGGCCGTGGTACCTTTGCTGCTCAAATCCATGGTGAACACACCGACAATCTGGGCTTGCGCCCGCTTTGCCAGATTCATCAATCTTTGCTTAAGTTTCACATCACCCAGAGGCTCTAACTTAAAGAAAATAGGCAGCAGCAAAGTCGGCGTTAGCCGCGTTAGAAGCAAGCTGAGCAGCAATAAAAATATGCCAGCCCACAACCACCAGATGTCTGGGAAGCGGTCCAGCAGCCAGTAAACGAGAATAACTACTGCCAGACCCAATAGAAAGCCCAGGGCTGAGGCTTTGGCTCTGTCTGCTATCCAGGCACTAAACTTTTGATGTGACAAACCGTAGCGTCGCGGCAGTATAAAGCCCTGATAGTAGGTCAGCGGCATCAAAATTATCCCCAGGCCAACCGCCAAAATAATAAAGTACAAGGCCGATGCCCACGGTTGAGAAAAAGCCAAAAAGTAGCTCAGTTTGACCGAGACACCGCCGAAAACAAGCACCAGCAATATAACGCCGACTATAGCTAACTCGATTAAAGATAGTCGCCTCATAAGCCGGGCATATTTCCTGGCCAGCTTTTGACGCTTAATATCCAAACGAGGCTGTGTTGGTTGCATTTTGTAACCGAATCGGGGTCAGTTTAAAATCAGATTGGTGCGATGGATAGATTTAGGACGTTGGGAGAAACCAAGAGCCTTGGTCACCTGTTCCGGTCTGCCAGCACCTTTTTCATCGCAGCGCAATCTCATTCCCAAAACACACATAGAATCCTGGCAATCGATAAGCCACAGGTCATCCACCAGGGCACGCAAATCATAGTAGCGGGCGCCTGTATCTCTGTCATGGTGCCACGGCAGTTCCTTCTTTGACAGAAAAGATTTCAAAGCCAATTCAACTTCCTGGCATCCTTTTTCTGTCTCTACTTCAACCCTATACTCGACAAATCTAACCTGAGATTGAAGCGAAGGAATTTTCGGCCCAACCGGCCAAACCTCAAGCAGGGCAATGCCGCGAGGTAACTGCTTCTCTATCTGGGCTACAAAAGATTGCGGAGAAACCCATCGAGACAATAAAACATCCATCAGCTCAGCGTCACTGGTCACACCGACTAATAATGGAGCTGCCAGGGCAATCTGTGGATGAGGAGTGAAACCTTCCGAATAAGCTAAGGGGAGGCCAGCCCGGCGTAAAGCCCTCTCCCAAAGCCTCATCAAATCTAAGTGCGACAGGAACTTGAGTTCTTCACCACGGCTGAACTTAAGGCGCAGGCGCTGCATCCTTTTCCCTGGTTATCTGAATCTTCTCTATCTTCCGCCCCTGCATTTGAGCTATAGTTATTTTCAGGTCCTTGTATTTTAAGTGCTCACCCTGCTTTGGAATGCGCCCTAAATGGCTGAGAATGAACCCAGCCACAGTCTCATAGTCACCGGTAGGCAGGTCCAAATCCAATTCCTCATTAGCTTCCTCCACCCTGACCCCACCATCGACCTCACAAGTATGGGCATCGATAGCCACGAAGTCTTTTTCCTTGACAGCCAGCTCATCACCGATAACACCCATTATCTCCTGAGTCAACTGCTCCAAGGCAGCTATACCAGCCACACCGCCATACTCATCAACGACGGCTACCATATGGTAATTGTTATCCCTCATCTCAGCCAGAAGCTCGCCCAGACGCTTGGTCTCGGGCACAAAATGCACCGGGCGAACCAATTCATCAATAGGGCTATCCAGAGTCAGCGATTTGTTGGCCTGAGCCATTATCACATCTTTAATCGATAAAACGCCGACTACGTTATCCGTCGTACCCTTATAAACCGGAAAACGAGAGAAGGGATATTGGCGATAGATATCAAGAAAGCCGGCTAAAGTCGTCCCCTGTCTCAACCAGGTAACCTCTGTCCGCGGCTGCATTACCTCGCTAACCGGCCGGTCAGCGAATTCAAAGGCATTATGCAACATCTCCGCTTCTTCCTCTTCCCAGACCCCTTCAGCCTCACCAACGGTGATGGCGGTACGGAATTCATCCTCGCTAATCGTCGGCCTCGGCTCGGTGCCTTCTCCAGCCATCTTGGTGAATCTTATGCCGATATGGTTCAGTACATAGACAAATGGATAAAGTACAATCGATATGAATTCTATTGGCCTGGCATAGAGCAGAGCTATTCGTCTCCCCATAGCGGGCGCTAAAGCTTTTGGGAATAAATTCAACAAGAAATCAAGGTTAAGTATTGTGATGACAATGGTGGCTATGGCTGCTCCTAAGTTCTCCCCCCACAACGATACAGCCATTACCGTCCCCAGAGTAGCTACTGCCGTCTCGAAGAAATTGATGCACAAAAGCACGGTAGCCAGGAATTTCTCAGGTTTGTCCAGAATTTTGGCTACGATTGCTAGCCCTGGGGTGATTGGTGCGTACGAGGTGCTTGAGGCGGAGCCTCTGCATGCCAATAAAAGCTGTCTCAGCACTGCAGAAGAAGGCAGCTGCCGCCAGAGAAATCAAGAATAATATTAAAAACAGACCGTTAATGCCGTCCATATGTAGCCCAGCCAATCAGGCGGCCGGGCAGTTCAGTACCATCATAGCATCGGGCTTTCGTAGTGTCAAAGAATTGGCAGCTATTGCTGACTTATCTGCCTCTCTTCTCATAATCGAGGCACCAGATGGCATTAGGCCGCTCCGGGTTATGGCAGGCACTTCGCCAGTCCCACTTACAGCTATCGCAAAGCAAGATGTTCATGCCCAGCATCCTCTTGATGCGGATTTTAGCTCTGTCCGCCCAGCTCGGCCTTAGTTTCCTGCTCTTAGGCATTTCAACCTCGTTTTAAAATCTCATTATCATATTCGTTAAGTACTGCATAATACTCAGGCGATACTACTTGTTCATCCCGCGCTGAATCCCGCGCAAATAGGCAATCTGTCCCGTGTGTAGAGCTATCTCAGTGGTGATGCGACATAGTATATCACCTATGGAGTCAGGCGAACGGTCCGGCCGAGCCAATTCGGATAGTCTTTCTGGAGCGATGCTGTTAAGCAAAGCCAAAGTACTTTTCCGGACTGAGTCGGTATAGCCGCGTAATACCTCTAACTTCGGCACCGGCCAGGCTTGAAGCTGCTCCAAACGTATACTCAAAACCGGTATCTTTGGCCGGAGTGCCCAATTTCTCGCGCCAACCTTCCGCCTCGTATAATTCTACCTGTCGCTGAATCACACGGTTAACGAAGAAGTCTTCAACCCGGGTGACATGCCACAGTATAAAGGCGATGCTGTTAGACTCCGCTGCCGGGCTCCATGCCGCCTCTTCCTGCGTTAGACCGTCAAGCGCTCTTGGTCAGATATCCCTGGCTCTGCTCCAGAGATTTGATCATCGCCTCTTTAGCTTGCATCGACTACCTCCTAAACACAGGATTTCGTACCTTGAATGATAGCAAACCACGAACCTGTGAATCAAAACTTAAAGAAGAGGTGGTGCTCATGTTTCGAGCCGCATTTGCAATTACTTGACCGGCATGGGACAATCCCTAACAAAAAAGTTAAAAGGAGGTACTATTATGATAGAAGTTGGCAGCCAGGCTCCTGACTTCACGCTAAAAGACCAGAATGGCAAAACCGTCAGGCTTTCTTCTCTTAAAGGTAAGAAGGTTTTACTCTCATTTAGGCCACTGGCTTGGACGCCAGTTTGAAGCGATCAAATGGGTTCTCTGGAAGAGAACTTCGATCGATACAATAGATTGAATACAGTAGCCCTGGGTATTGGCGTTGATTCAGTGCCCTCGAACAAGGCATGGGCAAAATCACTGAACATTGAGAGAACCAGACTACTTTCTGATTTCTGGCCTCAGGGAGAGGTGGCAAAGCTTTATGGCGTGTTCCGGGACAAAGACGGTTTTTCGGAACGAGCAAACATAATGATTGACGAGAATCAAGTAGTAGTTTTTGCCAAGTTGTATCCTATTCAGCAGTTACCGGATACTGAGGAGCTAATGCGGGTTTTAGAAGCCTGAGTAACTACAGTAACTTAAATAGTGTTCTTAAGGCACCCGTTTCAATAAAGGGTTATATCGGTATATCCAGTGGGGAGTCATGAACAACATGAAATTCACCCGAGCCTATACTGGAGCTGGGGTATTAAAAAGGTGGAACTTTCAGGTTGATTTTCGTCTTATCCGTATAGACAACTAAAAAACTCTGACAGACTAATGACCCGACACACGCAGAGACCAACCTTGAAAACTAAAGTTGTGATACTTGATGCTATGGGGGTAATGTATTCCGTCGGGGATGACGTAAAAGACTTGCTCTGCCCATTTATTGCAGAAAAGGGTGGTATCAGTGATATCGAAAAAATCACAAGTCTTTACATGGTGGCGAGTCTGGGTAATATGACCGCAATTGAATTTTGGCAATCGGTAGGTGTAGCCCCGAACTTGGAAGATGAATATCTGCAACGTCATAAGCTGACCGATGGCTTGATTGAATTCCTCGAGGCTATCAATTCAAGAGGCGGGGAAGTCTGGTGTCTGTCAAACGACCTCTCAGAGTGGTCGAGAAAATTGCGAGATATATTCAAACTTGAGAGATATCTTCGTGGCTTTGTCATCAGCGGTGATGTCGGTATCAGAAAACCAGACCCGGCGATCTTTGAATATCTAATCAGGCGGCTAGATGTCACTGCCGGTGATGCGGTATTTGTAGATGACAACCCCAAAAACCTGGACTCGGCAACTGAGCTGGGGTTCAAGACGATTCTTTTCGATGCCAGTGGGGAAAATCTTAGCCACTCCGGTTATGAAACGGTAAGGAACTTCAATGAACTCCTGCACTGCCTGTTGCCATGAGACTTAAATTGGACTAATGCCGTATAAAGCTCCACATCTGATCTAACGATTCCATCTACAAACTGACATTGATTATATTTATGAATAACATACTCTTCGAATAGTTCACATGGAAGACATAGAGCTAGGGTATCAATAGATTGAAAAAGAAGAGGTAAGTTCTACTTATTGATGACTGCGGTGGTTCTTTTGCACCTAAGTGGAGCTGAGGTATCAATAGGTAGTACCAGCAAGGACTTTGACTTGACCTTTGCCTTAAATATCTAATAGTATTCAGACGTTGCTTCAAACTTGAGGCAGGTCTCGGCTCTATCTTGGGCGTATTATTTTGTTGAGGAATAATAAACTTATGAACAAACAAATATTTCTAAAATGGCTTAAAATCAACAGTTTATGCCTTGTTGGAGCTTTTATTGTAATATTCCTTCTAGTTCAATTATTTCCCAATGTCATGCTTGGATTATGGGGAGGATGGGCTTCTTTAATAAGCATGACAGGAGTTAAGGGAGCAGCAGAATTCACTCCCAATTTCAATACATTTATTCAAATATTTGTCAGAAATAGCATCTCAGTCTTTGTTGTTTTTTTCGTCGGACTATTATTAGTGGCACCTGTTATGATGGTACTATATGGTGTATTCTATTCTCTTGTAGTTTCTCTTGCGCCACTAACTGGGATAACCTTCTCCTTTTTCGACTGGATTCTAGTTGTAATTGAAATACTTTTCATGATCATCAGTGCAACTTTTGCATCAACTCTTGCAACGGAGATATTTGGAGTAAAACCAGAGATAAAACAGTTTTTAGGGTGGTGGAAAAAACAGTTGACTGATTGGAAAAAATTCTGGTCATTACCTGAGCAAAAAAGAAACTGGCGAGTTGTGTTTAAAGAAAATAGAAAAGAATTTATTTTATTTCTTATAATAATCTTAGTATTGCTATTGTTTGGAGCATTGGTTGAAGTTTGGGGTTAATAAAATGGAAAGAAATCAAATGATGTCCCTTCGCCGGCTCTTTGGTCGCTATCGTTCTCTGATCCGTGTGATGTTTCTCGCTTCACAGTTTTTCCTCCTTAAAATTTCACTTTGCTATAGAAGACACTTTTCGTTATTTCAGCTCCGACAACATATAACAACACAATAATGCCAATTACGAAAAGGAACCAGAGCGGCACAGGTTGGAAACCAAATACTTCCCAAGTGGAGTGAAAGGCAAGATAAACGTGACGGCTATTATCAACAGAGTGGTCATAAGCAAATATTTCCCGGGTTTGCTCTTAAAGAATGGCTTCCGGCTGCGAACAACCAGAACAATCGCCGCCGCTGAAATAACAGACTCCATAAACCAGCCGGTCCTGAATTGGTTCGTTGTGGCGTGCAGGATAAACAAAAGTACGCCAAAGGTAAGATAGTCAAACACCGAACTGAGTAGCCCGAAAGTTATCATGAATTTGCGGATGAATTTGATATCCCAGCGTCGGGGTTTATCAACTGCTTCACGGTCTACGTTATCTGTGGCGATGGTCATCTCAGGAAAATCGGTAAACAAATTGGTGAGAAGGACCTGTTTGGGGAGGAGAGGAAGAAAGGACAAAAAGAGGGATGCTCCAGCCATGCTGAACATATTCCCGAAATTAGCACTCGTCGCCATGAACACATACTTGAGTGTGTTTGAAAATGTCATCCTTCCTGCCTGCACACCCTGCTTAAGGACGCGGAGGTCCTTTTCCAGCAGCACAATATCCGCGGCATCCTTGGCCACATCTACAGCGCTATCAACAGAAATACTAACATCAGCGCCATGGAGTGCCGAGGCATCATTGATTCCATCGCCCATATAACCAACCACATTTCCAGCCTTCCTCAAAGCCAGAATAATACGCTCTTTCTGATTTGGCTCGACTTCGGCGAAGACATCTACCTCATTCACTTGTTTTAGCAGCGCTTCATCACTCATCTTATGCAAGTCTGAACCTGAAATGATTCGTGGACTAAGTAGTCCTACCTGTTGACTAACACTAGCCGCGACAAGCTTGTTGTCCCCGGTAATGACCTTTAATGAGACGCCGAGTTGTTTCAATTCACCTATGGTTTTCGCAATGTCGAGCTTAGGTGGGTCAAAAAGCACCAGGAATCCTGCAAATGTCATGCCAGCTTCATATTCTTTTCTGATAACTGAATCAGAGCCAACGTCACGGTAAGCGACGCCAAGTGTGCGAAAGCCTTTACTGCTTAACTCTTCAAAGCGACCTTTTATCCGTTCCCGCACGGCAGCTATATCGACAACAGTTCCACCGGCAATTTCTATTGTGGAACAGACGGCAAGAACATTCTGTAAAGCACCTTTGGTCACCATCAGATGCGTACCATTCTTTGAGACCAGGATGCTGAGTCGCTTGCCAATAAAATCATATGGCACTTCGTCAAGTTTCTGATAGCCAGACAAGTCAAATTGGCGATGGTTACGTATCCCTTCATCAATAGGGTTCGCAAACCCCGTTTCATAAAACGCATTTAGATAAGCATATAAAATAACCTTTTCACTTTCGTTACCATCAACATCAACGGCAGAATGGACACGAACCACTCCTTCGGTCAGCGTACCCGTCTTATCTGAACAAAGCACATTCATACTGCCAAAATTTTCAATAGAGGCAAGCCGTTTGACAATCACCTTGTCTCGGGCCATACGTTTGGCACCCTGAGCCAGGTTGATACTAATAATTGCCGGCAAAAGTTGCGGAGTGAGTCCAACAGCTAAGGCTAAAGAAAAGAGAAAAGCCTCCAACACCGGGCGGGCAAAAAAGACATTGATGGCGAAAACAGCAACCACCATTATTACCGTAACCTCCAGGAGGAGATACCCAAAATGTTTGACGCCGTGTTCAAATTCCGTCTCCGGAGGCCTCAGTTTCAGACGTTCGGAAACTTTGCCGAATTCGGTTTCTTTACCCGTGCGCACCACCACCGCTCTGGCAGTACCGCTTACCACATGAGTCCCCATAAGAAGACTGTTTGTCCGTTTACCAAGTGGTGTTTCCGGTGATAAGACCTGGACCAGTTTCTCTACAGGGTAGGTTTCCCCCGTCAGTGTCGCTTCATCTACAAAGAGGTCCTTTGATTCCAGAATTAGGCAGTCCCCGGGAATGACATCACCGGCATTAAGAATGACAATATCACCGGGCACAATTTCTTCGACAGGAATTTCAATCTCATTTCCATCGCGAAGCACCGCAGCCTTTATCTGCACCAGCGCTAACAACTTCTCGACGGCATTGGTGGCTCCTCTCTCTTGCCAGAATCCGAGTAAGCCACTTATCGAGACAATGGCGAAGATAATCACAGCGTCGGTGACATCGCCCAGGAAAAAAGCCAGTACGGCTGCAAAAAGAAGAATAATAATGATTGGACTTTTGAATTGAGAAAGTAGCAGCGTCAGTGAGTCTGTTTCTTTTTGGGTCTAAGGAGATTGAAGCCATACCGTTGGAGACGTTCCTGGCTTCCTCGTTGGTCAATCCCCCGGATTTTGTTCCCAAACGCTTGAGCAATTCGGCAATCGGCAGACTCCAGAATGCCACCGCGGGTTGGTTCATCAGACTTCGCCGTCCTTAAAATGTCGCCTAATCAACTTAATAACGGAAATTGGAAGTTGTCTAATCCAGCCTGAAAGCGACCTTGCCCTGAATTATACATCAAGCCAAGTTGAGGTAGAAACATCACTTACTGGAAATATAAATTCGAATCATATCTGATTGGTGCTTGAGATAAGTGGGAGTAACCTTTGAGGAAAGCTTGACCCTGGAATTGAGGAATAATAACACGCTAAAAGGTGCAGTCAAGCGATATGTTGACTATCTCCGTTTCATTATGAAGAAGCCTACAAATCTGATAATCATGTTCTCTATTTGGAGACTTGTACTGGGTTTCGTTTAAAGTAGCGATAATTGCTAATTCCCCGCTTTCGTTTTGAGAGAGGTCTCCCAACTCCGCCATCTGCTTGCTAACTGATGAAATCTCATCGTAGCTTTTCCCGGCATAAAGAACAGAATAAACTGTTCAAATTGAGGCCATTTTGTCCCGAATATCGCTTCGAATACAATATGATCATTTGGCGGTATGGTAGACAACTCCTTGGTGGCCAGTTCTCGAAGTGCCTCCCATGACACCCCCTCTATCTTCTTAAGGTTATATGGCATTTCTATCATATTAATCTGCCTCCCTTCACAGCGAGCCTGACTACTATCCTCGCTACTCTATTATAATACGTTAGGCATGGCGACCATATATAACCTGTTGGCCAGATAACAGAACACCAAAGTTGTTGAACGAGATAACAAAAGTCAGTTATTTGCAATCGTGTTCCTGCGTGTAAACTCAGATATCAACAGGATCAAAAAGAAGAAGAGGTAAGTTCTACCTATTGATACCTTTGGTCGTTATCTCTGAAGCTAAGTGGAGCTGAGGGGATTCGAACCCCTGACCTCCTCCGTGCAAGGGAGGCGCTCTCCCAATTGAGCTACAGCCCCATCCGATGATTGATTATACTCGCAGGCAACACGTATTAACAAGCGGTTTCAGCTTGTTGCCACAGTGTTAAATGGCCAGACAAGGGAAGCCTTTTCGACTATATCGGGATATCGAGGCTATTTCTTCATCAGTATTCTGCACAGGGCAAATATGACCAGCAGATAACCGATTATCCTGATGACAATGATAAAGGCATCCAAACTTGCTGCCAGCCCCGCCAGTGTCAGAGCATGAGAAATGGCGAATAAACCGAAGCCAATGCCGATGTAAAGAGCTACGTCAGATTTCCTCTTGACGAACGCCCAGATGCCTAAAGCTAGTATTACGGTAGTCAGGACCAGATTGATGATAGTTACTGCCATTTGTGGTAACCCCCTTTGTTCTATTATTTGGCGTTTTGATGCAGCGTGACTCTAAAACCATATCTGCACCATTATGCCGGGCAGTCATCATACCAGCTTTGACCGGTAACGTAAAGTAGTACGATAAACCGGCGCCGCGGCACCATGGCTTCAATTAGTCCGTGATTTCGATTAAAATATAGTTAATTAAGAATATAGGAGGTGGATTATGAGCCAGACCAGTGATAATCTGCAAGCCGCTTTCGCCGGTGAAAGCCAGGCCAGCCGCAAGTACCTGTACTTCGCTGAGAAAGCCGATGAGGAGGGACATAAGCAGATAGCGCACTTATTCCGTGCCGCATCGGACGCTGAGACAGTCCATGCCCGCAACCACTTGAAAGTCATGCAGGGGATAAAATCAACCAAGGACAACCTGAAGGCGGCCATCGGCGGTGAGCATTACGAGTTCACCAAGATGTATCCCGATTTCATGAAGCAGGCCGACGCTGAAGGCAACAAGAAGGCGAATGACACATTCGACCTGGCGAATAAGGTTGAGCAAATTCACCACCGCCTGTATCAGACCGCCCTGACCATGCTGGAAAAGGGACAGGATATGGCTGAGAAGCCAATCTACGTCTGCCAGTACTGCGGCAATACGGTCGAGGGCGAACCACCTGACAAGTGCCCCATCTGCGGCATGCCCAAGAAAATGTTCAAGCGAATAGATTAGATACGTTCCTAACAGTAATACAAATTAAGGAGTTAAGATATGTCCAAGAAGATGTCTGAAGACGAAATCCGCGAGATAGCCACGCATAGAGTGCGAAGAAGGAGAGGATTCTACTCCCATCTGACGGCATATATACTCGTCAATTTGATGCTGGTAGCCATCTGGTACTTTACCGGTCGCAGCTATTTCTGGCCGGGGTGGGTGATGTTGTTCTGGGGAATAGGGCTGGTGTTCAATGCCGTAGCCGTCTTCGCCAAAGGTGACATTGGGTCAGAGAGAGCAGCCATAGAAAAAGAAATAGAGAAAATCAAGAAAAGCGGCGTCTAGCTCGGAATCTCTGCTGTAATTGCTGTCATTAGTGCAATAAGCTATCTATGTAATCAGGGTCGCTGTATTTCGCTATTATTTTTTCGTAATAAGTTTATTCTGTTATAACGATAGGTCAATAGCAAAATAGTCATATAGTAGTAAAACATCATATTCACCCTTTTTTGCGATTTTGCAACTTTTTGTGGCGAGAATTTAATGACTTTTTGATAATTGCAGTGCTAGAATCCTGTAAAAGAAGGAGGTCTGAACATGTCGAGAGTAATTCATTTTGAGATTAACGCCGACAAACCCGAAAGAGCCGTGAAATTCTATTCTAAGGTATTTGGCTGGAAAATAGAGAAATGGGCTGGTGGGCCAGATTACTGGCTGGCCGGCACGGGGGCTGAAGGTGAGCCGGGCATTAACGGCGCCATTTTACCTCGAACCGGTAACCTGACTACGGTGAATACGATCAGTGTCACTTCGGTAGACGAAGCCATTAAGGACATTGAAGGGGCCGGCGGAAAGATGATACAGCCCAAGATGCCAATTCCTGGAATTGGATATTTTGCTTACTGTCAGGATACCGAGGGAAACGTCTTCGGTGTCATGCAGAGTGACCCATCAGCCAAGTGAGCACTGTTACAGCGTGTAGACTTCAATGCCAAAAGTATGAACCCAATTCTTTTCCAGAGCTTCTACTGCCTCTTTGGTCTTGTCCACGCCGATGATGACTATGGGCTGTCCGCTTTCACCCTTGCCCAGATAGGTATAGAAATAGAGAACATTAATTTTGGAATCGCGCAGTGGCTTCAGCACCGCCTGAAGACCGCCGGGATGGTCGGGGACTTCCACAGCTAGTACATCGGTCTCATGTACGGAATAGCCCGCGCTCCGCAGCACGTTAGCCGTTTTTTCCGGGTTATCGGTGACGAATCTCACAGTACTGAAATCGGATGTGTCGGCTACTGAAATAGCCCTGATGTTTATGCCTTCTCTACCCAGGCATTCGCTCACCGCCAGGAATTTGCCGGGCTCATTTTCCAGGGTTAATGAAATCTGTTTAACACTCATAGTCTACTCCCAAGTCAGATATATTTAATCCAGTTAGAAAAGGTCATATCCTGCCCTCAGGGCTTTTTCGTTAACCGCCAGCAGTTTTTGCTTCGTACCCAGTATAAATTTCAGGGCTTCGATTACGCTGGAAAGCGAAACCAGGCCGCTTTTCTTGGTGAATGCGCCCAGCATCACCATGTTGGCGGACTTGGGACTTCCCAAATTCTCCGCAATACTATTTGCCGGCACCTTAATGACGCTGATATCACCTCTGGCTATTTCAGATTCTACCAGAGACGAGTTGACAAAAAACAGGCCGCCCGATTGAATCTGATTTTGAAATCGCATCACCGAAGGCTGGTTCATGGCAACGACGAACTCGGGCGATGAAGCCACCGGCGATGCAATCTCATCATCTGATATGACCACCGTGCAATTGGCGGTACCGCCGCGGACCTCGGCGCCATAGGATGGCAAATAAGTTACGTTCTTGCCTTCCAGCATGGCTGCCTGAGCTAAATTCAGCCCCATGGACATAACACCCTGACCACCAAAACCGGCGATGATTGTTTTAATCAGCATCTTTTCCGCCTGTTATGTCTTTTATCACGTCCCAAAGGAAATTCCTTGGTCATCACGTTATCAATCCACTGCCATGCCTCGATAGGGCTCATCTTCCAATTGGTGGGGCAGGGAGAGAGTATTTCCACCAGAGAGAAACCGAGACCGTCAATTTGCGTCTGGAAAGCCTTGCGGATAGCCTTTTTCGTTTTCCTGATATTGGCCGGCGAATTTACCGCACAGCGTTCAATATATACCGCACCCTTGACCAGGGCTATGATATCGCTCATCTTCAGCGGATATCCTTCCAGATTATCATCCCGCCCATAAGGAGTGGTAGTGGTCTTCTGGCCGGAAAGGGTGGTCGGAGCCATCTGGCCGCCGGTCATCCCGTAGACAGCGTTGTTAACAAAAATGGTGGTTATATTTTCTCCCCTGTTGGCAGCATGTATAGTCTCGGCGGTCCCGATAGCCGCCAGGTCGCCGTCGCCCTGATAAGTAAAGACTATTGCTTCAGGAAAAGCCCGCTTGACTCCCGTGGCTACAGCGGCTCCTCTGCCGTGCGCCGATTCTGCCATGTCGACATCAAAATAGTAGTAAGCAAAGACGGCACATCCCGGCGGCGGTATGCCGATGGCCTTGTCCTGAAGATTCATCTCGTCAATCACTTCACAGATAAGCCTGTGGATAATAGAATGACCGCATCCCGGGCAATAGTGGAAAACGGCTTTCTTCAATGACTTTGGTCGGGAATATATCTTTTTCATCGTATTACTTCAAGCCTTTCTGATAATAAAGGCGAGAAATCACTCTGGAAACCTCGCTTGGCGTGGGGATTACACCTCCCGGCCTGCCATAGAATGAGACTTCACCCTGGCCTTCCAGCGCCAGTTGCACATCTTCTATCATCTGTCCCATGTTCATCTCAAAGACAAGATAGTACTTTACCCTTTTGGCCAATTCCTTGACCGCTTCACTAGGAAATGGCCAGAGCGTAATCGGCCTCAGTAATCCAACCTTTAAACCCGATGCCCGCACCGTTCTGATAGCTCCTTTGGCGATTCGAGCCGCTATGCCGAAAGCAACAACTATCAGTTCAGCATCTTCGGTTAAAAACGTCTCGTAGGCGGTCTCTTCTCTTTTAATTAACTCGTATCTTCGGAATAAGCTCCAGTTAATCTCTTCCAGTTCAGCCGGATTTGAAGTAAAGGTCTTTATGATATTTGCTGGGCCGTCCTCTTGGCTCCCCTCAGCGCATCAGCTCCTGATTGGCAATTCCTCCGGGGCTTCATATTTGAATTCCACCGGCTCCATCATCTGGCCCAGAACGCCGTCGCCGAGAATGATGACCGGAATCTTGTATTTGTCGCTGAGGTCAAAGGCTTTATGGGTCAGGTCTGCCAGCTCCTGCACCGATGACGGCGCTAAAACAATGGTCCTGTAATCTCCGTGGCCTCCGCCTCGGGTGGCCTGGAAATAGTCCGACTGAGCGGCCACTATGCTGCCCAACCCCGGACCGCCGCGGGACATATTGACGATAACTGCCGGAAGCTCACAGGCGGCTAAATAGGAAATTCCTTCCTGCTTCAAACTGATGCCGGGGCTGGACGAGGAGGTCATGGCTCTGGCACCGACCAGACTGGCTCCATAGACCATGTTTATGGCCGCAATCTCACTTTCCGCCTGAATAAAAGAGCAGCCCTTTCCTTCGGCTCAGGTTAGCCGCCATATATTCGGTCAGCTCGTTCTGAGGTGTAATCGGATATCCGAAGTAACACTGGCAGCCAGCCCTGATGGCCGCCTCTCCGATGGCAGCATTTCCGGTCATGAGAACTCTAGCCACGATACACCTCTATGGCCACTTCGGGGCAGACCAGGGCACAAACAGCGCAGCCGGTACATTCGCCATTATCATTGAAGACGGCCGGCAAATAGCCGCTGGCATTCAGTTTGTCGGAGGTAGAAATCAGTTGCTTGGGACAGAAAGAGATGCAGAGTTCGCAGCCCTTGCACAGCTCCTGCGAAATTTCGATAGACCCTTTCACATTAGTCATTGTTTCTTACAAGTTAGCTATGATTCATTAAAAATCGTACAGGCCGGTTTTTCGCCCACATAATTGTATTTACAAAAGGGCGGCAATTACAA
>CAVSBU010000034.1:0-17441 GCA_963726215.1 uncultured Chloroflexia bacterium
TACAAACAGATACCCAGCGTTTGATTTAATCCGCTCAATACGAGTATTAGCTGCATCGTTCCCTTTGCCAGCTGGTTTTATTTAGCCAAAAAAGGAGGAGAAAATGGTCAAGTTCAATGGAGTGAATCATCTGGCGATGGCTACGGGTGATATGGACACTACCATCCGTTTCTGGCGAGATTTGCTGGGCATGAGGCTGGTTGCCGGGCTGGGTGCGCCGGGCTATAGACATTATTTCTTCCAAATCTCACCCTATGACCTCATTGCCTTCTTCGAATGGCCCGGCGTCGTACCTGTGGCGCCAAAAGAGCATGGCCGCCCGGTTAAGGGGCCGTTCATTTTCGACCACGTTTCCTTTGGTGTGGAGACAGAGGACGACCTCTGGGAACTCAAGGACAAACTGGAGGCAGCCGGCTTTGACGTATCAGACGTAATAAATCACGGCTTTATTCATTCTATTTACGCCTATCGACCCAAACGGCATTCCCATCGAGTTCTCTCACAACGTGCCGGGAGTCGATATCCGGAAAGAGCCTCAAATGAGAGACCGGGTGCCGTCCAAAGTAACCTTGGAGGGAGCAGAACCCAGAACCGAACAATGGCCGAAGGTTAAAAACCCACTCCATCATCGAAGCGAATCGTATATCAGGGTGCCGGCAGTGAACTGTTTCACGGCAAGAACCAGTCGTAGATAAGGATTGACGCCAAACGGGGCGGATGCTATGCTATTCGCCGTCACAGGGACATAAATAGCGAATATTTGTTGATGGTGAATGCCGAGGTGGTGGAACCTGGTAGACACGCCATCTTGAGGGGGTGGTGGGCGCAAGCCCGTAGGAGTTCAAATCTCCTCCTCGGCACCATTTTTGATATAATGGGAGCATCTACTCATGTAGCGGCGAGGCTTTAGCCTCGCCGAATGCGACCTTAAAAGGTCGCAACTACATTAAAAAACATATCGTTGACCCACAATTTTTAATATAATAACAACATGCGGAAGTAGTTCAGCGGTAGAACGCCTCCTTGCCAAGGAGGAAGTCGCGAGTTCGAATCTCGTCTTCCGCTCCATAGAATTTAGGGCGGCGTAGCCAAGTGGTTAAGGCGGGGGTCTGCAAAACCCCTATTCAGCGGTTCAACTCCGCTCGCCGCCTCCACTTCTTGCCGAGGTGGCGGAATGGCAGACGCGGCGGACTTAAAATCCGCTCTCCGCAAGGAGGTGTGGGTTCGAGTCCCTCCCTCGGCACTTTTACCATACTAGACACGATGCATCCTTTTCATACTAAGAAGGCACGCAGGAGGTTATGATGAAAAAATGGAGTCTCACACTAAAGGTCTTCGTAATAGTAGCTGCAGTTATTCTTTTGTATGTTCTAATAGCCAGCATTGTAAGAGCCTCCATCGGGCAAATTTCCATTCTTAGGGCTGTCATACGTTTCATCATTTTCGGTCTAATCGGTGGCTCATAGTAGGAGGCATCGCTGCCGGCATCACAGCACTTGTAGTAGCCATTAAGAAGCTGGGTGAGTGAGAATTCCATCAATCAAAATTCGAGTAGTAGGAGGTTATTATGCGGCAATGGAAATTATACCTAATTATAGTCCCGTCCTTAGTCTTTCTATTGTTTGCCACGATGGCAGCATGCTCTCAACCACCGGCAACTATTGAAAATCAGCCTGTCAGCCAGAAGCCTGCAGAATTCGAAGTAGGCCCCATTACTTTTGAGCCGGCCACGGTCATGGTCGGTGATTTATTTACTGCCACCGCAACAGTCAAGAATACTGGAGATATTGCCGGCACTTACACAGCAACGCTATCTGTCAATGGGCAACAGGTTGACAGTAAAGTCATTCCGGTTGACCCGGGAGGTAGCCAACAGACCAGCTTTCAGCTTTCAAAGACAAACGCCGGCAATTACCAGATAGCCATAGGCAATTCCAGCACTGTTCTAACCGTCTATAACTGGAGCTCCTACACTATCCAATATGACGGGGCTGATGGGGCAACAGTGGGTGCATATGTCGATGGAGAACAGGGACATATCATTCATTTCACTCCACCAAACAGAGCCTTCAAGATTCAAAAAATCAGGATATTTGGAATGACCAGGATAAAAACTACTTCTGAGTTGGACAACCGCATCACAGTAAGAATCTGGGATAAGGAAGGAAACAACCAGCTATGGTCTCAAGATTTCCCCTGGCGTTTGTTCCTAGGCGGTAGCTGGCAAGATATAAAAGTGCCTGACGTACGTGTGAATGATGATTTCCAGGTGGAAGTAGTCACACATAGTAGCGCTCAGGGTGACCCAATCGATTTCGTCTCGATGACGGGGATAGTTCTACCAGTGGTGGACGTGGCAGGAGTTGTCATAAATTTTCCCTGGCCAGTGGGAGGTGACGTGCAAAGTGCTGTCCTTATTGGCTTCAATTATCCTCCAGTCTTATATAGACTCACCTTATCACCCCTACAACACGTTCCGGTTACTCCTATATGGGTAAACTAATTGACCCGGGACAAAAAAGACTTGAAGGAATCAGGTGGCTAATCCGCGTCGAAGGCGAAGGTGCGCCAGGCAGCTAAGCTGAGCGAGTTCGAGTCCCTCCCTCGGCACTGCTATCTCAGTTTCTTGCCGATAACCGCCTTTACCGCCTGCTCAATGGCTTCGGCGGTCAGGCCATACCTCTGGAGAAGCTCGTCGGGCTTGCCTGATTTGGCGTAGATGTCATTGATGCCGATGAAGGCCATGGGCACCGGCTTTTCCCTGACTACCACCTGAGCTACCCGGCTGCCCAGGCCGCCATGAAGCAGATGCTCCTCGGCAACCACAATAGCCCCCGTCTGCGTCGCTGCTGCGATAATAGCTGCTTCATCCAGCGGCTTTAAGGTGGGCATGTTGAGCACCCGACAGTCTACACCCTGAGATGCCAGGCTATTGGCGGCTTCCAGCGCTTTGGAAACCATTATGCCGCAGGCAATAACGGTGGCATCTTTGCCATCCCTTAACGTCACCGCTTTGCCCAAATTGAAGCGATAGCCATCGGTATTAACTGCCGGGAATTTGGGACGGCCCAGCCTGATATAGAACGGGCCGGTGGTAGCTGCGGCCGCCTTTACCGCCTCAGCCGTCTCGATGCCATCAGCGGGAACGACGACATTAAACCCGGGCAAGGAGCAATAGAGCGCCAGGTCTTCGATGGCATGATGTGAGGCGCCGTCTTCACCCACCGTAATGCCGCCATGTGTAGCTACAACCTTCACATTAAGCTTCGGCTGGGCAATGCATACCCTGACCTGGTCGAAACAGCGGCAGGCAGCAAAAACAGCGAAGGTGCTGACAAACGGTATCTTCCCCGAGGCGGCAAAGCCGCCGGCAATGCTCATCATGTTCTGCTCTTCTAAACCGCACTGGAAGAACCGCTCAGGGAATTTCTCGGCGAAGTATTTGGTCATCGTCGAGCGGGACAGGTCAGCATCAAGGACGACTATATCTTTATATTCCTTGCCCAGCTCCACCAGGACTCTGCCGTAAGCTTCGCGGGTGGATAACTCTGCGTAAGCCGTCATGCCAGCTCCTTTAAGGCTATCTCAGTTTCCTGTGGGTTAGGCGCTTTGCCATGAAAATCTACATTTCCCTCCATGAAGCTGACGCCCTTGCCCTTAATCGTGTGGGCGATGATTACCGTCGGCTTTCCTTTTATTTCCCTGGCTTTTTTCAAAGCCTGCAGAATCTCCTTCATGTCATGCCCGTTTATCTCAAGTACATGCCAGTTGAAGGCACGCCATTTATCGGTCAGCGGCTCAATGCCCATGATGTCGCAGACCCGGCCGTCAAGCTGCAGGTCATTGTGGTCAACGATAGCCGTAAGATTATCCATTCTATGATGCGGGGCAAACATAGCCGCCTCCCAGACCTGTCCCTCTTCACACTCCCCGTCACCGAGAAGTACATATACCTGATAATCCCGCTTATCCAGCCTGCCGGCCAGAGCAATGCCGATGCCGTAAGACAAGCCTTGCCCCAGAGAGCCGGCCGACATCTCCACCCCCGGGGTCAGCGTTCTATCGGTGTGCCCCTGAAGGCGGCTGCCCAGCTTTCTCAGCGTGGAGAGTTCTTCTACGGGAAAGTAGCCGCATTCCGCCAGGGCAGCATAAAGGATGGGGGCGGCATGCCCTTTGCTCAGGACAAATCGGTCGCGGTCAGGCCACTGTGGGTTTTTGGGGTCGTGGCGCATGACTTTGAAATAAAGTGCAGTGACGATATCAGCAGCAGAAAGAGAGCCGCCGGGATGGCCGCTGCCGGCCGTGGCTATCATGGTGATGACATCACGGCGCAGCTGTTTGGCCATCTTCTCCAGCTCGGGGATTGACAAATCGAATTTGCTCCAGTTCAGTCGCCATGGCTCATGTCATAATGGATTGATAAATTATAGGCTAGTTAGCCGATGTATTGTCTATACATATAGCCAGTGTCTACTGTCATTGCGAGCGACGCGTGGCAATCCTCTATAGTTGGCCAGTAAGCGAGATTGCCACGTCAGAATCGTTCCTCGCAATGACAACCGAAATGTAGATGCGACCTTTTAACGTCGCATCCCTCCAGTGGCGAGATGAATAATGTAGTTCGGTTGAGAATATCAAGTTCCTCAATTATAATGCTTGAGGTGATTATAGACTTCCATACCCATGTGGTGCCGCCGGGAATAAAGGAAAGGCGCGATAAATACCTCGGCCGTGATGCCTGCTTTTCCCTGCTCTATGCCGAACCCAAAGCTAAGCTGATTACCGCTGAAGAGCTCATCACGGCCATGGACGAATATGAAATCGACAAGTCGGTAATACTCAACCTGGGCTGGACGAGCCACGAGCTCTGTGTCGAGACCAACGATTACATACTAGAATCCATAGACCGTTTCCCAAAGCGGCTCATCGGCTTCTGCGCCATACAGCCTTTAGCCGGCGATAAAGCTATCAAAGAGCTGGAGCGCTGCGCCCAGAATGGAGCCAAAGGCATCGGCGAAATGAGGCCGGATGTTCAAGGCTTTGACTTCAAGGACAACTCAGTAATGAAACCCGTAATAGAGGCGGTCATCGAACATGGCTTGATTTTCCTGACCCATGCCTCCGAGCCGGTGGGACATCAGTATTTCGGCAAAGGGAAAATTACGCCTGAAGTCATTTATCCACTCATCGTAAATTTCCCCGATTTGAAACTGGTCTGCGCTCATTGGGGCGGCGGCTTGCCCTTTTACGCCTTGATGCCTGAAGTAGGCAAGGCATTGAGCAATGTTTACTTCGATACCGCAGCCACTCCATTCCTGTACAAGCCTCAGATTTTCAAGCAGGTAGCCGATATTGTAGGCTCCGACAAAATCCTTTTCGGCAGTGATTATCCGCTTCTGTCGCCGAAACGGATAATAGACCAGCTCGAGTCCGTTGAGCTTAGCCGGCAAGACAGAGCTAAGATTCTCGGAGGAAATGCACAAAAACTGTTGTCCGCTATAACTATTCAGGTCATGACTTCTAGCGATAGGTGGTAAAGAGAATTTGAGTGAGCACAGACAATCCGGTCCTTTATTGCCATTGAATTGCCTGAAGCGGTTAAAACAGGGTTACAGCGGCTTCAAACCGAGTTGACATTACCTCGGTACAGCTTCGTGAAATGTGTGGCACCCGAAGGCATTCATCTTACTCTAAAATTCCTGGGCAATATATCGGCTCAGAAAGTGACCGATATAACCAGGGTTATGGAACAGGCTAGCCAGGGAGTTAGTCCCTTTCAGCTACAGATCACTGAAGTCGGTGCCTTTCCTAATATGAGGCGACCACGCGTCCTGTGGGTAGGCATAAAGGGCGAGGTGGATAAACTCATAGCCTGGCAGCAGCGTATAGACAACGGCCTGGTCCCGCTGGGCTTCGCCAAAGAAGCGCGACCGTTTACGCCGCATTTGACCTTAGCCCGTCTGCGAGAAAATTGTTCGCCCGGGGACAGATTACATTTCGGCGAAATGGTTGCCAGGTCACATGTTGAGGTCGATTATAATTTTACGGTAAACAGCCTCAATCTGATGAGAAGCCAGCTTTTCCCCGCCGGAGCTGTCTACAGCCGTCTGGCCGAAGTAAAACTGAAAAAGCTAGAACTGTTGTCGCACCCAGGGCACGATGTTATAATATCTAGTCTGTCCATGACTGAAACCTGCCAAGATTAACCTGAGTACAGACTGGCAAAAGATTCCCGAGTAGCTCAGTGGTAGAGCGGGCGGCTGTTAACCGCTTGGTCGTAGGTTCGAATCCTACCTCGGGAGCCAATGTGCACGAACAGAGGCGAGAGCCTCTTTTTTGCTTCGTTTATCGGGATTTTACTAGAGGGCGAGGAGGGAAGAGGAAGTGAAAGGAAAATTAATCTGGTCAGTATTGTGGGCGTTGGTTGGGGTTATTGCCGGGATTATTGCCATAATAGTCAGCACGAGGTTCATTCCTCCACTATTTGTTGATCGTTTTGTCGTTCCCGCCGTTCTCGCTCTTGGGGTTGTCTTCCTTGGACTGGGTGTGACATTGGTAATCCTGACCGTAAAGGCAAGAGTGGGAGGAATGTTGAAGAAGTTCTTACTGCTAACTGGGGCTTCTATCGTGGGACTGCCTGTTTTTGGCATCCTGCACAATGCGGTTAGCGGTCTATTTAACACCGAAGAGCCTGTCTTCTTTATCATCGCAATCATTGTCTGTCCAATAGGTTTTCTAGTAGGGGCAATCGGAAGCATAGTTCTCGCCATCAAGAGGAATAGGCGGCTGGGTTCAGGTCAATCCAATGCCCCACGGGATACCCCCTAGCCGGTTCGAATCCTACCTCGGGAGCCAAACTGCACGTACTTAACCGCAGATACGTCAACCTTGACAGCTTAGCGTTCATAGCCGTATGATAGTGCACCGAGGCAAAAGGTTTGGGATAACAGCTCATATAAAGTCGAACGCCAGGTATATTAAAAAGCCAAGTCGGCAAAAGGAAATTGATATGCCACGTAAAGTTAAAGCAACAGCGAAGAGAGACAGATTAATTATATTTATTGAATGGCTGGCAGCTCGACCTCTATTGACTGAGTTAACATTAACAGCAATCACAGTCTTATTCGGCATGCAAGTGCTGAGAGCATTGATACCGGGCATTTACTGGATACTGGGCAGCAGGATGGGTTTGGGTGCAATTCAGCTCGGGTTAGTCGGATTCGCCATCTTTCTTACTGGTTTTCTCGCTGGTCCGCTGAGCTGGCTTCTGGGCAATCGCCGTCTGATTGTGGTTAGCGTTGCCGGACTGGGTCTAGTGAGATTATTCATGCAAGTCTCATGGGATGAGCCGCTTTTTAATTTGGGTTTAGCAATAATAGGAACAATTTTATTCGTTATCTTTCTGCCGGCGTGCTTTGAAGACGCACGACTTCGTGGCAGCCCTCTGTCTCCCGCTACGCGTTAGGACTTCTAGGTGGGCTGGCACTAGATACGGCCATCAATGGTGCTTTTGGTACATATGACACTGTCTGGCAGGCGAAGTTGTTACCGGTATTGCTGACATTGCTAATATTCGTTTTCCAACTTGTGCTCCTGATTGGCATTGCACCCGCAATCTACAGTGTGTCGACAAAATCATCGGCTACCGCAACGGGCAGAATTTCCCTGGCACGGTCATTTACCTGGCTGGCTATCGGACCTTTCCTGTTCCTGGAACTGGTAGTTTTCCAGAACATACCACGTGTGGCAACGCTAACCAGTTGGCCGTTGCCAATGGCATTTGGACTAACGCTATTAGCCCAATTAGCGGGTATGGCCGCCGCTAGCTTTGTTGTCAGCTAAAAACTGGCGAATGTTGTGGCCCTGGGCTTTTGGCGCCGGTGTCATCCTGATAGCAGCTCTGGTGTTCGCCTACCAACAGCCTGCCGCGTTGATAGCCCTACTGTTTATAATCGGGCAGGTGCTGGTATCGTCGATTATAGCCATGGTTTTGGTTGGCATCGCTTCCAGTACGGGCAAAACAGGGCGGTCCAGCCTCTGGATTGCCAATGGCGTTGGCGTGGTTCTGTTTGTTCTGCTCATCTTTGCCTACTATGCTGTTTACGATATGAAACTTCCCTACAACAATCCCATCATGGAACTAATAGCTGGTGGTATCATTGCCGCCTGTGCTATAGGTGCCGTAATCTTCGGGCAACAAAAGATGAAGGTGGACCCGAAGTTGTGGTCGGTGTCGATATTTGCCCTGATTCTTCTGGTATTGCCCCTGGCTCAAATAATCACCTGGCGCACACCGACTGCAGTCGCTGGCCAGGGATTTCCCGTAAGTGTGATGACCTATAACTTGCACAATGGCTTCAACGCCAAGGGCAAACTCGATATAGATGAAATCGCTAAAGTTATTGAAAATAACAGACCCGATATCGTCGCCCTACAAGAAGTATCCAGAGGCTGGGTAGTCAATGGCCGACTAGACATGCTGGCATGGCTATCTTATCGATTGCAGATGCCATATGTTTTTGGACCAACAGCTGACCCCTTCTGGGGCAATGCCATACTGAGCCGTTACCCAATAGTGGCATATTCAAGGGAGAACCTACCACCCCCTGAGTTATTCATACGGCGCGGCTTTATCGTAGCGCTGATAGACCTGGGCAACGACCAACAAATCAAGGTTATCGCTACACAGTTCGACAATCTTGAAGGGGATACAGACATCCGCCAGCTCCAGGCTCAGACGATCATTGACTTCTGGGGAGGACTCGACAGTACTGTACTTCTAGGCGACTTCAGCGCAGAACCTCAAAGCCCGGAAATAGTTAAGTTGTACCAGGCTAATCTTAAAGACGCTACGATGGGATGGAAAGCCGCAAATACTTTTCCTTCAAACAATCCGCAGGAAAGGATAGATTACATCTGGACATCGCCCGACCTCAGGGCAAGCGATGTCGGGGTGCTGTCAAGCACTGCCTCGGACCATCTACCTGTCGTCGCCGTGATAGATAGGTAAACACCACGGAGGTTGGATTATGGACATAATTGAACTCCTCAAGTTAATGGTAGAAAAAAGAGCCTCTGACCTGCATGTCAGGGTACCCAGCCCCCCGGTGTTGCGGGTTGACGGTGAGCTTTTACCACTCGAGACACTTACCGCAGGCCACAATGGAAGATATTGAGACAGCGTTTGATTATATTACCACTCCCGAGCAGAGAAATCGCTTCCATCTGGAAAAGGAGCTTGACTTCGCCTACAGCGTCCCAGGATTGGCTAGATTCCGGGTGAACGTAATGCGGCAAAGGGGAACGATAAGCCTTGCCTTCCGCCTGGTGCCATTTAAGGTCTTCACCATCGATGAGCTAGCGCTACCGCAAATTTGTAAGGAGCTTATTCTTAAACCTAGAGGGCTCATCTTAGTTACTGGCCCAACTGGCAGCGGCAAATCCACTACTATGGCCGCTATGCTTAATTACCTCAATGAAAATATAGCCCGCAATGTAATCACTATCGAGGACCCGATTGAATACCTGCACCCAAATATCAAATGCTTAATTGCTCAGCGAGACCTCGGCGATGATACTAAGTCATTTGATGTTGCCTTAATCCACGCCCTGCGGCATGACCCGGATGTCATCGTAGTCGGTGAGTTGAGAGATTTGGAGACTGTACAGACGGCAATGAGGGCTGCTGAAACCGGACACCTTGTGATGGGGACATTGCACACGACCGATGCTCCGCAGACCGTCGACCGCGTAATTGATATATTCCCACCCAACCAGCAACCTCAAATCAGGCTGCAATTCTCACAGGTAATAGTCGCCGTATTATCTCAGACCCTATTACCGCGAGCTACGGGCAAAGGAAGGATAGCCGCTTTTGAGATTATGACTGGCAATTCAGCAGTTAAAAACCTTGTTCGGGAAGGCAAAACATACGAGCTACATAGTGTCATGCAACTCAGCTCTGCAGAAGGTATGCAAACTCTTGACCAAGCACTGGCTGAGTTGGTGAAAAAGAAAATAGTCACTTTGGAAGAAGCTAAGATGAAAAGCAGTCACCCGGACCGGCTTAAAAAACTGCTTGAATTTCAACAATATAGTACTGCTTCGGCCAAGCGCTAACTAAAGTATCTCGCCAAACCAAAATGCTTACTCGAGCAGCATTTTGACAGCTTTCTTATATAGAGCCTTGCTATACTTAAGCCTACTTAACCAGTTGTGCTGCCACCAGCTCAGCAATATCTTGAGCCTTAAGCGATTCTTCTACCCCTTTCGCCTTTATAGCATCTTCAAACATCTGCAGACAATAAGGGCAGGCTGAAGCCACTATGTCAGCCTTGGTATCGATGACATCCTCAAGGCGCTCCTCGCTTATCCGCTTGCCTATACGCTCTTCCATCCAGTAGCGCCCACCTCCACCACCACAGCAGAATCCGTTACGCCTGGTCCGCTTCATCTCCAGCAGTCTGGCTGGCGAGATACCGGCCAATAGCTGTCTCGGAGTCTCATAAATATCGTTGTGCCGACCTAAGTAGCAAGAATCATGATATGTTAGTTTGCTATCGCTCATCGAAGCCGGTTTAATCTTACCCTGCTTCATTAAATCGGCGATAAACTGGGTATGATGGATGACCTCAAATTCGCCACCAAACTGAGGGTATTCGTTCTTAATAGTGTTAAAACAATGCGGACAGCTGGTGACTATCTTTTTTATATTGTATTTCTTAAATGTCTCAATGTTTTTCATCGCCTGCATCTGGAAAAGGTATTCATTACCCAGCCTTCTTGCCGGCTCGCCACAGCAGGTCTCCTCAGTGCCAAGGATGGCAAACTTAACGTCAGCAGCTTTCAATATTTTGCCCACGGCAATGGCTATCTTCATGCTTCTATCTTCCAAAGCCGAAGCACAACCTACGTAATAAATAAAGTCAACATTGCTATCCTCAGACATAAGCTTGATATCCAGTCCGCTAGACCAGTCTGTCCGGGTGAGCGTAGTTCCCCTACAGCTGTGGCCTCTGGTCTCAATGCATCTCAATGCAGCTTCACCAGTCTCGGGTATAGTGGCTTTTTCCAAAACCAGGTTGCGGCGCATGTCAACAATCTTATCAATATGTTCAATATAGACAGGACATATTTCCTGACAAGCACGGCAGGTAGTGCATGCCCAAAGCTCATCTTCGAGTATCACCTCGCCAGCTAAAGCCCTAACTCCACCGCCATCAGTAGGAGTTACTGCCTTGGGAGCCAGTAAGGCACCACGCCTCTCCAGCAAATGAGCTTTCAGGTCTTGTATTACCTTTCGTGGCGACAAAGGCTTACCTGTAAGGTAAGCCGGACATCTATCCTGGCACCGGCCACAGTTAGTACAGGCATCTAAATCAAGGAGTTGTTTCCAGGTAAAGTCCTGTATCTTACCGGCACCGAAGGTCTCCGCTTCTTCGATATTAATCGGCGCCAATGCTCCTTTAGGCCGAGACGACTTAAAAAACACATTGATCGGCGACACAATGATATGAGTCAGATTATCGAATGAGAAACATACGTAGAAAATAGCTCCCAGCGCCAGGGCAGCATGAAACCACCATAGGCCGATATATGTAGATAACCTGACAACCTCAGGCAAGCCGGCGAAAAGTCCGGCTACGAAATAGCCGCCGAAAGACCATCTAGACCATTCCGGATGAATGTAAAACTCAGGTTGTGTCAAACCGTCAGGAGTAGCCGCTAGCATGCGGAAACCTTCAATAAAGTAACCGGTGATTACGACAACAAAAATCAGGGTTAGAACAACACCATTATCCAGCACCGTATTTAGTCTTTCCGGCTTCTGGATATACCGGCGAACTAACGCCATGATAGCGCCAACCAGCATAAATACTCCACCCACATCCATGGCAAAACCAAGGCCTAAATAAACATTCCCGCTTACAAAATGATATACATAGTGGTCTACAACATCCAGACCTGTCCCTATCAGCAGAATACCGCCGCCGGCGAAGAGAAGAAAATGCATTATTCCAGGATAAGCTTCGCGGAAGAATCGCCTATGAAAAAGACCGTCAATCAAATCCGACAACTATAAAATTCCAAATTCTCTTGCCTAAATTGTCCCACCTCTTGTCCGGCTTGCCGACTCTCCATAAGCGCGCGCGATTGTATATGGCATAAATAAAAATCACCAGAGCCGCTGCACCCAGTGGATACAAGATAAGAGGCCCAAAAGATATGTCCCAAAAAATTTCACGAAATGCTTGCATGTTTATCAGCTCCTCCTTGTATGTAGTTTAACGGAATTTAAGTTAATGTTGTTTCAGCAATTCAAGACTACGTTTGCTAGCCAGGGCAAACAACTGCTCCACAGAACGAGCGGGAGTAATCGCCCCACCGATATCAACCTCCGAACCATCTCCAAAAGCATGATAATCGGTGCCGCCCGTGGGAATAAGGTCATATTGCTTGGCAATCTTGGCTAGTCTGGCAACAATCTCCGAGCTGTAATCACGATAATAGACTTCCAGGCCAACCAAACCAACTGCTTTCAATTTCGGAACAAGCTCATCTAAGTCAGCGATATCTGCCGGGTGTGCCAGGACAGGCAAGCCTTGAGCATCTAAAATCAGCTTCACTGCTTCAACAGGGAGCAATTTGTACCGTTCCACATAAGCCGGACCGTCATGGCCGATGTACTTGTCAAAAGCTTCCTTCTCTGAGCCGACATAGCCTTTCTCAAACAAAGCTTGAGCTATATGAGGCCGGCAAACTGAGCCGCCCTGGACTAGCTCACTCACCCGTTGCCAGTCAATCTTCATGCCCAGTTTACCTAGTTTAGCAATCATCTTTTGCGCTCGCTCGCGTCGTGAATCACGCAACTTTTGTAAAGTAGCAGCCAACTTCTTGTCGGTATAATCAATGAAATAGCCTAAAATATGAACTTCACCTCGAGCCACATCCGTATTAATCTCGACACCTGGGATAACCGTAAGTGAAGGAGAGGCTGACGCCGCAGCCAAGGCCGGCACAACGCCATCTATCGTGTCATGGTCAGTGACAGCGATAACATCAAGGCCAACTCTTACCGCCAGAGAGACAATCTCCTTGGGCTCCAGTCGCCCGTCAGAGGCAGTAGTATGCAAGATGTAGGTCAGCTTTCACTATTATTCTTTCAGGTGTATCCGTTTTATGCTTACAGCCCTTCCCGTAGCCTCGTCTACCTCGACTATTATAGCATCAAACATCACAGCTCCTTCACTTACAAAGAACCTGTGAGGCATTCCAGTGAGAAAGCTCCTGATTGCTGATTGAGTATCCACACCGATAACTGAATCAGCAGGTCCAACCATGCCTACATCGGTAACATAAGCGGTGCCCTTAGGCAGGATATAAGCATCAGCGGTAGCTACATGGGTATGCGTACCAAGCATCGCGCTTACTCTACCATCTAGATACCTACCCATAGCCACCTTCTCTGAGGTAGCCTCGGCATGAAAATCAACTATAATGACCTTAGATTCTGTCTTGACTTTCCGAAAGCAAGCAGTCTATAGTCCTGAAGGGGCAATCGTATTGGCCGATGAAAACACGGCCTATGAGATTGACTATTAGAGCACCCTTCATTTCCAGAAAACCGCGACCTGGCGCCGTCGGCGGGAAATTCAAAGGGCGAATAATCGGCAACTCACCATCCAGATGAGGAATAATCTCCTTCTTAGCCCATACGTGGTTACCGGTAGTTATCACATCAACGCCGCAATCGCACAGCTCTTTGGCTGTGTCCGGCGTAATGCCGATGCCACCGGCGGTATTCTCACCATTTGCTATAACAAGGCTAAGCTCATAATCATGAATCAGGCCTGGCAAAAATCGCTGCACCGCCCTTCTGCCAGGCCTTCCAACTACATCGCCTATCATCAATATACGCAATACAGTTCCCTCTACTGATATTGCTGTTGCTTACTTCTTATTTAGCATAATCTACTGCCCGAGTCTCCCGCATCACAGTTACTTTAATTTGCCCCGGATACGCCAGAGTATCCTCTATTTTCTTAACTATATCACGAGCCAATCTCATAGCTCCAAGGTCGTCCACCTGCTCCGGCTTGACCAAAATGCGCACTTCACGGCCGGCTTGAATGGCAAAAGCTTTTTCAACTCCCGGGAAACTATTAGCCACACTCTCAAGAGCTTCAATACGTTTCAAATACTGCTCCAGTGATTCACGTCGAGCTCCTAATCTTGACCCGCTTATGGCATCAGCGGTAGCAATTATAAAACCCAGCGCACTGGTAGTTGTAGCTTCGCCATGGTGTTCAGATATAGCCTGAGCCACTTCAGCCGATTTGTCCCACTGCTTAACCAGGTCAGCACCTATCGAAGCATGAGGCCCTTCTACTTGATGGTCCACAGCCTTACCGATATCATGAAGCAGGCCGGCTTTCTTGGCCAGAGTCGCATCAGCACCGATCTCAGCTGCCAGCATTCCAGCAAAATAAGCAACCTCAAGGCTATGAGTCAATACATTTTGCCCATAGCTGCTTCGAAACTTGAGTTTACCGATTAATCTGATTAGCTCCGGATGCAATCCTATGACGCCGACTTCACGTACCGCCCGCTCGCCCTCGTTGCGAATTGCAGCCTCAACCTCATTCTTTGCCTTCTCCACAACTTCCTCTATACGAGCTGGATGAATTCGCCCATCGAGGATAAGGTTGTTCAAAGCCACTCTAGCTACCTCACGCCTAAGCGGGTCGAAACTAGAGATGGTCACTGCTTCCGGCGTATCATCAATGATCAGGTCCACGCCGGTAGCTTGCTCCAAAGCTCGGATATTGCGACCCTCGCGGCCAATAAGCCGCCCTTTCATCTCATCACTCGGTAGAGGAACTACAGAAACAGTCGTCTCTGATACTACGTCAGTGGCACAACGCTGGATGGAGGTGGACAGGATGTCACGAGACTTCTCGTCAATTTCATCTTTTATCCGTGATTCCCAATCCCGAACGCGTCGTGATGCTTCGTCACGGATCTCTTCCTCTATAGCGCGAAGCAATTCCTGTTTGGCTTCATCACTTGAAATGCCGGAGATTAGTTCGAGTCGTTGAAGCTGCTTAGCTCTTTATTTCATCGAGTTGAACCTTGATAGCCTCGATTTCCCTCTCTCGATTGGACAAACCATGTTCGCGGCGGTCCAAACCCTCTAGCTTGTGTTCTAGCTTCTCTTCCTTCTGAGTGAAACGCCTTTCAAGTCTCTGTAACTCAAAACGTCGCTCTCGACTATCGGCTTCGGCAGCAGCTCTGACTTTTATAGCCTCTTCTCTGGCTTTCTGGAGCATATCCTCATGTGCTGCTGATGCCTCTTCCAGTAATCGCTTAGCTTCATTTTGAGTTCTGCGGAGCTGCTGATTGGCTAATATCTGTCTGGCAAAATAGCCTAAAAGTAGGCCTAAAAGAAGAACAAGCCCAACTACAACAAAATATATCGTTGCAGAAACAACCATTTAACTGCCTCACTTTCCTAAAACACCACATAATCATGATGTAAAAATGTCCTAAATTATCCCCTTAATAGTAATCCTTCGCCAAGCTGGTGTCAAACAAATGTCCTATTCGAAATTATTACAAAGAGCCCCTTTGTCTTTCCTGCCACAAACGCGCCACGGCACATTTAACAGTCTCATAATTAAAACCGCGCCGCCGGAGATAACCATATAAGCGACGGCGGAAATCATCATAATCGGAACCAGACAGGCGACGTGCCTTCCTTAACCCGGCCTCATAAACGTAATTTTCATCATCTAAATCCTTCACTACCTCATTAGCCGTCTCGGCAGCCACACCCTTTTGTCTGAGCTCAAGTTTAATTAATCTTCCACTTCTAGGACTGAATGACAGGCGATTATTCCGCCAATACTCGGAGAAGGCTACATCGTCAATAAGCCGACGTTCTTTTAACTTAAAAATGACCTCTTCGACGACCTTATTATCGAAACCTCGACGTCGCAGCCGCTGTCTTACTTCATTTTCACTGCGAGGACGATAGCTGAGATAGTGCAAAGCGGCGTCGAAACAACTCTTGAAAAAGGTTCGCCTCTTTTAGCTCTTCAATCTGGTCTGCCGACAGGTGCCGGCCAACTTCAAGTCGGTTTGTTACTGCCAGTTCATCAGCGATAGTGAAGGAAAATAAGCCGTCAACAAAGACGTTTACTTGCTTTTTCCGTCATTTGACCGCAGAGCCGTAATCGTCCCCACTTGAACTTCCTCTGCTCTGGGTTATAAGGATGTAGAAGAGCCGGCGGTATTATTCGGAAACTTCTTTTACTTCGGCGTTTGGACTTGGCAAAGTGCTTGCCGCAGTTCTTATCTCTTGCTCAATTTTAGAAGCCAGGTCTTGATGTTGCATCAGGTAATCTCTGGCATTTTCCCGTCCCTGGCCCAACTTCAGGTCGCCGTAAGTGAAAAAAGTACCCGCTTTTTTTACTATTCCCAGAGCTACACCTAAATCGATAATGTCACCTTCCTTGCTTATGCCATACTTACCCCGCTTAAACATTATGTCAAATTCAGCCGACCGGAAAGGAGGCGCTGTTTTATTCTTTACTACCCTGGCCCGGACCCTGGTGCCTATTACCTCAGAACCCTGTTTGATAGAATCGATTCGTCTTAAATCAATCCTCACCGAGCTATAGAATTTTAATGCCCTGCCCCCCGGAGTAACCTCGGGGCTACCAAAAATTATGCCCACCTTTTCTCGCAACTGGTTAATGAAGACCACCGCAGTGTGCGATTTGCTAATCGCCGCTACTAATTTCCTTAACGCCTGAGACATCAAACGCGCCTGCAAGCCCACATGTATATCACCCATCTCCCCCTCTATCTCGGCCCGGGGTACCAGGGCAGCCACGCTATCAATCACTATCACATCAACAGCCCCACTCCTTACCAGTTCTTCAGTAATACCCAAAGCCTCCTCTCCATCGTCAGGCTGGGATATGCGCAAATCTTCGATTTTGACCCCACAATTAGCCGCGTAGGTCGTATCAAGAGCATGCTCCGCATCTACGTAAACGGCAATGCCGCCCAGTTTTTGAGCTTCAGCAATGATATGCTGGCCAAGAGTGGTCTTACCCGAAGCCTCAGCACCGAAAATTTCAGTAACACGACCTCGAGGAATGCCACCTATACCTAAAGCTAAATCCAAACCCAATGAGCCGGTGGGAATAGCTTCTGTCGTCATTCTCGCCGATATCTCACCCAGCTTCATAATGGAACCCTGACCAAATTGTTTTTCAATACGATTTATGGCGAGTTCCAGTGCCTTTTCTTTCTCTGAAGCCATCTCTTCCCTCCTGTTACAACCAAACGCATCATAGCATACGTATTATACCAACACAACCTACACCGAAATGGTTTAATTTACAGCGGCGGAACAGGCGGCAGGCAGCGCT
>CAVSBU010000035.1:0-6554 GCA_963726215.1 uncultured Chloroflexia bacterium
GATTGAGGTTGAGTAGCCCATTACCAACGCATCTGGAAGCCTCAGGAATAGAGTACAGCTGATGAAAAACTCCCTAGAAAAGTCATAAGCTGGTATGGACTTCATTGTACAGAAGGTACGGCTAGATTAAAAATAGCTTGTTGTTAGCTTATTACACATTGTGACGATTTGTGCACTCGTTATAATCTAACATATCTCAGAGTTTTGGGAAATCCTGGTCTATTCCTATTCACTTAGTTAGTTGCTATAATCCGTATTATATAAACAGACTAGATGAAAAAAATCATATTGGCCTCAGGATCAGCCTAAGAAAAGAATTACTGGAAAAAATTGGCCTTAAATTTGAGGTCGAATCAAGCAATTATGAAGAGGATATCTACCTGGGGTTACAGCCGCATGATATCGCTCAAAAAATATCTCTTAAAAAAGCCGAAATAGTTGCCAGTAAGCATAAAAATGTTGTAATTATTGCCGCCGATACCTTTATTGTTTTTGATGGCCAAATACTGGGTAAACCGAGCACCGCAAATGAATCCAGGAAAATGCTGCAAAAACTAAATGGAAAGTCTCACTCGGTAATCACCGTGCAGTGTTATAGACACAGCCAAAAATAAAACATTATCCAGATCTGTAGAAACAATAGTCTTTTTAAAAAAGTTAACCCCGTCAGAAATCGATACCTATATGAAGTCAAAGGAGTCATTGGATAAGGCAGGAGGTTATGCCATTCAGGGATTGGGAGCTGTTATTGTGGATAGGATTGAGGGAGACTATTTAAAACGTAGTGGGTCTTCCCTTAAGCGCTCTGACTGAAGCTTTAAAAGAGTTTGGAATCCATATCCTGTAAAGATTTAAGCACCCTTAAAAGGTATTTGAGCAGGAATTTCCCGAAATGGCCAGCTATCGGGGAAGATTATTTATATAGGCAGCAGCGTTTTCCCCGGCTACATAGCCAGTAGAAAAAGCAGCCTGCAGGTTATAACCGCCAGTATCGGCATCGATGTCCATTACCTCCCCGCAAAAGTAAAGCCCTGCCACTAAACGTGAGGCCATATTTCGTGGGTTTATTTCTTTGAGGGAAATACCCCCGGCAGTAACCATAGCCGAAGATAGGGGCAATGGAGTTCTGATGTTGAAACTGAGCGACTTAAGTAAGCATAGCAATCTCTCTCGCTCAACGGAATCAACCTGATTGCACCATTTATCAGCTGGTATACCAGTCATTTCAATAAAAGGCTCGACCAACTTTTGTGGCAGGAGTGCCTTGAGAAGGTTGCGATAGCTTCGTTTGCTGTAGCTGTTAAAATCTCGTTGCAGTCGCTCGCTTAGCTCATTACTGCCAAGCATTGGTTCATCGATGGATACACTTACAGGTCCGTGCTCAAGGGCATCGACTATTGCCAGGCTCATTTGCAGTGTAACAGGTCCGCTTAGACCATAATGCGTTATCATAATATCACCTGTGCGACTTTCTATAACCGGCTGGCGCAGGCGACGTGCAATTATGCCCCGCCCAGAGTCCCTGGTTGGCGTTGCTGACGGTTTAATATCACTGGCTATGCACCGATAGGCTGTCAAGCGTACATTACGCAGACTAACACCCTGCATACTCCTGGCACGCTTCGTCTCGGATACAACCAGAGGTACCAGAGCCGGGCGTATTGGCGTAATTGTGTGGTTAACCGCAGTGACAATGCTATAGCCGTCACCGGTGGAACCGGTACCCGGATATGAAGCACCACCGGTTGCCAAAATAACAGCCGCTGCGGGAAAGGTCTTTGACTCAGATTGTGCGCCTGCTACACGCCCTTTATCTATCAGAATATTAGTTACGCGGGCGCCAGTTTGCACCTGGACTCCATTGTCAGCCAGGTAATACTGAAGGGCTTTGACAATTTCCCGTGCGTCTCCAGATGAAGGAAAGATTCGTCCATCTTTTTCAGTTATGGTCTCCACACCGTAGCGCTTTAAAAATGTCAGCAAGTCATCTCTAAAGAAATGATGGAAAGCATTATAGAGAAAACGGCCATTAGGACCGTACATATCAATGAAGGTGTCCATTTCTTTAATATTGGTCAGGTTGCAACGTGTCTGGCCACTGATGAGGATTTTATTGCCAGGACTTCGGGTCTTTTCCAGGAGAAGCACTTTAACGCCTGACTCGGCGGCTCGCCCAGCGGCCATCATGCCACTAGCTCCCGCGCCAACAACGATGACCTGTTTATTAATCATGCGTACCATACCTGACTTATTTCTACTTCATTTTAGTCTCTATCCTTAGATTGTGCTTAAGATAACCTCGGCCTGTCAAGGATGTAGGTAATAAAAGCTATGCATCAGATACAATGAAGTAGCAAAATGACGCTCTGTGTGATGTGCCGAATTATCATTAAACAAAACTGACTTTTGTGCAATCAAAGTAGCCTGGTGTCCTGCTTCTCGGTATCCTAATGTCGCCCGTGAGCAAGGAGGAATTCTCCGTCACGCCGATGCGCCAGAATAGTGCCGCAGCCCAACCCGCCAAAATGCTCGCGAAACCGCGAACAAGAGAATGGCCAACACCACAGCACCCAGTAGAGTCTGCCAGGTAAGGCGGCCGGTGAGAGCTTCGGCAGGCACTGTGGTAGCAAAAGCAACCGGTATGATAAAGGTAAGCCCATAACGTAGCCATCCCGGATATAGGCTTATCGGCCAACGACCGGCTTCGTACATGCTCTGGAAGATCATCAGAATGTTTTCCACTCGTACCAACCAGAACGAAAGCGTGGCCAGAATCAGAAAGAAGCTGTAGATTATGACTCCACCTGCTATTAGCATCAGGACAAACGCCCCAGCCTGCCATCCTCCCACTTTCTCACCCAACCGAATCAACGCAATAGCCAGCACGGCTAGACCCAGCACAATATCAATCAACCTCCAGATGTCTATCCGCCGGATGCTGACGATAAGCTGCGCGTCCTCTGGCTTGGTGAGCGTAAAATCGAGCTGTCCCATCGCGGACCGACTCTATGAACTGCTCCATACCTGGCTGAATAACCAGGCCGATCAATCCACCAACGAGAAAGTAGACACCGACAAGCGCCAGTATTTCATCAGGCCGCCAGCCGCCCAGAGTTTCGGTATAGGAAAAAATCACGCCTAATCCGGCCAACGAGACGCCCAGGCTGAGAAGCGACTGGAACAGTTGCCAAACGAAGTTGACCCGGTAGGCCAGTTCACCCATGACACTGACCCAGAAAAACGCTGCCAGCAAACGAAGGTAGTTCATGCGCCCACCGCCGAATAGATTCCGTACACCCGCACGCCACACGATCCGAAGCAGCACAAAGCCCAGCAGCAACCATGCGGCCTGGGCTCCCAAGCCTGTCAACGCTTCAGCCAGCGTAAGCCGACCAAGCAGGAGTTCCACTGGAAAGCCTATCATCCAGCGGAAGGGCAGAATCGCAGCCGCAACCTGGATCGGATGGGGGAGAAGTGTCAGCGGGGCGAATCTGCCCCGAGAGAAACAGCATCAGGACAAAGTAGGTCTGATTGATGGCGCTGACGCGTGTGGTCCAGAACGCTGCCTGTGCCAGCGTCCATTCCAAGAGGAACCGGACCAAAAAGGCGAGCAGCAATGCCGGGATGAATACCGCGATGGCCCACGGCGCAGGGGAAATGGAGGCATGGAAGACCACTGCCAGTCCGGCTGCAATAAGTATCATGATAGGCAAGGTTATCAGCTTTGAGGACACATTATCGGCAATATCCGAATGGATCGGGTGCACGGGCTTCAACAGTGCGAACGAAAGGATTCCTTCCCGGATGCGGTACTCGAATTCGTACATTATCCAGGTATAGGTAAATTGATTGACCAGCATCAGCACGATGAAATAGGCGGCGAAATCACTTGTGGTGTAATCGCCGATGCTTCCGCCGCTGCTGTTCGAGACTATCGACCATACGATGAGATAGACCAGTGGTTCCAGCACCTGCCCAATCATCCAGATGAGCAGCGAGGCACGGTACTGGAACATCATCGCTAAGGTGGTTTTGAACTGCTGTGTGTATAGCTCCGCCAGAGCTTTCATGGATTCTCCTGCGCGAAAACCCGCTCAATCACTTCTTCGATCGGAGGATCTTCAACCAGCAAGTCAATCACCGGCAGGTCTGCCAGCAGCCGCTCAGTGACCTGGGCTGTTTCGGCTTTTGGGACTCGGAGCGTAAAGCGGCCGTCTTCGCAGGATACGACTTCGCCGTAGGAGCGCAAATCGGCCTGGCAGTCTCTCAACTTGCACTACAATGGTCTTGTGCTCCGTAAATTTCTGAACCAGGATAGAAAGATCGCCATCGAAAAGGAGCCGGCCATGGTGGATGATAACGACGCGCCGGCAAAGCGCCTCGACGTCGGCCATGTAGTGGCTGGTCAGCAAGACAGTTGCCCCAAAGCGGCGGTTGTACTCCGCGATAAAGGCGCGTATACGCCGCTGCATCGTAACGTCAAGACCGATAGTCGGCTCATCCAGAAAGACCACACTCGGGCGGTGCAAAAGGGCTGCCGCGATCTCACACTTCATCCGTTCGCCGAGGGAGAGGTTACGGACCGGTTTGTGGAGAAGCGGCCCCAATTCCAGAAGGTCGGTCAACTCACCAAGTGTACGGCGATAATCCACGGGCGGCACGCGATAAATAGCGCGGTTCAACTCGAATGAACTGATGGCAGGAATATCCCACACCAGCTGGTTGCGCTGCCCCATTACCAGGGTAATTTGCCTTAAGAATGATTTCTCACGCTTCCACGGAATGTGGCCGAGCACGGTTACCTCACCCGCCGAGGGATGCAACAGACCCGAAAGCATCTTGAGCGTGGTGGTCTTGCCAGCGCCGTTGGGACCGAGAAAGCCCACTATTTCGCCGGGAGCCAGATCGAACGAGATGCCGTCCACAGCGGGAATTTCTAATTTGCGGCGGTGCACAAGGCTTTGCAGCGCAGCCTTTGCACCAGCTTCCTGCTGGCTGACAACGTAGATCTTACGCAGATCCTTGATGTGAACGGCGGGCGATGTAACGGTTGGCTCGCCGGCAACTACTAGCGCCCGTTTCCTTGTTTCCACTAGTGTTCATCATATAACATCTGGTCGCAGGTTTCCATAAGTTAGTCAGGCAAGGTCACAAATACTCATTTTGTATACCTGTGGTCACAATCGTACGAAGTGTCCAATAGTGAAGCCAGTTATACTGTTTACTTTGCCAAATCTATTTAGTATAGTGTTTCCATATTTGAAATTTTAGGCTCTGTCAGCGACATAGGAGTAAAATATAAAAGTCGATGAAAAAGTGGCGTAGCGTTTTAGCAATTTTAATGGCCGCCTTTATTGTGTCTGGCATGTTTGCCATGAGCTTGCGCACAGAAGCCGTCGCTACCTCTACCCACCGGGCCTATTACCATAAAGGTGGGATTACCAACGCCACTGAGCAATCCGGCTGTCCCCTGGGGCCAGGCTAACATGGAACCGTATCTGACCTGGATCGATTTGTTCAACAAGAAAGGCTTTGAAGTAGGTGGCAAGACCTACAACTTCAAACTATTCGCAGTTGACGACTATGACTCACCCGAGGGTGGCACTGCCGCAGCCAAGCAACTAGTATACGGCGAGGGCTGCAAGTTCCTGGCCGGTCACTGGAGCTGGAGCTATGCCGCCATATCAGCCATTACCAATCCAGCTAAAGTCATTTTTGTGACCAGGAACGGAGGCGGCATTGTATATGACGCCGAGACGCAGCCTTATAATGTTTTTGGCACTCCATCTCAAGAAGCATGGGTAGCTCAGGTGCTGGCGGCTCACGAGAAATTCCCTGAAAAAAAATTTGGCATTCTGGAGCCGACCTCCGGCCTCACGCAATCCAGATAGAGCAGATAAACAGGCAGTTTTTTGATCCAGCCGGAATGAGTTATCAGTGGGAGATTTTCCCGGCCGGCACAACTGACTTTACTCCCTACATCACCAAGTTTGCGCAAGCAGGGTGCGACCTTGTTTATACCGACACGGGTATCAATTCAACCATGCTCTTCGTGAAACAACGCTGGGATGCCGGTTACAAATGGCCGGTTGGACAGGCAGGCGGACTGGCTGAAGTAAGCATATATATTGATGCCTGCGGCTATGACGCTGCCCAGGGCTTGATAGGAGCGTATTTCGGCATCTGGGACTTCAAGGAAACCAGGGTGAATCCTGAATATGTTGCCATGTGTCAGCAAGTGATGGAAACTTTGTCTGATAAACACGGTAAACCGTTTACTTACACCGACTGGATAGGCTGGCTGCCATCTCACTTGTTGATCCTGGCTCAAGCCATGCAGAAGGCCGGCACTGTGGATGACACCGATGCCATCATGAAGGTTATACGCGGTGGCACTTTCGACACGACGGCGGGCAAATATAAGATGTCAGGTGAAAAGACATACGGTTCACCAATAGTTTTCGGATGCCCCTGCGCCATCTGCATTATCCAGGGTGACAAAGAAGTATATCTTTCTGAACATCCTGTGAAATCCATCCCATAATAACAAAATA
>CAVSBU010000036.1:0-5897 GCA_963726215.1 uncultured Chloroflexia bacterium
ACTTCTTTGAATATGACACCAACAAAGATTGCCACGGGCGAGAAAGTGACTATTGAAGTTGAAGTTAAAAACATTAACTCCGAAACAGATACCTATAATGTTCCTTTGATGGTCGATGGAGTCGCCGATAGCAGAAAAGACATCACACTTGCGCCCGGGGCAAGCGAGTCGTTGATATTCGAGCTTACCAGAAGCCATGCCGGAACCTATAAAATCTCTGCCGGGCAGCAAAGAATCAACGCTTACAGTACAGAAGCCTTCACCGCCGGATTTCCGTCTTTCCAACCTGGCAATAAACCCCGATGCGGTCGATATCTGCGAAACCGCGGTTATTACCGCCACATTAACGAACATCGGCGGCAGCCGTGGCGACTACACCGCTGAGTTAAAGATAGACGGCGTTACTAACCAGGCCGAGAAACTGACCTTATCCGCCGGGGCCAACTGCATGCTGTGTTTTAAAGTATCAAAGGGTTTATCCGGGACCTACAATGTCACCCTTGGCGACCTCAGCGGGCAGTTCACAGTTAAGGAACCACCCACCCCGGTATTCGACATCCCGACAGTCCCACCATGTCCCCCTTCCAGTGAGGGCTCTTGCACACCTAAGGGCTGAGGGGGCTAGCATCACTGCCCGGTTCGGGCAGCAACCATAAAAAGATATACAATTATCAACATACTATCTCAGGAGGTCAAAAAATGAAAAAAGAAGAAGTCAGGAAAGTTGTCAGGCAGGGCTATGCCCAGGTTGCCAAAGGCGGCGGCTCTTGCTGCGCGCCGCAGAATACGTGCGGCTGTTCATCTAACATGGCCACGGACATTAGTAAAAGGATAGGCTATAGCGACGAAGATATAGAATCAGTCCCGGAGGGAGCCAATCTAGGCCTCGGCTGTGGCAACCCCATAGCCCTGGCTTCTTTAAAAGAGGGCGAGGTTGTACTCGACCTCGGCTCCGGTGCCGGATTCGATTGCTTCCTGGCAGCTAATATTGTCGGCAAAACAGGAAAGGTTATCGGCGTGGATATGACACCGGAGATGATTGAAAGAGCGCAGAGGAAAATGCCCGCCAGGGCGGCTATAAAAACGTCGAGTTCAGACTGGGCGAAATAGAAAACTTGCCCACGGCTGATAACTACGTTGATGTAATCATTTCGAACTGCGTTATCAATCTCTCACCGGAAAAAGACAGGGCCTTCCGGGAGGCATTCCGGGTATTAAAACCCGGCGGCAGATTGATGGTCTCCGATATAGTTTTGATGAATGAGCTTCCGGATTCGATAAAGAAGTCCGTGGCGGCTTATATCGGCTGCGTCGCTGGTGCCGCACTTAAAGATGAATACATGGAGAACATTAAAGCTGCTGGATTCAAGGAAGTAACTATAGTTGATGAGACGTCTTTTCCAAGTGATTACGCAGTGACAGACCCTACCATACAGTCGCTGGCCAATGATTTCGGAATTTCGAAGGCGGATTTGAAAAGGCTCGGCAGCTCAATCAAAAGCGTAAAGGTGCATGCAGTAAAGCCCGGCAAATAAGAGGCAGCGGAAATTGATACGAGATTTCAAAGGTAAAAGTCCCAAAATAGCCGCCTCAGCATTTGTCAGCGAAGCCGCCTACGTCGTGGGCGACGTAGAAATCGGTGAGAACTCGAGCGTCTGGCCTGGAGCCGTCATCAGGTCGGATTTCGGCAAAACCACAATCGGACACAATACCAGCATTGAAGATAATTCGGTTATTCACGGTGCCACCGATGTCACCATCGGCAATAACAATGTCATTGGACACGGCGCTGTTGTCCATTGCCGCAGGGTGGGCAATAATGTGCTGATAGGCAATAACGCCACCATTCTCGACGGTTCCGAGATTGGCGATTACTGTATTATCGGCGCTGGCTGCCTTATACCTCCGAATACAAAAATACCGGAGCGGTCAGTGGTTATCGGCGTACCCGGACATGTGAAAAGCCAGCTAACTGAAGCACAACAGAACGAACTAAAACTCGGCGCCGCTACCTACACTGAATTATCGCAGAGCTACAAGCAGCGAGGGCTTTAAAGGCTTATAGTCGCCGTAGAAATACGTGTGAAAACAGTAAGCGTTTAAACCGACCTCTCTGCTGTGCTTGTTACCTCTTTTGGCTTAGGCGGCGTGCACAGTAGAATCGCTACCAGGCCAACAACCCCTGCAATCCACGAGATGACCATAATAGTAAAATAGGTGCCCTGCAGGTCATAAAAAAATCCCGCCAGCGGTGCCGCCATTGCAGAAAACGTCAGCTCAATAGGTGAGTCGATTCCCCTGATACCGGCGAAAGCACCTGCCCCCCAATAGTTGCCGATCATGGTTGGCAGGCAGATATAGGTTAACCCAAAGCCGAAGCCAGCCAGCAAGGGATAGATATAAGCTGTCCACATAGCTGCCGGTGACACAAACCAGAATAGAATCCCTCCCAGCAGTACGCAGAAAATTCCGCAGGCGAATAGATAGCGCGGTTCGATGATATCGCCCAGGGCGGCGATGGTAAAACGCCCTACAATGCTCAGTCCGATAGCCAGGCTATAAAAAAAGGCAGCCATACTCGGGTCAAACCCCCGGTCTTGCAGGTGAAGAGGTCCCTGGGTGACAATCACCTGCCACATAAAGAGACCGAAGACCGCAGCCACGATTAGAAACCACAGTGAACGCGACCTTACGGCATCGTGCAAAGTCCAATCGACAGCCGTGCGATAGGTCCGGGATTTCCGGCTGCTACCTTTTACTGTTTCGGCTTCGCACGGAGCCAGCCCGTCAGCGTATTGCCCAACATCGGATGGATGGTTACGCACCGTAACTAGAGCCGTAATTATCCCCACAATCGATGCCAGAGCAATAATAAACCAGCCGATACGCCAGTTACCGTCGGCATTTTGAATCACGGCGCTGATAAGCTGTGGCGCTAAAAAGCCACCGATAGCTCCACCTCCCAAAACCAATCCCATAGCCATAGCACGGCGGGCACTAAACCAGGAAATAATCACCATCTGACATGGAATCATTGAGGCAAACGCCGCACCCAGGCCAACGAATAGAGATAAAACGAGGTACATCGAATAGATGTGCCCCAATAAGCCCATCAGAGAAGTAGACACTACCACAATGATTCCACCGGTAGCCAGAGTCACACGTGCGCCGAAACGGCGTATCATCCAGGCATTGAGCGGGGCGCTTATACCAAAGAGGAGTACCATCGCCGTAGCGCCTATCATTATCTCTCCTCTCGACCATCCCATCCCCTCAATCATAAACGGATAAATCACCGCCGGGCTGTAGAAAGCAAATCCGATGGGAATTGTATAAACAATCCACAGGAAAAATAGCAGCCACCAGCCGTAAAAACCCTTCGTTTTCGTCTCAGTCGTCAATATATTGCTGCCTTTCTACTCCGGATAGTCGGCAAAATCGCTAACCACTCATTATATCATCACCACCCACGTCTTGAGGAACTTAGCAAATGCCTATCTGTCATTCTGAGCGCAGCGAAGAATCCAATACCTTCTCTTGATAGGATGTGCTTTGAGGGAGACCCCTCAGGCGTGGAGTACATCCTGAGCTAGATCCTTCGGTCGCTTCGCTCTCTCAGGATGACAAAGGCGAAGGGTTCCTTCAGAATGACAAAAGGCGAAGGACCACTTGAAGAGGTGGGCGATCTACCTGACAGAGCCCAGCCTCTCCCTCAGTGCTTTGAGGTTTACTACGTCTTCCTTGTTATATTCCAGAAGCGTAGCCAGGGCTCTTTCGTTGCCACCCTTCACGTAGCTCCACCACAGCTGCACCGCTTCATAGCCGCTGACTCCAACCAGCCGTCGGGGAATGCCCAACTGCCGCTCAACGGCTTTGAAACCACCGTACAAATTGCATCTCCAGCAGTCATACATCAGGTCACGATGAGAGTATTGTGCAGCCAGGTCTATGCCCAGAGAATTAGAAATGAAGCGAAGGTCGAATCTGGCACCGTTATAGGTGTAGATTGTTCTTACATCTCTAAGAGCTGTAATCAGGTTGCCCCTGGTCACTTCTTCGCCGACTAACTGAACCAGCTCATTGTTTCTACCATCGCAACGGAGAATGCCGACTACGGTGATGTAGTCAAAAAATGCGGATAAGCCGGTGGTCTCTATATCGAGGTAGGCATCAGCCGACCGTCTCATAGCTTATGCTTCCGCCTTCCGCTAAAATTCTATCACAGCATACACCCAAGACACCAATTGTAACTTCACTTATTACTTATCCCCGAGCCCTTCGTTTAAGGAGAAGCTTTCCATATCTGAGCCAGTAAATGGTAGAATTTACAAGTTTATGCAAATTCAAAAAACCGGGACAGACTTAGACAAGCCGTCGAGCCGGCGAGCGGCTTTACTGGTGACTACGGTAGGTGCCTTCATCACCCCCTTTATGGGCTCTTCCATAGCCATCGGGCTGCCATCAATAGGTGATGAACTTCACATGGATGCCATACTGCTGGGATGGGTGTCGACTACATATCTACTGGCAGCCGTCATGTTCCTGGTCCCCATTGGCAGGATAGCCGATATATACGGCAGGAAGAAAATCTTTACCTACGGCATGCTCACCTACACCATTGCCTCAGCTCTTTCGGCAACTTCAACCTCTGCGGCTATGCTTATATCGTTTCGAATCCTGCAGGGAATAGGCGGAGCCATGATTTTTAGTACGGCCGTGGCAATTCTCACTTCGGTATTTCCGCCTCAAGACAGAGGTAGAGTACTGGGGATAAATGTTGCCGCAGTCTATATAGGTCTTTCACTTGGGCCGTTTGCCGGAGGGTTGCTAACCCAATATCTCGGCTGGAGAGCCATCTTTTGGGCAAATGTACCTCTCGGCTTAATGGTAATCGCGCTCATCTTTTGGAAACTGAAAGGTGAATGGGCTGAAGCCAGAGGAGAGAAATTCGACGTTGCCGGCTCCATAATGTACAGCCTTATGCTCCTGGCCATAATGTACGGCTTTACCATGCTGCCGGATATTATCGGCGTGGTATTGATTCTGGCTGGCGCTGCAGGATTTGTAGCCTTTATTAGATGGGAAACGAAGGTGAAAAGCCCGGTACTTGATATAGGCTTATTCAAAAACAACACAGTATTCGCACTATCAAACGTGGCGGCGCTTATCAACTACAGCGCCACGTTTGCCGTCGGCTTTCTGCTGAGCCTTTACCTCCAGTATGTAAAAGGTCTAAGCCCTCAGAACGCCGGCCTGGTTCTGGTGGCGGCGCCGGTGGTGCAGGCTATCTTTTCGCCGTTCGCCGGCAGGCTTTCCGACAAAATCGAGCCGAGGATCGTAGCCTCGGCAGGTATGGGGTTGACAGTCATCGGCCTTATCTTCTTCATTTTCTTAGGCAAAGCAACAAGCCTGTGGTTCATCATAGCCGGCTTAATGATTCTCGGCCTCGGCTTCGCCCTCTTCTCCTCTCCCAACACTAACGCGGTTATGAGCTCTGTGGATAGGAAATCTTACGGCGTAGCCTCGGCAACGCTGTCAACGATGAGGCAGATCGGAATGACATTCAGCATGGGCATGGTGATGCTGATATTCGGCATTTATATCGGCCGTGTGCAAATTACACCCGAATATTATGCGGCTTTTATCAGCAGCGTGAACATGGTGTTCATCATCTCCGCCGTCCTCTGCTTCGGCGGCATTTTCGCCTCACTGGCACGAGGCAAGGTAAGATAAAGCATTTGAATGATAGCGAGCTCAGCAGATGGACACGATACTATTATTTCCGGTGCACCAGAATTTTCAATTGCACTTTCTAGCGTATTGTTTCTTCTAAGCTACCGCAACAAAGCCACCTTAAAAGGAACGCTTTTGTTAACATTGTGTAACAACTTTGACAA
>CAVSBU010000037.1:0-60705 GCA_963726215.1 uncultured Chloroflexia bacterium
GTTAGTGCCGACAACGAGGTTAGACGTAAGACTACGTATGCTTTCAAATCTTAAACATCCTTTGCGTCATGGTACTGCCGTTGGTTTTTTCACAGGTGCTGCTGAGGTAACGGCCAAAGTTCACCTGCTGGAGAAAGAAAAGCTGGATTCTGGAGATATTTCCTGGGCCCAACTTACCTTGGCTAAGCCGGTGGCATTGGTTAAAGGTGACCATTTCATTATCCGTTCACCTATGGATACATTGGGAGGTGGTGTGATTGTGGAGTCGCACGCACTGAGACATCGCCGATTTCGCCCGGATATAATTCAAAATCTGAAGATCAGGGCAGAGGGAACCGTGGGAGATGTTGTACTTGCTACTCTGGAGGCGAACCAACCCTTGGGACCAGAGGAGCTGGCAGTGAAGTGTGATTTGGGAGCTGATGAAACGCATGAAGTCGTTGATAGGCTGGTTAACGATGGAAAGGTGGTAATAGTGGGGCAGGGGAAACAAAGCCTTCTTTTTACCGGTTCTGGCTGGGAACGATTGGCTAAGAAGGCGGAAGATGTGGTGAGGAATTATCATCGAAAATTCCCCACCCGCGCCGGAATACCCAAGGGTGAGCTGAGCAGTAAGTTGAAACTATCGCCAACTTCTGCCGCATTACAGAGACTTTTTGAGTCTGGTGTTCTGGTTGAAGAAGGCGCGGCTGTTCATCTTCCTTCTTATCGAATTCAACTTTCTCAGCGACAACAGGAAAAAATAAATAACTTTCTCCGTGCTTTGAAGGAGAATCCTTATTCTCCACCCGGTGATATAACCCTCGAACCTGACCTGCTAAATTTGCTTATTGAGCAGCAACAAGTGGTGAAGGTAAGCGATGGAGTAGTCTTTTCTGCGGCTGCCTATGAGGAAATGGTGAATAAAGTTATGGCTTATGCCAGGGCAAAGGGTAAAGTGACCCTGGCTGAAGTGCGAGATATGTTGGGCACCAGCCGGAAATATGCCCAGGCACTTCTGGAATATATGGACGAGAAAAAAATCACACGCCGGGTTGGTGACGAGCGAATACTAAGATAACTAATACTGTTTGATAAATTGGCCGTTGTCTTCGAAGAAATACCAGGCGCCGTTATATGCTGAGTTTATCGGACAGGTTTTGATTACGCTCCACATCCTATTGCCCATATACTGAGCAGTAAAAGTCGGTTCGGCGTCCTCATACTGAGGACAGCTGGCAGCTGCTCAGCCGGTACGTCTGGTTTGCAACCGACAATCAGGGCTAAGCTTCTTTGCGGCGGCTATAACCTGGTTCATAGTGTAGCTAGGTGAATCGGAGACGGGTTTTGGTTTCTGTTGACTCGTCTGTGCCATCTGTAACAGGTGTAGTGAGGGAGGAGTTGAGGGAGGGGATTGGCCACCAAAGATATATCCGCCAAGCCAGTTAGATGAATCTCCCTGGGTACTCGTGCCAACAGCGATAGATGATTCCTACCATGAAGAAAATGATAGCTACGACTATAAGATAGCGACCAATCTGACCTATGGGCTGCCGTACCGTATCTTCTACTCTAGCCGCTTTTCTGTGATGGATTTGTTCGGCTTTGTTAGCTGGGGGCTTGGTATGCTGCGCCAGGTGGTGCAGCTTTCCACCACAATTGGTGCAAAACCCGGATGAGGTTCCAACGGCAGTACCACAGTGGCGACATCTGTATTCGAAGCGCTGGCCACAAGTGCCGCAGAAATGTTGCCCCACGGGGATTTGAGCACCACACTTAGGACATGGAAACGATTGCTGCAACTTATACTCCGTTTTCCTTATCTAAATGTTACCGCGCAATCTAAGCCATATGCAAATGCGTCTAAAACCAATTATATACCTGGCGAAAGCAAAGTAGAAAACTCTCTATATTTCCATCACCTCATAATCCCCTTCCTTTTATATATATAGAGGGCAGTTATTTTGCAAAGCAGGCACCTGTGGTACTTATGTCTATATAGTTCGTGGTACCTAAGTGTCTCGTGGAAACAGTACTAATTCATCATGTTTTATTGATTGTCCTGTGTGAAAATAGAAATGTAGATACGAAGCCAACGGATGACACACTTTATGGTAAGGAGGGAGAAATGAGCAGAAGCAAAAAATTCATGTCTATCGTCAGAGGTGACAAGAAGCTGCTGGGCATGTTCAGTGGTATTGTTATTGACGTTACTGCTCTTGTAGCTATTCTAGTCATGGCCTGCGTCTGGTATTTGCCGTAACTTCTAAAATACCGTTGGGTTTGGAACTCCAATGGTAAGAGAACTTATTAGCGTCATTGGGGGCTTCGTATTCGTTGCTTTGCTCTTCTGGGCTTGGGCGTGGTATTTTTTGTGATATATGTTCTTGCTAGTAATGCCAGCTGCTTTTTTCTCGTCTTCCTCCAAGGCAAAAGCCTTACTGAAACAACCCTCTAATTCTACTGGAATCCCCGATTTAACTACTCAGAATATCTTTAGAGCGCTTTGTCTGGGTTCATTTCCTTTGTTTTTCCGGTTAGTACGCAGTATAGATGCAACTCTGAGCTGTACTTCGATAATGCTGCAAACCTCCGCTTGCTTCAGCAACTGTTAAAAAGGTGGCGGGAGCGTATGGGGGTCGAACCCACCGAAGACACTATAAATGCCTCCCGACGGATTTGAAGTCCGCGAAGCCCACCGGGACTCAAACGCTCCCCAATTAGGGTCTTATCTGCTCAGAACAGGTGTATATCTGGTCATCACGGCTGACTCAGCTAACATAATACCAGATTCGTAGAGAGTAATGAAATGATTGATACTCCTGTAAAAATCAAATTTGTTATAATTGCGCTGTATTGGATTTCGGTACGAGATTAGACTGTGGGCGAGATTTCTGATTCCTTATGTAGAAATGAACCGGGTGCATTAACTCGGTTAGAAAAAGCGCGGCGTATACGAGCTATGAGAAGGGCATTTAACGTGGTCAGGAAACGACAACAGGCGAATATTCACCGCATACCTGACCTCGAAGGTCGTAAAAGAAGACTCAGGCAAGCTCGGAAGCGTGCTATTGGCAACGAGGCTCTTCTTAAACAGGCGGTTGAAAACCTGAGACAAAACGGCATAAAGGTATACAGGGCGGATAGCCGGGAGGAAGCGATATCATTGGTTGTCAGGGAAATCGGAGATAACAGGCTGGTGGTTAAATCAAAGTCGAATTTGACCAAAGAAATCGGGCTGACACGAAGCTCTGGAAGAAATGGGCATTAAGATTATAGAGACCGATATCGGGGACAGGATAATCCAGATTTGCGGCGATGTGCCATCCCATCCTACAGGTCCGGCCAGCCATCTAACAAAGCATGACATAGCCGAAATCCTATCTGCGCATTTCAGGCAAAAGGTGGAACCGACCGCCGAGCCGATAGTTGAGCTGATTCGAGATGAGATATCTACATATATAAACAGGTCTACAATCGGCATCACCGGGGCCAATGCCATTGTTGCTGAAGACGGAGCTATATTGCTGCTGCATAATGAGGGAAATATCCTACAGGTGTCAATGCGGCCGGAAAAACATATTATTCTTGCCGGAATAGATAAGATATACCGGAATATGGAAGAAGCCATGAATATGTTGAAGCTCCAGACATTTTGTGCCACGGGCTCCCTGGCGACATCGTTCGTAAATATAATCAGCAGCCCAAGTCAGACCGCTGACATTGAAAAGCAGTTAATCAAAGGTGTCCATGGGCCCAAGGAACTGTGTGTCATTCTGGTTGATAACCACAGGGGCGACATAGCGAGGAGCGAATATAAGGATTTACTCTACTGTATAGGTTGTGGTCAGTGTCTGCTGGTATGTCCTGCTTATAGTGTCTATGGCAATAGATTCGGCGTCGATAGCCAGCTTGGGGGAAGGGGATTAGTTTATTCTGCTTTGAGCAGCGAGGCATCTGTGAGGGTGATAAAGGGCTGGACCTGTGTCTTAGCTGCCGGAAGTGCCAGCAGAACTGCCCTGTAGCCATAGATATTCCTTCTATGGTCACAAAGTTGCGTTTAGAAAACCGTAGAAAAATTCTGGAACCACATTTGCAGACTGCATATGATTTCCTACGCGCCCATATAGAATGGGTAGGTAATGTGATTTGGAACGAAGCATTGCTGCTGCTTTCAGATTGTCGCGGTCGTCAGGTTAACGGTTAGTTGTCTGCCTGATTCGCCTGTTAATCCTTAGTTATAGGCAATTCCACTATAAAAGTGGCTCCCTTGCCCGGTTCACTTTCAACGTAAATATTTCCACCATATGACTGGAATACCCCAGTATAAATTTACTTGGCTTCCTTTATATTATATATTTGCTGATAAGGCTTATATTTGTCAAGCTTGTTCTGATATGAACTGCCTTGCGGAGTAAATCGTGGTGACATAGTTTTACGATTGTTGTAAAATCAAGCTTAGGGTAAAGATAGAAGGAGTTCGGTGAATGGAGTTATACGTCTTGACTCAATCCGGTAGAAAGGCAATATCGGTGCTCAGGAAGGTCGGGTGATGAGCTGGACGCAAACCTGCTTGAATATCTGGGCATGGCCGAGGGTGCAACGGTGGAACAATTTGCTGATGCCATGAAACTGGACGAGAAGATGGCCTATGATAAGCTGAGGTCGTTCAGTGCTAAAAGGTGGGCTTGGCGCAAGACAACCAAGCTGGCGAGGTTCTGATTTGGCGGGAGAATCAGTTTTTCGTTCTTAGACGGATTGTGATGTAAGGAGTACGCAGATGATGCTGCGAAAGCGTTGTGCTTACTGCCGTGGGCAGGGTTCGGTATCAGGCTCTGGAGGACCTTCTGCTCCGCTTGAGCCGTGCCCGGTTTGCAATCAACGAGGCTATAATCTGGTGCCAGGCGACGCTGCGCTCTGCGGTTGCTGTCAGGGCAGCGGGCGGGTGCCCGCTGGAGGTGGAGCTTGGAGGCCATGTCCTGACTGTAATGGCATTGGCTACAAATGGTAATGAAGCTAGATGAACTGGTTGAGGGATTATAGGTATGGCTGAGATTGAGATATTGTGCTGGAATGTTAATGGTATCAGGGCAGTAAGAAACAGGGGCTTTCTGGAGTGGCTGCAGAAAGAATCTCCGGATATTCTTTGTCTTCAGGAAACCAAAGCACATCTTGACCAGCTTGATAATGATTTGCGTGAGCCACACGGCTATAAAACTTACTGGAATTATCCCGAAAGAAAAGGCTATGGTGGAGTTGCCACCTTCACCAGGATGGAGCCCGTCGCGGTGAAATATGACTTTGAGGGTGTGGGGTTGGATTTAGAGGGGAGAGTCATAATAACTGAATATACTGATTTCATTTTAATGAATGTATATTTCCCAAACGGGAAAATGGGCGAGGAGCGATTGAAGTACAAGATGGATTTCTATGAGGCTTTTCTTGGTTTCGCCGATTCCCTGAAAGCAAAAGGAATCAAGCTGGTTGTATGTGGCGATTTTAACACTGCACATAAGGAGATAGATTTAGCCAGGCCGAAAGAGAATGAGCATGTCTCAGGATTCTTGCCCATGGAGAGAGCCTGGATGGACAAGTTTGTATCCCATGGTTACGTTGATACGTTTCGCTATTTCAATAAAGAGCCGAATCAATATACATGGTGGGACATGAAGACCAGAGCCCGGGAGAGAAACGTGGGCTGGAGAATTGATTATTTTTTCGTAACTGAAAACCTGCTGCCGGCGGTTTCAAAGGCATTTATTATGACTGAGGTAACAGGTTCTGACCATTGTCCCGCCGGAATTATATTGAAACTATAAGCTAAGGGGGCAGCGCTACGAATCTTACCGGTGTTGTGGTTGCACCCGGCAACATCTCCACTCGAAGTAGTAGGATAAGTGATTGAACTGGCTTAAGTCGTCAATGTTCCGCCATCGACGACGATGGTTGTTCCGGTCACGTAGCTGGAGGCATCAGAAGCCAGATAAATCATGGCGCCGACGATTTCATCAGGGTCGCCGATGCGCCTCATTGGTACTCTATCCAGAAATTCTTTTTTATACTCCGGTATTGCCTCGAAGATGGAGTCACCGAGGCGTGTGTGTATGTGGCCAGGGGCTATGGCATTTACCCTTATATTATATTTAGCCCATTCCTCGGCCATAATCTTGGTTGCCATTACTACAGCGGCCTTACTGATTGAATACACACCGATATTCGGTTCGTGCCTGAAGCCAGCTATCGAGGCAACGTTGATAATCGTGCCGCCGTCATGCTCTTTCATTATCCTGGCTACAGCCTGGCTGAGGAATATCAGTCCTTTCAGATTTAGATTCATGATTGAATCCCATAGCCGTTCCTCTAAGTCGAGCATCGGACTCAAGGCTGGGCTGGTACCGGCATTGTTTACCAATATATCAATTCTGCCGAACTCCTTGTTAACTGTCTGAACCAGGCTCTTTATCTCTTCCAGCCTGGCTACATGTGCTGCCACCGGCAGGGCTTTTCTTCCCAAACCTCTTATCTCAGCGGCTACCAGCTCCAGGTCAGGAAGTTTTCGGCTGGCAATGGCAACATCGGCACCGGCTCTGGCAAAGCCGAGAGCAGTGGCTTTACCGATGCCACGACTGCCGCCGGTTATCAGAGCTACCTTGCCATTCAAAGAGAAATCTGGTTTTGTCATTCCCTCACCTCACTGGAATATTTAATTCTTTTCGGTTAGATGCCGTCATTGAAAAACGAATAGCGGATGCAACTTGGAGATTATATCAAGTTCGGGTCAAGCAGGCAATTGCATAATAAGCTCCCTGAGATACCTGGTCAGCACTTTGCAGAGAGACTAAGCCTTACTCAGCAAGCTTATATTAGGCCAAATTTAATTGACGGTGACGGTGAGGTTGAAAGTCCAAACGCCCTTCTCACCGCCTTCCCAGGGCCGGCTGTATTCCATAGTTATGGTACTGGTGCCCTTCTTAAGCGCTTTAAAAGTCCAGACTTCATTGCCGGGGCTCCCACAAGGCTGTGTTTTCCGGAGACACGAACTCGTGGCCTGTTTGCTGGACCACCGTTTGGTCGCTGATTTGTGCCGACTCGGACCACTGGAAGCCTGTTGTGGCATTGGAGCACAGGGTTACTGTAAATGTATTGCCGGCAGCGACCGTCATCTGTTTGCTGATATGCGGTTGATTATCAAAGTCGTCGCAAGAAACATTCACGGATGTTCCCGTGGCTGGTGTACAGGCTGCAAGCCACAGCGATAGGATGAGCATAGCGAATACTGGTATCATTCTTAGCTTCATTTTGCTTACCTCCATGCTTTCATTGGCCTTTTTACATTCTGTCATATTATAACGCACGCAGACTATTTTGCTTAGCGAGGATATCCGGGCAATGAAGTCTGGAGATAGACAAACGACTAAGCTAGCCGTTCTCGAGTTGGGTGTACAATTCTGGTTCTGGTGTAAATTTCTAGTAGGTGGTGCGGAGGTATACTGGATCAGCTAAGTTCCAGTACTGCATTTGGATTATTGAATGGTTCTAAGTTGCCTGATTGTACCCAGGCTTGCACGAAATATGGGCAATTCATAGCGGGAAAACATTAACATGGCAATATAAAGTGCCACTCTGATCACAAAACGGAAACAGCAAAATGCTTTACGGCATGTTAAAATGTTATATCAATTTAAGTTTGGGGAAGTGTCGGAACTGGCAGACGAGCATGACCTAGGATCATGTGCCGCAAGGCGTAGGGGTTCGAGTCCCCTCTTCCCCATAATTGGATAGTATCCGGTATATTCCAATCTATTTGAGTTTCAGCTATCTTAAAAATTAAGTCGAGCAACAATCAAAAACTTGGAAAGGAGAAAGAAATGGCTTATGAGAATCTGATATACGAAAAGAAGGAAGGTGTGGCCAGGATAACCATCAATCGTCCCAGCGTGATGAATGCTATAACGCCGACGCTTTAGTCAGAGATGAAGGCAGCGGTGCTGGAAGCGGGTAAGGACAGCGAGGTGAAGGTGATAGTGCTCACCGGAGCCGGCCGTGCCTTTTCCGCTGGGGTAGACTTAATAGCTTTAGGAGACCGTAAACTGGAAAGGGGAAAGGTGGGGCCTATATTGGATGACCCGGCCAGAGCCCTTATAGAGACTATACAGGACGTACCCAAGGTTGTCATAGCTATGGTCAATGGATTTTGCATAACCGGGGCCATGGAAATCATGTTGGGCTGTGACCTCGTTGTGGCCGCGGAAGAGGCGAAGTTCGGAGACACTCATGCTCGCTGGGGGCTGCGGCCTACCTGGGGTATGAGCCAGCGTTTGCCTCGCGCCGTCGGAATGTTAAAGGCCAAAGAGTTGTCATTCACGGCTGATTTGATTACAGGAAAGGAAGCACAGCAATTAGGCTTGGTAAATATGGCAGTCCCGGCAGATAAACTGGAAGAGGCTGTGCAAGAGCTGATAAAGAAGTTGACGGCGAATAGCATGGCATCTCTGGCCGCTTACAAGTATCTTTACAATCAAGGCGTGAAAGATACACTGAAAAAGGGCCTGGAGCTTGAAGCCAAGAGCGAGTTTGATATTAAGGATACAGAGGAGAGGCTGGCAAAGTTCAGGAAGAAAGACTAGGCAAGAGCGCTTTATTCCTTAATAAGAAATCTAGCCAAGGAGCCGAAGGCATCTGTAACGCATGACGCATCGTCAAAACACAACCTGGCAATTGATGCCCTGTTTTTCAAAGGCCGAGGCAAGTTCCTTACCGGTTCGGGAAAAGAAATCATCGCTCATTGCAGCCTCTAAATTATATTTCCGATAAACCCAGTCGCTATAGTGGTAGTTCATTCTGTCGATTAATACATAATCTACCTTTCCCGAGAGCACGGCAGCTAGTTCTCCAGCCCCAGGAAGCATCGGCGCAATCATAGCAAAAGTCCTGATACCTGCTTGATGTAGCTCATCCAGCGCTTTGATTCTTTCCTTGATTGGCGGCGCATTCGGTTCGAAAAGTCGCCTTATATTATCATCTGCCGTGGTAACCGTCAGCCCAACTTCAATATCGCTGGCCTTTTTAAGCAATTCCATATCACGTAACACAAGTGGCGATTTGGTCTGGATGGTGATTGGCCAATCATGTTCAACTAATATTTCAAGGCACTTTCTGGTCAGTTCATATTTTGCTTCTAGTGGCTGATAGGCATCGCATACTCCGCTTATCCATACCCTACCGCGTGGCTTCTTGTTTATCTCTTTCTGTAGCAGTTCCGGCGCATTAATCTTAACATCAACGAATTCACCCCATGGTTCAATATGACCGGTGGTTCTTTTCATAAACCGAGCATAGCAGTAAGTACAACCATGCTGGCAGCCGGTATAGGCATTGATGGTATAGTCATAAACTTTTGATTTAGACAGGATACTTTTGGCGTAAATTTCTCGTACAATCATTGATACAAAACTTTTAACGATGAATATACTTTGGCCCATTAATGGGTGTTATGTGGGTGGTACAGTGAAGCTATACTTTACCGAATTGAATGCCGTATTTATAAAGATTGAAACAGGGCTTTGATTGAGTCTCTTAGTGTGGGATATACCGGAAATCGCTCATCCTCGAAAGCCTTTTTTACCATCAGGTGATACCTTCTATCCTCTTCGTCTTCTGAATAGGCATCCAGCGAAATGCATATTATCACGGGTTTGCCGATTTCATCCCGGGCATACCGGCAGCCGTTAACCAGGAGTTCAACAAGCTCCTTAAGGTGCCCTTCAAAAGCTCCACCTAACACATGCCTGAGATAATTAATTTCATCGAAGTGCAGCACTATTGAATGTATATTCCTATCCCGAGCCAGGATTTTGATGATGTCGGCAAGATTACCGGATGTCCCCGACAAATTGTAGAATATAGGCCAGGCATCCAGGGGATTCCCGATACTCGTTCCGGCTACCGGCACTATCTTTCTAAGTTCGGCTAATGTTTCGTTCTGGAATTGAGGAACTTCCAGTCCGGCTTTTACGCAGGTGTCGGTTTCGAGCACACTGAAACCACCGGAGTTCGTAATAATAGTGGTGCCTTTTCCTGAAGGAAAGGGTGAGTAAGTGAGTGCTAAGGCGCCGTTTAGTAATTCGTCGAAGTCCTCTACTTGGATTACGCCGGTCTGTTTGAAAATCGAGCTCCAGATTTCCGGCGAACCGGCAAGTGAACCTGTATGAGAAGATGCCGCCCGGCTGCCGTGCTCGGTTACTCCGCCCTTTAAGGCTAAGACCGGTTTTTTCCTGGCAGCTTCGGCCAGAGCCGATTTGAGCCGCTTACCGTTTCTTGTACCCTCCATATATAAAGCTATGACTTTAGTGTCGGGGTCGTCTGCAAGATATTCCAGAAAATCGGGGCAGTCAAGGTCTACGGCATTCCCGTAGCTGATTACCTTGCTAAACTTCAGGTTTCTTATCTTCCCGAGGTTCAGGAATTCCACGCCAAAGGTACCGCTTTGCGAAATGACTCCGACCGGGCCTTCTTCAAACGAGGCATCGAAAGTGAAACTTAACCCGGATTTGGAACAGTAGATTCCCATGCAATTGGGGCCGATTAGTCTAATCTTGCCTTTGGCAATGTCTTTTACTTCGTTCTCTAACTTTTTTCTTTCCTCCAGCCCGGTCTCGCTGAAGCCTGCGGTAAAAATATGTGCCGTCTTGACACCTTTTTCTATGCACTCGGCCAATATCTTAGGAACCTGTGAGTGCCGGTGCCGCGATTACGACATAGTCGATAGTCTCTTTGATGTCCAGGATACTGGCGTAGCATTTTTTGCCGGAGAGTTCACTGTATTTCGGGTTCACCAGATACAGCTTATCCTTCATCTTCGTGTTCATCAAAGCTTGTGAGAATCCATTATCCGTAGATGCGCCTATTAGGGCGACGGCTCGAGGGTTGAAGATATATTCAAATTCGATGGCGTCCTGTGTTTTCATTATTGCCTCCGATATGTTTGTATCGTAAATTATAAAAGTAACTGGACTGCAGCAGGCACAGCCAGGCAAAAAGCGACATATTATTATAGTCCTGATTTTAAATTCATACAATTTGAGAGTCGGAATGCTAAGCTTGACTCGCCATCGTAGCATTGATAAAATGCGACTATTAAGGCCGGTTAGCTTAACGATAGGGAACCTTTCCAGTATTGTTTTGTCACTGCCAATTAGCTTACGAGCAATTTTGGTCCGTGATTGACCTCTCGCTGACAAATGGCGTGAGGTTTTTGTTTGGTTTGATATAGAAATTGGAAATGGCTATGGAAGAGAAAGAAGCGAGATTGGAAAAGATGCGGCATTCGGCTGCTCATGTGATGGCTGAAGCAGTTCAGGCCCTTTTCCCGGGGGCTAAATTTGGCATTGGTCCGGCTATTGAGGATGGTTTTTACTATGATTTTGAACTTCCCCGCCCTCTTGTGCCAGAGGATTTGATGGCAATTGAAGCCAAGATGAGAGAGATAATTGCCGGGGATTTTTCTTTTGCTCGAGAAGAGATAAGCAAGACGAAAGCACGCAAGTTATTTTCCGAGCAGCCTTACAAGTTGGAACTCATTGACGAACTCCCGGACAAGAAGGTGACAATTTATCGCCAGGGCTCTTTTGTCGATTTGTGCCGTGGTCCTCATGTAAATTCAACCGGCGAGATTAAGGCTTTTAAGCTTACCAGCATTGCCGGAGCCTACTGGCGAGGTGATGAAAAACGCCCCATGTTGCAAAGGATTTACGGGGTTGCCTTCGAAACCGAGGCTGAGCTTGAAGGTTACCTGGCTCGATTGGCTGAGGCTGCCAAGCGGGACCATAGGAGATTGGGTAAGGAGCTCGACCTATTTAGCCTTCATGAGGAATTCGGCCCCGGGTTAGTCCACTGGCATCCTAAAGGTGCTCTGGTGCGCCAGATTATTGAGGATTTCTGGAAAGCGGAGCACAGGAAACGAGGTTATGAAATCGTTTACACGCCTCATATAGCCAAACTGAATTTGTGGAAAACCAGCGGGCACTGGGACTTTTATCGAGAGAATCTATATTCGCCGATGGATGTCGAGGGACAGGAGTACATTGTCAAACCGATGAACTGCCTGGGGCATATTATGATATACAAGACCCAGTTGCGCAGCTATCGCAATCTACCGCTTCGCTACGCTGAGCTGGGTACAGTTTATCGATATGAGCGGTCTGGGGTATTGCATGGGCTGGCACGGGTGCGTGGTTTCACGCAGGATGATGCTCATATTTTCTGTCGTCCTGACCAAATTGAGGCCGAAGTAGAAGAGGCGGTGCAATTGGCTCGCTTTATGATGAGTACCTTTGGCTTTAACGAGTACGAGCTTCTCTTGTCTACACGCCCTGACCATTATGCTGGGACTATCCAGGTTTGGGAAGAGGCTACGGAAGCGCTGCGAAAGGTACTGGAAAGCCTTAGCCTTAAGTATACGATAGACCCTGGCGAAGGCGTCTTTTACGGGCCAAAAATTGATGTCAAGCTCAGGGATGCTTTGGACCGGTTGTGGCAGGGGCCAACTATTCAAGTCGATTTTAATCTGCCGCAGCGTTTTGATGTCAACTATATTGGTGAGGATGGTTTGGAACATCAAGTGGTTATGGTACATCGGACTGTTTTGGGAAGTATGGAACGTTTTATGGCCTGCCTGGTTGAAAATTATGCCGGGGCTTTCCCGGTTTGGCTGTCTCCGGTTCAGGTGGCTATCATACCTATTGCCGACCGTCATCTGAGCTATGCGCATCAGGTGGCGGATGAACTCAGAGAAAATGGCATTCGTGTTCAGGTTGATGACCGCTCGGAGAGAATGAACTTAAAGATAAGAGAGGCGCAATTAATGAAAATCCCTTATATGTTTGTTGTTGGTGATAAGGAACAGGATGCTTCTCAAGTTTCCCTTCGGCTAAGGAATGGAGAAGACTCAGGTTTGCTATCGATTTCTAAGTTCCTGGACAGAGTAAGACCAATTATTGAAACTAAAGCGCCAGATAAACTTTGATTTCATCTCGTGAATATGGTATATTTTTGCTCGATGGTTCCCTTCGTGTAAGGAGGTGAGGAGAAACATAGTCAAGGAATTACGCGTTAATCGACAAATTAGGGCTAAGGAGGTTCGGCTTATAGGGGAGACAGGCGCACAGATGGGAGTATTTCCTGTTGAGAAGGCGTTGCAGATGGCTAGTGAACGCAGTCTTGACCTCGTAGAGGTGGCATCAAATTCAGTTCCCCCTGTATGTCGAATTCTTGACTATGGTAGGTATAGATACGAGCAGACCAAAAAGGAGCGTAAAGCACGAAAAAGTCAGAGAGGTATAGTACTCAAGGAAATCAGAATCAGGCCTCGGGTGAAGGAACATGACCTCGAGACCAAAATTAAGATAGCGCGGAAATTGTTGGAGGAGGGCGATAAAGTAAAGGTATTTGTAGTTTTTCGAGGGCGTGAGTTTACGCATCCTGAACTGGGTTTGAAACTTCTCAGAAAAGTGGCGGAAGATTTGAAAGATATAGCTATGTTCGATGGCGCTCCGTCTTCGGAGGACCGTTTTATGAGCCTGGTGCTGTCACCGAGTTCAAGTAAACATATTAAGAAACCAGCTATAGAGGAGAAAGTTTAATTGCCGAAGCTTAAGACACATAAAGGGGCTAAGAGTCGATTGCACGTCACCGGTACGGGCAAAATAATGCGAGTTAAAGTTGGTAAAAGCCATTTAAGGCGTAAGAAACCGGCCAGGACTAAGCGTCTTTATGACGAGATGATTCCGGTTCAACCTGCTGATAAGGCTAGGTTGAAGAGGCTAATGCCCTACGGCATAAAATAGATTAGGAGGAAGTGATTGCCACGAGTTAAAGGCGGAATAGTCACTCATCGACGACATAAAAAAGTATTGAAGTTAACAAAAGGGCATAAGGCTACCAGGCATTCTCTGTTTCGGCGTGCTCATGAGTCAATGATGCATGCTTTATTTTATGCCTATCGGCATCGCCGAGACCGAAAGGGTGATATGAGGCGGTTGTGGATTGTCAGGATAAATGCTGCTGCCCGTGCTGAAGGGCTTTCTTATAGCCAATTTATGGACGGGCTGAGAAAGGCCAATGTGGAAATCAACCGCAAAGCATTGGCGGATATGGCAGTAAATGACCCGTCCAGCTTCTCCAAGTTACTTTCGCTAGCTTCATCCAAAATTAAGAGCTAAAATCACCCTCACATAGTGAGAATATGCTAAATCAAGTTGAAGAGCTTGCCTCTAAAGCTCTTGATGAGCTAGCCAAAGTCACCAATGTCAACGAGCTTGAAGCGTGGCGAATCCGTTATTTAGGCAGAAAAGGTAATTTAATACAGATTCTGCGTTCGTTGGCAACTGTGCCATTAAAGGAAAGGCGTGAAGTTGGAGCTCGAGCCAACGAACTTAAAAAATCTCTGGAAACCGCTTTTGAAGAGAAGAAGGCTGATTTAGAGAGAGATTCGGCTCTTCCCATCGGGCGTGAGACTTTAGATGTCACCTTGCCCGGTCAGCAAGTTCCTCTTGGCCGTCTCCATCCGACAACTCAGATACTTGAGGAGATTTGTGATATTTTCAGCAGCATGGGTTTTCAAGTCGTGGAGGGGCCGGAGGTAGAATGGGATTATTATAATTTCGAAGCTCTCAACATGCCGGCAGACCATCCGGCACGTGATATGTTTGCTACATTGTGGGTGGACTTTGAGACTAAAACCGGTGACAGACCTATGCTCTTGAGGACTCACACCTCTCCAGTCCAGATAAGAGTTATGGAGAAATCACCTCCACCGATAAGAATAATAGCGCCGGGGCGAGTCTACAGATATGAAGCCACAGATGCTACGCACGAGTGGATGTTTTATCAAGTTGAGGGGTTGGCAGTCGATAGAAACATAACCCTGGCTGACTTAAAGGGTACGCTTTTTGAATTTGCTCGCCGCCTTTTTGGCGAGGACAGGAAATGTCGCTTTCGTTGCGATTACTTTCCTTTCGTAGAGCCGGGCGTTGAGGTGGCTATTGATTGTCTGGTGTGCCATGGTGCTGGATGCAGGCTGTGCGGCAATAGCGGCTGGATTGAAATTCTGGGTGCGGGGATGGTGCATCCCGAAGTTCTTCGACGCGTTGGTATTGACCCTCAGGTTTATTCAGGTTTCGCCTTCGGTATGGGGGTGGAGCGTATTCCCATTCTTCGCTACGGCATAGATGACATTCGCCTCTTTTATAGTAACGACCTCAGGTTTCTAAAGCAGTTTTGAATCTATATTAGTTCCGAGAGCTTAATATGAAAGTTTCACTTCGCTGGCTAAAGGAATATGTCGACTTTTCACTGCCGATTGAGGAGCTGTCTGAACGGCTGACCATGGCTGGGTTAGAAGTTGGGGAGGTGGAGGTGATTGGTGGGAGCTGGAATAATATAGTGGTTGGCAAAATAATCGATGTTAATCCACATCCCAATGCCGACCGGCTGAAATTAGTAACCGTTGATTTAGGGAAACAGCATTCCACCGTGGTCTGTGGCGCGCCTAACGTGGCAGTTGGTGACAAGGTGGCTTTTGCCCGAGTCGGAGCTCAGCTCACAGATGGTCATAGCGGCGAAATGGTGCAATTAAAGCCAGCTAAGATTCGCGGCATTGTTTCTGAAGGGATGGTCTGCTCTGAGAAGAGAATTGGGGATTTCTGATAGCCACGAAGGTATTATGATTCTACCCGGGGAAGCGGCTGTTGGTACTCCTTTGTCTGAGTATCTTGGCGATACAATTCTTGACCTTGACATAACACCGAACCGCCCCGATTGTCTATCGGTGATTGGTATCGCCAGGGAGATAGCGGCTCTAACAGGAAGTAAGGTGCACATTCCCGAAATTCATTATGATGAATTGGAAAAAGCGATAGATTCCTATGCCGCCGTGGAAATAGTCGAGCCGAATTTGTGTCCCAGGTATTGTGCTAGCTTGTTGACTGGTATCAAGGTAACGGAATCACCGCAGTGGATGCAAAGAAGGCTATTAGCTTGCGGTATGCGTCCTATCAATAATATCGTCGATGTTACCAACTATGTGATGCTGGAATACGGGCAGCCGCTTCATGCCTTCGACTACAATGAGATACGCGGTAAACAGATTATCGTACGCCGAGCTGCACATGGTGAGGCTATAGCTACGTTGGACGGGGTACAGCGGACGCTCAACTCGAATATACTGGTGATTGCAGACAAAGAGAGAGCTATCGCCGTTGCCGGTATCATGGGAGGTGGGGATACGGAGGTTAGGCAGAACACAACAACTGTTCTGATAGAGTCGGCGAATTTCAATCAGGCTGTTATTCATCGAGGAAGCCTTGGTCTTCGGTTGAGCAGTGAAGCATCGCTGCGTTTTGAGAAAGGTCTTAGCCGGGACTTACCGCTGATAGCATTGAAACGGGCTACACAATTGTTGACGGAGCTTGCTGAGGGCAAAGTGGCGAAAGGCATTATCGATGTTTATCCCGGTAAACAGCAGAAGGAGCCTATATTTTTACCTGTCACTGATGTTAAACGCCTTCTCGGGGTAGAGTTAAAGGTGGGCGAAATATGCGAGACTTTGGAGCTACTCGGGTTTGGTTGTCGACAAGTAGAATCGAATTCACAGATTCAAGTAGAGGTCCCCTGGTGGCGCACGGACGTAAATTGCACTGCCGATTTGGTTGAAGAGATAGCTCGTATTATAGGCTATGATAAAATCCCGACTACAATGCTGAGTTCATCATTACCGAGATACGAACCGGTGCCGATGCTGTCTCTCAGACGACAACTGTCGTAATATCCTTGTTAGCTGTGGTTTTCAGGAAGTACTTACTTATTCTTTGACCAGCTTGGAGATGTTGGGGATGCTTTCGCCAGAGCTGCGTTTAATAGGTCCGAATCCGATGAAGGTGGCTAATCCAATGTCCAGAGAGCAAGAGTATCTCAGGACAAGTCTACGCGCTGGCGCGCTATCAGTTCTGGCTCGCAATGAAAGATATGAAGAAAACGGCATCAGGCTTTTTGAGATTGGCAAGGTATTTATGCCCAGGGAAAAGGATTTACCTCAGGAGAAGGAGATGCTTTGCGCTGTACTAAGTGGTTTGCAGCGTAGGTTATCCTGGCGCGGTGAAGAGGAGCCGGTTGATTTCTTCGTTGCCAAGGGAGTGCTGGAAACCATTTTATCACGGTTAGGAGTGGCGGCCAGATTTGAGGTAAGTGAAGACGAAAGCTTATTCCCGGGCAGAACCGCTGATGTAGTCGTCGAGAACGATAAATTGGGCACAGTTGGGGAACTACACCCTAAAATAGCAAAAGCCTTTGGACTTTCCGGGACTGCTTATCTTATTGAAATGGATTTAGATAAATTATCATCTTTTACGGTCACTCTCAAAACATTTCAAGCAATCCCTCGATATCCAAGCACAAGCAGAGATATTGCGCTTTTGGTAGATGAGAAAGTAACCTATCAACAGATTTGTTTTATCATTCAGAGCTTTTCTCTGGTAAACTCGGTTGTTCTTTTTGACTTCTATATTGGGGAACAGGTGCCTACAGGTAAGAAATCACTCGCTTTCAGAATCGTTTACCAATCATCGACGCATACCTTGACCGATGGTGAAGTCGACGAAGTCCAGCAGCAAATTCTCGATAAACTACAGCGCGAACTAAGGGCCGTTTTGAGGAGTTGATTTATCCGTGACCAAAGTCTTCAAAAAATTTCTCTAAATAAGCGAAAATTTTGATTAGATTTGCGTTATAATTGGAGGTGATTATTTACAGGAAGGGGGTAGACAAGCGTGAAAACTAAAGTTTTCGCTCCGGCTTTATGCTTGGCTTTGCTTTTAACTCTTTGTTTGGTAACTCCTGTTCGGGCTGCGGGAATGGCTCCTAGTGAAGGTGTGGTTGGGGCGACGGTGACCATATCTGGACTAGCTTCCGGTTCTTATTCTATTAAATGGGATGGAGTTGGAGTCAAGCAAGGAACGCTTCCGGGAGGTGGTAGTGTTACCTTTACTGTGCCTGATACCAGTGGAGGTGATCATACTGTTACGGTAGACAATCCGACTGGTACTCAGGTTTTATCTACTACCTTCTCTGTTCTTCCGTCTATAAGCATTAGCCCGGATTCAGGTATTGTTGGTGATTCTGTCACCGCTGGGGGTAAGGGCTTCGCTGCAGCAGAAAGCAACATTGCAGTTACTTACGATGGCACAAATATGAAGACAGGAATCGCGGCCGGTGATACAGGCTCGTGGGAAACAACTTTTTCCTTGCCAACCTCTGCGAAAGGAAGTCACACGGTCGATGCCTCGGGAAAACTACAAAAGCAAGTGACGTTCCCGATGTCACCGTAACAATAAGCCCAAAAATCAGTATGACACCGGTATCTGGAAATGTTGGCACTTCAGTTACTATTAGCGGTACCGGCTTTGGCAAAGATGAAGGCAGCATTCAAGTTACCTACGATACTACCAATGCCAAGACCGGGCTCAGTGCAGACAGCAAAGGGTCTTGGAATGTTGTCTTTACTATTCCTAACTCAACTAAAGGCGGACATACAATAGACGCCTCGGGTGCATCCACAAAGGCTGATGATGTTCCAGATCTCACTTTTATTGTGTCTTCTGCCGTGACTGTTAAGCCTGCTTCTGGATATGTAGGTGATGCTATCACCATCGCCGGCTGTGGTTTCGGCGGGAGTGAAAGCGGCATTACAATTACGCTTGATGGTAATATCATCAAGAGCGATATCATAGCTAATAGCGAAGGTTGCTGGAACTCATCTATGACAATACCGGCAACTACAGCAGGCAATCATGTGCTAGATGCCTATGGCGCTTCGACTACAGCCTCTGAAGTTGCTGATACTAAGATGGTTATTTTATCGAAGATGACCTTGGAGCCTGCTGAGGGCCACGTGGGCAGTAATATAGCGGTAAACGGTACTGGTTTTGGCGCAGATAAAGAGTTGACTCTTAAATATGACAGTACTGACTTAGTTACCGAATTCACCACCGATGATAAAGGCAATTTTCAGGCGAGCCTGGTAGCTCCCAAAAGTCTTGGTGGTAAGCATAATGTAACTGCTACTGATTCCGGCGGCGCCTCAGCCTCAGTGGTTTTCACTATGGAAACAACTCCACCGTCAGTGCCACAAATTGTGTCGCCGAAGGAAGGAAGCAGGGTAGGCCTTTTCGACCGTATTACTCCTACCTTTGAATGGGCTGCTGTTTCTGACCCCAGCGGTGTTAGCTACAGTTTACAGATATCTACTCAATCTGATTTTGCAACTACGCTGTTAAGTAAGGAAAATCTGGTTGAGTCTAAGTATACCCTGACTGATGATGAGGCTTTACCTCGAGGAAAATATTATTGGCGAGTTAAAGCTATAGATGGCGCAGGTAATGATAGCGGCTGGACCCAGTCGATAGAATTTAAGGCTGGACTAATGCCGCTATGGGCATTCATACTTATCGTCGTCGTTGCTGTTGTTTTCTTAACTCGATTGGTTTTCTTTTTGCGGAATAAGAAGGGGAGCAGAGAAGCAGACTGCTTGATGAGATCTACTTTCTGTAGAGGCCTGGGTGGTGTATATTGATATTTATAGCTGCTTGGCTTCAGCGGCGTGTAAGAACAAGCGTGCCTTAATTCTCTCTAGCGTTCGCGGAGTAACTTATCTATTTTCAAGGTTATCTCTTTCAAAGGAAGCAGTTCGGCTTGCTTCTCTTTGCGCCATTTTAGCTCTATACTCTGGCTTTGCAGAGTGCGAGGGCTTATAGTTAAGCGCAGCGGTATTCCTAGAAGGTCAGCGTCATTGAATTTAACCCCCGGAGATTCATCTCGGTCATCGTAGAGAACTTCTATGTTTTGTTTCGTCAGGTCCTGATAGACTTTCTCAGCGGTTTCAGCAACATCGGGATTTTCCAAACGAAGAGGGCAAAGGTAAACTTGATAAGGGGCAATGCTTAAGGGCCAGATAATACCCTTATCATCATGATTCTGCTCTATTGCGGCTGCCAGCAGCCTACCAAGCCCGATGCCGTATGTGCCCATAATAATTGGGCGTGATACACCATTTTGATCAAGAAACGAGGCACCAAGTTTCTCACTTAGAAAAGTGCCCAGTTTGAAGACATGGCCTACCTCGATTCCGAGGCTGGAAAAGAGTTTGCCACTGCATTTTGGGCAACCATCTTCGGGCCGAGCTGTGGCAATGTCAGCTATAATGCTGACTTCGAAATCACGGGGGTAGTTAACGTTTTTAAGGTGAGCGTCCGGCTTATTGGCACCGGCAACGAAATTGGAGCCCAGGGTTATAGAGTCATCGGCTATAATCTTTATTCCCTTCAGGCCAACTGGCGAAGCTGCACCGGCAACTAATCCGGCTGCCTTAACTTCGGTTTCTGTAGCCAGGCGCAATTCAGAGCATTTCAGTAGATTTCGGAGTTTCGTCTCGTTAACTTCTATATCGCCTCGGATGACTACGAAGATGAGCTCACCGTCGGCAGAATAAAAGACGGCTTTTAGCGTCTGATGTGGTGCCACACCAACGAAATTAGCTACCTCTTCGATGGTTTTTATATTCGGGGTCGATATTTCCTCGACTGGTAAAGCAGCTTTCATCTCAAATTTTGGCTTTTCGCTCTGAGCTTTTTCCAGGTTGGCGGCATAGTCGCAGTTTGCGCAATGAACGATTCCATCTTCACCGGTTTCGGCAATGAGCATAAACTCATGGGATTCCTTGCCGCCTATAGCGCCGCTGTCAGCTTCTACTATCACTGCCGGTAAGCCGCAACGGGAATAAACGTTCTTATAGGCTTGTATCATTTCCTGATATGTTCGATCTAAATCTGCCTCATCAGTATGGAAGCTGTACAGGTCTTTCATAATGAATTCACGGACACGTAACAGCCCGCCTCGAGGTCGAGGTTCATCGCGAAACTTATTTTGGATTTGGTACAGCAGAAGTGGTAAGTCGCGGTAGCTCTGCACAAAACGTCGAACAAGTTCTGTGATGACCTCCTCATGGGTAGGCCCTAAGACTAAGGTGTGTTCTCGTCGGTCGGTAACAGTGAACAATGTTTTGCCGAAAGCAGGATATCTACCTGATTTCTCCCATAGTTCGAAGGGCTGGAGTGTAGGCAACATCAACTCCTGCCCTCCGGCTTTGTCCATTTCCTCTCGAATTATTTGCTCGATTTTCTTGAGCACCCGCCAACCCAATGGCAAGTAGGAATAAACACCAGCCGCTACCTGTTGAATCATACCAGCCCTGAGTAACAGCTGATGACTGGCGGTATCAGCTTCTGACGGTATTTCCTTTAGCGTTTTGCCAAAAAGATTGGAAAATCGCATATATTTTTATCCCTACCAGCGTTAAAGAAATTCGCGAGCTAAGTCTTTGCTGGCAAGTTATTCTATACTAAAAGGCGGATATTTGTCAGTCAGAAGCAGATAATAACCGCTTACTCTAGTGTACCAGCGAACATAGCCGGCGATGAAATCAAAAGCCCATTTAGGATACTTGCCGGTAAATAGAATTGCCCACCAGGCGATGAAAGCGACGACACTGGAAGCAATGCCCAGAGCCCAAAGAACAATCACGTGAGGTATAACCATAAAGGCTCGAAAGAAGGTGGTTAGCCGCGAAAGCTTCTCCGAATAACTTATACTGATGGTTATGGGGTATTCCACTTTATTTCTCCTTTTTTGTTTTTCATATTTCTATAAATGATTCAAATTCTGTATAGTGTTGAGTTTAACTATGGGAGATATATCTGTTTAATTTAGTATGTTTTTTACCTCTGCCATAAGTGCCTCCAAGAAGTCTTTTTCAGCTACGGTGCTGACAACTTTGCCTTTTCTGAAAATGGCACCTTTGCTTTTGCCACAGGCAATGCCGACATCAGCTTCTTTCGCTTCGCCGGGACCATTGACAACGCAACCCATAACAGCAACCTTGATGGGCTTACTTATATCTCTTAAGCTTCTGTCTACGGATTCAGCAAGGCTGATGATATCGACTTCAGCCCGCCCACATGAGGGGCAGCTAATTAAGGTAGGGCCATGTTGGCGAAGATCAAGGGTTCTCAAAATCTCGTAGGCAGTATTTACTTCTTCGCAGGGATGAGCACTAAGGGAGACACGGATGGTGTCGCCGATACCTTCGTGAAGGAGTATACCAATGCCCACAGCACTGCGGACAGCACCGGCTCTGGGGAGTCCCGCCTCAGTTATACCTAAGTGCAAGGGGTAAGATATTTTGGAGGCTATTGCCCTGTAAGCTTCAATAGTCGTAAGTACGTCAAAGGCTTTAAGCGATACTTTAATCAAATCAAAGTCTAAACTTTCCAGCAGCTTGATTTGCTCCAGAGCTACGTTAACCATGTGCTCAGAGGTAGATATGGATGGCTTCGATGCAGGCGGCAGGCTTCCTGCATTGACGCCGATACGAATGGGTACCTGCCTTTGCTTGGCTGCCTTTACTACTTCGGCAACTTGTTCTGGCTCTCGGATATTACCGGGGTTAAGACGAAGCCCATCGGCACCTGCTTTCAAAGACTTGAGGGCAAGTCGATAGTCAAAATGTATGTCAGCAATAATTGGGATAGAGGTTTTCTTCTTGATGGTTGAAATAGCCTGTGCAGCTTCAAAATCTGGTACAGCTACTCTGGCTATCTCACAACCACAATCGGCGAGTTCATTAATTTGATTTACGGTAGCTTGTATATCTCTGGTATCGGTTTTGGCCATGGATTGAACTACAACAGGTGCATCACCACCTATGGTTACTTCTCCAATTCTGATAGGTTTGGATTGCCTGCGTACTATCAAGGTAAGATGCTATCTCCCTGAATAATATGTGTAATATCAAAGTAGCTTATCACAATAATCAGAAGCATTAGCACCGCGAAACCAATAAGGTGGACAAGCCCCTCTCTTTTTGGTGAGATTCTTTTTCCTCGCCGAATCCATTCTAAAGCCACAAAAATTAGTCTGCCTCCATCGAGACCCGGGAAGGGGAAGATGTTAATTATGGCCAAGTTTATACTGATTAGCGCAGCAAATTCCAGCAGGGGGCTTATGCCGGCTTTAGCTATCTGACCGGTGATTTCGGCAATACCTATCGGTCCGGTTACTTGAGGTGGTGCTCCTCCAATGAACCAGCCTACCACTTCATTACGGAATAAAACGAGTATTTCCCAGCAATGAACTATACTTGAAGGCACTGCTTTCCAAATAGGAACAGATTCGCGGACTGTCGTACTGTCTACTCCGATGATAATGATGCCGGTTGCCCCTTGTCCCTTTGGCGGATTCCATCTGGGCTTCAAACTTACTTCCTTTGGAGCGAGTTCGTCTCTTTGAAGCAGAATATTTACCTGTGAGCCGAGATAAAGCTGGATAAAATAACCAACATCGCCGCGATTTCTAATTGTGTGACCGTTTATTGCCAGGATTGTATCTCCCGGCTCAATTCCAGCCATCTGAGCTGGTGAACCTGCGGCTACTTCTTGTACCTGTACTTTCTCCAGAATCATATCGTGAGGGATCATAAAACTAATTGAAAACAGTAATATTGGTAGCAAAATATTCATCAGTGAGCCGGCACTAAGAACCAGAAATCGTATGGGGATGCTCTTGCTGGCTAGGCTGCCCGGTAGTGTTGGGTCTTCTTCTCCGACCATCTTGGTAAAGCCGCCCAGAGGTATTGCAGTTTATAGAATATGTCGTCTCCCCTCGCTTGAAGCTGATAATCCTGGGTGGAAAACCTATGCCGAATTCCTCCACCTTTACTCGAGCAAGCTTGGCGGTGATGAAATGCCCAAATTCATGGGCGAAGACAAGTAATACCAGTATGCCTATAAAACTGACAATTGTAAGTGCTATTGTTTCAATCATAAATTTACCTTGCTACTGACTTCAGCGCTGTGTCTCTTGCCCACTGATCAGCTGCTAAAATTTCGTCCAGAGTAGGGTTAGCTATGCTCTGGTGTAGGCTGATGGTCTTGTCTATTATTTCGGCGATTTGAGGGAAACGAATACGCTGTTCAAGAAAAAGTTCGACAGCTATCTCATCGGCGGCGCAAAGTACAGCAGGGTAGGTTCCTCCTTTTTCCCCGGCATCCAATGCCAGTTGTAGACAGGGAAACATGGCATAGTTTATTGTCTCAAAGGTCAGTGAATTCAATCGTGCGAGGTTCATGCGAGGCAAACTGTAGTTAGCTAGCCGCTCCGGATACGACAAAGCATATTGAATGGCGAAACGCATATCTGGGACACTAAGTTGAGCCTTCATTGAGCCGTCAACAAATTCTACGAGAGAATGAATGATACTCTGTGGATGAATTACTATTTCGATTTTGTTAAGGGGTATAGAAAAAAGCCAGCTAGCTTCGATTGCTTCCAGTCCCTTGTTCATCAGAGTTGCCGAATCAATAGTTACTTTTTTCCCCATTTTCCATGTCGGATGTTCCAGAGCTTCATCAACTGTAACCTTAGTTAATTTTAAAGGTGAATGATGATAGAAAGGCCCGCCTGAAGCTGTGAGGATGAGCCGGGCTACCTCACCCGTCTCTCCATGCAGGCATTGGTATATGGCGCTGTGTTCGCTATCAATAGGCATGATTTGTGCCTGCCGGAGTTTAGCTTCCTTCATAATAATTTCGCCCGCCATGACCAGTACTTCTTTATTGGCCAGAGCTATTTTTTTCCCTGACCTTATGGCTGCTAATGTCGGGGTCAGTCCTATTTTACCTGACGTGGCTATGACTACCATGTTGACTTCTGGATGGGTGGCAATCTCTTCCATCGAAGAGAACTTGGTGTTGCCTGGAAGATTGAATTTATGTGGTGAATATACTAGTTTAGGCTGAAATTGACTTATTTGGTCACTAAGTAAGCTGGTATTTTTACCACCGGCTAAACCTATTATCCTGAATTTGTCAGGGAAGTCTCTTACTATGTCCAGGACTTGCTGCCCTATAGAACCTGTTGAGCCTATAACGGCTAATTTTTTAATAGCTTTGCTCATAATTTTGCCAATTCTATGAAATAGTATACTATAACTCCAGTGAATATGAGACTGTCGATGCGATCTAGGATGCCACCGTGTCCCGGTATTAGCTTGCCTGCGTCCTTGACGCCTGTGTTACGCTTAAGCAGTGACTCCGCTAAATCCCCAAGCTGAGCGAATATGCTGATAATGAAACCCAAAAGGGCTATCTGCCAGTAGCTGAAGGGCAACTGTAAAGATTACGCCGATAATGAGAGAAGCCACAATACTGGATAATAGCCCGCCTATAGCTCCTTCCCAGGTTTTGCCGGAGCTTATTGACGGGGCTAGAGCGTGTTTGCCCCAAGCTCTGCCAATAAAAAAGGCGCTGGTATCACTGGCAAATGTGGTGAACATGGCCAAAAATACAAGTTCCCTACCAGCTTCCAAGCTTCTGAGTTCAACCCAGTAGCTGAGCATCCAGCCGATATAGAGGATGCCGGCCATTGTCCATGCCCAGTTGGTAAAAGCCTGGTCTCTGGGGCGACGAAACAACAGCCAGATTAACGATACAATTATCGCTGAGGTAATCAGGAAAGGTAATGTAGCCGGATATGGGCAGTGAGGGCTGGCGATTAAAAGTAGTACCCAAGCGATGCCGAAATAGGTGATTGGCTGTACTTTTGATCCGCCTGCCATTCGGTAGAACTCCCAGCTGCCAAGAGCAGCCATGGCGGCTATCAAAAGGGTAAACCACGGTTCACCGAACCATATTATGGCGATTAGGAGTGGTAAGCCGACAACAGCAGTTAGAATTCTATGCCTGAGCATATTTATTCTTTGACTCTGCGTGTCTTAGATAGAGTTGGCCGCAGCGAGGGATGTGAAATGTTGGTGGGGCTTGTATCATTGTATTCTATGTTTAAATTTATTTCCTGAAAAAGGTAGTGGCTTGTAAGTTGCGGAGTTTTTAGACCTCCATTATCTCTGTTTCTTTGGTTTGTCCTATATTGTTTACTTTGTCCACGAAGTTGTCAGTGAGCTTTTGCAGTTGTTCAGAAGCACGTGCGCATTGGTCTTGTGATATTCCCTTGTCTTTTTCTGACTGCCTCAATTTTTCGATGCCTTCGCGTCTTAGATTGCGAAGAGCAATCCTGGCGTCCTCTAACCTTTTGTGGACTGCTCTGGTTAACTCCTTACGTCGTTCTTCGGTGAGCGGTGGAATAGGTATGCGGAGAACACGGCTATCGCTTATTGGATTTAGGCCGAGGTCAGACGTAAGGATGGCCTTCTCAATGCTGCGGATTGAACTACTGTCCCAAGGTTGTATAAGTATCATTTTGGCATCAGGGATTGAGATGGAAGCCATTTGGTTGATTGGAGTGAGGACACCGTGATAATCAGCTTTTATATGCTCTACTAGAGCTGGTGAGGCACGTCCCGTTCGGATAGCTGCCAGGTCTCGAGTCAAAGCTTCAACAGCCTTTTGCATTTTACCATTGATTTCGGTGATTATTTGCTCAATCATTTTTACTCACTGGTGACAAAGGTGCCTACATGTTCACCGAAGATGGCCCGCTCTATGCTTTGTTTTCCTTGCAGGTCGAAGATTATTATAGGCAGCCTATTGTCTTGGCAAAGGGAGAAAGCAGTACTGTCCATTACCTGAAGTCGTAAGTTTAAAGCATCTTTATGGGTTAAGCGGTCAAATTTCTTAGCCTGTGGATTTTTGAGAGGGTCAGAATCGTAGACACCATCGACTCTGCTCTTGGCTACAAGAAGGACTTCTGCCCCGATTTCAATGGCTCGCAGTGCCGCCGCAGTATCAGTAGTCATGTAGGGGTTTCCGGTACCTCCGGCAAAAATAACCACTCTCTTTTTCTCCAGATGCCGGATGGCACGACGGCGTATATAGGGCTCGGCTACAGCGTGCATGGTAATCGCTGATTGAGTTCTGGTAATTACCCCTTCGCCTTCTAGTGCATCTTGAAGAGCCAGTGCATTGATAACGGTAGCTAACATACCGGCATAGTCAGCTGTAGCTCGGTCCATTCCTTTAGCTTCGGTACCGGTGCCCCGCCAGAAATTGCCTCCGCCCACAACTATAGCTACCTCCACCCCCTGCTCGATTATTTGCTTTATCTGTCTGGATACTCGTGTTAAAACTGAACGGTCTATGCCAAATCTCTTTTTTCCCATGAGTGCTTCACCACTCAACTTGAGCAGCACTCGCTTGTATTTAGGTTTTCGCTCTGCCACTTCTTAATAACCTAACTCAAATCTGATAAATCTGCGTACTTTTATATTTTCACCAACTTTGGCGATTGTCTCTGTTACTATGTCCTGGACTGTCTTGTCAGGCTCTTTGATGTATGGTTGGAGTAGCAGGCAAGCTGTTTTTGCATCTGCATCTGTTTCGGTTTCTGTTTCTTGCGCCATATCTTCTGGAGAAATGAATTGAGGACACATAGCTGCTATCTGGAGAGCTAGGTTGTGAGCTAAATCTTTGAATTCGTCGGTGCGAGCCACAAAATCAGTCTCGCAGTTAACTTCAACTAAAACCCCAATCCGACCTCCTGGGTGGACATAAGCTTCAATTATCCCTTGGTCTGCTACGCGTTCAGCCTTTTTGCGTGCTAGAGCTATTCCGCGCTGGTTCAGAATCTCAATTGCTTTTTCTAGGTTTCCTTCTGCTTCAAGGAGAGCTTTTTTACAATCCATGACACCGGCACCAGTTTTCTCCCTAAGGTCTTTTATTGCCGTAGTTGAAACCTGCAAGTTTCTCCTCCTTATATATAGCTGGGGGCAGTATTGCTTCCCTATTTGTTTTCATCTGGTGTAAAGATATGTGATTCCAGTAGTTGGCTGGGTTCTGTATCGGTTGGAGTTAGTTCAGCCCTTCCTATTTCGCCGGTCTCTTTAATCATCTTGCCTTCAAGAACAGCATCAGCTATTTTGCTGCATATGAGTTTGATAGCCTTTATGGCATCATCGTTAGCTGGAATGAGGTAATCAATATCTTCAGGATCACAATTAGTGTCTACAATAGCCACTACTGGTATGCCAACCTTTTTTGTTTCAGCCAGAGCTATCTTTTCCTTAGTTGGGTCGATGATAAATATGGCTCCAGGAAGGGTAGTCATTTCCTTAAAGCCGCCAAGAAGCTTATTTAGCCGAGCTATTTCCTTTTCAACCTTCATTTTTTCTTTTTTAGATAGGTAATCTAACTCACCTTTATCCCTTTGGTCTTCGAGACGCACCAGATAATCTATTCTCGCCTGGATAGTGCTGAAGTTAGTTAACATTCCGCCTAGCCATCTTTGGTTGACATAATACATGCCACACCGTTTGGCTTCCTCTTCTACTATTTCCTGAGATTGCTTTTTGGTACCTACAAAGAGAATGCTTTGCCCATTACTGACCAAATCTCTAACATAATTATAGGCTCTATCCAGCATGACTACGGTTTGCTCTAAGTCGATAATGTGGATACCGTTCCGCTGTGTGAAAATATAGCTTTTCATACGTGGATGCCAGTGGCCGGTAAGGTGGCCGAAATGGGCCCCGGCTTCCAGTAGTTGTTTAACTGAGATAGACTCCGCCAAATTGTAACCTCCTAATCATATTAAACACCTGAAACGAAGTTTTTATGACTTACATAGGATTTCTTTCCCAAAGCCGCCCATCAGTATAACATAAGGTGATTTCTGAGGCAATTGAACAACAAGAGACGTTCAATTACAAAATTAAGGTGGTCTAGTAATCCAAATGAGTCGGTTCAGTTGCCCAGGATGGTTTAGCTAGATATATCAAAACCTTTCAATGTTAAGACAAAGACTTAGCCCCTCTTGATAAGAGGGGCTAAGTGAAGTGATCTTTGCGCCTGAATACGCTTAGATTAACCCAATTTCGCTGGGCTACCAGCTCTCTGTGGAAGTCAGTGCTGCCGAAAGAAGTGTCTGCGGCTTTTGACCTTCGGTAATAAAGTGGTATATCGTGGTCATAGCTGGTGGCAATGCCGCCGTGTAATCTTATTGCCCATTGTCCCACATCCTTATAAACCTCGTTAATATATGCCTTCGCTAAGGAGGCTTCTTTGGCACAGGGTTGCCCCTCTGATTCCATCCAGGCTGCCTGATAGACTAAATAACGGCCGGTTTGCATTGATGTCCACATGTTAGCCATTATGTGCTGAAGTGCCTGGAAGGCTCCGATAGGTCTTTCGTACTGAACCCTTTCTTTTGAGTAAGCAACAGTCATTTCGACGCAAGTTTGCATGGCACCGATGGACTCTGCGCACTTAGCGATAGCTCCTTTGCGTAACATCATTTCCACAATCGGCCATCCTGCGTCTATCTTACCCAGCATGTTTTTCTTGGGTACAGCAACGTTCTCAAAGCGCACCTCGCATAGCTTATCTGCGCCTATAGTTGGTATTACTTCACAGTGTATTCCAGGGGTCTTGGAGTCCACTAAAAACAGGGTGATTCCTTTCTCAGGAGAAGCCCCATCTTTGGTTCGGGTAACACAGACGATGTAATTGGCAACATGGGCCATCTCAACGAAGAGCTTTGTGCCATTTATTATGAAGTCATCCCCTTTAGGTGTTGCTTTGACGGAAATTCCAGAAGCATCGAATGTCCCTTCAGCTTCGAGAAGCGCCGTAGTCATAATCAGATCTCCGCCGAGCTATTTTGGGTAGGAACTCTTTCTTTTGTTCCTCGGTCCCGGCCTCGAGGATAGGGAAGGTACTTATTACCGTAGGGATTAGCGGTCCGGGAAGTATATTTCTGCCTGCCTCCTCTAACAGGACTGTCAGATCCTGGAAGGTATAACCCATACCCTCGTATTCTTCAGGGATAACTAATCCCATCCATCCCAGCTCAGCCATCTTCTTCCAGAGTTCGGGGGAATATCCCTTCTCACTTTTTTCAAGCTCTCTTACCAGAGTTTTTGGGCATTCCGTGGTAAGGAAGTCCCGTGCCATTTTCCTCAATATCTCTTGTGCTTCAGTAAATCTAAGGTCCATGATTCCTCCTATCTAAACTTAATTTATTTCATCCGGGGCAAGCCGAGACCGTACCAGGCAATGATATTCCTTTGTATCTCGTTTGTACCCATGGAGATGATGGTTACGAAACACTCTTGGAATTCTTTCTCCCAGGCTCCATGCATTGGGGCCCATCGGGAGTTTTTGACCTGGCCGTATGGACCTGCGATGTCAGTGGCAACGAAAGCAAAACGCTCGCCTAGCTCGCTGTAGAATATCTTTGCTGCTGACGCATCCATCAGGGCCATCTCGTTCCTATTTTGCAAGTCAGCTATTCGATAGGCGATGGCTTTGGCTGCTTCCAGTTCACAGGCTAGCTGTGCCACCCGGTTGCGTACTAATGGGTCTTTGGCTAGAGGTTGGCCGTTCCGCTTGGTCTCATTGCAAAATTGCACCAGCTCTTCCAACTCGCGGTACATGCCCATGATTTCACCCATTCCCGACCTCTCGAAGCCGGCTAAGAGATTGACTATAGCCCAGCCTTCGTTTTCCTGGCCCACGATGTTTTTTGCCGGCACATGAACATCATCGAAATAAACTTCAGCGAACGGGGCATCGCCATCAATGTACGGAATGGGTCGTACTGTTATTCCAGGCGTTTTCATGTCGAGCAAGAGGAAGGTGATATTGTGGTGTTTATCGAGCAGCCGGGTCAGTCTTGAATACTCCAAATCCCCAATCAGCCCGGTGAGCACCCGTATTCCAGGTTTTCTGGCCATTTATAACGTATTCATCACCCTTTTTTATCGCGGTGGTTGCCAGAGTGGCCAAATCCGAGCCTGCATTTGGTTCGCTCCACAGTTCGCACCACATAACCTCTCCTCGTGCAATTGGCGGCAGAAATTCTTTCTTTATTGCGTCGCTTGCGGCCTGTAGAAGGGTAGGGGCGAGCATTTGCACTCCAAAGATGTCAACTCCAGGAATTCCGTGGTATCCTCTTGCCTCGGCGAAGAGGACTTTGTCCATCATGGTGCCACTGCCGCCGTATTCAGGAGGCCAAGCTAAAGCAAGCCATCCCCTTTTAGCGAATTCCTTGGCGCAGTAAAGGTGGAATTCCCAGCATTCATCAACCTCAAACACGGCCTCCAATCCGACAAAACTTGGCTGGCCTTTTTTTCTCCAGCTCCTTACAGACCTCGAAATACTCCTTTCTGTGTGCCTTTTCTTCTTGTGTTAGCTCAAAATCCATGTGTGCCTCCTTTAAATGTTAAATTCCTATGAAAGCGCCGCTGACAAGAGTTGGTGTCAAGCCATCGACCACTAGTCAAGCGCCAGCTTAGGTTTCTAATCCATCCCAGTTTACTTTATTTAGTTTCAAATTCCGAAGATTACCGACAATCTTCGCATGGGCAAACTGTATCAATTGTTGTCGGAAAAACCTTCTAAGCTCAACCCTCGATTATGCCCGTTTATTATAATATAGAATTCCTCGTTTGGAAAGCCTCTAATATCTTACTAATCTAAGTTGAGCGGTGATGGATTTCCTCAATTCGGTAATGCAGGATACCAGCCGGTGCCTTGACCTCGACATTTTGCCCTTTTACATGGCCGAGCAAGGCTTGACCCATAGGTGAGGCAACAGAGATTTTGCCTTCCATCGCATTAGCTTCACTAATATCAACAAGCGTATAGCGTACCTGTTCTCCTGAAGCTATGTCCCGCAGCACCACTGTATCGCCAAAACTTATTTCTCGACTACCGGCTTGTTGCTCATCCACTAAACTTGCCATTTTCAGAGTCGATTCCAGTTGTTTAATACGTGCTTCTATCTGGCCTTGATGTTCCCTGGCTGCTTCTAGAGGTGCATTTTCGCGGAAATCCTTATCTGACGCCGCTTTCTTGAGTTCTTCAGCTATGCGTGGACGCTCGTTTTTAAGACTGTTAAGCTCGGCCTGTAAATCTGTGTAACCTTGGTTAGTCAGCAATACTTTCCGGTGAGAACGTCGTTTTAAAGATGAGGTTGATTTGGGTGGCGTTTTCTTACTCTTGAGATGGACAGCCAAGTTCTTCTTGGTCATGCCCTGCTTGTGGGTGTAAGTAAGAAAGTTTTTAATTATCCCTAATTTCTCGGCTACTTCAGTCGTTGATGAGGTGATCTGCTCAGCATAATTGGCGACTTCCGGGATGGTTAGCCCGATTAGCGGGCGTTTTTCTCCGTACCAACGTACAAATTTGTATACTTCTTGTTGGGCTTTTAGCCTTTCGTCTGAGGATAATGTTAGAAGAAACTGAGTGGCAGCCTCTCCTAGACTATAATCAGATAGAGCCGAATCAGGCGTGTTTTTTGAGGCCATCCCTTTGCTCTAAGCCGGAGTTAATAATAGAACAGAGAGACGGGCTATGTCAAATATAGTGGGAATTCAGGTTTCTGATATTTCGCTATGATGATATTGCGTAGCCAATAAACTTGTAGGCCAGTTTAGCTGCGAGAAAAGCGCAGGAATCAGTGTCAGTCCTTGGGGCACAATTCCACCAGGTCGAAACCAATAACACGCTTATGACGAGTTACATACCTTAATAAATTCAGGACTTCGTGCCATTGCATGCCGCCTGGTTCGGGAGTGCCTACTGCTGGCATAACTGAAAGGTCAAAGACATCTAAATCGATTGATACATACACATTGTCGCTTAATGAGGTTATTATGTGCTCAGGCTGGAGCTAAATCTGAACTCGATGTTGTGATATAGAAGGGATGCATTTTATTTTGGGTTAAAAACTGCTGCTCCTCCCAACTTAAGCTTCGTACTCCAACTTGCACGATAGGGCAGAGTTCATGAATGCGGCGCATTACACAGGCATGGCTATATTTGGTTCCTAAATATTCGTCTCTGAGGTCAGCATGCGCATCTAGCTGCAGCACGCAGACACTCCGAAATTTTTCTTTCAGGGCTTGAACCATGCCGAGGCTAAGGGAGTGCTCACCGCCAAACATTACAGGGAATTTCCCTTGTTTTACCAGTTCACCAGTTATACGATAAACTCGTTCAATCATCTTTTCTGGGCTATTTAACAAGGGTTGGACTGCCGGTAAAGTATGAATTCCGACCTTGTATATCTCGCGATTGAGTTCAATATCATAAAGTTCTAAATATTGTGAAGCGTTAATAATAGCCTGCGGTCCTTCGCGGGCGCCGCTATGCCATTCGGTGGTGCTGTCATAAGGCACCGGTAAAATCACCACTCTGGCAGTTTGCAAGTCAGAGTAAGGGGATGACAATCCGGCGAAGTTTTGCCCGGGGGAGAGCAGGTCCTCTATGTTTTCCATATCTCAAACTGAGCGGAGTTGAGCCGTATCAGCAACTTCAGGAAGTTCAGCTATCTTCCAATCACGGTTGATAAGGCGACTTGATAGTCTAGTTAGTTGAAATTTGTCCTTAAAGTCCTTCACGACCTGCTCGGCATTAAAATCCTTGCAGGAAAAAACGTCTATATTTACGTAACAACGTTCGACGAAAGTATGAATGCTGATATGGCTTTCGGCGATAAAAACGAATCCGGATATTCCCCAGTCTTCAGGTTTCGAGCCGATGTATTTAAAAACGTGCGGAGATGAAATCTTTGTCATATCAATCCGGGCAGGATATGAGTCCAGCAGTTGATAGATAAATTGCTCATCCTGCATTAATCTTGGATTATCTCCATAGCCATCAATAGTCAGATGCATGGTTCCCCCTAAAGCAAAATTCTCCTTAGCTCGAAAAGTGCTGCCGTAACCGCTCTTTGCTTTATTTGCAGGCGGTTACCAGGGTAGTTTTTAGCAAAACTCTGTCTGCGCTGCCCATCATCGAGGCTAATAAAGATGGTACCGATTGACTGCCCCTCAATTTCAGCAGGCCCCATTACGCCAGTGAGACCGACACCAATGGATGTCCTGAGCGTTTCTCTGGCCATTGTTGCCATAGCCTCACATGTTTCGCATGCTTACAGTTCCATATCGAGATATACACTGAGGGTCAAGGCCGAAAGCTGCTCTTGACGCTTCGCTATAAGCAACCAGTCCTCCTGCAAAATATTTCGAGCTGCCTGGAACATTGGTGATAATATTAGCTAAAGAACCACCAGTATAAGACTCCATAGTAGCCAGGGTCAGCTTTTTGGACGAAAGCAAATTTCCAACGATGCTCTCCAGAGTTTCAGAGTCTGCCCCCCATATATAATCATTTAAAATTGCCCTAATGTCACCTTCTCGTTGGTTAATAAGCTTTTGCGCTTTATCTTCGGTCTGTGCCTTAGCCGTGATGCGTAGGTAAATGCCATCAATTTTAGCATATGTAGCCAATGTCGGATTTGTAGAGGGAAGAAACGGGCTTGCTCTCTCGTCTACCTCTGCTTCGGTTAGGCCGAAGGTCTTAAGCGTTTTGGAAACAATAACAGCGCCGGATGACCTCTGCTGCAACCTGGGCATTATTTCTTTCGTCCACATCAATTCCATCTCGCGTGGTGGGCCAGGCATGGTAATAATTATTCGATTATCGCTTTCCACCCACCAGCCCGGTGCAGTGCCTCTGGGGTTCGGGACAATTTCTGCTGAGGGGATTACTGTAGCCTGCTTGATATTGCTTGGTGGCATTTCTCTCTTGAAATATCTGAATAGCTCTTCGAATTTCTGGACAAGAGCGTAGTCAACCGTAAGTTTTTCTCCGAGGAACTCCGCGATTGCTTCTCGAGTGATATCATCCTGAGTCGGTCCTAAACCGCCGGTGGTGATAATGATATCCGATCTTTGCCATGCCTGCTTCAGGGTCTCGATTAGCCTGTTCTGGTTGTCACCCACCATGGATATAAAGTTAAGATCAAGGCCAAGCAAAGGTAGTTGGCTAGCGAGATAAGCGGAATTTGTATCAGTGATATCCCCTAAAAGAAGCTCGGTGCCAATCGAGATTATTTCTGCCTTCATCGTGAGTCGTGCTCGTTAAGTCAACATCTAATCGTAGAAATTCCCAAGTATTTCTCTACCAATGCCATGGCGCAGTATTTGCCGCACATACTACAAGCTGGCCCGCCACTACTATATTTATTATGAACTGATTTAACTTTTTCAGGGTCTAAAGATAGCTCGGCCTGCAATTCCCAATCAAGGTTCTTTCTAGCCATTGACATTTTCCTATCCCATTCACTGGCTCGTTTTGTGCCTCTAACGATGTCGGCAGCGTGGGCCGCAATACGCGAAGCTATTATACCGATTTTTACATCTTCAACATCCGGCAGTGAAAGATGTTCTGTAGGAGTGACATAACATAGAAAATCGGCTCCCGAAGCGGCAGCAATGGCACCGCCGATAGCAGCTGTAATGTGGTCATAACCGGCACCAATGTCGGTTACCAGAGGGCCGAGAACATAAAATGGAGCGCCGTGACAGAGGCTCTTTTCTAACTGAACATTAGTGGCAATTTGATTTAGCGGCAGGTGTCCTGGTCCCTCTACCATTGTTTGCACGCCGGCTTCTCTAGCTCGCTCTACGAGTTCGCCGAGAGTAATCAGCTCTTCAACTTGAGCCCGGTCGGTAGCATCAGCTATGCTGCCCGGACGCATACCATCACCCAGACTCAAAGTTACGTCAAATTTGCGGGCTATATCTAATAGACGGTCAAAGTATTCGTACAGCGGATTCTCGCGGTCGTTGTATAACATCCAACCGATAAGAAATGCGCCTCCACGGGAGACAACATCGGTTAATCTTTTTTGATGTTTTAATCGGGCTATGGCAGCTCGAGTGACGCCGCAATGTACAGTCATAAAGTCGACGCCATCCTTTGCCTGCTGCTCAATAACAGAGAAGATTTCGTCTACAGCCATGTTTACAATTGCACCATGTCGTCTCAATAGCTTCAATTCCTGTTTGGTATATGGGCACAGTACCTACAGGTAAAGTGCTGGCAGCTATGATAGCATTGACGGATGGCTGAGATGTCGCCCCCGGTACTCAGATCCATAACCGCATCAGCGCCGAAACGTATAGCAGTAAGGAGCTTTTCCAGCTCGCTGTCCATGTTGCCATACTCTGACGAAGTGCCGATATTGGCATTGACCTTAACCGAAAGTTCTTCACCAATGCCGCGTGGAACCAGGTTAGTATGATTAATGTTGGACGGGATCACGATTTTACCTTCAGCCACGTATTGCCCGACAATCTCAGGGCTTACGCTTTCCTGCTGCAGCTACATGTTTCATTTGGGGTGATAATACACCCCGGTTTGCCAACTCTAATTGCCCCATATTATCTCCTAAAGAAAAAAACCAAGAGCTTTAGTAACCACTACTAAACCCTTGGTTCGATTTACCGCTTCCCTACGCTTGTATTACCAAGGTCAGGTTCTGACGGTTCTCCGCAATAACGGAGTCTCAGCCTGGTTTATTTTTCTGGGCACCCCTAGCGGTTAGCTAAAACCAGTATTCAATATATCATATAATGACGCTGAGAAACAAGTAAATTTTGGCGAAACCATTTGCTTGACTATCTTCTTGCTTTATACCGCCGCCAGGTTATTATCGCCAAGCCCACTATCGCGCCGATAAACACTAATGGAATAACCAGTGACATAATAAGGACTTGATTAGACATGGGTATTACTTCAAATTCGTCAGCATCTGACCACAGCCCTTCATTGCCGATGTCATCCACAGCCATTACCCGCCAGGTGTAGCTGCCTATAGTTAAGATGTCATCTCTGGATAAAGTATACTCTGAGTCTACTAGCCCTTTCTTTAATACGGCCGGTGATGAAAAGTCATTACCATTGGCAATCTCTAAGGTATACGTTGTTTTACCTTGGACCTTAATATCCGACCAATCAAATGTAATATCAGGTGCCCCAAGTCCTCGTTGTCTCAGAGTTTTGAAAGGAAATGATTCTTATTAGCTGCTTAGCTGTCCCAAGAAATACATCACCAACTGAATCAAAGACCTCTAATTTAGCTCCCTGTGTGGGGGATACTAGCGTTGGTGCAGGAGGTGTGACTTTATCGATGATGAAAAGAGTCTCTGCCGAATTGCCGGCTGCTTCCTATAGCTTTTACTTTGTTTTCTTTGACAGCACTTTGAGGAGCCATCAAAAGCGATACTGAAGCTACCTTTATCGTCGGCAACAATATTTGTGTTGAGGCTAGTTCCTTCAAAGCTTAAGGTTATTGCTTCACCCTTAGTGAAGCCTGTCCCATTAACAGTTACCTTGGTCCCCTTGTTTCCCGAAGGTGGCTGCAGCTGGATATTTGGAACTACGTTAAAATCCATATCAGGGATAATTCCTTTAGGTGTAAAGTCACTGCCAAAGACACCAATCAGGTGATGTCCCTGAGTGGCAGGTGGAATATTCAATGTAGTATCGAAGATGCCATCTGTCCCGGCTATTAAATTGCACAGGATTATTTGATTGTCCCATGTTATAGTGATCCCGTCCTCGCTAGTTCGAAAGCCAAATCCCTCTATTGTAATCTCCGTTCCTACCGGACCAGAGCTTGGTTGCATCTTGGCAAATGGGCCTACAATGAATTTATGTTCACCGATTTCGGATGCATCAGTCGAACTGCTGAAAGCACTGATATAGTATTCACCTTTCGCCGGCTCAGGGGCATCAAAATTGATGCTCCACACACCGAGATGATTGGCAGTGGCAGAAATCGGGAGGACGGTTTTATCCCACGTTACTTTAATATCTTTTTCAAAGCAAGCGAAGCCATTACCAGTGACCGTAATTGATGTATATGGTCGGCCAATACGTGGAAATATTGTTATCCCGGGAAATACGGTGAATGTAGCTGATGCGGTGCTGCTAGTCCAATTGCTGTCATCTGTAATTTTGATGGTGTGGTTGCCTTTGCAGACTGGTGGTACCTGTAAATCGAATGTCAGTTCACCAGTTTCAGATATAGGTACCTTGCTAAGTATGATTTGGTTATCCCAGTAGATGGTAGCTAGTCGGCCGGAGAATCCATTACCGCTGATATGTATGGATGTGCTTACGGTGCCCGATGTAGGGGCTATGGTAATATTAGAAGCATGAACAGGAACAGGGGAGGCCAGAAATATGAACGGGAGAACAATAATTATAGCTAAGAACGCAAGTAAAACTTTGGAATGTGCCAATTTATACCTTTCCTCAAGATTTTATCGTTAAAGAAAGTAGTTTATATTGCTGGGAAGGAAAAATCAAATCAAAATCCCCGGAATGTCAAAACTTACGATGTGGTTATCGCTCGATTAGTACAGATAGTTGGCTTGACATTACAAACATCATATTGATAGACTTTTGCCGGTTGGGTTTTTCTTAGCGTGGCCCCGTGGTGTAGCGGACTAACATGCCACCCTGTCACGGTGGAGATCGTGGGTTCGAATCCCATCGGGGTCGCATTCTATTTCTGCAAGTGGAATTTCCGAACCCAGATTCATTTCAATCAAGGCATTGTCGGTTACCTGATTTAAGCAGGAATCAGCCCAACTTACGCAGCTCCGCTCTCAATACTTTGCCTAAAAGGTTCTTGGGCAGTGATTCTATAAATTGTACTCTCTTCGGCGTTTTAAAGGTGGGCAGGCATTCCTTGCAAAAGGCTATTATCTCTTCTTCGCTAGCTTGCTCCTGTGCCTTAAGCACAACGAAAGCCTTTATTTCTTCGCCATAGGTCTTATCAGGTATGCCGATAACTCCGGCTTCGGCAACCTTGTGATTTCGATAAAGAACTTCTTCTACTTCTCGTGGCGATACATTTTCTCCTCCACGGATGATAATATCCTTTTTGCGATCGGTGATGTATAGATAACCGTCTTCATCCATATAGCCTATATCGCCGGTATAAAGCCAGCCATTCCTGATAGCCTGTGCTGTTTCCTCAGGCAGATTCCAGTAGCCTTTCATCAAAGTGGGGCCTTTGACTACGATTTCGCCTTTTTGTCCCGGCGGTAGCTCGTGACCGTTATCGTCAAAGACTTTGATAACGTTGCATCTTAATAAATTCTTGCCGATGGAGCCGTATTTAGGCGGGAGGTCAACCGGTTGTCCCGTGGTAGTGGCTCCTGACTCGGTTAGCCCCCAACCCTCTCTTATATCGACTCCTGTCTTTTCTTTCCACCTCAGGGCGATTTCAACGGGAAGTGCCGCTCCGCCAGAATTGCAGGCTTGAAGTGAACTTAAATCGTATTTATCCAGGTCGGGGAAGTCCAGCATCTGTATGTACATGGTGGGCACTGCTGCCATGTGTGAAATCCGAAATGATTGAATCGCCTTCAGAGCTTCCTCGACATTCCACCACCTAAGTACAACAGCCTTTCCACCCACGAAGGAACCCATAATACTGAATGCAATGCCATATGAGTGAGACAGAGGCAGCACTCCCAGGCTGACCGTGGTCCGACTAACGCCGGTAACAGCCAGGGATGTTTCGATGGGTTTAAGTGTCTTGGGGTCTATGGAATAGATTGTTTGGCGAAAAGTCAGTGGTAGGTTGATAAGGACATATTCATAGAACGACAGGGCATTGATGTATAGGGAATAGTGGGTATGCATCACTCCTTTAGGCTGACCTGTAGTGCCGGCAGTATATATTAAGGCAGCAACATCATTGTTGTCAGTTTCTTCTACTACTAGTTCGTTTGAGCTATCTGACATCAGTTCACGGTATGAGACAGTGCCGGGAATGTCATCTTTGTCGGTCAAGATGATATATTTCAAGTCGGGAGCCTGTTTCTGTGCCTCTAGAATCCATCCTAGGTAATCTGAGCTGGTAAGTAAAGCTTTGGCTCCGCAGTCACGGTATATATAAGAAGCTTGGTCGGGGCGAAGCAACGGATTTAAAGGCACTACTATGCCACCTATCTTGTATATGGCGGGGAAAGCCGAGAATACTGGCGGGCTGTTTGGCATCTGCACTGCTACTCGGTCCCCTTTGCCGATTCCAAGTCCCTTTAATGCATTGCCCAGTTGATTGGCGGTGCGATTTATTTCAGCGTTGGTATACCATCTCCCTTCGAAGTAGATACTCTCATATTCCCCGAACCTTTTAACATTGTCCTCGATGAGATTACCGATATTCATGATTCCCCTTTCCCCGACATTATAATTTTAGGCGGTAACTGATTCTAATTGCCCTGAAGATTGATAGGATAGTACACTTGTGGATTTTAGACGTCAAGTCTTGAGTAACATATAGGAATTTTTTCCTACTACATACTTGTCTGATAGTTGCAAAGGTTTGACTGATAACGAGGGCTGTGCTAGTCTACGGTTGCTGTTTTCTCCGTCTAAAAATCGTTAATCAGGAGGTTAATTAATGGTAGGTATTAAATCATACGGCGCTTATATCCCAAGGTATCGGATAAATCACAATACAATCTTTTCTGCGGTAGGGTTCCTTGGTACTTTTCCGCCACCGGGTGAGAATGCAATTGCCAACCATGACGAGGATACTCTTAGTATGGCAGTAGCTGCCGGTGTTGATTGTTTGAATGGTATGAAAAGAGAGGAGATAGACGGACTGTATCTGGCAACTACCAGCCAGCCATATATGTTGAGGCAGAACTCAGCAATAGTGGCTGCTGCGCTTGACCTGCAAAATAATATAAGAACCGCCGATTTCCTGGGCTCTACCAAGTCGGGAACAAGTGCTCTTCTTTCTGCCTTTGATGCCGTGAAGGGCGGGACATCAACCAATGTACTGGTCTGCGCCTCTGATTGCCGTGTAAGTAAGCCAGGTAGCTCGCAAGAGCCTCTATATGGTGATGCCGCTGCCGCTGTCCTCATGGGCAGTGATGATGTGATTGCTACACTCGAAGGTCACTTTTCTGTATCTTACGATTTTCCTGACCGCTGGAAAGCAACCAGTGAAAAATTTGAACATGCCTGGGAAGACAGGTTTATTCGTGATGCGGGCTATACCAAGATGATACCCGAGGCGATTTCCGGCCTGCTGAAAAAGTACAATTTAGCTATTACTGACTTCACCAAAATTGCATTTCCTGACCTTTATCCCAGAGAACACGCTGCCATAGTCAAGCGATTGGGCGCCGACCCTCGCCAGATTCAGACATCGTTGCTGGATAAAGTCGGTGATACCGGTTCGGCTTCGCCCCTGATGATGCTGGTGGCAGCACTGGAAGATGCCAAGCCAGGGGATAAGATAATGATTGCCAGCTTCGGAAATGGCAGCGATGCTATGTTTTTCCAGGTAACTGAAAAGATTAAAAAGATAGGTAATAGGCGTGGCATCAAGAAGAATTTGGAGACGAAAAAAGAGCTTGCCAGTTACGAGAAATATCTTGCTTTTCGCAATCTGACTCCTGTGGAGTTAGGGATGCGTGGTGAAATAGGCTTTCGCACCCCCATGTCTACACTGTTCAGGGAACGAAAAACCGTTTTGGCTCTATGCGGCTCAAAATGTAAGCGTTGCGGAACGCCGCAATATCCACCGCCAAAGAATATGTGTTAATCCTGACTGTGGTGCTGTGGACCAAATGGAAGGCTATCGTTTTTCTGATAAAAAGGGTGTGCTGTTTACTTATACAGGTGACAATCTGGCGGCCAGCATTGACCCACCGGCGATTTATGGATTCGTAGATTTTGATGGCGGCGGAAGGTTCTGGTTTGACATTACCGATTGCGACCTCGATTCGACTAAAGTAGGCATGCCTGTGGAGATGACCTTCCGCAGGAGATATGTTGATGAGAGCGGTGGTGTTTATGGCTATTCCTGGAAAGCGATGCCAGTGCGTGCCTAGACGGTAAAACTAACTTTACGGAGGATACGAAAATGGCAGAAGGTATTAAAGACAAAGTAGCTATCATCGGCATGGGTTGTACAAAATTTGGTGAGTTGTGGGATAAAGGCGCTGAAGACCTGATGGTCGATTCATTTCAAGAATGCATTGAGGATGCTGGTATAGAGAAGAAGGATATTCAGGCAGCCTGGTTTGGCGTGCATTTTGAGGAACAGAGTGTGGGCAAAGGGGCTACCTCTATGGCATTGGCGCTGAAGTTGCCTTTTATTCCTGTTACCAGAGTGGAAAACTTCTGTGCTACCGGCACAGAAGCTCTGAGAGGGGCTTGTTATGGGGTGGCTTCGGGGGCATATGATATCGCTTTAGCTTTAGGTGTGGAAAAGCTAAAGGATACCGGATACGGCGGTCTTCCTGGTGGTCCGGGTCTTATGGGATCCAGGAATGCACTTATAATGCCTAAGATAACTGCGCCGGGAAGTTTTGCCATGATGGCTACCAGGTATTTTGCAGTATACGGTCTTAGCCCCGAGGAAGGTAAAAAGATGCTGGCCAGGGTATCAGCCAAAAGCCATCATAATGGTTCTTTGAACCCCAAGGCGCATCTGCGACGCGAAATAACTGTGGAGCAGGTGATGAATGCTCCTATTATTGCCTGGCCGCTGGGGCTTTTCGATTGCTGCGGCGTTAGCGATGGTTCAGCAGCAGCTATTGTAACCACAGCTGAGATGGCTAAGAAGTTCAGGCCTGACCCTGTATATATCAAGTCTCTCCAGATTGCCTTAAGTTCGGGCGAGGAACTGATGTATACCAAATGGGATGGCGCGCATGTTGAGACCGGATCTGCGCGCCGGGGTCCTAGCTTATAAGGAGGCCGGAGTCAAAGAACCCGCGTAAAGAGATTAGCATGGCTGAAGTACATGACTGCTTCTCCATAACTGAAGCGGTAACTATGGAAGATTTGCAATTCAGCCCCCGAGGAAAGGTTAAAGAAGATATCGAGTCTGGACGTTTCAATCTGGATGGCGAGCAGCCTATTCAGCCTGATGGCGGATTGAAATGTTTCGGGCATCCTATCGGTGCCTCCGGTCTGCGGATGATGTATGAGATGTATAAGCAGCTGCAGGGCAAGGCCCAGTTGCCGGAGCGACAGTTAAAGAACCCCAAGTTGGGACTGACTCATAACATGGGTGGCTTTCCGGCCATGAACATCGTTAGTGTCGCCATCGTGGGACTGTAACTTGAAAATAATGAACTTTATGGAGGCAAGCTATGGCTGAAGGCTCTTTGATTACTGACGAATTAAAGAAAATGATAGGTGTGCCGTCGGAGCCAGTTATCTTCAAGATTGAAGAAGGAGCGATACAAAGATATGCTCAGGCTATAGGTGACCCGAACCCTCTATTTAACGATGCTGACTATGCCAAGAAAAGTAAATACGGCAGAATAATTTGTCCTCCGGGTTTCACCGGCTGGCCGGTCAAAGCCGGGTTCTCTATCTTTAAGTTAGTTGATTCGTTGATTAAGGCTGGAGCACCACCTCGATTGCTTGACGGTGGAGTTGAATACGAGTTCTTGGAGCCGGTCGGTGCCGGCGATACGTTGGTTGCCACAGTGAAGGTTGTCAATATCACTGAGAGAGAGACTAAGATGGGCAAAACGATGTTTACTAAAATTGAAACAACTTTCCTAAATCAGAATGGAAATGTGGCGCTGAAGGGTTGGTCGACGATGATACAGTTTTAAACTGTACTGAGATCATTTTCCCCAATTGAGGAGGAAACATGGCTAAGCAGCTTTATTATGAAGACGTTGAAGTAGGCACTGATATAACTCCGCTGGCTAAAATTGCCACGACACGCATGCTGGTACAGTGGGCGGGGGCCTCGGGGGATTTTAACCCATTGCATTATGAGGATGATTTTGCTAAAGCTATCGGTGTGGGTGCACCTATTGTTCATGGTGCTCTTAAACGGGCCTGGTTGGGCCAGTTCATGACTGACTGGATTGGAGAACAGGGAGTACTGAAGAAGCTATCCTGCCAGTACCGCGGCATGGACTATCCTCGCAAGATGAAAACAATTGAAGAGGCAAATGACGGTGAAACGTGGTGGTGCAAGGGCAAGGTGGCTCAAGAAATATGAGGCAGGCGGCGAACACCTTGTTGAGTGCGCCATTTGGGTAGAGAACGGCAAGGGTGAGAAAACAACACCTGGTGCAGCATTGGTAGCCCTGCCATAGAGAGGCAAGAAATAAAAGGTTTTAATTAACAAGCAAGTGCCTGTGAAGCAATCTTCCGGAACACCAAGGTGGGGCCGGTGGTTTCTGGAACAAAAATAATAATAATAAGGAGACGACGGATGGGAAAACTGGATGGAAAAGTGGCTGTTATCACCGGGGCGGCTCGTGGCATAGGCAGAGCTGATGCCATATTGTTTGCCAAGGAGGGTGCTGCCGTTCTAGTCAGTGACATTGACGAAGCGCCGCTGAAGGAAGTAGTAAATGAGATAAGGGCGGCTGGCGGTAAGGCTGAGGCTTGTGCCGGTGATGTAACTAAACCGGAAGATTGCCAGAAGATAATGGATATGGCAGCTGAGAAATTTGGGAAAATAGATATTCTGGTGAACAACGCCGGGCTTACCAGAGACGCTTTGATTCATAAAATGACCGATGCCCAATGGGACCTGGCGGTTGATATTAGCCTCAAAGGGACGTTCAACTGTATCAGGGCAGCTTCAAAGTACATGATGAAGAGTGAGCACAATGGTAGGATAATAAATGTAGCCTCCGTAGCCGGTCTGATGGGAAACGTGGGGCAAATTAACTATGCGGCGGCTAAGTCAGGCCTCATTGGACTAACCAAGACCGTGGCCAGAGAGTGGGGGAGATTTGGTATTACCTGCAATGTCGTCGCCTACGGGTTCGTTGACACACGGTTGACCAGAGAGAAAGAGTCGCAGCAAGAAGAAGTGGGTGGCGAGCTGGTGGGCATACCTAAGAAGGTAAGGGATATGGTTCTGCTGCAGGTCAAGCCGATGACGCCTGAAGATGCCGCCAAGCCGGTTCTGTTTTTGGCTTCGGACGATGCTGCCTTTATCACCGGCCAGGTACTGAACGTATCCTCCGGAATGTATATGTAAATTGTAGCCACAGTAGGCTAGAATGATAGAAAAGGATATGCGTTAAATCGGTCTGTGGTCTGATGCTATTGACATACTGTGGTATAATATTTTTCATACCTCCGATTGCATCTTGTATTGAATATGTTATAAACTAGCCATATGAATAAAAAAACAAATCTTAGTGGAAGGGGGTGGTAGTATCGAGTGAATAAGATTTAGCATACTGGGGCAAACAACGGTCGATGAGTGTTTGCTAGTAGAGAGTCCTTTAGAGGGAAATGTTTTAGGAGGTTAATGGCTAAGTGAAAAAAGTTCTTTTCTTATTGTTTACGTGTCTTTTGCTAGTAGCCTTGGTTATTCCTGCCTGTAAAGGGGGTGGCCCCCGCAGGGAACACGATAAAAATCGGCGTCATCGGGCCGATGCAATATATACAGGGCAAGCACAACTGGTGGGGCGCTGAAATGGCCGCTGATGAAATCAATGCGGCAGGTGGTGTAAAGGTCGGCGCCGAAACATACCAGATTCGAGCTGATTCAATCAGACTCCAATGAGATAAACAGCATCACCGATGCTACCGCTGCGATGGAAAAGTTGATAACGGTAGATAAGGCAGACTTTGTCATGGGAGGCTTCAGGACAGAAGCTGTGTTCCCCATGCAGGAAATTGCCATGGACAACAAGAAGATTTTCCTGGATTGTGGCGCCGCTACCCTGGCACTGAATACACCGGTAAAAACGAATTACGACCGCTACAAGTACTGCTTCAGGGTTACCCCATTCTGTAGCACCTATCTGGTCGAGAACACGGTAATGGAAATAGGAATGGCCGGAGCCATAATGAAAGAGGATACCGGTATAAACAGAAAGTTGAGGGTCGCTATATGTGCTGAAGGAGCTCAGTGGGCGGACTCCATGGTGCAGATTATGAAGGCGTGGGTTCCTTCGAAGCTGGGAATGGAAGTTTCTGGCATATGGAGACCTTCGCCTACAGCCACCGAGCTTACTGCCGAGATGACCGCCATGGAAGCGGCTAATACCGACATCATCTGCCCTATTATCTCCGGCCCGCTGGGTATCCCCTATGCCAGGTCATGGGGTGAGTTGAAAGTCCCGGCGGCTTCGGTGGGCATTAACGTTGAAGTCCCAGGCAGTCCCGGCTTCTGGGATGCAACCAAGGGTTTCGGCAACTATGAGACGGGGCTGAGTTCATACGCTCAGAACGTAGCAAGTCAACATCGAAGACCAAGCCGTTCTTCGATGAATTTATAACGAAGTATGGACGAGGTGCCTACGTACAATGCCGGCACATACGATGCCATGTATATCTTGACAGCTGCTATAACCAGGGCGGGAACTCTGGATTCCGATGCCGTGGTTGCCGAACTTGAAAAGACAGACTACGCCTGGCACCGTGGCTGTGAGCTTTGTCTTTACTGGTGTGGATGCACCGCTGAACAATCCTCATGATGTGACCTACGGCCCGGGCTTTGCAACGGGTATTAGCCACCCAGTGGCAGGATGGACAAATTGTTAGGCGTGCTGGCCGAACGCGGCCTATGCCACCGATCCGACGCCTGGAAAGCAGTAAATTATACGGGCATCGCTAAGTGGAAGACACCTCCGGTGGTAGTCGACAAGTTAAAGGCCGAGGCGGCTACGCAGCCAGCAGCTCCAGCAGCTCCAGCAGCTCCGGCGGCACCTGCGGCACCCGCACGCCTACACTCCTAGCACTCCAGCAGCTGGGGCCGACCTCGTATCCAGCCGCGACATATACTAATGACAAGTACGGCTTCTCAATTCAATATCCTAAGGATTGGGTAGCGCGCCCAGAGCTCGTGACGACTCCTGAACACCTGGCTGCATTCGGAGTAGCGGCCTTTGTTCCGGGCGTAGTTCTGTATGCCTATGATGCGGATGCGCCCGAATCTGCCGACTGGATTGTTGCATCGTTAAAGAAGACGGGCAATACAGATCCTAAAGTCAAATCTGACATCAAAGAGGAGACTCTGGCAGGCGGTATCAAAGCTTACACGTATCAAAGCAGCCTATATTTCTGCATCAGGGTATGACATAATTTCTTATGTCCTCGATGCAGATAAGGACGGCAAGCGGATTCGTGTAAATGTATTTACCATAGATGCGTTCGCTCCCTACGATGAAAAGCTAGCTTCGGAGATAGCTCACACCCTGACATTCAAATAGAATAGTTAGTCAGCCTATACTGGAGACTCCAGGTTATTTGCGGCCTGGGGTCTCCAAGGGCTTGCCAAACAGTTTGCTGGTTGGTAATATTTAGGGAAGGCAAGCCAGAATTGGCATGCCCTAGTTAATAAATTATAAAAGGAGGTACCATGGCAAATAAAACGTACAAATTCGTAACAATCTTGATGGTCATGTTGCTTGTTCTCGGTCTGGCCTTAGTGGCCTGCAAGGCACCGGCTGAAACCGTGACGCCACCGAGCTCCACCTGCGGCGACGCCACCTGCAGCGACGCCACCTGCGTGACGCCACCTGCGGCGACTCCACCTGCGGCACCACCGCCGGCTGCACCTCCAGCAGCTGGGCCGACCTCGTATCCAGCCGCGACATATACTAATGACAAGTATGGCTTCTCCATTCAATATCCTAAGGACTGGGTAGCGCGCCCAGAGCTCGTGACGACTCCTGAACACCTGGCTGCATTCGGAGTAGCGGCCTTTGTTCCGGGCGTAGTTCTCTATGCCTATGATGCGGATGCGCCTGAATCTGCCGACTGGATTGTTGCATCGTTAAAGAAGACGGGCAATATAGATCCTAAAGTCAAATCTGACATCAAAGAGGAGACTCTGGCAGGCGGTACCAAAGCTTACACGTTCAAAGCAGCCTATATTTCTGCAACAGGGTATGACATAATTTCTTATGTCCTCGATGCAGATAAGGACGGCAAGCGGATTCGTGTAAATATATTTACCATAGATGCGTTCGCTCCTTACGATGAGAAGCTAGCTTCGGAGATAGCTCACACCCTGACATTCAAATAGAACGTTTTAGCCATTCTGGAGACTCCGGGCTACTTGTGGTCTGGGGTCTCCGGATGGCTTGCCAAACAGTTTGCCGGTTGGTAATATTTAAGGAAGGCAAGCTAGAATTGGGCATGCCTGTAGTTGATAGATTGGTAAAAGGAGGTACGATGACAAACAAAACGTACAAATTCGTAACAATCTTGATGGTCATGTTGCTTGTTCTCGGTCTGGCCTTAGTGGCCTGCAAGGCACCGGCTGAAACCGTGACGCCACCGGCTGCAACCGTGACGCCACCGGCGGCACCACCTCCGGCGCCACCGCAGCACCTGCGGCGACGCCACCGGCTGCATGCGCAGCAACTGACGTATAAAGCCAAGACATATACCAATAGTGACGTATGGCTTCTCAATTCAATATCCAAAGGACTGGGTAGAGCGCCCCGAGATCGTGAAAGGGACCTGTCGTTGCCTGCATTCGGTGTACCCGGATTTGTTCCGGGGGTAAGTGCTTAGCGTACATGATGCGGATGCGCCTATAACTGCCGATTGGGTTGTGGCAGCGAATACGGCTGAGGGGAATACGGATGTTAAAGTTACCTCGACCTCTAACAGAGACGACTCTGTTTGACGGCACGCCAGCCGTTCAGTACACATCAGAGCTATATGTCTGGACAGGATATGACATCGTTTCTTTTGCTACTCAGCACAGATAAGAACGGCAAGCGGATTCGTGCAACTGTATGGACAATAGATGCATTCTCTCCGTACGACGAAGCCCTGTTCTCTGAGATAACACACACCTTGTCGGTAAAATAAGAACTCGTTTTAGTCCTATCTGGAGACTGCAGGCTGATTGCAGTCTGCAGTCTCCCTGAAGGTTTGCTTGTTTGGTACTGTAAAGTTAGGCAAGTCAAGATTGAAGGTTAGGTAAGATAAGATATGATTGAAGGAATTATAGTTCAGACTCTGGTGAAGGGAAGTGTATATGCACTCCTGGCTCTCGGTTTTGCCCTGATCTTCGGTGTAGCCCGGGTGCTGCAGCTGTCGCATACGGCGTTTTACATGCTGGCAGCCTACGGTATATTTACTTTTGCCGAGCTTACTCGGTTGGAGCCCGGTTGTGTCCATTATCTTGTCTATAGTCATTACTACAGGGCTGGGGCTTCTGGTATACAAGCTGTTCATCGACCGTGTACGTGAGCACCATGTAACCGTAATGCTGATAACCCTGGCTGTAGCCATGGTCATTTCAGCAGCTTATGCTTATTGTCTTCACAGGTCAGTATCGTTCAGCGCCAGCTTTTGTGACAGGATACTGGGAAATACTCGGCGTAAAAGTTGCCTTCCAGAATTTGTTGGTATTTGTCGGAGCAGCGGTTGTTCTTGCTCATTATATGGGCGCTTTTATCAAAGACAAGACTGGGTATTGCCATCAGGGCTACGGCTCAGGACACCGAAATTGCCAATCTAATGGGGATAAATGTCTCCACTATACTGTTCACGGTTATGGGTATTGCCGCAGCACTGGCCGCGGTTGCTGGCGTGCTGGTGGCTCCAACGTTGGTCCTTGAACCCGGTATGTTATGGCCTCCATTCGTTATGGTCATGGCGATAATTACTCTGGGGGGTCTGGGAAGTGTCAAGGGAAGTGTTGTCGGGGCTTTTATTCTGGCGTTGGTTGAGGTTCTGGTTGTTTTCTTGCTGCCTACCGGTGCCTTTCTTAAAGGGGCCTTCGCCTTGCTGGTCATGGTGATAGTACTTATTGTAAGGCCTGAGGGTCTATTTGGCATAGTTTTTGAAGAGGAGAGATTGTAAATTGCTAAGTAGATTATTTAAAGATTTTCAGGGCGATGTAATAGCCATTCCGGGCAGGTTGATAGCTTTAATTTTCTTCGTGCTCTTGTTTCTCATTCCTGCATTTACACAACAGCCTTATATCCTGCGCATGCTGATTTTTACCAATATGTTCGTTATCTTCGCCGTAAGCTGGGATTTTATATCCGGCTATACCGGCCAGATGAACTTCGGTCATGCCCTCTTCTTCGGGGTGGCCGCCTACACGACAGCCTTGTTAAACAGGGGAGCCCCCCTGGGCCCGCACTGGCCAATATGGGTAACGATACCGTTGGGTGCCATGGCTGCGGTAATAGCTGGCGTTATCATGTGTTTGCCGGCGTTGAGGCTGAGAGGACCCTACCTGGCTCTGGTAACCCTGGCATTTCCTCTTATTCTTCTGGGGGTCATTTTCGCAAATACCCAGTTTACCGGTGGTGAGTTAGGAATTTCCGGTATTGACCGTATTTCTGACTCCAGGACAATTGATTACTATATATCAGTGGTGGTCATGCTGGTCTCGGTATTCATAATGTGGAAGCTTACCGATGCCCAGAGTGGACTGGTCAGGACGGGGATTATTCTTCATGCTATACGTGAGGATGAGATTGCGGCTCGTGCCAGTGGAATCAATACAATACGATACAAACTGTTCGCCTTTGCCGTGGGCGGCTTCTTCGCTGGAATAGCGGGGGCTATGTATGCTCACTTTCTCAGAATTGCCGGTCCCTCCAGCCTGGACCTGACCTTGTCGTTTCAAGCGATAATATGGACTGTTTTCGGTGGTATTGTTAGCATTTATGGGGCGGTGGTGGGGGTTTATATCCTTTATCCTCTGACGGAGTCACTACGTTTTATCTCGGAGTACCGGATGTTGATCTTTGCCGTCATAGTGATACTGATTCTTCTTTTCATGCCTGAAGGCATTGCCGTCTGGATACGAGACAAAATTGAGAGACAATGTCCGCGTTGCAAGCTAACTAATGTGTCATGGCGTCATACCTGTAGAGCTTGCAGTGCTGACCTATACTAGGGGATACTCAGATAAGCAAAGGCTTAGAATATACTGGAAAAAGCTAGAGATCTATAGGCCGAGATATGTCTTTCTAATAGTTTCGTCTTTGAGCAACTCTGCAGCTGTTCCCTGGGCGATTATGTGCCCTCTGGACATGACGTAGTTTCTTACCGACAGGTCAAAAGCGAAACTAACATCTTGCTCAGCCAGTAAAATAGTAACTCCCAGTTCGTGGTAAATCTCTTCCACACGTTTAAATAAGTCCTGCTTTAATTTTGGTGCCAGCCCGCTTGATGGTTCATCAACCAGCATGAACTTAGGGTGACGCATCAATGCCCTGCCAATAGCCAGCATTTGCCGTTCACCGCCGGATAATGTTCCTGATATTTGATTCTGCTCGCTCTTTCAATCTGGGAAACAGCTCATAGACCTTGTCCAGGCTACTATTAATTTCCTTCTTGTCCTTCACAAGATAAGCGCCGGCCAGCAGGTTATCTTTGACCGTCATTTCAACAAATGGTCTGCCTCGCTCGGGGCAAAGGAGCAGGCCTCTCTTAGCTATCTCAGACGCCGACAGTTTTTCAATCCTCTCACCCTCGAATTCTATAGTTCCATCAAAGGTTATATCGGCCTGCCTCGTTCCCTTCGAGACCTCTTTCTCCCATTTTATCAATCCTGCTATAGCCCTGAGCAAGGTGGTCTTTCCGGCACCGTTGGGGCCGACAAGCGCGACCAATTCGCCTTTTTCAACATTAAGGCTGGCGTCATCCAGCACCATAGCTGTGTCATAACGGACGGTTACGTTTTTAACTTCCAGCAATGAGCACCTCCTTGCCCGTGTAGGCTTCAATCACTATCGGGTTTTTGGATATTTCTTCAGGTGTGCCCTGGGCGATAATTTCACCAAAGTTAAGTCACAATCACTCTGTTCACTATCTTCATCAGCTCGCTAAGCTTGTGTTCTATGATAAGCATGGCCGGCCCTTCGCTGTGCAGTCTGCCGAATCTCCCGCCTTTATGCAACCTTTTCATCGATTTGGCCACAAGCTCTGTTTCTGCGGGATTCAGTCCGCCGAAAGGCTCATCGAGGATAAGCAATTCCGGTTCGGTAGCAATGGCCCTGGCTACCTCCAGCCGTTTCAAATCACCGTGCGCTAAAATAGAAGCCGGTTCTAGAGCCAGGTCAGCAATACCCACGAATTCTAAGGCATCTCGTGCCTTTACTTCGACTCTTTTGACCCATTCGCCCCGCTTGGTTATCCTGGGGCAAAGACAACCTACCATAACATTGGCTATAATAGGCAAATGGCGGAATGGTTTTACTACCTGGAAAGTTCCCACCATACCTCTCTGGACAATCTCCCAGGATCGTTTTTTGGTTATATCTTTGCCATTAAATATGACTTTTCCTGAATCCGGCTTCAATATGCCGAGCAGACAGCGTATGAGTGTGGTCTTGCCCGAACCGTTTGGCCCAATCAGCCCGACGATTTCATCCCTTTCTATCTTGAAGCTCACATTATTAACAGCAGTCAGACCACCGAAGGTCTTGGTTAAATTTTCAACTTCGAGAAATGCCATTTTGCTAGTCCTCCTCTCTCAGTTCCCGGCGAGATACTTTGCCGACATCTGTCTTGGGTACCTCACCTCTGAACTCCACGATTGTGGGGCACTTATAGTCAGGCAGCCTCTCCTGCGCAATATTTCATGATTTCCAGTTCTGATACTTTTCCTCTGGCCTCTGTCTCCAGCACGACGACTGCTTTGACTTTCTCTCCAACCTCGGGGTCGGGAACTCCGATGACACCCGTCTCCTTGATTTGAGGATGAGCTGCCAGGACTTCTTCTACCTCCCTGGCAAATACAACCTTGCCCTTGTGCTTAATCATATCACGTTTTCTATCGTAGAAAAAGAAATAGCCATCTTCATCCATTCTGGCTAAGTCGCCGGTTCGAAGCCAGATTTCGCCGTCTATATTCGACAAATATTTTCTTGGTCTCTTCCGGGTTTTTCCAGTATCCTTTGGCTATTGTGGTCCTTTGATTGCAAGCTCGCCTATCTCGCCAACGGGAAGAAATTTGTCACTTTCAGGGTCGACTATGCCGGCTACGGTATTAGGCAGAGGTACGCCGAAAGAGCCGACTTTTGTTTTTCCGTATGGGTTGACCATTCCCACAGAGGTTGTCTCAGTCATCCCCCAACCTTCGTGGATTTTAGTGCCTGTCCGTTTCTCCCAGCCTTTAGCCGTGTCCTCAAGAAGAGCATCGGCACCGGAGACAAGAACTTTGATGCGTTTCCAATTGACTCTATCGGTGCGGTGATAATCTCTGAAGGTATTCATACAAAGACGGAACGCTATAGAAAATAGTTGCCTTGTAACTTTCCATGGCGTTCAGTATGTCGTCAAGGTCAGGGGTGGTGAATATCACCAGAGTATATCCCTGAGACAGACCACCCAGCATTATCACCGCCTGACCATAGATATGATAGAAGGGTAAATAGGCTAATATGGTCTCTTTGCCTTCCTGGACAACATCCCCCCAGAAATTTGCGCCCAGGTATCTGGGATGCGTTAATATTGTCAGTGAGTTATCATAGCACCTTTGGGCAGTCCCGTTGTCCCTCCGGTGTAGGGAAGAGTTACCAGGTCCTCCTTAATGTTGAACTCGATTTTCGGTGGATTGGGCGGATATTTCTTAATCAAGTCTTTGAATTGATAGAATCCTTCTCTCTCGTATAGTCTCGGTAGGTGGTGCTGCCATCTTCTGGTATACAGCACGGAGCACGCTGCTGCCCATGAACTTTTTCAGCCACGGCAGGTAATCGGCGATGTTGGTCAGGATGACCTTATCCAGCTTGACTCCTGCCCGTTCGACATTATCGTAAAGATATATCCTGGCAGACGATTATCCTGGCGCCGCTGTCTTCAATTTGATGTTTGATTTCGGGGCTGACATAAACAGGACTGATGGCAGTTAAAATGGCTCCGGCTTTTAGGGCTCCGAAATAGGCTATGATGAACTGAGGTGAGTTCAGGAGTAGTAAAGCAACCCTATCTCCTTTTTTGACTCCTAAATCCTGCATAGCTGTGGCGAATCTATCGACGTGGTCTCTTAGCTCGCGGTAGCTTATCTTTCTGCCGTAGAATATTACGGCAGTTCTATCCTTCCATTTATCTGTGGCTTCATCGAAGGTTTCAACTGCGGATTTTTCCGGGATTTTGACATCCGCGGGCACCTCCTTGAGGTAGAACTTTAGCCATGGTCTTGATTCATATTTTGCCTTGTTTGGGTCAGCCATCATTGTATCCTCCTCTCTTTCTAGGCTCTAAGTATAACACATTATATACGTATTTGGCTACTGTGGATGATGTGTTGGTTGCGTTGTTTGTAAGTCCTGAATATCCATTATTGCCACGCTAACTCTGGAACTGATAAAATGAGTTACTTTGGTACGATTACGGGTTAACTATACAGGTGACACCGGGCGTAGTTCACAGTATAATCAAGCATATTCGTCAAACATTAACCACAAGGAGGTTCGAGTGAGGAACAACATGAAACACTGGGTTTTGCTTTTCGGACTTATCATCCTGTTGCTTAGTTCTGCCGTTGGTTGTGGTCAGCCGGGATTTACCACATACAACAATGATATGGAAGGGTATAATATTAGTTATCCGCTCAGTTGGAAGGTCGAGGTTTCTACAGACGGGACAACATGCCTAATAACATCTCCGAGTCGCACGGCTTCGGTCATGATATATGTGGCAGCATCTATGGCAGCTCAAGATGCTGCCCAACGTTGGCTTATGTCATTGGGAACAAATTGGTCTGAAATAACTCAAATAGAAAATAAACCAATGGAAGGCTTCTGGAACTGGTATGTTTCATATGACTATGAAGCGGATACTGGACCGTTTCACGGAGAGGCTTACTTCAAGAGCACTGCAGGCCACCTTTATAGATTGGATACGGCAGCGGATTCGGCTGGATATAATAGTTATCCCTTCTCCGCTATAATCTCGTCATTCAAGCTCAAGTAATGATGTAGTTCAGTCCTATCTATAGCGTGCAGGGTAACATCGTCAAAAAAAGGGAGAAACCAGCGCTGGTCACTACGCTGGTTTCTCAGTTTGATTAAGGGGGCGATGACTCGCTCCTAATAAGTAAAACGTAATAACTCGCCAGAAGTTTATGCTGCTTAAGGTTGAGGCTCAGAAAATTTTATGCTGCCGCGGAATAATCATCTTCAGACGGCGAGCCATAAGCTCCCCAGATGGCACCCTTCCAGAACGCTCCTGGCATGGCTCACCACCTGTGACGTTAAGGTTTCCCTAAGAAATAAGATATCACACAAGCCCGCCAATCGATATATTTTGTTATGTAATTTCCCACTCTTGGGTCACTTAATTGAAAACAATCAGATAGTAAGAGTTGGGGCGTCGGAACGTGAGGCTTTATGTTACGGAGTTTAATCGCCGATGTTGTTAGAGCGCAGGATAATATATGCACGCCGGCGCCCAATGGATTTGAGTGCGTTGATTGCCATACCTTATCTCAGTATGATCGATTATTCCGACTGTTGTGGTTGAAGTTATGGGATAGGGATAGACCAAAGTTTGATGTGGGTGAACAAAACGATAATCTTTAAAGTAGGTCAATTGCTTGAAAACAACCTTCCCAGCAATGGACTTTCTATCAGAATGGCTCCATCGGGGCAGGTTTCCTGGCAGCAATAGCAGCGAATACAGCGGTCGTAGTTGTGCCTGGGCGGCTGGGACTTGTCACCTTTATACCAATCAACGGCCTTGGGGCGGACAGGACACATCTTAACGCAGACACCGCAAAGGTCGCACCTGGCTTTATCGATAACCGGCCTCTGGGTTATTCTGTTCTTGATGAAGGTGCTGAACCGGCCGCCGGAACTATGGGCAGGAGGCGTTCGATTTACTTCAAAACTGGGGTCGAAAAAGGAATCTATATCTCCGCCTACAAGCTCAATATTCTCAGCGTGGTATGTTCCCAGTCTGGCAGCTTCACCCGGCTGGCTGGTGGGTACGATGGCGGGATTAAGGTTAATAATTCGGCAGGCTGTGGCATCCAGGGCTATGGGGTCGCTGGAGAATAACAGGACATTTAACTGCTTCGGCTTGCCACTCCTGGGGCCGTTACCCTCCATGGCTGTAATCCCATCCATAATGTAAAGGCGGGGTTTTATAAGCGTATTCAAATCAACCAGCATGGTGGCGAAATCGTAGGGGTCGGGCAGTTTAACGTGGTACTGGCTCTTGAGCAGGCCGGGGATGCAGCCGAATTGATTTTTTACGGCTCCGGTAAATAGAATAAGGCCGTGCGTTTTGAGCCTGGGCAAGCTTACCAGGCCATCACTGTCCAGTACGCCATTGGCAATGACGAACTTCTTGACCAGCAGGGCATTCTTATGACTGACCGATTTGCCGGAATCGAAATCGGCTAATTTGAGCTCCAGTTCATCACCGACCTGCTTCAATCCGGCTCTTCTCATATTGGGCTCGCATTTGCCGAACGCCGGGGAGTCGCCATAAGACACGACGGCGCCGGCTTCTTTGAGCAGGCTGGCTGCGGCTCTGAATACGGCGGTATGCGTGGTCACGCCGTTATTGGGACTGGTGCCAATCAAGACATTGGGTTTCAGTACTATTCTGTCACCGGGTTTGACGAAGGCGGAGACGCCGCCGAGAAGGTCGAGCCCGGCTCGAACGGCTTTGAGGACCTCATTATTATCGTAGGAAGTGCATTTAACCAGGGCGACTTTTGATTTATTCAGGTTGTACTTCTATCTTGTCAGGATAGGCATCAGTTATTGCCAGAGGCGTAAGAATTCTAGGATTCGCCTGTCCTTTTTTAGGATATAGTCACGGACAATTTTAAGAGATGCTTCAACCAGCTCCGGTTCGATAGATTCGGTGACGTCATTCCGCGTGTGATATACCAGGTCCTCACCGAACTTGCTGATATCAAAGCTGATGCCCGCCATATTGACAGCCTCCACGCCGAGCTTGCCGAATTCAGCCGCATCCGTGCTGCCGGCACCGAAGGGCATAGAGGCGATTCGGGCGGGATAGCCCAGCGATTTGGCGATATCGACGCAGTCCTGCGCCATGGCACGGGAGAGCCTCACGGAGGAATTCAGGTCTTTATCCAGAAAGTAGAGGTCTTCGAGCTTGTAAAGCGTATCGATATTGAAGACATAGGTCTTGGTGCTGAGCAATTCTTCGCCGTGTTTTTGGCAGAAGGCACGCGCGCCGCGGAGGCCGGCTTCTTCGGCATCGAAAGAGGCTACTATCAAGCGGGTATGTTGCAGGGGATTTTTGCCGGCTTTTTTGGCCTGGTGGAAAAGCCTGGCCGTCTCGCTGGCAACGGCTACGGCAATCATATCATCGCCGGCAGCCGGAGATACTTCTCCCGTGGTGAAAAAAGCCAGCGGAAGCTGGAAAATGCCGCCGGCCAGCAAGGCTATCGGTACCCACACGGGAAGGGGAATGCCAAACAAGGCCAGGACGGTGCCAACCAGGGAAACAAGGAAACCGAGCAGCAAAAATAGTATACCGGCGTTGATTAGCCCGGCATAGTATTTCGGGACGTAAGCCAGTAGCTGAAAGACATAGGCGGCGTCATGATGGGCGCTGACCACGACCTGCTGCTTTACCTCGCCTTCAGGTTCGATGGAGCCGAAGACGTTGTAGCCGGTGGCTTTGGGGAAATAGGGGTCGAGCAATTCCCAGTAGCGGACAAACTGGGCATAAAACATGAAGATTGCCAGGCCGTAGACGACAAGCGCCGTCAGCGGGAACCGGAAATATAATAGAACGGCGCCGATAAAGTAGAGGACGACGAGGGCGGGGATATATTTCAGGAAGCTCTTGGGGTGGACGGTGAAATCTTCCACCTGCACCGAGCCCGGGTCGCAGTACTTGATGAATTCCTGTTTTATGCGGTCGGCGGCATTTTTGCAGGCTTCCGTTCCTGCCAGGCGGTTGGGGTAGCTTTCTACGACTTCATCGGTGAATTTGAAGACACGCCGGACGTGGGTTTTGGTTATGTTCAGGCTGGAGGTTTTCATAGTGAAGTGCTGCGTAAATGTTAGGACGCTGGTGGATGGTTGTCAAAGCGTGCCCCCTCACTCTAACTCTCTCCCTCCAGGGGAAAGAGAAATTATCGGAATTCTACTTTATTTCCTCTCCCTCTGGGAGGAAGGGTGGGCAGGCATCCAGCGAGGATTTACTCCCGCTGGGATATGGGGAACGGGATAGGATTAAGGTGAGGGTGAAACCTGAAATCCCAAATCCGAATTTCTGAATCCTAAACAAATTTAAATATCCAAGAGCCCAATGATCGAAACATACAAGTGGAACTTTTTCATTTTTTTGTGATTTTATACTAACTTTAACTTTTGATTTTTCAGCATTTTGTTTCCCCCTCACTCTAACTCTCTCCCTCCAGGGGAAGAGAGGATTAATTTCCTCTCCCTTGATGATGGAGATTTATCTTGCGCTTCTAGTGACCTAGCCTAGCCCTAACTCGGCGACCGGGTTGCTTTTCCCACCACGGAATGATGGTGCTCCAAGCATCTGGCCCCCGTCCACGACGACCGTCTCGCCTGTTACATATTTAGCCAGGTCGGAGGCCAGGAAGAGAACGACGCCGGCCACATCCTCGGGTTCACCCAGGCGAAGCAGAGCAATTCTTTCCGTTGCAGCTTTGCCGGCTGCCGGGTCTTTCCACAGCGCTTCGGCGAGTTTTGTCTTTATTAGCCCCGGCGCAATGGCATTCACCCTGATGCCCCACTGGCCCCATTCCTTGGCCATGACCTGAGTCAGCATGACATAGGCGGCCTTGGTGACGCTGTAAATAGCGAGGTCGCTGGCCCTTAAAGCACCCACTGAGGCGGTATTGATCATACAGCCGCCACCCTGCTCTTTCATTACCCTGGCTACCAGCTGTGCCAGGAAAAAAGGACCTCTCAGGTTAACGTTAAAGGTCGTGTCCCAGGCCCACTCCTCGGCATCCAGCAGGGGTCCGAAATAGGGATTTGTGCCGGCATTGTTGAACAGAATATCAATCCGGCCAAATTCCTTTACCACCGTGTTGACCAGATTCTTCGAGTCTTCAATATGGGCGATATGGGCGGCCACTGCCAGACTTCTCACGCCTTTAGCCTTGATCTTCTCAGCTACCTTCTCCAGTTCAGACAGCTTCCGGCTGGCGACCACCACATCAGCGCCGGCGCCAGCGAAAGCCAGGGCGCTGGCTTCACCAATGCCTCGACTGGCTCCGCTCACCAATGCCACCTTGCCCTTCAGAGATATCTTGGAAAAGTCCATCTGTTTTCCTCCTTATTGTTGGCTGCTTACAAAAGTTAGCACGCAGCAGCCTCCCAGTCAAGGCGACTTTCAGACTATCTGGATAATACCGGCTTAAACAGAACGCAATTGTGTGATTCTTGCCCTGTTGTGGTACATTGTAGACTGAATGAAACCAGAAGGAGGCCTATAGATGGAAACAAAACGTGAATGGCAACGCCAGCTAACTATTCTGATAATATCTTTCCTGGCCGGCTATTTCGGTCTGGACCGTTTCTACCGGGGGGAAGTGGCATTGGGCGTCATTAAGTTGATAACATGTGGCGGCTTTGGAGTGTGGTATTTAGTGGATGTAGCCATTGCTGCCTACAGATTTGGAAAGCTCGGCTAGTCCCCGAAGCTAACCGATAAACCAATGACCTCTATTAATTCCAGAAACGTCTAACTACGAGATTTCTCAGGGTGCAGATATAATCTCTGGTTCGTGTTCCGTTTGCGGACGGGCTCCTCCTTCAGCAAAGAGGTGTACCGCCTGATAAACATACCACGCCCTGAACGAACACATACCATCCTCAAGAAGAGCTCCCTAAAAATTTCGTCAGCCCGTTGCCTGTGGACTCTATAATCGAGGACGCCTTCCCGCATTAATTGATACAGTGCGTCGTGAATCAGTGAGCCGCGCATGAAGTCCCTGGTATCGATGGTCGGTCCGCTGGGCCCGTCCCAGGCATAATACTTTTTGATGGATAAGACCCCATGAGGGGATAAGGATAGGAATTTGGCCAGTTTACGTCTGATAGTCTTGAGCGGCTTGAGGTCGATTTGAATGCTGTAGTCTTTCATCACCTGATACTTGTAACTCGTTAGTTTTCTATAACAAGCCTTTGCCATCTTCACCACCTCCTTTACTCCGTGAGTGCGAGTGATTCGTACGGCTCGTTTACGAGGATTCATAAATCAGGTAACAGACTCTAGTACCTCTTGTATGGCTCTCTCCGTCAATTGCAAGAATGTATCATACCCTTCTAAATCCAATTTCCCTTCCGCTATAATTTTACCAATAGGTCTATCCATAATGTTGGCTATGGTATATTGACATAATGGGTCCATTAATCTTAGCGCCCAAAGTTCCCTCTCTGTAGGCGGCTCAATTATCTTCAGTTCCTTGGCTACTTTCAAATCCCATGGAATACTATTCTTCACATCCTCAATGTCTGCCTCATCCTGCCAGGGGAATACCTCAGCTAGATACAGGACATGGGTCTCAGGGTCGAATCTGAAAACTCCTCTGTCAGTGACCACGGCTGAAGGTCCTTCTCCAACTAAATTCGCCTTCTTCCTGGCATCGGGACTGCCATCGAGGAAACCAGCCTCGGTCATGTAGTCAAGTTTTTCCACCCATTGCCTTGGGTTAAACTCTGCGGTATATACTATTCTCCCCGCCGATGATGCTATGTCGCCGCCGCCGCCGCTACCATTCATCTTCATTTGTCGTCCAATTATATAACTAACATTAACATTTCCAAACATATCCATTTGGGCAAATCCCAGATAAGATATATCAATAAAGCCCGATTGTTGGTCTATGAACATATCAGGAAGACCCTGATGACACATAGCCATGGCGCCTGCCGAGTTA
>CAVSBU010000038.1:0-3222 GCA_963726215.1 uncultured Chloroflexia bacterium
GGTGGGCGGTACTGGACTTGAACCGGTGACCTCTGCGATGTCAACGCAGCGCTCTAACCACTGAGCTAACCGCCCATCACTCTGGCATTTTATCAGTGCTTCTATAGGCAGTCAAGCCTCATCCATCTTGAATAAAGAGCTGGTCTCATCTATACTTTCACAAAGCAGAAATAATAAGATAATCCGGAAATTCTGGTTGATTGGAGGGAAATGTAAATGGGTAAAAAGGAAGACGAGGCCAAGGAATACGTCCTCAAAAGGACTAAAGAGCAAAAAATTAAGTTTATTCGTCTGTGGTTCACCGATATTCTGGGCTTTCTGAAAAGTTTTTCCATCACCGCCGCGCAACTCGAAGAGGCATTGAAAGACGGCATGGGCTTCGATGGCTCTTCCATCCAGGGCTTTGCCCGAATCGACGAAAGCGATATGATTGCCCTGCCCGACCCCAATACTTACCAGGTGATACCCTGGCGACCCAAAGAGCAGGGTGTGGTCAGGATGTTCTGCGATATATACTGGCCCGGTGGACAACCTTTTGAAGGCGACCCCCGGTATATATTGAAGAAAAACCTGAAACGAGCTGCTGACCTCGGATACACCTTCTACGTTGGGCCCGGAGCTGGAGTATTTCTACTTCAAGAATTCCGAGAGTACAGAATTTTTGGACCTGGGTGGCTATTTTGACCTGACACCCCCGGAGATAGCCTCAGACATACGGAGAGAAACGATTCTCTTCCTCGAAGAAATGGGCATCGATGTCGAGTACAGCCACCATGAAGTTGCGCCCAGCCAGCATGAAATAGACCTCCGATACACCGACGCCTTGACCATGGCCGACAATGTGATGACCTATCGTTTAGTAGTAAAGCAGGTAGCCCAACGACAAGGTGTTTATGCCACCTTCATGCCTAAACCGGTAATCGGCTGTAATGGCAGCGGTATGCACGTTCACATGTCATTGTTCAAAGGCAACAGGAATGCCTTTTTCGATAAGGATGCACCCTACTACCTGTCGGAAACAGGCAGAAGTTTCACCGCCGGCTTGCTGAAACATGTCCCGGAAATCACTTCAATCTGCAACCAGTGGATAAACTCCTACAAGCGCATAGTTCCGGGCTATGAAGCCCCCTGTTACATCACCTGGGCACGAAGAAACCGCGCTGATTTAATCAGGACTTCCTGAATATAAACCGGGAAGAGAAACCGCCACCAGGATAGAACTCAGGTCTCCTGACCCGGCATGTAATCCATATCTCGCCTTTAGCGCCATGCTGGCTGCCGGGCTGGAAGGAATTGAGAAGGGATACAAACTGGGACCACCCACAGAGGAGAACGTCTTTGAACTCAGCGAGGAAGACCGCGAGAAAAAGAAGATAAAAACGTTGCCCGGCAGTTTATACGAAGCTGTACAGCTCACCGAAAAGAGCCAACTGGTCAGGAGAAGCTCTGGGTGAACACGCCTTCAATAGCTTCATCCAGAATAAAAAGGTGGAGTGGGATAGATACCGGACGTACGTAACTGATTACGAACTGAAGAATTATCTACCGATTCTGTAGATAACTTTTAAAGCAAAAACCGATACGAAGTCCACACCGGCACGATTCCGAATCGGAAAATAGCTTAACCCTTGCCAGTGGTCTTTGTGTTGCTGGTGAGCATAATCTGGACAACACTTCCGCACTTAGGACAGGTGACCTCAATAGTGACCGGCTGCCTCATCACCCGCTCCACCAAAGCGGTAACCACGGAATCGATGTTGTCCAGCCGCTTGTCTAACATCTCCAGGCGTTTTTTCGTATGCTCCAAGTCCGCAGCTGTGATTTTCTTTTCAGTCTTTTCAGGCATCCTATCCTCCAGTATGAAAACAAAAGAGGAGAGGTTCTTGGAAATCCTCTCCTCGATATAAAGTCAACTTGCTTGCCATGCCCTTCACAAGCTCTTCTCAGCCACTCCCATAGCGGATAGATAGTCCTTCTCAGCCTTTATCAGGTTGTCTACCTTGCCGCCAACCGTGCCCTCCAGATATTTTCGGAAAGCTTCACGAGCGCCCGGGGAACTCTGCAGTGCTTCCTTGGCTCGCTGCCATTCCTCACTGGTCAGTTCACCTATGCGCTCCGGGCTCAACGGGAATTCTTCCCCCATCACACGCTCAGCTATATCAAGAACTCGGCTGGTAACTGCCCGCTTCAGGCGGTCGAAAGAGAGGAATTCCTCATTAGCATAAGGCCTTGGTGCCCAACTTTCGTCTTTCATCTCACAACCTCCGGGTCATTGTTTCTTATAATCCCTTTATCGACTATAATATGCCCCCTAAACTGCCGTGTCAAGTCCATTCGGACTGCAAACGACACCAATATAAAATGGGACTCTCCATATGACTCAATGCCAGTGGTTTATAAACCTACTCCCGAATCTCATAAACCATCTGCACAGTGACTTGAATTTCCAGCTCGCCGGGGCTGATAGGAGTAGGTGACGGAGCCGCGGCTTCTGCCTTCATGGCGAAGTCTCTAACTGCTATCGGTACATAAGGAGTGCTTTCAGACATATATATCAGCTTTCCCAGCTTAACGTCCGCTGAGCTTGCCATCTGTTTCGCCTTGGCTATGGCATCGTCTACCGCCTTGGCTCGCGCCTCATTATAATAAGGCGTTGGGTCATCGATGGTGAAACCGATGTTATCAATCCGGGTCAAATTGCCGCCGGCTTCAGCTACAGCATCAATGACAGGACCAGCTTTATCTACCTGCCTTATCTTGGCAATTACCACATTTGTCACTTGATAGCCGGTGATTATCTCCCTCTGCTGATCCTCAATCCATTTTCGCACCGGATAGATGCTAAATCTCTGCGTTTGAATATCCTTGTCAGCCACGCCGTTAGCCTTAAGCGCCTTCATAACCGCATCCATAGCCTGAGCTGCATCCTGCTGTGCCCTTGCCACAGTCTTAGATTCAGCTTCAATGCCCAGACTCAGCAGCACCACATCGGGCGTTGCCTTCGATTTGCCTTCACCGTTTACCCACAAGCCAACTTGCTGCTGGCTGGAAGCTATTACCGGCGCGCCTACATAGCCCGCAATAGAGGGCGGTGAAACCTGCGCACCTTCACCGTATACACAACCTCCCGCTCCAATCAAAATTACGGCTAACATAATACCGGACAAAATTAACCAACGTTTCTTCATATAATCCTCCTGGAATTCCTTAGCTGCGTTACCC
>CAVSBU010000039.1:0-25734 GCA_963726215.1 uncultured Chloroflexia bacterium
GCACAAAATGGTCTACCTCGTCAAACTCTTCGTATCCGGTAGTAAAAAGAGGGCCGCCAGCGACAATCTTAGTCCCCAATTTCTGGCATCTTTTAATAACATTCTTGACCGAATCTTTTTGCACCGCCATAGCACTGATAAAGACATAATCCGCCCACTCAATATCTCTATCGCTTAGATTTGTTACATTCAGGTCTATAAGCTTCTTATCCCATTCCCGGGGCAGCATTGCCGCTATGGTTAGCAGGCCCAACGGTGGAAAGGCTGCCTTTTTAGAAACGAACTTCAATGCATGCTTGAAACTCCAGAATGTATCCGGATACTGTGGATAGACGAGAAGTACTCTCATATATAAAACGCTCCTTAACGCAAGCTTGTTGTGGTCTCGTTACCTGGTTCTATATTGTTGACCATTGCCTAGCTTACCTATTTAAATCAGGATAGTACTACCAACTGCCAATCATGTCAAATAATGGCTGCGACTCGGGTATCATAAGAATGATGCAAAAATCACAATTTACCATATATTGATTTCTCAAGGTACAGCAGTAGAATAGCAAGCTAGATTCAAGCTTGGCTGGCTTCAGAATATCTACGACCAACCAGGCGAAGAACGCTAACCGACAAATATTACCAGGAGAAAAAAATGGAAAATGTCTTAGTTATAGGTACCGGTTTCATGGGCCGTGGCATTGCCCAAGTATGCGCCCAATCAGGTTATCGAGTCTATCTGAAGTACAACACGACTAAAACGCTGGAAAAAGCCATGGACGAGATAAAATGGTCACTGGAAAAACTTGGCAGAAGGGACTGCTCAAGGATTCGCCCCAAAATATTTTCGACCGAATCACACCTGAAAAAGACCTGAGCAGCGCAGCCAAAGCGGACTGGGTAATTGAGTCTGTGCTGGAGATAGAAGACCTCAAAAAAGAGATTTTCCAAGAAGTCGACCGCCTGGCTCCACCAACGACCCCGTTGGCCACCAACACCTCTACTATGCCTATGAGCCGCTTTACCCAAGCGACGCAAACATCCGGAGAGAGTGCTGGGGCTGCATTTCTTCGGGCCTGTTCCTCTCATGGGACTGGTAGAAGTCATCAAAGGAGACAAGACTACCGACGATATCTTCGAACGCGGCGTGGCTTTCGTTAAATCTCTTGGTAAGACACCAATCCGGGTGAAGCGGGATATCCCCGGTTTCGTAATGAACCGTGTCTTCTCTGCCGCCTGGCGAGAAGCTCTGAACCTGGTTGCTGAAGGGATAACAACACCCGAAGACGTGGATAAAGGTATGCGACTGGGTTACGGTTGGGGCGCCGGACCATTCGAAATCGCTGACAATGCCGGCCTGGACACCTACCTCCTTATAGAACAATCCTGGAAAGCTTTAGGGGCGGGAGAATTTGACGACTCGCTCCGACCTAATAGAGCAGATGGTAAAAGAAGGCCGCCTGGGCCGTAAAGTTGGCAAAGGCTTCTACCGCTACACCCCAGACGGCAAACGACTGCCCTGGGAAAATACGGAGCAAAAGTAAGTCCCAGGAATATCAGATTATTATCTAGCAGGTTAAGCGTTCTTCTCAGCCAGGTCACCTGCCCAGGGCAGCTTAAACTTCTCACCCTGGTAAGCTTTGACCATGCATATTATCCATACCACAAGACAGAGTATCCAGAAAGCAAAACCGATTAACCAGCCGAAAAATGGTATCCAGGCTATCCAGCCAACGATAATACCGGCCAGCGTAAGGACACCAAAGACGATAATCGACTGCAGAGCATGGAAACGCACAAACTTATTTTCCTTCTCCAGCAAAAAGAAAACAAGACCGCTTATCCAACCTAGAACATAACATAATAGTCCGGCAACATTTTCATCCAGTCCAGTTGAAGTTTTTGCCATTTGAAGTACACCCCCTTTCTACTTAAAATTTAATTATTAAGAATACGCTAGCATATTAGCCGTGTCAATAGTGTAACGGATAATATTCGTTACTGGCCTGGTTTTAAGATGAGCCTGTCAACAGCAGCTTTCTCCACCTGCTCCTGTGTCCACAGCATAGGATGATATTCTAGATTGCGCCAGAGCTCAATCATATCGTCATAGTGCTTGCTATATGGGTGACCGCTCTGCCCGGTAGTGTGGATGGTAACACTATTTGTAAAGTCGCCCAGGTCAACAATCATGCGCATAGAGGGCACCCATTTTACAGAAAAGTCTCCGGAGTCGGTGTACCAGACAGTGTTGTTCACGGTGGTTGTGCTGCCACCGGTGGCAAACGGGCCGCGGTTGACCATATTCTCAATCAGGCCGATACCGCTCTGCCCCAATGGGTTACTGACAAAGACCGCCTTATGCAGGTCACCCCACCTCCAATTATTACGGTCTTTGCCCAGCGCCGCCACAGTGTCAGCGTAAGCTTCACTAAAAGAACGAACAAGTATGTCATCGCGCGTTTCAACCACATCTTTGGTCGTTATGTCATCCCACCAGGCATTATTTGGCTCATCCATTAGCAGAAAAACGGCCCACATTTCCCTGCCTCCGCCACGAATTATCATGTCTTTAGTTAATTGGTCATCGAACAGGTTGTTGACCAATTTCGCCCAGAATTCGGCGTATAGTGCAGCTTGCGGGCTGTCCATGTCACACTGAAAATCCCATTTAAGCAACCAATCGCGAGCCTCAGTCAGCTCGTTGTTATCAAACTTCAAGTTTGCCAGGTACGGCAACAACTCCTCAGCACTTATTAGCTTATTGTCACCTTGAATAGACTGGAAGCGTGGAGATAGTATGCGGTGCCTTTTCTTTCAGCAACTCAACAACTCTTTGGGCTCTATACCCGTAATCCCATTCACGGCTGATGATATAATTTAGCCCCTCACCTAGTTTTTTCGCTAGCTGGTCATAATATTCCGGCGGAACCACAGCCTGGTTTGATGTAGCAATGTAGCCACGTTCCGGATTAAAAATACGGGGTAAATCATCGAAAGGAATAAAGCCCTTCCACTCGAACTCATCAGTCCAGCCTGGAGAAGGTACCAGCCCGCTATCATTCTTGGCGCGTATTGGAATACGTCCCGGCGTCTGATAGCCGATATTGCCCTTAACATCTGCATAAACAAAGTTCTGTGAAGGAACATCCCAATACCGTCAGAGCGTTGCGGAATTCTTCCCAGTTGGTAGCCGTATTGAGTTTCGTAACTGACTGCATCAGTGTGCTTGGTTCCAGAGCCGTCCAGCGCAATGCCAGCGGGTCTTCATTATTGAAGCCCATGATGTTGCCGGTTTCTTTATCTATTTTGTTATCATTAATGATTGGGCCAAGATGTGTTTCACGCACTTTGACGGTGATTGGTTCTTTGCCATCTCCAAACGTAATAGTTTCCTCGCGCACTGTCATGTCACGCCATTTACCGTTCCACTCATATTGGAGCGGATTATTTGGATTGACACGGATACGATACAAATCAAATACATCAGGGCCAACGTTGGTCACCCCCCAGGCAATAGAGTTGTTGTGACCGATTATGACTCCCGGCGTAACCGCAAATGTAAAGCCTACTATATCCGAAGGAGATTCCCCACTGGCGGGACGATAATGCAGGCCGATTTCATACCAGATAGATGGCATCTGAATACCCAGATGCGGGTCATTGGCTAGTAGCGGCATACCGCTTTTCGTCATCTTGCCACTGACTACCCAGTTATTGCTGCCTATGCCTTCGCCTGGGTCGAATACCAAACTCATTGAAGGCAATGGATTATTAGTGACCAGCATATTCATAATCAGTGCATTTCTTTTCGCTGGCAATTTGAGCATTTCCTGTTCGGCTAGCGATGGGCAAATCCTCCGGTTGGACAATAGTCGGTCTTTTGCCGTAAGGCCAGGGTGGCGTTAACAACTGGTCAGCCATCTCCTGCCCCACGAGTTCATAAAGCGTGGCACGGTCCTCCTCATTGTTGCTCACTGGGTCCCAAATCCCACGCCATCATTTTGGCAAATACTAAGGAGTCAACGGGTGTCCACGGCTCGATTTTTATTTTAATACCTGTCAATCCGAGTATGCTGTATTCCAAAGCCAGCTTACCTGGCTCACGGTTCATAATATAAGCATTGACGCCATCAGCAAAAGCTTGCAAATCGGCTGAGAGCCTCCTTATCACAGATTTTTACCTCTTGCTCAGCCACATGCCGCCAACCAAGAGTACGGATAAAGATATCCGTACCAAGCAGGGCATCTTTTTTGCCCACCAGCTCCTCGATTCTGCCGCTGCCGATATGACGCCAGAATTCCATCTGCCACCAGCGGTCTTGAGCTTGTGTATATCCTTGAGCAAAGAACAGGTCATGTATATTGTTGGCATAGATGTGCGGAATACCCCACTCATCACGCAATACTTCCACAGTATCTTGTAGCCCGGCAACGTTTAATTCCCCATTATGCTGGGGCAGCGGTGCCCTGGTCACGTTGTAAAACCAAGCATAGCCAGCAATTAGAGGCAGTATGATAACAACCACAACAACAGGTACAACAATTTGAACAATCCTCCTGGAACGCGCCTTTTTCATCATCAACCTCCTTTATAATATCAATCCCAGGCTTTTTAACATGTCAAGCTTGCTTTCGCTCATTCTAATCTATTCATTTGCCCATTACAATAATCCGCATCAAAAATCATTGCCTCATTACAAACACTAGCCCGAATGCGCATAAAGCACCATCTTCGCTTATTAATAACAAACGAGGTACATGCTCTTTGACAAGGGCTTTATCCACAGATAAAATGAAAGCGATTCGAGCGGGAGTAACTCAGTGGTAGAGTTCCTGCCTTCCAAGCAGGCTGTCGCGGGTTCGAGTCCCGTCTCCCGCTCCAAACCACCAATCTCATAGCCAAGTATGACCTTTTGCCTATTGACACGATGGGCAAAATTCCTTATCATTATTATTGCCATCGACCTTAATGGCGGTGAGCAAGTTTACTTAAGAAACAAATAAGGACCGCTTGGATCAGCGATGACCGAGACGGGAAATAGGGGTAGTAGTTTATTGAGCCTTCTCGGCAATGCTGAGAAGGCTTTCTTTTTAGGGGGGCGATGTATAACGCTATAACCGATGTTACGGGAATAAAAGTCGGACATTACACCGATAAGGAGGCAGCTACCGGCTGCACCGTGATTCTGTGCGAGAACGGGGCGGTAGCCGGGGTTGATGTCAGGGGCTCGGCACCGGGAACCAGAGAGACTGACCTTCTCCGACCCATGAATCTGGTGGAGAAAGTTCAAGCCGTACTCCTCAGCGGCGGCAGCGCTTTCGGCCTCGATGCCGCCGGAGGTGTGATGCGATACCTTGAGGAAAGAGGCTTCGGTCACGAAACGATGGTGGCCAAGGTGCCTATTGTTCCGGCAGCCATTATTTTCGACCTGAACATAGGCAGCTCTAAAATCAGACCTGGTATTGAGGAAGGCTACAAGGCTTGCCTGGCTGCCACGGAAAAGGAAGTTGCGGAGGGCTGCGTCGGTGCCGGTACCGGCGCTACGGTGGGAAAAATCCTGGGCATAGAGCGAGCTACTAAGAGCGGCCTGGGCACGGCTAGCTGCAAAATAGGTGATGACGTAATCGTGGCGGCGCTGGTCGTGGTCAACGCCATCGGCGACGTAATTGACCACAAAACAGGGAAAATACTGGCTGGTCCTCGTAACGAGGAAAATAATGGTTTCCTTAGTACCGTAGAGCTGTTAACAGGAGGCACTTATAGCTACAGTAAAAAACCCACTTGCCACCAATACCACCTTGGGCGTCGTGGCTACCAACGCCAACCTAACCAAGGAACAGGTGAATAAACTGGCACAGATGGCACAGGACGGCATAGCCCGCGCTATCAACCCAAGCCATACCATGTATGATGGCGATGCCATATTTGCGTTATCTTTGGGTGACAAGACGGGCGACATTACTGTGTTAGGGACGGCAGCCGCTGAGGTGGTGGCTGATGCCATAGTCAGGGCAGTTCAACAGGCAGAAACACTGGCTGGAATACCGGCAATGAAGGACGTGCGATGACGAAACAGAATGCACCGACGATAGGCTTTATAGGTGCCGGAACGACGGGTACAGCTCTGGCGGTAAGGCTGGCTCAGCACGGATACCAGGTTATTGCTGTATCCAGTCGGAGCTTAACCTCAGCAGAAAAGCTGGCTGCCAGGATAAGCGGCTGCAAAGTTTATAACGGAGCGCAAGAAGTGGCTGATATAGCTCAAGCTTGTTTTTATCACCACCCCCGATGACACTATTTCCAGGGTAGCTGCAGAGGTTAAGTGGCACAAAGGACAGAGCGTAGTTCACTGCAGCGGCGCACATTCTGTTGACATTTTGGAACCGGCAAAACGACGAGGAGCTAACACAGGCTGTTTTCATCCGCTGCAGACTTTCGCCAGCGTTGACCAGGCGATAGACAATATCCCCGGTTCCACCTTTGCCATCGAAGCTGAAGAGCCACTGTCATCCGTGCTTAAGGAGATGGCTACTGCTTTAGAAGGTGATTGGGTAACACTAAAAGCCGGTGATAAGGTGCTATATCATGCGGCGGCTGTCTTCGCCTGTAATTATCTGGTGACTCTGGTCAAGCTGGCTACAGACCTCTGGCAGACCTTTGAGGTGCCGCCGGCACAAGCCACCAAAGCGCTGATGCCTTTGCTACGGGGCACGTTAAGCAATATCGAAAATGTCGGTTTGCCGAACTGCTTGACCGGCCCGATTGCCCGAGGCGACCTGGGAACCATAAGCAGACATCTGGAATCCTTGTCAAAACAAGCTCCGTCCCTGCTTGGCATCTACAAAGAGTTGGGACGGCAGACCGTACCGATTGCTTTAGCTAAAGGAAAAATAGATTCGCAAAGAGCCGAAGAGCTAAAAGCTTTACTGAGATAAAACAAAACGAGGTGACAAAAATGAGAACAATGCTCAAAAGCAAAATACACCGCGCTCGAGTTACCCAGTGCAATATCGACTACGAGGGCAGCATAACTATCGACAAGGATTTGATGGAAGCAGCCGATTTACTCCGTTCGAAAAAGTGGAAGTGCTGAATATCAACAACAGTGCCAGATTTCACACTTACGCCATTGAAGGAGAAAGAGGCTCAGGCGAAATTTGCCTTAACGGTGCTGCTGCCAGACTGGTGGCTAAGGGTGATATTGTGATTATCCTGTCTTACCACGTGGTTGCCGAAGAAGAAGCTGCCACAGCCAGTCCCAGGCTGGTGTATGTAAATTCAGAAAACCGAATCGTTGACACCAAAGGCACCAGGGATTGGACGAAAGATTTGTTATCCACACTGTAAAGATAACGATGTCAGTAAGGAGGTGTGAAAATGCGAGTTAGCATTAACCAAGTAAAGGAAATGAAAGCCAAGAAAGAAAAAATAGTCATGCTTACTGCCTATGACTATTCAACTGCCAAACTGGTGGACGAGTCTGGCATACCATTGATTTTAGTCGGTGATAGCCTGGGGATGGTAATGCTGGGCTATGAATCGACCATTCCGGTAACTATGGATGAAATGATTCATCACACCAAGGCCGTGGTTAGGGGCACCAAACAAGCCATGGTAATAGGTGACATGCCGTTTATGACTTATCACACCAGCACAGCCGATGCCCTGCGTAACGCAGCACGATTTATCCAGGAGGGTGGCGCTCAGGCAATCAAGCTGGAGGGTGGCGTAGCCGTTGCTGAGACGGTAAAGCGAATTGTTGAATGTGGCATACCGGTAATGGGACACATCGGACTAACTCCGCAGTCTGTACATCAACTCGGTGGCCACAAGGTGCAGGGCAAAACTCCGGAGGCTGCCGAGCGATTGCTTAAAGATGCTCAAGCCCTGGAGCAAGCCGGCGCCTTCGCCGTTGTACTGGAACTGGTGCCAGCACCTCTTTCCAAGCTAGTCACCCAGAAGCTAGGCATCCCCACCATCGGTATCGGTGCTGGGCCTGACTGCGATGGCCAGGTGCAGGTAATCAGCGACCTTCTTGGCCTGTTTTCCGACTTTGTGCCCAAGCATGCCAAGCAGTATGCCAAATTGGCAGGTTCGATTAAAACTGCCCTCGCCGATTATATTGCCGAAGTCAAAGCAGGTAAATTCCCTACCGCCGAACATAGCTCTACCATGGATGAGAGCTTGCTTGAAGAATTAGCTCGCGCCTGAAGAGCCATGCAAATAGCCAAAACCATTGCCGAAATGAAGGCCATGAGGATGAAGAGCCTTGGCTCTGTGGGCTTTGTACCCACCATGGGCTATCTTCACCAGGGGCACTTAGCTTTGGTCAAGCAAGCTCGAGCCGAGAACTCGGCAGTTGTAGCCAGTATCTTCGTCAATCCCACCCAATTCGGCCCCACCGAGGACTTCAAAAGCTATCCCCGCGATACAGAGCGTGATTTGGCTATGCTAGAAAAAGAAAGGACAGACATCGTCTTCATGCCATCAGCGGAAGAGATGTATCCTGAAGGATTCAACAGTTGGGTAGATGTGGAAAAGGTTACCGACCGACTTGAAGGGAGTTACCGTCCCGGGCATTTCAAGGGAGTGGCTACCGTGGTTGCCAAATTATTTAACATCGTCGAGCCTACCCGAGCCTATTTCGGGCAGAAAGATGCCCAGCAGGCATTGGTCATCAAGAAGATGGTCGCCGACCTCAATATGAATTTAGAAGTAATAGTGGCGCCTACGGTTCGGGAGAGCGATGGGCTGGCCATGAGCAGCCGCAATGTTTACCTTAACCCTCAGGAGCGCCAGGCAGCTACCGTCCTATTTAAGGCTCTTACCCTGGCTCGAAACCGCCGGGAAAAAGGCGAGAGGAATGCCGAGACCGTGCGCCAGGAGATGACCTCCCTAATCAGCCAGGAACCACTGGCGAAAATCGAGTACGTCAGCATTGCCGATGCCCAAACTCTGGAAGAACTATCAAAAATAGATAGACCGGCACTAGCCTCTCTGGCAGTTAGGTTCGGCAAGACGAGACTCATAGACAATATGTTGCTGGAATAAAATCACTCGCGGACCAGAGCTAGCAATCCAATCATCGCCAGGAAGGCCAAACCAGCTCCGAAATAGAAGGGCGCTGCAGGATTAACTGTTTGCCAGAGCCAGCCGGCGATGATGCTAGCCGGCAAAAGAGTAATGCCGACTACACCGTGGAAAAGACCATAGGCTGTGCCACATCTGTCTTCAGGCACTAAATCAGCGACAAAAGCTCGAGCTACACCTTCGGCAAGCCCGTAGTAGACTCCGTAAAGGGCAAAAAGCAGCCATATATGCCACGAGGCAGATGCCATAGCAAAGCCAAGATAAGTAAGAGCATAGACTAACCACCCCAGAACTATAATTCGCCGCCTACCCAGCTTGTCAGACAATATCCCCGCGGGAATTGAAATGGTTGCGTAGACGATATTAAACAGGATGAGCATCAAGAGTATATAGAGGACACAGTTGCCCAGGTTCTGCGCTCGCAGGATGAGGAAGGCATCGCTGGAATTGCCCAAAGTAAATAAAAACATTATGCCAAGGAAAAGCTTGAAGCGATTATCAAAGCCGGTCTTCGTATTCTGAGAGCTTTTTCCAGAACATTCAGAGTAGCTCTGCGGGCTTGAGTTTTTCCTGGCTTCGCGAATAAAGAAAAACACGAACAGCGACAGCACCGCCGGGATAATTCCAATCAACACCAGCCACTGATAAGTGCCTCGAATCAGCTCTAGAGTACCCTTCTGTAGCAAAAAGACAACGGCGGCAGCAGCAACAAGCCCCAGGGCAGCACCAGAGGTATCCATAGCTCGATGAAACCCGAAAGCTTTGCCTCGCTGCTCAGCCGACACAGAATCGGCTACCAGCGCATCCCGTGGCGCCGTGCGTACACCCTTGCCAAACCTGTCGGCAAACCTTACCCCCAACACCAATCCCCAGGTCGTGGCTATATACATAAATGGTTTAGCCAAAGTGGATAATCCATAACCGATAAAAGCTAAGGATTTACGTTTACCCAGCCTATCGCTTAGCCAGCCGCTGAAAATCTTGAGCAAAGAGGCTGTGCTTTCGGCAACCCCTTCAATAAAACCGATGGTGACAGCAGCCACTCCCAGGATATTGGCCAGAAACAAGGGAAGTAGAGTGAAAATCATCTCACTGCTGACATCAGTGAGAAAGCTCACAACCCCGAGAAAGAATACGTTGGGGTTAAGGCCGAAGATGCGTTTTCGTTCTGCCATTTGCGCTTGTTTTTCCATGAAATTACGTCTGCTCAGTATAGCATTTTGCCAAATGGCCAGTTAGTGTTGACCTATTCAAAATTTCACCCTCACCTAGCCTCTCCCATCAAGGGAGAGGGAAATTTAATATACCACAGAGATTGACCACGAATGCTTTTTTTGCTAAACTTCCGCTTTGGTTATTCAAATCTGCGGAGAGCCAAGTGCCTGATGAACTAGCTAAGATAGTGGCTGAATACAAGGGGGAAAAGGGAGCATTAATTCCAGTTCTGCAGAAAGTCCAGGAAAAATTCGGCTATCTCCCCGAAGAGGCAATTTCAGAGATAGCTAAATCCTCCCGAATGTCAGAAAGCGAAGTCTTTGGAGTTGCTTCTTTCTATGCCCAGTTTTACTTCACTCGCCGCGGTCAAGCACACCGTTAAGGTCTGCTTAGGTACCGCATGCCATGTCCGCGGGGGCGAGCGAATTCTGGATGAAATCAAGAGAGAGCTGGACGTTGAGTCCGGAGGCACAACCAAAGACTACAAATTCAGCCTGGAGAGGGTAGCCTGCTTCGGTTCCTGTGCCCTGGCTCCGGTATTGGTCATAAACAAAGATGTTTATGGTCGGATGACAGTTGCCAAGGCAAAAGAGACTCTAAACCAATATAGATGAAGGCATAGTGTCATGACTTTCGAGAAAATTCAAAAACAAGCAGTCTCAGAGTGGGAAGCACTACAATCAAGCAAGAAGCCACGGCTTTTGGTAGGTGCCGGTACCTGTGGCAGCGCTGCCGGGGCTCTTGATGTTCTCAAAGCTATTAATGAAGAACTGGCAAGGCAAAAAATCGAGGCCATTGTCATCCAGGTCGGCTGCATGGGGCTATGTTTTGCCGAGCCTATGGTCGGCATAATTAAGCCGGGACGCCCACAAATCATCTACGGCAATTTAACACCTGAGATTGCTACCCAGATTGTTAAGGACTACCTGGTAAATGATAACCCTCGGGCTGACTTAGCTCTAGGTTACGTTGGTGACGGCAAGGTTGATGGCATTCCCAACTTGTTCGAGCTGCCGGTGCTCAAGCCCCAGGTGCGCGTAGTCCTGCACAACTGCGGTTTCATCGACCCGGAGAACATAAACCACTATATCGCCAACGGTGGCTACAGCGGCCTGGTCAAGGCATTAAAGATGTCACCTGAAGCAATAATTGAAGAGATTAAGAAATCAGGCTTGCGCGGTAGAGGCGGCGCCGGTTTCCCAACAGGGCAAAAATGGGATTTCTGCCGTAAAGCACCGGGCAAGGAGAAATATATAATCTGCAATGCTGACGAAGGTGACCCGGGCGCCTTCATGAACCGCTCTCTACTGGAAGGTGACCCTCATTCAGTCCTGGAGGGGATGGCTATCGGCGCTTACACTATAGGAGCCAACCAAGGCTATATTTACTGCCGTGCCGAATACCCATCTGGCTCTGGAAAGACTGAGGCTGGCTCTGCGGCAAATGGAAGAGTACGGCTTTATCGGAGATAACATCCTTGGCTCCGGCTTCGATTTTCATATAAAGATTAAAGAAGGAGCTGGAGCTTTTGTTTGCGGCGAAGAAACAGCTTTGATGGCTTCCATAGAAGGCAAGCGGGGAATGCCTCGCGTCACGACCTCCTTTTCCAGCAATATCAGGATTATGGGGCAAACCGACAAATATCAATAATGTGGAAACCTGGGCAAACACAGCACGAATATTACAAAAAGGCAGTGAATGGTATGCCCAGTACGGCTCGGAAAAAAGCAAGGGAACGAAGACCTTTGCCCTCGTAGGCAAGGTGGAGCGCACCGGGCTTATTGAAGTGCCCTTGGGCATTACTCTGCGCCAAATAATCTACGACATAGGCGGCGGCATTCTTAAAGGCAAAGGGTTCAAAGCAGTTCAGACCGGCGGCCCTTCCGGAGGTTGTCTGCCACCATCAATGCTAGATTCACCTGTTGACTATGAATCGCTGGCTGCTGCCGGCTCAATCATGGGCTCCGGCGGCATGATTGTGGCCGACGAAGACACCTGTATGGTAGACCTGACAAAATACTTCCTTAGTTTTACACAGGCCGAATCCTGTGGTAAATGTCCGCCCTGCCGGGTCGGTACACGGCAAATGCTGGGCATTCTGGACCGCATTACTCGAGGTGAAGGCAGGCCAGGAGATATAGAGCAACTTGAGAGAATAGCCACCACAGTGAAGCAAGGCTCACTCTGTGGCTTAGGCCAGACCGCCCCTAACCCGGTGCTGACCACCATCCGTTATTTCCGCAATGAATATGAGGCCCATATCAATGAAAAGCGCTGCCCGTCCCTGGCATGTAAGAATTTGATTTCGTTTTATATTTTGCCGGACAAATGCCAGGGCTGCATGCTCTGTATGCGCAACTGCCCGACTCAAGCTATCGCCGGCGGCAAGCGATTGGTCCACGTTATCGACCAGAATAAGTGTATTAAATGCGGGACATGCATTGATGTCTGTCCGCCACGCTTTGCTGCCGTAGCTAAGGTGTCCGGTGAGCAAATCGAAGTCCCGCTGGAACCAGTACCTATAGGGTCATCTGCTTAACAGGAAGCTAATTATGGTTGTCGGTGAAGAAACAAAAGTCATAAACCTGACTATAGACGGACAAGCGGTCAAGGCAAAGGAAGGTGCCACGGTACTTGAGGCAGCTCGCCAGGCAGGTATCTATATTCCAACCCTGTGTTACCATCCCAGTCTCACTCCATACGGAGCTTGCCGATTGTGCATCGTGGAGATTGAGAATTTGCGAGGATTTCCCACCGCCTGCACTACGCCAGTTACCAAAGACATGGTAATAAGAACCAATACGCCACAGCTCCGCGAGCTGAGGCGCAACATTTTTGAACTTATTCTGGCCGAACACCCACAGCAATGCCTTACCTGCCCCAAGAATCTACGTTGCGAACTACAAGAGCTTGCCTCCCGCATCGGAGTGGAAGAGCTTACCCTGCCCCCTATCCGCAAGGATTTACCGGTTTACCAGGACAGCCCCTTCTTCGAGCGAGACTACAACCTGTGTGTACTCTGCGGTCGCTGCGTCAGGGTGTGCCAGGAAGTAAGAGGGAATGGGGCAATCGCCTTTACCTATCGTGGCAGCCAGGCATTAGTTGGCACCGCTTTTAACAAGACATTACTAGATTCAGGATGTCAATTCTGTGGGGCTTGCGTTGATGTTTGTCCCACCGGCGCCCTGATTGACCGTTCCAGCAAATGGCTGGGGGTACCCGAACGCTCAGTAGTCACAACATGCCCGTATTGCGGAGTTGGCTGCCAACTAAGCCTCGAAGTAAACGGAGGCAAGGTCTCGCGCTCGGTACCAGTTCTGGAAAACTCGGTTAACCAGGGACAAGCCTGCGTCAAAGGTCGTTTTGGCATCGCCGAATTCGTCCATCATCCTGAACGCCTGACTACGCCTTTAGTACGAAGAAACGGTGAACTTGTTGAGGTAAGCTGGGACGAGGCCTTGGACTTGGTAGCCGACAAGTTGAATAAATATAAGGGAAACCAATTCGCTTTCATCGCTTCTGCTAAGTGCACCAACGAAGAGAATTACCTGGCACAGAAGTTCACACGCATGGTGATGCAGACCAACAATGTGGACCACTGTGCCCGTCTCTGACATTCCCCAACGGTGGCCGGTCTGGCCGCCAGTTTCGGCAGCGGTGCTATGACTAATTCTATAAGTGAAATCAAAGATGCTGCCTGCATCTTGGTCATTGGCAGCAATACCAGCGCCGGGCATCCGGTTATTGCATTGGAGATAAAGAAGGCGGTGCGTAATGGTGGCAGGCTTATTGTTGCCAATCCTCGAGAGATTGAGCTTTGCCGCCATGCTGATGTATGGCTGAGACAGGCTCCGGGCAGTGACGTTGCTCTGCTAATGGGCATGATGAAAGTTATATTGGACGAAGGACTGGCTGATTTAAGCTTCGTCAGTGAATGTTGCGACAATTTTGATGCCTTCAAGGAATCATTGAAGAATTTCGACCTCGATTTCGTGGAAAAGGCTACCGGGGTGCCGCGAGATACCATCGTTGAGGCAGCTCGATTATATGCTACATGTAAACCAGCAACCATAATCTATGCCATGGGCATTACCCAGCATAGCCACGGTACGGACAACGTGATGGCTGTCGCCAACTTGGCCATGTTAACCGGTAATATGGGCAGACCGTCAACCGGTGTAAATCCACTGCGAGGGCAGAACAATGTTCAAGGTGCCTGTGACATGGGCGCTTTGCCTAATGTTTACACCGGTTATCAAAGGGTCGACAACCCGGACATTCAAAAAAAGTTTGAGATTGCCTGGAGAAGCGATTTAAGTCCGACTCCGGGATTAACCTTAACTGAAATGCTCGATGCCGCTTACGATGGGAAAATTAAAGCGGTTTATGTAATGGGCGAGAATCCGATATTGAGCGATGCCGACGCCAATCACACTGAGAAGGCGCTGAAAAAGCTCGAGTTCCTGGTAGTTCAGGACATCTTCCTCACCGAAACTGCCCGGCTGGCTGATGTTGTTTTACCGGCGGTCAGTTTCGCTGAAAAGGACGGCACCTTTACCAATACCGAACGGCGCATACAACGAGTGAGGAAAGCAATAGAACCTGTGGGCAACTCCAAGCCTGACTGGTGGATTATATGTCAGCTAGCCAGGAAAATGTGCGACAAGGATTTCGACTTCGAGAATCCGTCCGAGATAATGGAGGAAATTGCCAGATTGACGCCCAGCTACGGAGGCGTCACCTACGAGCGGCTGGAAGAATGTGGACTGCAATGGCCTTGTCCAACTAAAGACCACCCGGGGACGCCAATATTGCACGTGGGTAGATTTGTCTGCGGTCTGGGAAAATTCGCGCCGCTGCAATACAAGCCGCCTGCCGAATTACCTGACAAGGAATATCCACTGGTACTTACCACAGGGCGAAATCTGTATCATTATCATACCGGCACCATGACGCGTAAGGTTGCCGGACTCAATACCATTGAACCCGAGGGAGTTATAGAGATAAATCCGGCGGATGCATCTTCGCTGAAAATTAAAGATGGCGATAAAGTCAAGGTAATTTCTCGCCGCGGCGAAGTAGCAGCCAAGGCAAAAATAACTGAGAAATCACCACCGAAAGTTGTCTACATGACTTTCCATTTCGCTGAGAGTGCTGCCAATCTATTGACCAACACGGCATTAGACCCGGTAGCTAAAATCCCAGAGTTCAAAGTGTGTGCTGTTCGAATCGAGCGGGTTCGAAGAAATAACCGGGCTCGCCGGTGACATCCGGAGGGTAGCAATACCATGGCAACCGATTTAAGAGAACAGATGAGAGAGATACTTGCCCCCTTTCAGGGGCGTCAGGTCGTCCTGATACCGGCTCTCCAGGCTGTGCAAGAGAAATTTGGCTATTTGCCTGAAGTGGCAATGGAGGAAATCGGACGAGTGGCTAGGTGTATCACAAATGTAGTCTACGGAGTAGCCAGCTTCTACTCCCAATTCCGCTTCACTAAGCCAGGAAAAAACATGATTAAAGTATGTCTGGGCACTGCCTGCCATGTGCGCGGTGCTGCCAGCCTGGTCGAATCATTGGAACGAGAACTCCACATAGAGACGGGTAAAACGACTCCAGATGGTAAGTTCAGTCTAGAAGAAGTCCGCTGCTTTGGCTCTTGTGCGCTTGGCTCCCGTCATAGTGAGTTGATAGCCAGGTCTACGGCAATGTGACGACAACTAAGACCAAGGAAATACTGGACAGTTTCATTAGCCAAAACTAAAGGAAATACATGGATTTCGCCACATTACGAAACAAAGCAATTGAAGAATGGCAAGAATCCTGTGGGGCAGCGACAGGCCGCTGATTCTGGTGGGATTAGCCACATGTGGTCATGGCAGCTGGGGCAACGCAGTATTGAAAGCATCGAAGGTGAGCTAGCACGGCAAAATATCCAGGCTAATATCATACCGGTTGGCTGTATCGGCCTGTGCTATCTGGAGCCACATAGTCGATATCGTGAAGCCGAGGGCGTCCTCGGATCTCCTATAGCCAGGTTACCCCGGAAAAAGCAATCAAGCTGATAGAAGATTATCTGGTCAACGAAAATCCGTCGTCCCGACTTGGCACTCGGCACTTTTGGTGAAGATAGTTTGCCAACATACCGAAGTTCCATTTCGAACAGCCAATGCTAAAACCGCAGGTGAGAATAGCCACTCGCAACTGCGGGCACATCAACCCTGAAAAAATTGACGACTATATGGCCAAGGATGGCTACAGCGGCACTGCAAAAAAGCAATTGGAAATGCAGCCCGCAAGATGTGATTAAAGAGGTGGAAAAGTCGGGGCTGCGGGGCAGAGGCGGAGCCGGATTTCCTACATGGAGAAAATGGGAGGAGGCTCGCCAAAGCAAGGCAACAGCCCAAATACGTGGTCTGCAATGCAGACGAAGGAGACCCGGGAGCCTTCATGGACCGCTCTGTCCTGGAAGCCGACCCTCATTCTGTTCTTGAAGGAATGGCTATTGCCGGCTATGCCGTTGGCACACCAAATGGTTATATATATGTTCGCGCTGAGTACCCCCTGGCGGTGAAACGGCTTCAGTATGGCCATAGCGCAAGCCAAAGAACGCAAGCTGCTGGGAGATAATATCATGGGCAGCGAATTTAGCTTCAATGTCGAGATAATGCAGGGTGCCGGCGCCTTCGTCTGCGGCGAAGGCAGCGCCCTGATGTACTCAATAGAAGGCAAAAGAGGAATGCCCCGTGTAAGACCTCCGCGGTCGGTAGCCTCAGGACTGTGGGGCAAACCCACTTCTCTGAACAATGTCGAAACATTCGCCAATGTACCTCCTATTATAACAATGGAGGGGCAGACTGGTATAGCAGCTATAGGCACCGAGGACAAGCAAAGGAACAGCACGTATTCGCCCTTACCGGCAAGATAGCTAATAGCGGCTTGATTGAAGTACCGATGGGAACTAACTCTCCGCGAGATAATATTCGAAATCGGAGGTGGTGATCCAAGAAGACAAAAATTTCAAAGCTGTCCAAACAGGTGGGCCGTCTGGCGGCTGTTTACCTGAGAGTTTATTGACACACCGGTCGACTTCGAGATCACTCACTAAAGCCGGTTCCATGATGGGCTCTGGCGGAATGGTGGTAATGGATGAGGACACTTGCATGGTAGACGTTGCACGATATCTTCCTCGAGTTCTGCCGCAATGAATCCTGTGGCAAATGTGTGCCCTGCCGTGAAGGACTGCCCTTGATGAGTGACATCATGAAGAAGATAACTCAAGGTGAAGGAGAGCCGGAAGATATCAAGCGCTGCATAGATATGGGCGAAACAATAAAAAGCGGTTCCCTCTGCGGGCTGGGAACCACAGCCCCCAACCCGGTCCTATCCAGTATTCGCTATTTCCGGGACGAGTGGGAGGCTCATGTCATTGAGAAGAAATGTCCGGCACTAGTATGCAAGGCTCTTATAAACTTCTATATCCTGCCCGATAAATGCGCTGGCTGTGGTATCTGCGCCAGGGCTTGCCCCGTCGAGGCAATCAGCGGCGGCAAAAGACTGATTCACGTAATCGACCAGGAAAAATGCATCAAATGCGCCACTTGCCTGGAGAAATGCCCCGAGCGCTTCAGCGCCGTAGTCAAGGTGACGGGAGAACATATCACTGTGCCCAAAGAGCCAGTACCGGTCGGCACAGAAGTAGAAGTGACAGTAAACATGGACACGATTAATTTAACTATAGACGGCATAGAGGTTAAGACCACCAAAGGCAAAAGGATTCTGGAAGCAGCGCTGGATGCCGGCATTTACATCCCTAACCTGTGCGCACTTGCGAGATATTAAGCTGCCCTTCGGTGCCTGCCGGCTGTGCCAGGTCCAAATAGAAGGCAGACGGGGCACTATTACTGCATGCAGTGAGCCGGCAGCCGACGGCATGGTGGTTCACAGCAATACGCCTGAAGTAAACTGCCTGCGCCGAGAAATTCTCGAAATGATGCTGGCCAGACATCCACATGAATGTCTCACCTGCTGGCGGAAGGAGCGCTGTCAGCCGTTCGATATATGTCTGCGTAATGTGGCAGTAACCGAGCGCTGTGTCACCTGCCCGAAAAATAGACACTGCGAACTCCAGAAAGTAGCCGATTTCATCGGCCTCGATGACAATGCCTTTCCCCTATACTTCCAAAGGACTGCCCGTAGAAATGGAAAATCCCTTCATTGTGCGCAACAACAATCTTTGTATTCTCTGCGGTCGCTGTATCAGAGTCGACCAGGAGATATTGGGCTTCGAAGCTATTGCCTTCAATCTGCGGGGAGCCAGGACTTATATCGGTGGTGCATTCGGTAAACCTCTTATCGAGTCAGGATGCACTTTCTGCGGCTCCTGCGTAGAGGTGTGCCCTACAGGCGCACTTATGGACCGCGGCGAGGAATGGAATCGAGTGGACTGAGCGTGAAGCGCTTTCAATTCGCTGCAAATATGCCTGCCCGGCAAGAGTAGATGTGCCCCGCTTCATACGCTTCATCAGAGAAAAAAAATATGCTGAAGCTGTAGCCGTTATCCGCGAAAGCGTTCCCTTTGCGGCTGTCTGCAGCCTGATTTGTGAGCATCCCTGCGAAGCTGAAGGTGCCTGCCGCCGCGGCGACCTCGACCAGCCTGTTGCCATCAGAGCCTTAGAGCGCTTCGCCGTCGAACGCTCCGGCAAGTACGAACTCATCGGAAGGCTCAAAAGCTGCGCCATCAGGCAAGAAGATAGCTATCGTCGGCTCAGGGCCTGCAGGACTTACCGCAGCTTATTACCTGGCCAAAAAGGGCGGACATGCCGTGACTGTGTTTGAGAGCCTCAGTCAGCCCGGTGGCATGATGCGAGCACTAATACCTGAATATGTCCTGCCTCGCGATATCCTGGATGCTGAGATAGAAGGCTTGAGCAAGCTGGGTATTAAAATAAAGACTCAGTCGAAAGTAGAATCCGTTGACAAGTTATTTGAGAAAGGCTTCGACGCTGTGCTTCTGGCTACCGGAGTCACGGCGGAAATCACTGATACATTTGGCGCTGAAGCAGGTGGGAAAAAAGAGTAGAAAAGGCGTCTTTACTGGCGGCAATGCGGTGACCGGAAAAGCATCATTCATTGAAGCTGTGGCTGCCGGCAGAAAAGCAGCCATCTCCATTGACCGGTATTTAGGCGGTAGCGGCAATATAAGCGAGACTCTGGCTCCAATAACTGAGGGCGTACCGAGAGTAGGTAGAATCGATAACTTCGCTCAAAGACGGCGGCAAGAGATGCCGACAGCAAAGCCAGCCAAGCAGATTGGCAACTTCAGCCAGGTGGAACTCGGTTTCAGCGATGAGCTGGGAAATGAAGAGGCAAAGCGGTGCATGGGCTGTGACCTGAGATTTGCCGTAGCCCGCATGGTGGCTGGTCCGGAAGACAAAGCTACTAAGACCTTGGTGCGGTCTTAAACAAAGAGACAAATCGGTCTCATTCGGGGGCAGTTATGTTTAAGATTGTAGCTAAAGAAAAGCTATGTCCTGTTATTGACTTCGTCAAAATCGAGGCGCCGGCCGTAGCCAAAAAGGCTAAAGCCGGCCAATTCGTTGTTATCCGTGTTGATGAGGTTGGCGAACGCATTCCACTTACCTTAGCTGATTGGGACGAGAAAGAAGGAACCCTCAGCCTGGTGGCAATGCGAGTGGGAACCACTACCTATAAATTCGCTGCTCTCAATGCCGGCGACCATATATTGGACTTGAGCGGTCCTTTAGGATTACCCTCGGAAATAGAGAATTTCGGCACCGTAGTCTGCGTTGGCGGCGGCGTGGGCGTAGCCCCGGTATATCCCATAGCCAGAGCCCTGAAACAAGCGGGAAACAAGGTCATCACCATAATGGGTGCCCGAAGCAAAGACCTTCTCTTCTGGGAAGACCGGCTACGAAGCGTCAGCGACGAACTGATAGTCACCACCGATGATGGCTCCTATGCACGAAAGGGCCTGGTTACCGACCCGCTGAAGGAAGTGCTGGAGCGAGATAAGCGAATCAGCCGTGTTATCGCCATTGGCCCGGCGGTAATGATGAAATTCTGCTCTTTGACTACCAAGCCTTTTGGCGTTACCACCATCGTTAGTCTCAATGCGATTATGGTCGATGGCACTGGCATGTGCGGCTGCTGCCGCGTTTCTATAGACGGAGTCACCAAGTTTGTGTGTGTTAACGGTCCCGAATTCGACGGGCACCATGTCGATTGGGACCTCCTGTTTACCCGCCAGCGAATTTTTTGCGATGAAGAAAAGCGCTCGCTTGAATTGTGGAAAGCCCGCCACGGTCAGACCGGAGAATAAGCATGGAAGAAAAAGTCAAACCAAAGCTTGATTTGAATAGAGTGGCCATGCCCCGCCAGGAGCCGAAGGTAAGGGCGAGGAACTTCAATGAGGTAGCGCAGGGCTACACATGGGACATGGCACTTCAGGAAGCGGTCCGATGTATTCAATGCCCTAAGCATCCCTGCATCAGCGGCTGTCCGGTAAATGTAGATATTCCCGATTTCATTAAGGCATTGCGGGACAATAATATGCCTGAGGCAGTACGGATATTGAAGAGCAAAAACGCGCTGCCCGGCGTCTGCGGTCGGGTCTGCCCTCAGGAGTCACAATGTGAGGAGGTCTGTACACTGGCTAAGAAGGGAGCGCCGATTGCTATCGGCCGCCTGGAAAGATACGTGGCTGACTGGGAACGGGAACATAGCTCCGAAACGGCTTCATCTCCAAACCCAACACCACCAACGGGTAAAAAAGTGGCTGTCATCGGTTCAGGACCTGCCGGACTTACCTGTGCCGCCGATTTAGCCAGGCTGGGCTACCAGGTAACCATCTTCGAATCAAGCCATGTCGCCGGCGGCGTGCTAACGTACGGTATCCCCGAGTTCAGGTTACCTAAGGCTATCGTCAACGAAGAGGTAGATTATGTCAAGTCATTGGGGGTGGAAATCAAGCTCGATTCGGTGATGGGTAAACTAGCCACCGTGGATGAATTATTTGACAGCGGCTATGAAGCGGTCTTCCTGGGCACTGGCGCCGGTCTGCCCATGCTGCTTAATATACCCGGTGAGAACCTCAATGGAGTATTTACAGCCAACGAGTTCCTGACACGCGTGAACCTCATGAAAGCCTATCTTTTCCCTGAATACGATACACCGATAAAGATAGGGAGGAAGGTAGCTGTAATTGGCGGTGGCAATGTAGCCATGGACTCTGCTCGCTGTGCTCTGAGGCTTGGCGCCGATGAAGTTTACATTATCTATCGGCGCTCCAGGGTCGAGATGCCGGCACGACATGAGGAAGTGGAAAACGCCGAGGAAGAAGGGATTATCTTCAAGTTCCTCGTCAACCCGAAACGGTTTATAGGTAATGACGAGGGCTGGATAACAGCCGTTGAGTGCTACGAGATGGAACTTGGGGAACCTGACGCCAGCGGTAGACGCCGCCCCATCGTAAAAGAAGGCAGTGAGTTCATCATCGAAGCTGATGTTGCCATTGTGGCACTGGGGACTACCCCAAACCCTCTGATTCCGTCAACCACAAAAGGACTGGAGACGAGAAAAAACGGTACTGTGGTGGCTGATGAGGAAACCGGAAAGACGGTAAAAGATGGGGTCTGGGCGGGTGGTGATGTCGTCACCGGTTCCGCCACCGTTATCAGTGCCATGGGAGCCGGAAAGCGAGCGGTTACCTCTATAGACGCCTATTTAAAAAGCACCAAATCCTAAGCTCCAAATTCCAAACAAATACAAATATCGAAATCCAAATTTTAGCTTTTAACTTTTGGTTTTTTATTTGAAATTTGGGATTTGGCGGTGCCTTTCGGGCGAGGGGTGGCTAAGAGGCGTCCTATCTCTGCTTTCAACTGTTCAACATCAAACGGCTTGTGAATATATGGAACCCTTGTCCTGGCAAGAAAGGCTTCGGTATCCGCCCCCATAACATCGCCGGTGATGAAGACCACCCGCTGCGCCAATGATTCAGCTATCCCCTGAATACGCCCATACAGCTCGCTACCGCTCATCCCGGGCAACTTCATATCCACCAGTATAAGACTGTATCCGTTGCTCTTTAATTCTATTCAAGGCATCTTTGCCATCAGCCGTGGCCTCCACCTCATGTCCCTCCTCAGTCAGAATTTCAGTTAACAACTGCCTTACCACCGGCTCATCATCCACCACCAGTATTTTAGCCTTTAGTCGCTACTTTAGGCCTGCGTGTTATTTTTGGCTCGCTTCTTGAGGGTTTCTTCTCAGTAACTACTGGCAATTCCACAATAAAGGTAGCCCCTTTGCCCAGCTTACTTTCAGCCCATATCCTGCCGCCGTGCTCGGTTATTATCCCATGGCAGATGCTCAATCCAAGCCCTGTCCCTTTGCCTACTTCTCTGGTGGTAAAGAAGGGGTCGAATATCTTCTCCAGGTTCTCTTTGGCTATACCCGGGCCGTCGTCTTTAAAGGATATCCGGATAGTATTATCTAATTGCTCTGCCTTAATTATGAGTTTCCCCTTACCGTGGGCTAATTTCATCTCCATCTCAGCGTTTATGAGCAAATTGAGGAACACCTGCTGAAGCTGACCGGCGTCGGCAATAGTCAAAGGCAGGTCAGGAGCAAGATTGGTAACTACTTTAATGTTACTCGTCTCCAGCTCATAGGCCCGCAGGCGTAAGCAAACTTCAATAATCTCGTTAATATCGACAACAGTTCGCTCCGGCTTGGACTGGCGGGCAAAAGTAAGCAGCCCTTTTACAATACTAGCTACTCGCTTAGCCCCGTCACGGATAATCTCTAAATCGTTCTTTATATGCTCTGGGACATCCTCCTGCATCAGCAACTCGGCATAACCGATAACACCCGTCAGCGGGTTATTTATCTCATGGGCGACGCCGGCTGATAACTCGCCGACGGAAGCCAGATGGCTGGCAAGCTGAGCCTTTTGCTCAAGTTCCCTCCTCTCTTCTTCAGCCTTTTTCCGTTCACTGATGTCCCGCATAACTCCCAGAATACCGACAGGCCGGCCAGCCGTGTCACGCATGAAGTTCATTTTCAGCTCTGCCCATAAGGCGGAGCCGTCACGGCGAAGAAATTCAACTTCCAGTGTCCGCGACCGGGTCGGGTCTTGCGGCGTGACGTTTGCCATGACCCGTTCCTCAGCAAAAGTCTTCATGGCAAGCTCTTGCGAAGACGGCGTCAAAAGCTGCCCCAAGGACATGGACATAACTTCTTCAGCAGTGCGGTCTCCGAGATATTTAACAGACGGACTGACATAGGTAAACCGAAAATCCATATCCGTAGCCCAGATAACATCTCTCACATTTTCGGCCAGCAGCCGGTAACGCTCTTCGCTTGCCTGCAGTGCCTCCTCCGCCCGCTTGCGCTCGGTGATGTCACGGAGAAATACAAATAATCGTCCACCTCCAATTGGCAAATAGTTGACACTAATCTCAACGTCAACAATCTCGCCATCCTTACGTCGGTGACGGGTTTCAAAGCGGTCGTAGCCAACTTCCTTTATCTTTCGGATGCGTTTGGCTATCTCCTCTGGTTTCTCTATCGCTTCGATATCCGGAATTGACATATTTAGAAGCTCGTCACGGCTGTACCCTATCAAATGGCAGTAAGCCTCGTTCACATCTAAGAAGTGCCCCTGCATATCCGTAAGCCAAAAACCATCCATAGCGGTACGGATAATAGCCTGGTACTCCTGTTCCCTGGCTTTGCGCTCGGTGATGTCCTGATACACCACCTGGAATTGCTTCTCGCCATTCCAGAGCACTTCTCCACGGGACACTGATAGATGTCGAACTTGACCATCTTTACGCACAATGCCGATTTCGTAATTGGTGGGGACATGTTTCCCCAGTTTCCTGTTCTTTACCCTTTCCTGTGCTCAGCATAGCTCTCAGGAGTGTAACGCTGTTTTCTAGGCACAGCTTCCAGTTCCTCAACACTACTGTAGCCATAGATATCCAGCAAAGCCCGGTTGGCATAAAGAGTCTTTCCATCTTCATTAACAATGCGTATGCCTAAAGGCGAGTTTTCTATCGAGTCGCGGAAGTTTTGCTCCGAGAGGCGCAGAGATTCCTCAACCTGCTTGCGCTCGGAGACGTCACGGACGACAGCTTGCATTGCCGGCTTGCCCTGGTAAATTAAAGGAGCCGCCCTCACCTCAACATCAATCTCTGTGCCATCAAGCCGGAGGAACTTCTCTTCCAGCGTAGGAAGTGCCATTCCTGTTTTCATCGCCTTTTGCATTCGCTCGGCGACAATTTCACGATAGTCCGGGTGGATTACATCAATTACTGGTTTTCCGATGATCTGGTCAGGGCTTGAGGCGCTCAATAAGTTCAATCCGGCACTATTCGTGAAGACATGCTTGCCTTCACTGGCAACAAAAATGGCCTCAGGAGATAGTTCTACCAGAAAGCGATAACGCTCCTCGCTTTCTCTCAGCGCCTCTTCCGCTCGCTTGCGTTCGGTGACATCATGGCATATCGTCTGAACGAACTCCCTGTCACCAATAGTGGTCAATCTGACACTCAAAAGAGCATTGTAAAGAGTGCCATCTTTGCGCCTGAGTTGCACCGGGTAGTCAACAACACCACCATGTTGCCTGAGTTCTTCTAACAAAACCTCTCTATCTGCCTTATTCACATACGTATCAGCCAGGTTAACTTTACTGAACTCCTCAGCCGAGTATCCGGTGATGGTCTCCATGGCCTTGTTAAGATTTATCACCTTCCCCTCAATCGAGGAAAAACCGATGCCGAAGGGGGCATTATCAAATATATGGCGGTACCATACTTCGCTCTCTTTTAGCGCCTCCTCCAACTTTTTGTGCTCGGTAATGTCCTTAACATAAACACAAATACCATGTGCTGTAGGGTAAGCGCTGATATCAAAAACACAGTCTCTGCCACCGATAGAAAAGTTATTGACGAAATGTTGCGGCTTTTTCGTTGCCAGTGTCCTCCGGTATGCCTCTTCAGCTCTTCTTGTGGCTTCGTCATCCGGGAAAATGTCATATATACTCTTCCCCAGCGCGTCTTTAGCCGAGATGCCAGTAAGTTCCTCACTGGCCCTATTCCAATACGTATACCTCAGCTTTTGTCCATGGCGAAGAAGACGTCTGTGATACTCTCAGCGAGTTCTTTGTATCTCGACTCGCTTTGCTTTAGTGCCTCTTCAATCTTCTTGCTCTCAGCTTCTGAGACTTCCAGTTCGGCAATCCGCTGGCGCAACTGCTCTGGCTCATCGATAAACTGCTCTTTGTCCCTATCCGCATCTTTCATCTCCCACCTCCTAAAGACGTACCGGCATTAGCTTGGATTACAATATGAAATCCCTATATCTACTTCATTTCTACTATCTTACACTGAATATGTCAAGTCAGGAAA
>CAVSBU010000040.1:0-24335 GCA_963726215.1 uncultured Chloroflexia bacterium
AGGTTGGAAAAGCTGCTGGGGCAGACGGCGGGTGACTTAACTCTGGGCACCTTCCATGCCATCTGCGCCCGCATACTGCGCCAGGAAGGCAAGGCTATCGGGCTGGATTCGAGATTCGTTATCTATGACGAGGAAGACCAGCTAAGCCTGATAAAGCAGAGCCTGCAGGAACTCGACCTCGACCCCAAACAGTACACACCGAGAGCTATTCAATCAGCCATCAAGTACGCCAAAAGCCGGCTGCTGACGCCGGCAGATTATGCCGAGCAGACCAGCAACTATTTCGAAACCGTAGTCCAGCGTGTCTACGAGAGATACCAGCAATCCCTCACCCGGAGCCACGGCGTCGACTTCGATGACCTGCTGATGAAGACAGTCCAGCTCTTCAACGACCATCCCAAGATTCTCGCCAAATATCAGTCACGCTATCTGCATATACTGGTTGACGAGTTTCAGGATACCAACATCACCCAGTATATGCTGATAAAGCAGCTGGCCGGAAAACACCGCAATGTCTGCGTTGTCGGCGACCCTGACCAGTCCATCTACTCTTGGAGATTCGCCGATTTGCGCAACATACTCAGCTTCGAGAAGGACTATCCCGATGCCAAGGTAGCTTTCCTGGAGCAGAACTATCGCTCCACCAAGACCATACTGGATGTGGCTTCCAGCATCATCACCGTCAACTCGCGGCGTAAACCTAAGCGCCTGTGGACAGAGAACGAGGCCGGCGTTCCGATTTCCGTCATCGAGACTTACAACGAAGATGAAGAGGCTCAGTTTGTCATCAGCGAAATAGAAAGGCTGGTCAGCGAAAACGTTACTACAGCCGGCGGTTGCGCCGTGATGTACCGGGTCAATGCCCAGTCCCGAGCTTTAGAAGAAGCTTATATGCGCTATGGACGTGCCGTATAAGCTCGTCGGCGGCACCCGTTTCTACCAGAGGCGCGAGATTAAGGATGTCATCGCCTACCTGCGGCTTATCCACAACCCCGCCGACAGCATCAGCCTAACTCGAATAATAAATGTCCCCGGTAGAGGCATCGGCCAGCGTACCCTAGCCGAGCTATCAGGCTGGGCAAAAAATCAGGACATGTCTTTATATTCGGCACTTAAGATGGTGGCGGATAAGAAAGGGCCAGCCTTAACACCACGAGCTAACTACGCTTTGACAAGCTTCTTCGACTTGATCGGCGAACTAATCGCCAGAAGCCGGGAACTAAATCTCACCGGTTTGCTCAACGAGGTGCTGGAGCAGACAGGTTACAAGGAGCACATCCTCAACGAGGAGAACGGCGAGGAGCGCTGGGAGAACATACAAGAGCTGTACACTGTAGCCAGAGATTACGACGAGCTCAGCCCCACTGAGGCATTGACCACCTTCCTGGAGAAGGTGAGCCTGGTATCAGATGTAGACGAGCTCGATGAAAAGGTAGATGCCACCACCCTGATTACTCTACATCAGGCCAAGGGTCTGGAATTCCCCGTTGTCTTCATTGTCGGCATGGAGGAAGGACTGCTGCCACATCGGAGGTCTATGGAGGACCCCGATGAGCTGGAAGAAGAACGCCGCCTGTGCTATGTAGGAGTAACCCGGGCTCAGCAGCGAGTCTATCTGTTACATACCTATCACCGCAACCTGTTCGGCAGCAGCTCGGCAACTCTACCCTCGCGTTTTCTCCAGGACATCCCCAAACAATTAATTGCCGGCAAAGGCCTGTGGGAAGACGATGAGGACAAGGAAGACGAATTCACCCCGGTAACCGCCCTTTATTCCAGGTCGGCAGCTAAACCATTCAGCAACCTGAAATTAGAAATCGGTGACCGTGTTCAACATAAGATGTTCGGCGAAGGTATCGTCATAAACTGCTCGCCCAATAAAGACGACCAGGAGATAACCGTCGCCTTCGAAGGAGCCGGCGTCAAGCATCTACTCCTCAGCCTGGCACCACTAGAGAAAATAGAGAACAGCTGAACGTATTTCTGCAATTGCTTTAATACACTAAACCGTGTAAAATAAGCTAGCATGCCCATTAGAATTCTAGCCTGCGAAGTTGTCTCCAAGATTGCCGCCGGTGAGGTGGTGGACAGGCCGGCTTCGGTGGTGAAGGAGCTGGTGGAGAACTCTCTGGATGCCGGCGCCACACAGATATCCGTCGAGGCGCAGGACGGCGGCGTACGCCTCATCAGGGTAACCGACAACGGCAGCGGCATATCAGCCAGCGACGTGGAACGTGCCTTTCATCGCTACGCCACCAGCAAGATTGAGACGCTAACCGACCTGGAAAAAATATCCACGCTAGGCTTTCGCGGCGAAGCCCTGCCCAGCATAGCCGCTGCAGCCGATGTGGAAATCCTGACTAAAGCCGACGTTGATACTGCCGGCACCTACCTTCACTTGAAGAGCAGCAATATAGCAAAGAGGGATAAACGCAGTCGACCTCAAGGCACCACCGTTACCGTACATCATCTTTTCCGCAACTTCCCGGCGCGACTGAAATTCCTCAAGTCGGCAACCACCGAAAGCGGCCATATCGCCAACCTTTTGAGCCAGTATGCCCTGGCTTTCCCCGAGGTACAATTCAATCTAGTCCTAGATGGGCGATTGACCCTGCACACCTCGGGCAACGGCAGCTTAGAAGATGTTGTTGCCGAAGTTTACGGATTGGAAGTAGCCAAGCAAATGCTGAAGATTGGCAAAACAGACCAGGTCCCTGGTGTATCTGGCCTGGTAAGTCCACCGTCTCTGGCCCGCTCCAGCCGCAGCTACCTGAGCTTTTTCGTCAACCGTCGCTGGGTTCACAGCAGCCTGCTGGCTCGAGCCACCGAAGATGCCTATCACGGCTTGCTTATGACCGGTAAGCACCCTATTGCCATCTTAAACGTTTCATTGCCGCCGCCAGAGCTCGATATCAATGTTCATCCCACAAAAAGAGACGTAAAATTCCGCAACAGCCAGATTGTCTATATAGCGGTCCAAAAGTCAATAGAGAAGGTACTGGTCAAAAGCACCGCCGCCTAAAGTCAAGACCGGCGCACCGTCATTTACCCCACCACCAAGCTTGTGGACAGTTAAAGGTACCGAGACGGTTTCCCTGCCTATACTCAGGGTGGTGGGACAACTAGCCAGCAACTACATCATGGCTGAAGGCCCCGAAGGTCTTTACCTTGTCGACCAGCATGCCGCCCATGAGCGTGTACTGTTCGAAAAAATCCTGGCACAGCGCGCTCAGCGGAAGATAGAAATTCAAGGTCTGCTGGAGCCGGTAAACCTGGAATTAACCCCCAAGCAAGAAGAGGTTTTGAAAAAGAAGGCTGAGCTTCTTGGTGAGTTCGGCTTCAGCCTTGAGCCCTTTGGCGCCAGGAGCTACCTGCTGAAGAGCGGTGCCTGCCATAATGAAGGAGGGAAACCTGGCCGAAGCGGTTAGTACACTGCTGGACTCCATAGCCATCGAAGAGGAGCCAGCTAAACGCGATGAAAAAATAGCTCAGTCCGTAGCCTGTCACAGTGCCGTCAAAGCCGGGCATTCATTAAACGCCGAGGAAATGAGAGAGCTGATAAAACAACTGGAACAGACCAAGCAGCCACGCACCTGCCCCCACGGCAGGCCGACCATGATACATCTAAGCTCGCGGCAATTGGAAAAGGAATTCGGCAGGACAGGGTAAAAACCAAAGACCAAAAGCCAAAAATTATTTCTAATTTAGTGATTATCCCTTACTATGGCGATTATATGTAGACAGCAGTCTAAGAAGTTAGAGATTGAAAGAAAGGAGGAGTTACATGCAAGGAGAGATGCTGTATGAAGAGAAGCTTAAGCTTTTGCCTCTAGTACTTATAGGCACTGTACCTGAAGGAACGAGGGTTGACGTGCCTTTTACTGGAGAGGCAAGTGGGCCAAGCATACATGGAAAGGTTGATGGGGTAGATTATGTGTTGTTTCGCCCTGATGGCATAGGAGTCATACATGTTCATGGTGTTATCACCGCAGACGGAGGCGACCTAATTTCGGTTGAAGTGTCAGGGTTCTTGACAGCCATTCCAGAGGGGCGCTATGCCATTAAAGGAACCCAAACCTATCAGACGGGGTCAAAGGAGTTTGGATGGCTAAACTCAACTCAAGGCGTCGAGGAAGGCTCCGTAGATATGAACACATGGGAACTGAATGCTAAAATCTTCAAGCTCTAATGTCAACATGTTGTTTTCCCGTTTCTTTCTTGTTTTTAAGGGATAATCGCCTTTAATTTTTTACTTTTAACCTTTTATTTATCCAGGTATTCCTTGCCGGCACGCTCATTAACAGCTGCACAATGACAGGTCTTCGGAGCCAGCGCGTTTCTTGATTTCAGGAATCGCCCTTACGCATTTTTTATTGCAGGAATCGCAGTTGACGATGTCGTCAAATCTACCTTCTTGCGCCTTTTTCGCCCATTGAGGGTCGGTGATAAGCTGACGCCCTAGAGCCACTAAATCAGCTTTATTCTGAGAAATAATCTCCGCAGCTAGCTGGGGTGAGTTAATCCGCCCCACAGCTATGACCGGTATTTCTACTGCCTTCTTTATCGCCTCAGCTTGAGAAATATATGTCCCCATCGGCTGCCTTTTAGAAGGCATAATTTGCCTCGGAAGCCGCCCGTAAGAAACATCAATGACATCAACCCCGGCCTTTTTCAGGGCCTGAGCCAATTTTATGCTCTGCTCCAGCGTGATGCCACCCACCACGCCCTCTTCAGCAGATAGCCGCCAGAATAACGGATAATCGTCACCCACAGCCTTTCTGACTGCCTTGACGCATTGCAGGGCAAAGGTCATCCTCTTCTCTACACTGCCGCCGTATTTATCGCTTCGCTGGTTATCCAACGGGGAGAAAAACCTGTGCAGCAGGTAGGCATGAGCGCCGTGAATGTCGACAAAATCCATTCCGGCTTCCTTGGCGCTAGCTGCCGCAGCCGCAAATTTACTGATTATAATTTTAATTTCAGCCGCCTTAAGCTCCCGAGCATCCCCCGTCGCTGAAGGGGCAATAAATTCACCTTGCACACCCGTAAGCCCGGCAGGAAAATAGAAGCCGTGCCAGAGCTGAATGCCAATCTTGGTTCCGGTATCATGAATGTCGTCAACAAGTGATGATAGCCCCTGCTGGAACGAAGCCAGTGCTCCGCTTTTCCCCCAGGCTTCGTCAGATGATAGGATATCCACCGCGGTCGCCGGCAGGATGATAGTACCTACACCCCCACGGGCTCGCTCAAGATAGAAAGCCCTTGCCCTCTGGCTGCGAAATCCCAGGCTTAGCTGCATCGGAGCCATGACTATACGGTTCTTGATTTTAAGGCCTTTGATTTTGAAGGGTGTAAACAAGGCAGCTATGCTTTCTTGTGGCATTCTAATATCAACCTCTCTGGTGTTTGATTTTTACATTCGTTTGGGGTTGCTTCGATAGGCTCGCAGTAACGACTACTAGCTACACTCTGTAGCAAACCTCAGGAAGTTTCTTACCCGGATTGCTGTCCCTTACATATCTAAGCATATGAATCGCATAGAGAATGACAAAGCCCGCCAAATCCTCACCCCTCATCATCTTTATCTTATCGCCGGAGAACAAAACTTTAAGATTGCTCTGAAATTCATCATCGGCATGATTAAAAATAAAAAAGACCTGCACTCCGGGAAATATCTCCTTGCTTATTGCCCAGTCCTCGCCTATTCCCAGCGATTCTACCTTGCCACCAATGAACTCGGCTAATTTGGACACATCAGTAACGTATTCGAGGGCTTCTTTCCTGGTTTTCAACGCCATGTCAATCTGCTTCTGATGCGGACTTATTGCCCCTTCTATCTCCTGCAGGCTAATCAATTTTTTGTCCTTAAGACTCATTTAGCTTATCTCCGGTAAAAGACTTAAAGCCCAAACTTGGAAATTATCTCCTTCGCCCCCGAGCGAAGTGGTGAGTTTTCAGGTAGTTCGGTTATCGGCTTTCCCTTTATTTCCAAATCAGCAAGATTCGGGTCCTCGGCTACGGTAGCTATAAGGTCGAGCCCGAAATCGGTGGCAGCCTTTCCTATCTCCTGTGGCAGGCCGTTCTTGACACGATTAACTACCAGTCCCACTTTGCCCACTTTCGTCCTCATCTCCTTAATCAAATCTTTCATCCGGGCGGCAGCGGTAATACCCCGCATGGTTACATCGGAGACAATAAGCAGGAAGTCTACGTCCCGTGTCGTCTGCCGGCTTATGTGCTCCATTCCCGCTTCCGAATCAATGACCGTATAATCGTAGTTCTTAGCCATTCTATCGATAGAAAGGCGCAGCATGTGATTGGCAGCGCAGTAGCATCCCGGCCCTTCGGGCCGTCCCATAGCCAGCAGGTCAACCTTGGCTGATTCTACCAGGGCTTCGCGTATCTTCATGTCTAAAACTTCCTGTTTGGACACCCCGGGGGAGAGGCTTCCCTTCTGTATCGCCTCAGTGACATCCTCACGAGCTCCGCCCACGGTCTCTCCCAGAGCCAAACCTAAGGCAGTATTCAGGTTGGTGCTTGGGTCAGCATCTATTGCCAGAACTACACCCTTTTTAGATAATAAATCTATTAGGAGGGCAGAGATAGCTGTCTTGCCCACCCCTCCTTTACCCGCTACCACAATCGTTTTTCCCATCTTAACCCTCCGAATGCACTATTCAAGAATCGATACCGAGTCACGCACTAAGGCATTATCATCGGTTTGTGCGACTCATTATTATACCCTGAAATGAACTCTATGACTATTCTAGCGTAACAATCCTTTCTGGGGAGTTTTTACCGTCCCTTGCAAAGGGATGCCCTTTAGTGTATAATGCTCGCTTAGTGGTTTCAGTTTAGGTTATCACAAACTTAGTTTATATTACTCATATCTACTCAAGTGCTGGATGACCAAGGCTCCAACCAACTATTTATAAGAGAGGAGGTCATCTAGATGAGTTATCAGGACAAGTCGATCCAGTGTTCCGATTGCGGAACCACCTTTACCTTCAGTGCCGAAGAACAAGAGCTCTTCGCGTCTAGAGGCTATACCAACGAGCCCAAGCGCTGCGAACCCTGCCGCCAGGCAAGGAAATCAGAGCGTTATGGAAGCAGGCCCCAACGGCAAATGTTCCCCGCAACTTGCGCCCAATGTGGCAAAGAGACCCAGGTACCGTTTGAGCCCCGTGAAGGTAGACCCGTATATTGTAGCGATTGCTACAATAAGGACAAACTAAGCAGATAAAACTGCTTTTTAGGACATGCATAGGCTGGGGACACCCGGCCTATGCATGCTTATATCACACATTAACCAAAGGAGGTTTCAATTGAATATCTATGTGGGCAACCTATCCTATGAGGTTACCGAAGAGGAATTAAGGGAAGAATTCACGGCTTTCGGAGAAGTGGCGTCGGCAAACATCATAAAGGATAAGTACAGCGGGCAATCTAAGGGATTTGCATTTATTGAAATGCCGTTGTTGTCTGCAGGCCAGGCGGCTATTACCGGCCTGAATGGTAAAATGCTACACAACCGAGCAATATCTCGTAAGCGGGGCTCGTCCTCGTACCGACAACAGAAGCCGCGGCTCCTACTGGCGGCGATAGAGGAGGTGGCAGAAGTGGCGGTAGGCGGCAGAGGAGGCGACCGGAGAAGGTACTAAATCGCCCATCCGTCTTAGTAAAGGAACAGCGAGATAAGTAACAATATAAGCAGTAGAACGATAACAGTTGGCAGTCTTAACATTCGCTACTTTACGGGTGGGCAAGGTGAGCCGCTAATTGTAATTCACGGAGGCGGCGATGGAGCCAGGGCGTGGCTAGAAAATGCGGAAGCGCTTTCCAAAAATTATAGTGTATATATTCCAGACCTCCCCGGCTTCGGCCACAGTCAATCGGCTAACGATAGGTTTCATTTACCTGAATACGTAGCCTTTATAGAAGACTTTTCCTCTACACTGGGCCTTGAGCGCTTCCATTTAATGGGACATTCCATTGGCGGCGGCATCGCCTTACATTATGCACTGAAATTTCCCCAGCAAAGTAAAAGGGCTGGTGCTGGTAAGCAGCTGGTGCCTGGGAATTGAAGCTGCGCTGTGGGTCAGGCTCCTGTCTCATCCTGCTCTTTGCAGGTCTCTTGGGGAAGCTGGCATCGCTGTCTTAAAGGGTGTTAAATGGCTGGCCCGTCTATTTTATGCTCCTTTCAAATTCGCCAACCCTGTTACCCGGGTCAAGATGGACATAGGGAAGACCATGATAACATTGAGGGGGCAGACTACAGTATTGCAGGACCGTCTTTCTGAACTGACTATGCCTACGTTGTTGGTCTGGGGTGCCGGGGACCGTATCGTACCTGCGGCTCATGCTTACGCTGCCGCTGAGCTGATTCCCGATTGCCAGTTACATATCTTCGAAGGCTGCGGTCACAGCGTCTACAAGCAAAGAGTAGAGGAGTTTTCACAGCTACTGACAAGATTCCTGGACTAGGAAGGCTTTTTCTAACAAAAAGCGCTGCCCACTTTCTAAAATCTTACCACTAATCCCATCTTTACACCTCCAAAGACAAATTGCCCCTTTCTACAACGTGAAGACACCTCTTCGAAGTGGTATACTACCTCACCAAGAATTAAAAACCTCGCCGTATACTGCTAGAAATAAAGAGAAGGGAAAGGAAGGCGATGGAGGAATACAAAGTCTATAAGTACCGATGGGTTATTCTGGCTGTCTACATGTACGTAGCCGCACTGACTCAGCTCTACTGGCTGAACTTCGCCGCCATCGACACATTTATCGAAGAGCGCTTGAGCATACCGGCCAGCAGCGTCATGTGGTTTACGCTGGTCTTTCCCCTGGTACAGGTTTTGCTAACCATGCCCGCCGGGCTGGTTATCGATAGAAAAGGGTTTAAATACGGCGTCGGCATAGGTGCCCTTTTTACCGGCATATTTGCCATGCTGCGTCTGGTCAATCCTGAGTCGTTCACCATTCTTTTAATTTCCCAGATAGGGATTTCAATCGGGCAGCCTTTTGTATTAAACGGCGTTACCAAGCTCGCCGTAACCTGGTTCCCGCAAAAGGAAGAGGCCACCGCAGTGGGGCTTGGTTCCCTGGCACTGTTCATCGGCATGATGGTCGGGTTGGGAGCCACGCCAGCGCTGGTACAATCCCTAAGCTTCCAAACAATGCTTCTAGTCTACGGTGCCATAGGCCTTTTGGGTGTGGTGCTGTTCTTTACCCTGGTTAAATCTAAGCCCGAAACGCCACCGAGGGAATTAGAGGAGCAGGTAGAAATCACAGGCTGGGAGGGCATAAAGCATATCCTGAAAATCAGGGACTTTGTCATCCTCGGATTCATAGCCCTGATAGGCATCGGGGTTTTCAACGGGCTGGCTACCTGGCTGGAGAAAATACTGAATGAACTGCATCAAATCTCAATGACCGATGCCGGTACTATATCGGCAATACTGATTCTCAGCGGTATGCTGGGCTGCATTATCATCCCCATGATTTCGGATAAAATCATGAGGAGGAAGCCCTTTCTATTGGCGGCATCTTCAATCGGAGCTCTGGGCATCGTCGCTTTGATGATTTCCAAAAGTTATTCGCTGAATATGCTCAACGGCATAATACTGGGTTTCTTTCTCATTTCGGCTCTGCCCATAATGCTGACGATGTCCACCGAGATTACAGGCGCCAGGTTTGCCGGGATTTCCGTCGGTTATTTGCAGCTCCTAGGAAATGCTGCTGCCGTAGCTATTGTTCCCATAATGGAATTCATGCGCGGAACCACCGGGCAATACATCTTGCCGCTGGCATTTATCGCCGGATTATTGGGCATAAATTTCATACTGTCAATAGTGATAAGAGAGCCGGCAAAAAGCCAGACGGGCTAAGGCTACCCTCCACCCTCACCATAGATGGCAGCGAAGAATGCCTTCTCCAGCTCAACCGCCTCAGCCGGAAGCTGGTTAACCTTGCCCATACTCAGGGCAGAGACGTATATTTTCGCCATCTCCTCCGCCAGCTCACAGATAGTCAGGGCTTCACGCATGTCCCTGCCCACAGAAAGAACGCCGTGATTTGCCAGTATGACGGCGTTTCTCGGCCCCAGCGCCGAGACCACACTTTTCGCCAGCTCCGGCGTGCCCGGGAAAGCATATTGGGCAACTTTTATCTCACCGCCGATATAGATGACTTGCTCATCGATGAGTGGAGGTATATCCAGGCGGGCAACGGCAATGGCGCTGCAAAAAGCGGGGTGGGCATGAACGACGGCATTGACTTTTTTCCGCGCCTTGTGAACCTCAATGTGCATTATGGTCTCAATGGAAGCTTTTAGCTCACCTTCAACCCTCTGTCCGGCAAAGTCAACTACCACTATGTCGTCAACCTTGAGCGAATCGTAATAGCGGCCGCTGGGAGTAATGGCCAGCAGTTCCCGACCACCCGGGTCTTTAAGTCGCATGCTGATATTTCCCGCCGTGCCCACCGCCAGCCCCTTCCTCTCCATCTCCTGAGCCGCCTCAATCACTTGCCTCTTTTCAGATTCCCACATAACTATGTCATCTCCTCATTCTTAAGATACCCAGAAGGCGCGGTCAGCACCATCTATAATTAGAGTTAGACAGCCGTTATTGGCGGTTTTTTGTCCCGCCACGGATGAGCCTTCTCAAATGCCGCTGCGGCTCTCAGTACCAGCGCCTCGTCAAGGCGTCTGCCCACAATCTGCAGCCCTACGGGAAGCCCCTCTGAATTAAATCCGCAGGGGACTGAAGCCGCCGGCTGGCCGGTGAAATTGAAGGGGTAGGTAAAACAAAGCCAGGAGCTTGGACTAGCGTCCTGGCCATTTACTTTCGCCGGCGCCAGCGGTCCCATATCCCCGGCTTCAAAGGCTGCGGTAGCCAGTGTCGGAGTTAACAGCAGGTCATATTTCTCAAAGACCTGGCTGACCTGCTCGTAGAACTGGTAACGGTGGAACTGCACCCTGATTACATCGCGGTTATTGTAGGCTGAGGCGAAATCTAAGAATGGTATGATAAGGAGGAAATACAATCTCTTTGTACTTGTCCAGCTCATTTTCATGGGCAGTTAGAGTTTCCGATAATAAGGTGACCAGGAAATCAGGCTCCATATTCATCCAGCCCGGTTTTATCTCCTCCACCGTGCAGCCCAGCTCCTTGAAGCTAAAGGCTGCTTTCCGGCTAATTTCAAGCACCTGGCTGTCCACGGGGAAGCCGCCTCCAAGGTCAGACGTGAAAGCAACTCTCAAACCCTTGACGTCACCCTTCATGTCTTTCTGGAATTTGCCCGGATATTGCGGCAGCGAATTCTGGTCGAAAAGCGAAGGCCCGGCCATTACATCAAGTATTAACGCATTATCCTCCACCGTCCTGGAAATCACTCCTTCATGATTAAGAGTTTCCCAGCCCGGCAAATGAGGATAAATCGGCACTCTACCAAAAGATGGCTTCAGGCCAAACACGCCGCAGAAGCTCGAAGGTATCCTTATGGAACCGCCGCCGTCATTTCCGTGTGCCACCGGGCACAGGCCGGCAGCTACGGCTGCCGCGGCACCGCCGCTGGAACCACCTGGCGTCCTTTTCAAATTCCAGGGATTTACGGTTTTGCCGAATACGAGGTTATCGGTAATACCACCAGTCCGAACTCCGGCAGGTTGGTCTTGCCCAGTATGACCGCACCGGCATTTTTTAAACGCTCAACCAAGAACCGCATCCCTATCCGGTACAAAATGTCTCGTATAGCTTTGAGCCGAAGGTGGTCCTTATGCCTTTAGTGAACACATTGTCCTTAATGGCGATGGGCACACCTTCCAGAGGCCTCGGCTTCCCTTTTTGAAAGGCTTTTTCAGACTCCTTTGCCGCAGACAAAGCCATCTCATTAGTCCTGGTGACAAAGGCATTCAGTTTGGGATTTACCTCGTCTATTCTTGCCAGCAGCGTTTTCACCACTTCCACCGGCGACAGTTTCCCTTTTTTGTAGGCAGATAAAAGCTCAGTAGCGGACATCCAGCAAATTTCAGACATGATTAGCACACCCCCCTTATTAAGATGATTTTAGTATAGCCTTCGACCACCAGCACGTCAAAGACGAACTTCACTGTTTAACATATTTACCAGCTATGCGGTTCAATCCTTTCAGCAATTCAAAAAGCAGATGACATATATCTTCTGGAGCCGTTATATAATCTGAATTAGTCGTTCAGAAAAGAAAGATTCGACGAAAAACATAACACAGTCAATTCAACTTAATCTAAATAGGCTTTGCGAGAAGATGCGCAAAGCTGGCTATAACGACGATATGATAAGCTATGCAATTAAACTGGTTAACGAACTCCAACGAAAAGATGTGCGTTGTCTTAGACAGATTTATAGGGAAACTGTCAGAAAGGCTTAATAATCAAGATGAGTATCTCGATATCGTAAAAGAGGGTCGTTTTGCGAAGATACTTGTAAGGAACGGGTTTAAACAGATTGAAATAGAATACGCCAAGGAAGGCCCCGACGTAAAAGCACGCTACAACAGACGTATTCTATATTTTGAAATAACAAGAAAACATGAGAACGAAGAAGATGAGGCAATACACCAATCCAAAGATGGTGTTGGATGGATATCACGCCAAAAGCCAGTTAACATAATTCGCATTATCAAAAATAAGTGTAATAAGCTCCCAGAGAATGAACTGAACATTCTAGTGATCTGGAGTGATACCATAAGTATAGGACGAAGTACGATAGCACAGGTTGTCCAATCTCTTCGGCAAAGAATTGACCGCACCCAGAAACATACAGAAGGATGAGTGGCATATTATTTACCTTAGGCATGTCCTACACCAATGGAATACCGAAGCAATTCCTTCTATTTAGTAACAACAAGGCTGATATAAGGTTGCCAAATCGCCTAGAAAATAAATTGCAATCCATGACTTAAGAAGACCCCGAAAATTAAGGGGGGAAACGAGGACCTTGCAGAAGCGATGAGAAAGCACAGCTATTAACTATCCTATTCAGGCTTTTGGCGCCTGAAACCGGCACCAGGCTGGGTGGGGAGAGGCGGATGACGGCATTATATTCCGGCGGGCAGACGAGCTGGCAACTGCCGCATTTGGTGCACTTGCTCTGGTCGATAACCTTTATACCCTTCTCATTGGTAACTATGGCCTCCACCGGACAGGCTAAGACACAATGCTCACAGCCTCGCTCGCACTTCTCGGGAAGTATATAATAGGCAATTAGCTCCTTGCACACCAGCGCCGGACATCGTTTCTCCAGAATATGAGCCTTATATTCATCACGGAAATAGCGAATTGTGGTCAGGGCGGGATTGGCGGCTGTTCTGCCCAAGCCGCACAGCGAGCCACCCCTTATATCCTCCCCTAGCTCAACCAATAAATCCATATCCTCGGTCTTGCCTTTACCGACAGTGATATCCTCCAAAATATCCAGCATCTGCTTGGTGCCAATGCGGCAGGTGGAACATTTGCCGCAGGACTCTTTCTGTGTGAAGTCGAGGAAGAACTTGGCCGTATCAACCATGCAGTTGTCCTCATCCATGGCAATGACACCGCCGGAGCCCATAATGGCTCCGGCTTTGCGCAGCGAATCGAAATCCACCGGCGTCCGCAGCATGCTCTCCGGCAAACAGCCGCCGGAAGGCCCACCAATCTGCACTGCCTTGAACTTTTTTCCGCTCTCATGCCACCACCGATATCGAATATAAGCTCGTGCAGAGTTGTGCCCATGGCTACCTCAGCCAGGCCGGTGTTGACCATCTTCCCGGCCAGTGCAAACGCGGCTGTGCCTTTGCTGCTTTCAGTGCCGATGCCGGAAAACCAATCGGCTCCACGAGCCAGTATCAGAGGAACGTAGGCATAGGTCTTGACGTTGTTCAGCACCGTAGGCTTGCCCCACAAGCCGGACTTCACCGAATGAGGCGGCCTGGCTCTGGGCATGCTCCGCCTGCCTTCGATAGCATACATCAAAGCGGTTGACTCGCCGGAGACGAAGGCACCAGCCCCCTGGACTATCTCTACATCAAAGCTGAAGCCGCTGCTCAGAATATTATTGCCCAGCAGTCCCAGATTCGCTGCCTGTTCTAAGGCAACCTCCAACCGCTCAATGGCTAGAGGATATTCGGCTCGAATATATACGAAACCGTCATGAGCGCCGACAGCATAAGCGGCGATAATCATGCCTTCGATAACCTGCTGTGGGTCGCTCTCCATGACCACGCGATCCATAAAAGCACCCGGGTCGCCTTCATCGGCATTGCAGATAATATATTTAGTCTCGCCTGATGCTTCCCGGCATTGCTGCCATTTCCTGCCCGTGGGAAAGCCGGCACCACCCCGACCCCTGAGACCCGATTTCTTTATCTCTTCGATTATGGCGTCGGGCTGCATCTTCAGCGCTTTAACCAGACTGCTGTAGCCACCATTGGCGATATAGTGGTTTATATTCACCGGGTCGATGTAACCGCAATTGCGCAGCAACAATCGATACTCGTGCTCAAATCTGGAAAGCTCAGGAATATAGACCGCTTTGTCTTCACCACCACCCAGCGTGCCCAAAGCCAGGTCAAGGCAGGGGTCATCGCCCAGGACATAGCCTTCCACAAGCGTAGGCACCACCTGAGGAGTCACATTGTTGTAGCAAACGGTAAAGGAGCCAGGTTTGATAATGGTAACCAGCGGCTCAAAGGAGCAAAGCCCGATGCAGCCGACCTCGGTCACCTTGGCCCGGGCATTTCTCTTCGTCAGCTCGTTGTTAAAGGCTTCGACTACCGGCAATGCCCCAGCAGCCCGCCCGCAAGTAGCCGTGCCGATAAGGATGTGTGGGACTTCGCCGTGATACTGGGAGTCCCAGTCCGACTTCGCTTGCTTCTGAATGTCTTCAAAGGTCATAAGTAACCTCTACGTAAGTTCAATGTCACCCTGAGCGATAGCGAAGGGTCTCCAGACCATGCCCCAAGAGATTCTTCGTCGCCTCGCTCCTCAGAATGACATATAGAGTCATCAACTCTTTAGCCACGATTGGAGCAGATGCTCCAATCTACCCAAGTCAACATGTAGGCCTGAGGCTTTAGCCTCGGGAACCCGACCCTAAAGGGTCGGGGCTGGGTGGGGAGAGGCGGATGACGGCATTATATTCCGGCGGGCAGACGAGCTGGCAGCTGCCGCATTTGGTGCACTTGGTCTGGTCGATGACCTTTATACCTTTCTCATCGGTGGTGATGGCTTTCACCGGACAGGATAATACGCAATGCTCACAGGCTCGCTCGCATTTTTCAGGAAGTATGTAATAGGCAATTAGCTCTTTGCACACCAGCGCCGGACACCGTTTCTCAATAATATGAGCTTTGTATTCATCAGGGAAATAGCGAATTGTGGTCAGCGCCGGATTGGCGGCGGTTCTACCCAGGCCGCACAGCGAGCCACCTCTTATATCCTCCCCCAGCTCAACCAGCAAATCCATATCTTCGGGCTTGCCTTTGCCGACGGTGATATCCTCCAGTATATCCAGCATCTGCTTGGTGCCAATGCGGCAGGTGGAGCATTTGCCGCAGGACTCTTTTTGCGTGAAGTCGAGGAAGAACTTGGCGGTATCAACCATGCAGTTGTCCTCGTCCATGGCAATGACACCGCCGGAGCCCATAATGGCCCCGGCTTTGCGCAGCGAATCGAAATCCACCGGCGTCCGCAGCATGCTCTCCGGCAAACAGCCGCCGGAAGGCCCGCCGATCTGCACCGCCTTGAACTTTTTTCCGCTCCTCATGCCACCGCCGATATCGAATATAAGCTCGTGCAGCGTTGTGCCCATGGCTACCTCTGCCAGCCCGGTGTTGACCATCTTCCCGGCCAGGGCAAACGCGGCTGTGCCCTTGCTGCCTTCAGTGCCGATGCCGGAAAACCAATCGGCTCCGCGAGCCAGTATCAGAGGAACGTAGGCATAGGTCTTGACGTTGTTAAGCACCGTAGGCTTGCCCCACAAGCCGGACTTCACCGAATGAGGCGGCCTGGCTCTGGGCATGCTCCGCCTGCCTTCGATAGCATACATCAGGGCGGTCGACTCGCCGGAGACAAAGGCGCCAGCCCCCTGGGCTATCTCTATGCCAAAGCTGAAGCCGCTGCCCAGAATATTATCGCCCAGCAGTCCCAGATTCGCTGCCTGTTTTAAGGCGACCTCCAACCGCTCGATGGCTAGAGGATACTCGGCCCGAATATATACGAACCCATCATGAGCGCCAACAGCATAAGCGGCGATAATCATGCCTTCGATAACCTGCTGCGGGTCGCTCTCCATGACCACCCGATCCATAAAAGCCCCCGGGTCGCCTTCGTCAGCATTGCAGATAACATATTTAGTCTCGCCTGATGCTTCACGGCACTGCTGCCATTTCCTGCCCGTGGGGAAGCCGGCACCACCCCGACCCCTGAGACCCGATTTCTTTATCTCTTCAATTATGGCATCGGGCTTCATCTTCAGCGCTTTAACCAGACTGCTGTAGCCACCATTGGCGATATAGTGGTTTATATTCACCGGGTCGATGTAGCCGCAATTGCGCAGAAGCAGACGATATTCATGCTCAAATCTGGAAAGCTCAGGGATATAGACCGCTTTGTCCTCACCACCACCCAGCGTGCCCAAAGCCAGGTCAAGGCAAGGGTCATCGCCCAGGACATAGCCTTCCACAAGCGTAGGCACCACCTGAGGAGTCACGTTGTTGTAGCAAACGGTAAAGGAGCCGGGCTTGATTATGGTAACAAGCGGCTCGAAGGAGCAAAGCCCGATGCAGCCGACCTCGGTCACCTTGGCCCGGGCATTTCTCTTAGCCAGCTCGTTGTTAAAGGCTTCGACTACCGGCAATGCACCGGCAGCTCGGCCGCAAGTAGCCGTGCCGATGAGGATGTGTGGGACTTCGCCGTGATACTGGGAGTCCCAGTCCGACTTTGCCTGCTTCTGAATGTCTTCAAAGGTCATAAGTAACTCATTTCTCACCTGAGGTCGATCTCACCCCAAGGTCACCTCGATTGGAGCAGATGTCTTCTCTCCCAGGATGACAGATGCGAAGCTCCGTCAGAATGTACATGAGGAGCTCGATCCAACTGTCCCTACATCTGCTTTTCTGGCGGCTCCTGGCTTACCGGTTTAATTGTCACCAGGACCTCCTCGACCTTCGGGGGTGTCATCCTGGGATAGACGGAGTCGCTGACTACCACGACTGGAGCCAGGGCACAGCAGCCAACGCAGGCTACCCTATCCAGACTGAACTCACGGTCAGGCGTAATGCCGCCGACCTGGATATCAAGCTCCCTGGCCATAGCCTCGAGGACAAGCCTGCCGCCGGCTAAATGGCAGGCGGTGCCCATACAGACTTTTACCGGGTGCTTGCCCAGCGGTGTGAAGCGGAACTGATTATAAAAAGTAGCGATGCCGTACACCGTGCTTTCCGGAATTTCCAGAAAGTCGGCGATGGCCAGCATCGCCTCTTTTGAAATATAGCCGAGCTTATGTTGAACCTGCTGAAGAAGGGAGATTAAATGGCGTCTATCCTTCTTGCTAGAATTAAGGATGTCTGCCAGTTCTGGCTTCAGTTCTGCCACTTCTTCACGAGACCCGGTAGGTAGGCTGGTATCTCGCTGGCTTCTCTGGGCCCAACGATGATTTCCCAGCCGGGCAAAGCCTCTTCCAGCTCTCCTTTAATGCGGGCTACTTTGCCCGGGATAACCAGTCTCCGGTGCTTTACTCTATCTTCAATCCCTGATTTCTTGATGAACGGGCCGATGGAATCACCGGAGAACTTCCCCGCCGCCCAGCCAGTGAGAACACCAAGCCCTTCGGTATCCTTGACACAGAGCCAGGACGAGACTTTGCTGCCTTCGATTTCCGAGGCCACAATAAAATAGGTCAACGCCCAGTTGCTGGTAATCAACACCGGCGATTCGTCGCTGGGCTCGCCTATCTCGTAAATCTTCTGCTCCACAGACATAGGTATCCGCGGGTCGGTATATATATTTAGCCTCTGGACCAGCAATGGCAACAGCGAGTACCGGTCGAAGTCGGAGAGGACGATAATGCCCGGATATTTAATCACAAACATAGCCGCCAGGAGGATTTGTCTGATTTCATCCTTGGCTATAAAACAGGGGAACCCGATGGTGGGGTAACCCAGAGGTCTGAAGTTCTGCTTTAAGGCTGCCCGCCGAATAAGCGTCTGGTCTCTGATAGCTTCCTGCATATTCTTCTCGATTGGGTCAAGTACTATCTCATCCAGACCAGCTTCCTTAAGCTTGGTAGTCAATGGTATCAGCTCTTCTACACTGTTACCCTTCACCACTACCGGCGTCGGCGAACTCTTTATTTCAGCAATTATTTTATCGATGTTATCCTTGGTAACCGCATAGAGCAGCGGCTTCCTTTCACCGCATATCTTCTTAGCTGAAAGCAGAACATCAACGTCTTCCGACATTAACACCAGAGGCAAATCGGTGCCATCGCAGACTTTCTTTACCAATGCCTCAAATTTAGCTTTATCGCCTGACTCAAAATGCAGCGCCAAAACGTTCGCCTTAAGAGTCAGTCCCACCCACGGGAACTGTAACTCTTTTATCTTCTTCAGCTTCTCATCGACCTTTGCCTCAGTTTCCTTGTCTGAGATAAGCAGGGCGATGCCCGGCTGATGGATGAAGGTCTTCTCGTGCCTGTAAACCACCTCCTCACCACCGATCACGAGAGCATTTTTGCCAGAGCCGATGGTTACCGGTTTGATAGGTGGCGCCAGGGCTTCTTCCAGTTCAGCCTTAACATCTGCTGGCAGGTAAGAGCATTTATCAAGCGAAACGCCGCCTGAAGCCAGCTTCATGGCGAAGGCAAAACAGGTAGGGAAACCACACTCACGGCAATTCTTCTTGCCTCCATCCGGAAGCTTCTTTACAACATCAGTTCCTTTCAGCGCCATGTCAATCCTCCTAGCTAATTTTATACAGGAAGCTCAACTTCACCTTTCACCCAGGGATGACCTACCTTATCCAAGAACGCAATCAGTTCATCAACGTTCTTGACGTCTTCCTCCGTAGCTATCTTATCGTACACGTCTGCAGGTATAGCATCCTTATATCTCTCTTTTATCTCCTTGGGCATCCACACACAGCGCCTCAATCCGCCATCTGCATACAGGAACTTGGGCGACCTCAAATACTCCAGTGCCAGGCCCAAAAAGCCCTCTACCTGCCGGCCACCGCTGGTATCAGCAGCCATGGTAGAGAAAGGCACACCGACCACAGTATTGCCCGCAAAATCCCTGTGGACGAGGCCGAAGGCATCGACTTCAGGAATATAGAACCAGATCGCCTGGAAGCAACCGCAGGAAGTATGCGGATGCTCGAAAGCGCTGTGTAGAAAGACCCGGTTATAAGCCCCCATGGATTTTATTGCTCCCAGCTCGTTGCAGCCTTTGTACTCCCCTCTTATCGGGTCTAAACATTCACCCTTCTTTACCTCCTGCACCGGACCCTCCGGGTCGAGCTTATAAGCGGCTCTACCATCGAACCAGCTTATGGCTCCGCAATTAGCAATCCTCTCCGGGGTAGCAATGCAGATGTGAGTCGGAGCAAAGCTCTGACACAGGGCACAGCTATAAAACTCCTGAACATCGTCTTCTTTCAAGCCCCTGGCTCTCTCATCCCTGGCCTTATAGACCTCGCGCGCCTTGGCCAGAAGTTCCTCAACCTTCTTTTCATCGGTAACGAAGGTAATGGAAATCTTCTCGATGACATCTAATTCCGATGTATAGAGGAACATCAGTATCTGGCCAATCGCTTCAAAAGAGTTAAGCCCCTTAGAGACGGAATCCTTGCTGAGCCTGATCCAGATTTCGTCTCTCTGGTTCATGTGATACAGGCCCTCTATGTAGTTAGCATATAGGTGCATCCTTCTCTCGAAGACCGGCTCCATGTCTTTCTCTAGCTTGGCGCCGGCAACATCGATCATCAGACCCAGGGGATAACTACCCCCTTCTTTCAGGTCTTTGATGTCCGGGCCGATGACCTCAATCTTCTGGTCCTCAACTTCGTCAGGGCTTTTCAGCGTCACCAATTCAAATTTGCTCTTCGCCTGCGGACCGCCAAACTCGACATACATGTCGCCTTTTCTGATTACTTCGCCTTCATACTGGGGCCCAACGTCTACCGGGAAAATTCCTGCCATTTTATTATGCCTCCTTGCTCTTTAAATTTGTTATTAGATTATCTAGAAATTCCTTCCACTGCTCATCTTTTCTGAAATTAGGAAGGGAATAGCTGGCATGCGGATAGTAGAATTTGCACAAGGTCATAGTTTTAAGGTGCGGCGCGTAATGCTTCAGAGTTGACAGGCCCTGCTCACCGAGGTCAGTCCTGAACCCCAGAAACATCACCAAATCGTGATTGCCTTCCTTCTTAACCCCCTTCCATGCCGGGTCTTTGAGATGGTTGAGTATCTCTATGATGTCATAGCTGCTGGCTGGCTCAACGCCAAGCTCAATTAGCTTCTTCTTGGTGTGAGCAGTGGCGCATATCGGAATATCAAGGGTTTTAGCTATTTCCACACCATACTCTATAAGGAGCTTGCCACCCAAAGTCGTGGTAAGAGCCCAGGAGCCAAGCACCAGAAGAGGCCTTTTAGCTCGTTTAATCAGGTGGGCATACTCGCTGGCATCTTCGATAAGCCTGGCTGACTTGGTGCCGGTTAATACATTAACTCGATGATACGGTAACGTCGTGGTCATAACAAAACCTCCTTGCTCATGCTACCTTAGCCGATTTAATAGCCTTCTCCGCTGCCAGTTTGGTCATAAGGCCGGCGCGATGCATTAAAGTATCTTCAAATTCCTGGTCCATCACCATTGTCGACAGGCATGGGTACTGGTGATGGAGAAGCCCAGCTTTCTCTACGGCGTCTCTTTCCCAGATTCCGACCAAACCGTCAGCCACATACGGAGTGCAACCACATGGACTTCCCCTAGTGACTGCTACCCGTTTTATTCTATCCTTATCAAGTTCTATATCTAATTCCGGCCTGCCGAAATATTTAGCGAATTCGCGGATGTATGAGTTCTGGCTGTCTTTTTCTGCCAGGGAACAGAAGGGAACCGGATAGACCATATCCACGCCCATGGATTCCAGCTTCCGCTTAATTTGCTTGGCTAAACCTGGTGGCAGCCAGATACGGTTATCCGCCGGGGCGATCACTGCTTTGGCACCGCTCTTCTTCACCATGTCGGGAATCATCTGAGCCACCCCGGGATGCTCACCGAGGGATATCAGTAAATCGGCCGCCGGCAACTCTTTAGGCAGGAACTCATTGGCATCATCGATTATGGCCGGCAAGTCCTGCGGGAAGGTGTAAGAATAAACCTTCCAATCAGCCGGGCCATATTTCCTTATGTTATCGGCAATTCTCTGGCCATAATGGCCTTGTATCGCTACCAGAATTCGCATGAAATTCTCTTTTGAATCTCCTTAGTGGATAACCGCTTCCAGCGGTACCTCCGATGGATAAGTCCCAATCAATGTGGGCAGGGTCAAAACTGGCTTCTCCTTCCAGCCCACTTTCTCAAGATATGCCATTACCTCTTTCTTAAAGAAGATGGGTATATCCGTAGTCTTTCTGACGAAAAGATGAAGGTCGTCAGGCAAGGTTCCCAAATACTGCTTATGCAGAGCAATGTAGTGGGTAAGCTTAAGCTGCCGTCCCTGAGCGGTATCATTCTTCCTGATGCACAGCTTGGCCATGGTCACCATCGCCCTCTCCTTGGACTCTACCACGGTAATCAGGTGTTCCGGCGAAGGCTCTTCGGTATTCACCAGCTTCTTCTCTCTGCCGTCCATTACCGTCCAGTCGTCCTCCTCCTTGCGGCTCAGGTAGAGCCTTCGGTACTTGGCGGAATGAGGCCCTAGGACAACCGGTATGCCCAGCCGATTGCAGCCCGTGGCAATAGACGCTGCCTTCTGAGAATAAGCTCCCCAGGCCAGACCGCAGGCACCGACGCGGTTCAAGATGTAGTCGGCAATGACCTCATAGTTGCCCCTCAAAGGCAGCGTGGCGAAGATGTTGGCCACCTTCATGGCCGCGCCGGTGATGTGGGCATTGGCCACGCAGGAACCGACATTAAGCACGCCGCCGGCGTCGAAATTGGGAGGATATTTCTCATAGAGGGTCTTGCCGTCTTTATCCTTTTTCATGCCAGCCGCCATAGCCGAGCAGCCGCTGAGCACCACAATATATTTCCTCTTGGCGAACTCCTCAGCGATATCGGCTATCTCGGTGATTTCCTCAGGGAAGTTAGAGCAGCCGACGATGGCGATGATCCCGGGTATGGTGCCCAGCACGATAGGCGCCCCCACCTTTCTTATCTCTACGTCCATAATCGGTCCTCGCCCCGACCCTCATCTTCCACGTCTCCCAGCTGGCTGCGGCCTGCATCATCTTGATGATGGGCACATGGCGAGGGCATTCCTGCTCGCATTTGCCGCAGCCGATGCACTTATTGAATACTTCGGTTAGCGGCTGGAGATTGCCGTTCTTGGCTGCCTCGATGGCATCGCCAACCGGCAGCAAGTTGGGGCAGACCTGACTGCACATGTTGCACAGCTTATGGTCTTTAGCCAGACCCGGCACCTCTTCGGGCTTGACCAGCACCTTATTTCTCTTCGGCGCCAGTTCCATAGCTACTCTGACCGCTACTTCGGCTGCCTTATCCGGGTCGAATATCAATGTCTGCTTTCCGTTCACCATTTCTTTGACTATTTCGTCGGCTTCCCTCTTGGTCACATCCTCAAGCCCGTAGCATACCTTGTCATTAGTGGCAATCAAGGCGGTGCCTGCTTTGGCAGCCTCAACAGGCGTGTCGCACCTGACACACTGCTCATCGGTAACGATAACATCGGCGATGCCGGTCCTGATGAAAAATAGCTGGCGGGAAAGCGGACCGACTACTTTAGCTCTACTGCTATATCTGACCACTTCCTGAGCGGTGCAACAAATGCCGGCAACCTCGACCTTATCCTGTAGACCGTTGGCATTTATATAATCAACGATGGGAATAGCTGTAACCGGGTTATGACCAATCAAAAGGACGACTGGCTTTGTCCTGTCCACAGCCCCCCAGCCCAGGTCAACCAAGGGAGTTTCGGCCACAGATGTCGGATAGCCGAAACCTACAATCTCAGCAATATCGGCGGCTTCCAGTGCCACGTGGTCTAACATGGAGATATGAAGCGCTTTCGACTCGTAATCAAGTGCAGACCCTTCTTGACCGGTATGTAGCGCTGATACACAGTGGATTAGCTGATTCTCCACGTACTCAACAGCCTTCTCCAGGTCACCTAAAGTTTCGGGCTTCAGTCCCATGACCGTCCTTATATGTGGGGCTTCTACAAGTATCTGGTCGCCAAGGTTAATTTTATAATCCGGGCCATGTTTCTCAATCAAATACTGAAGTACGTGCCGAGCATGTCCTCCGTGGGCTGCGGTGCCCATACAACACGCCAGGAGCACAACTCTGGCCTGCTGAGCTGAAATATCAATGCCACAAGCCCCCCTCTTATCTCCAGTGAGGTCGCATTTGCCGTAGGTACAGAAGCAGCACAAATCACACATGGGGGCATAAAAAGGCTTATAGGTTTTCATCAGCCTCATGTCCCAGTTTCTCAAGTCCGGGAGCTCAGGCATTGGAGTGTGTCCCACGGGCTCCCAATTATCTTCCGCCCGTATTATCTCGTTAACTTTATCTCTCCGGGTATGCTTTTTCTTGGTAACTACCGCCATTGTGATTTCCTCCTTCTAACAGGCTATCATTGACTGGAATTATAATACTATTAGGAATAATTATCAATACTATATTCTGACGTCAATAGCCTCTTTTATAAGCTTAAGGCTTTCAGGCTGTCGCAGTACCAGAATATTGGCTCCAGCCAAAAGGAGGCTGAGAGCAGTAACACTTTCCCATAAAAGCCCCTGCTTTTCGTTCTCTTTAGCCTGTTTGGTTTTACCGGACTCGCTGCCCAGGTCAGCGATAATTGGCATCTGCATGGTGTTATCGCCAAACATAACGCCAATGTGCTTCGTTCTCTCTATTATAGTAAAGCGGTATTCCATGCCATAACCTAATGCCGAACTCAGCGGGTCGATGACTATCCGCTCACGAGGGAAAGTTTTCAACAGCTTTACATTTAGTTCTTTCTCCAGGTCTATATCCAGTGGAGACTGAGCGATTATGCAATGCCCGTGACCTAAAGCAGCTTTAGCTATGGGCTCATAGTTCTCCTTGGCCAGCGGACCCAG
>CAVSBU010000041.1:0-6741 GCA_963726215.1 uncultured Chloroflexia bacterium
CTAAAAGCAGGACGAAGGGACGGAGAGACAAAAGCAGTACGCAATGCCCAGGACGAGGGCACCTTCTCTTGCGAGGTTGGAGTTCCCATCCACATCACCTTGACCACTCTCAAGTAGTAAAAAGCCGAGATAGCACTGTTTATCACCGCCACGATAACCAGCCACAGCAAGCCAGAGTGTACACGCTCCACTAAAGGAGTGTAAATCTTGGCGATAAGCCCCGCTGTCGGCGGCAAACCGAATCGAGGAAATCAAACAGAAAGACAAAGCCAGAGCCAAAAGCGGCGCCCGCTTACCCATCCCGGTGTAGTCATTAATCTCATCACTGCTAATCTTGTTGGAGATGGCTATAATAGCGATAAAGGTTCCCAGATTAGTAGCTGCATAACTCATGAGGAAAAAAGCAGTCCGCTTTGCCCCAAAGCATCATTCCCCACCGCCATACCCACCGTTGCCAGTCCCACCATAAGATAGCCAGCCTGAGCTATACTGGAATAACCGAGCATGCGCTTGATATTGCTTTGAAGTATAGCCACTACATTGCCCACTGTCATGGTAATAGCGCTCAAAACAGCAAACAGCATTCCCCAATTAAGGCTGAGCCATTCAGGGGAGCCAAGGGCAACAAAGAAAACCCGAAGAATAACGGCGAACCCGCCGCCTTGCTGGCCACGGAAAGATAAGCAGTAATCGGGTTGGTGCACCCTCATAAACATCGGGCACCCACATCTGGAAGGGGAAACAGGCGATCTTGAAGCCGAAACCAGCAGCCAAAAGCACCATCCCCAAAAGCAAAGCTGGGTTATTCAGAAGGCCAGCGCCAGGCATGGCCTTTACGAAATCAGCTATACACATCAGGCAGGTCCTGCCCGTAAAGCCGAAGACCAAGGCCATGCCATAGAGAAGCACCGCCGAGGCAACAGCACCCAGAAGCAGGTACTTCAGCCCAGCCTCAGATGATTTCCGGTCTTTCAGGAAGCTAACCAGCACATATAGCGAGATGCCACTCAATTCCAGAGCTACATAGATGGAAATTAAATCGGTCGCTGCCGCCAGCAGCATCATGCCCACAGCCGAAATAAGCACCAACGCATAATACTCGCCCTGAAATCTCTCGAATTTGCTCACATAGTCTTGAGAAGCTAGTATGATAAGGGCAGCAGTTGCCAGGAACAGGAGTTTAAAGAAAAGGGCAAAGTTGTCAATCGCCAGCATACGGCCGAAAATAGCTGCGCTGGGTTCTCCCCACATCGCCACCGCAAAACCAGCAGAAACTATCACACCAGCGATGCTAAGGCCGGCCAGAACCTCTTTTGCTTGATAAACAGGTCAAGCAAAATCACGGCTACGGCAAAACCCAGAAGACTGAGTTCCGGCGTCAACAAACGAAGTTCACTAATTATCATCTAATTAAGCCATCCGCTATTTAATCTCTGGCCTTTCTTAAATTCCACCCCGCCCTCTCTTACCCCAACCTCCCCCCCTCCTCCCCCGATTCCACACCGCCAACTACCCATAATTCAATAAACAACTTCCAGCCAAATCCCACCCACTTAACATCGTCAAAAAACAAAGGCTACCTTATCTCTAACCCTGTCTCCTCTCTCCTCCCCTCTTTCCCCCTTCCCCACCCCCCCCTTCCTTCTCCCCTCCTATTTTCATCACAAACCTACTAATCTGACTATCGGCTCAACCCCCATGTTGATGACATTGGTCAGGATAGCCGGATAGATGCCAACGAGCATAATGGCAGCGACGAAAGAAAAGATACATACTTTTTCGATATTGTTAGCATCAGGTACTTTGCTGAATTTCTCCAATGGCGGGCCGTAGAAAACTCGCTGGAGCATCCACAAGATATAGCCAGCAGTCAAAACAATACCAAAGACACCCAGAATTGTATAAATTCTAATGCCTTGAACTGCCAGACTGGAGTAGCTTCCTACAAAGGTGATAAACTCAGCAGCAAAACCGCTTGTGCCCGGCAAGCCTAAAGACGCCAGACCGGCGATACTGAAGACCACCACCATAACCGGCATCTGTCGGGCTAGGCCGCCCAGATTATCCAGATTTCGTTCATGAGACTTATCGTAGACCAACCCCACCATAGCAAAGAGAAGCCCGGTGATAATGCCGTGGCTGAACATCTGCAATGTAGCTCCGGTCAGGCTTACCTGACTCAAGGCGAAGATGCCCAGAAGCACGTACCCCATGTGGCTGACGCTACTATAGGCGATCAGTCGCTTCAAATCCTTCTGCCTTAAGGTTACCGCCGCTCCATACAGCACACTGACAACAGCGAGTGCCACAAGCAATGGAGCATAATGCAAAGCAACCTCAGGGAAAATGGTGACACACAGACGAATCATCCCGTAGCCACCCATCTTAAGCAACGCCCCGGCTAAAATCACGCTCGCTGCTGTCGGAGCATCGGTATGGGCATCGGGCAACCATGTATGCAACGGAAACACCGGCAGCTTGATAGCAAAACCGATTAAGAGCAGAAAGAACATAGCCGCCAGCGGAATAACCGGCCTGGCAGCAGCTAAACCAGCCAGCTCCATCATGTTCAGGCTGCCGGTTGTAAAATAGATGCTCAAAATGCCAGCCAGCATCATAGCGCTGCCGACCAAGGTATATATCACGTATTTGATAGCTGAATATTCTTTCCTGCCGCTGCCCCAGATCGTGATGAGGAAATACATCGGGATTAGCTCTAGTTCCCAGAACAGGAAGAACAGAACGAGGTCTAAAGAGCAAAAGACTCCCAGTATGCTCGACTCCAAAAGCAATAACCAGACGAAATACTCCTTAGGCCTTAATTGGATATTCCACGACACCAGCACTGCCAAGACGCCAAGGAATGTCATCAGTATCACCAGAGGCAAGCTGAGACCGTCGACACCGACATGGTAGAAAGCATTAATTGCCGGAATCCAGGAAAGCTTTTCCTCAAATTGAATCTGCCCAATAGCGCCAGCAGAACGGTCAAAAAGACAAAAGACAGCAATTGACAGAGCAAATGAAGCCAGCGTGAATATCAAGGCTATAAGTTTTATGGTCTTTTGCTGCGGTTTAGGCAACAAGGCAATAATTACCAGCCCGACTACTGGGAGAAAGACTATGGTTGATAAATAAGCAAAACTCAAATCACTCTACCTTAACTGAAAAGATAAAAACAGACTGCAATTGCTACAACACCTATAGCAATAGCTATGCCGTAGGCCTGCAACTGCCCTGTCTGCGCCCGACGTATAACTCCGCTTGCCTCAGCAGTACCGGTGGCTACACCATTGACCGCTCCATCAACAACACGGGAGTCAAAGACACTGAGCGCTTCAAAGATCCCGTCGACCAGAACTCTGACTACAATGACCTTCTCATAAAGCTCGTCGAACCAGTATTTTCGATAAAACAGAGTGTACAAAGGTTTGAAAACTCTGCCCACGGCTTCAGCCGATAGCCATTTAGCACTGTACATAGCGTAAGCCAGGAAAATGCCCAAACCGGCTACAAGAAGTGATATCAACGGCAGCGGATGGGCTAGGATACCAAAGAAACCCTGAATAAAGCCAGGCGCTTCGCCGCTGCCGCCATGACCCAAAAATTGGCTAAATGAGCCGGTAACATTGAGCCAGCCTGACACAATAGACAAGACCGCCAAAATGACCATCGGAACAACCATTACCATCGGTGATTCGTGAAGTTTTTTACCCCCATGCTCGCCATGGCTTGACGCGGCTCCACCCCGGTACTCGCCGCCGAAGGTAAGGAACACAGCTCGGAACATATAAAAAGCTGTCATAAAAACGGTTATCATAGCCAGATAGAACAATATCGGATTGTTGGCAAGGGAATATGCCAGTATTTCATCCTTGCTCCAGAACCCGGCAAGCGGCCAGATGCCAGCTATGCTAATTGAAGCGATGAGAAAGGTAATAAAAGTCCACGGCATCGCCTTGCGTAAACCACCCATCTCCCGCATGTCGAAAGTCCCGGTGCTATGATTGACACTGCCGGCACCAAGAAACAGCAGCGCCTTAAAGAAAGCATGGTTGAACAGATGAAAGATGCCAATGGCAACGCCGCCAACACCCAGACCCAGCATCATATAGCCTAGCTGGCTGATAGTGGAATAAGCCAGGACACGCTTAATATCAGTCATCACCAGGCCCATGCTGGCAGCGAAAATAGCTGTAAAACCACCGATAACGGCTACCGTAGTCAGAGCCGCCTGAGAATGCTCAAACAATGGGAAGAAACGAGCCACCAGGAAGACTCCGGCAGCCACCATCGTCGCCGCATGAATCAAGGCGCTGACCGGCGTCGGGCCTTCCATAGCATCAGGCAGCCAGACATGTAAGGGGAACTGCGCTGATTTACCCACGGCACCGGAGAAAATGCCGATAGCCGCCCAGGTTAAAGTTGACCCGGCCAGGACTCCAGTAATGGCTAAGCTGTGCAACTGCCCGATATCAAAGGTTCCTGTATTGTAGAAAAGCAAAAGGATGGCAGCCAGAAAACCGAAATCACCGAAACGGGTGACAATAAAAGCCTTCTTAGCGGCATTGGCAGCAGAAGGCCGGTGAAACCAGAAGCCGATTAGCAGATAAGAGCCTAAGCCGACACCCTCCCAGAAGAGAAACAGGAAAACGAGGTTATCGGCCATAACCAGGCCCAACATGCAGGCAGTGAAAAGAGACATGAAGGCGAAATAGCGATGGTAGCCCGGGTCGCCGTGCATATAGCCCTGAGAATAAATTTGCACCATCAGGCTGACAAAGCTGACCACCACCACCATTACTGCGGTAAGAGAATCAACTAACAGCCCTACATGGATACTCAGGTTGCCAATCACCACCCATTGTATGTCAGGTATAGCCAGCTTATGCCCCGGCGTAGCCAGGACTTCCACCAGCACCCACAAAGAGAGCAGGAAAGAGATGCCAATAGCACCGATAGTTACGTAGCCGCCCAACCTGGGGCGATTATTAAAGAAAGGCCGGAGAATAAAGGAAATAACAATAAGCGATAAAAAGGGTAACAGGAATATCAGCCAGGGAACCTGGTGCGGCATCAGAGTTTCCTTAAGACCTCCTCGATAACATGTACCTTCTCCTGGGACACATAAATTCGATAACTGGCTAACTCGCCGCTATCCGGCTTCTTATCCGGGTCGGGCAGAATACGCGTCGGTATACCCTCGCCTTCGAAGTATTCTTTCCACATCTCGGCCATTATCAAATTGCGTGCGCTTTTAACCTGAACCCACATGTTTTAGCTCACTACCACTTCATTAAATCGAATTTATCGACATCAACCGATTCGCGTCTGCGATAAATAGTGATTATTATAGCTATGCCGACTGCGGCCTCAGCCGCAGCCACAACTATGACGAATATGGCAAATATCTGCCCGGTAAGAAACATAGGCACAACGTAGCGAGAGAAGGCAACCAGTGCGATATTCACTGCATTGAGCATAATTTCGATGCACATCAAAATGACTACCGCATTGCGCTTGGCCAGAACCCCATATAACCCGATGCAGAAAAGAACTGCTGATAAAACGAGGTAATGCTGTAGTCCAACCGCCATTTCTATTTCTCCCTCATCAGCACGATGGCACCGAGTATCGCCGCCAGAAGCAACACTGCGCTAATTTCCACAGGCAATATAAAGCCGCCCTGGCTGAATAGGTTGGTACCTATGGCTGCCGTTGTCGGCTGTAGAGGCGGTTCACCGCTCGTTTCCCATTTAGTGCTAATCACAGTGAAGACCATCGTCCCTAAAAGCAGCAAGCTCACCACCAGGGCAGGAATACGCAACTTACCCGGCGGACTGCCGTGCCAGACTTCGCGTGTAAGCATGACTGCCACGATAATCAATATTGAGATAGCTCCAACATAAATAAGTATCTGCACAACTGCCAGAAAGTCTGCGTAAAGGGTTATATAAATTACAGCTATGGTCAAGAAAAGCAGAACCAGAGACAGAGCTGCCCGAAAAACATCGCGCAAGAATGACGACAGCCAGCGCTGCACCGACGGCCAAGACGGCTAATAACCAGAAGACAATATCAAACACCGCGACCTCTCTTTTTGCTCAGCCCCAGCCAGCTCAGTTTTTGTCCGCCTTCCTTCTTGTTCCAATAAACAAGCAAACTCTGTTTTGGTAAGGTTGCTTCAATCAGCGGCCGAGCGTAGCCGCTTGGCTGTCTAATATCAGATAATTGAAGCTGTTCTTTACTCAGGATAACATCACTACGCCGGAACTGAGACCTTTCGTAGCTGCGACCCATGGCCAGAGCGTCATAAGGGCAAGCCTCAACACATAAGCCGCAGAACATGCAACGCCCGCAATCTACTTCAAATTTATCAACCACATAATTATTCATGTCGCCCACATGAGTGATAATTTCTATATTCCCCTGCGGGCAAGCCTTGGCGCAAGTGGCACAGCCGGTGCATCTATCCAGATACCAGACAAGCTCGTTGCCTCTTATGCGCCGGGAAACAACTAACTTCTCTTCAGGATATTGCAATGTAATCGGCGGGCGGAATAGATGCTTGAAGGTTAAAGCCATCCCCTTAGCTATGCCGATTCCATATCTCTCAAACTTCAACTCGGCCGCCTCCTAAGCTAAACAGTCTTGACCATAACAGGACCAGAACGCCGGCAGAGACAACATTGATTACTACTAATATCCATAGATTAATTTCCGGGAGCCATAGCATCTCAG
>CAVSBU010000042.1:0-10672 GCA_963726215.1 uncultured Chloroflexia bacterium
CCGTTTCACAGCAAATGGAGTCTATCACCGCTAGCGAGAAGGTGTCAAATTGGGGCTAGGTATGTTATGGGTCGAATAAGAGATTGAAGACGAGCCGTCTATGAGCCGACAAAAATTTTGGCAGCAGCTTCAGCGATGCTGACAAAACCACCGGGGATGACACCTAAAAGCACGACGAAGAGGCAGCAGAGGCCTAAAGCGGTACGCAGTGCCCAGGATGAGGGCACCTTCTTCTCCGAAGTTGGAGCACCTAACCACATCACTTTCACAACCCTCAAGTAGTAGAATGCAGAAATGGCACTGTTTATCACCGCTACGATAACCAGCCATAGCAAGCCATTTTGAACCGCTCCACTGAAAATGTAAATCTTGGCAATGAGACCTGCTGTCGGCGGTAGACCAATCAGTGAAATCAAACATAAAGTTAAAGCTGCAGCCAAAAGCGGCGCGCGTTTTCCCATACCTGTATATTTATTAATCTCATCGCTATCAATTGTGTTAGAGATGGCTATTACTGCGATAAAGGCTCCCAAATTAGTCACGGCATAGCTCATGAGGAAGAAAATCAGGCCGCTTTGCCCCAAGGCGTCATTCCCCACCGCCATACCCACCGTCGCCAGCCCCACCATAAGGTAGCCGGCTTGAGCTATACTGGAGTAACCGAGCATGCGCTTGATATTGCTTTGAAGTATAGCCACCACATTACCTACCGTCATAGTGATGGCGCTCAAAACAGCAAACATCATTCCCCAGTTAAGGCTGAGCCACTCAGGGGAGCCAAGGGCGACGAAGAAAACTCGTAGAATAACGGCGAAGCCCGCCGCCTTGCTGGCCACTGAAAGATAAGCAGTAATCGGCGTTGGTGCACCTTCGTACACGTCGGGTACCCACATCTGGAATGGGAAACAGGCAATCTTAAAGCCGAAACCAGCAGCCAAAAGCACCATAGCCAAAAGCAGAGCCGGATTACTTATCAGGCCGGCGCCGGGCATGCCCTGAACATACTCGGCAATGCACATCAGGCAAGTCCTTCCCGTAAAGCCGAAGACCAGTGCCATGCCGTAGAGAAGCACCGCCGAGGCAACAGCACCCAAAAGCAGGTATTTCAGTCCAGCCTCGGAAGACTTCCGGTCTTTTAAGAAGCTGGCCAGCACGTATAAAGAGATGCCGGTTAATTCTAAGGAGACATAGATGGAAATCAGGTCGGACGCCGCCACTAGCAGCATCATGCCTACAGCCGAGATAAGTACCAGCGCATAATACTCGCCTTGAAATCGCTTGAATTTTCTTACGTAGTCTTGAGAGGCCAGTATAATAAGGCCGGTAGCTACCAACATTAAAAGCTTGAAGAAAAGGGCGAAGTTATCAACCGCCAGCATACGGCCGAAAATAGCGACACCGGGTTCTCCCCATATCGCCACCGTAAAACCTGCAGAAACTATCACACCGGCTATGCCAATGCCAGCCAGGACTCTCTTTTGCTTGATAAACAGGTCAAGCAATATAATCGCTAAGGCAAAACCCAGCAGACTGAGTTCGGGTGTCAGAAAACGAAGCTCATTTAATGTCATTGATTAAACCATCCGTGTCATAAACCTACTAATCTGGCTATCGGCTCAACCCCCAGTTTAATAACATTGGTTAGAATAGCCGGGTAGATACCGACCAGCATAATGGCAGCCACGAAAGAAAAGATACATATCTTGTCGATATTGTTAGCATCAGGTACTTTGCTGAATTTCTCCAATGGCGGGCCATAAAAAACTCGCTGCAGCATCCACAAGATATAGCCGGCAGTCAAAACAATGCCAAAGACACCAAGAATGGTATACAGTTGAATGCCGGGAACGGCCGGACTCGAGTAACTTCCCACAAAGGTGATAAACTCAGCAGCGAAACCGCTTGTGCCCGGTAATCCCAAAGATGCCAGACCGGCTATGCTGAAGACCACTACTATAACCGGCATCTGTCGGGCTAGCCCGCCTAGATTATCCAGATTGCGCTCATGAGATTTGTCATAAACCAGCCCGACCATGGCGAACAGTAGCCCGGTGATAATGCCATGGCTAAACATTTGCAAGACAGCTCCGGTCAGGCTTATTTGACTTAAGGCGAAAACGCCCAGAAGAACGTACCCCATGTGGCTGACGCTGCTGTAGGCAATTAGCCGCTTCAAATCCTTCTGCCTTAAAGTTACTGCAGCTCCATAGAGCACACTTACAACAGCCAGGACCACCAGTATCGGAGCATACTGCAAAGCAACCTGAGGGAAAATGGAGACACACAGACGAATCATCCCGTAGCCACCCATCTTAAGCAATGCCCCGGCAAGAATCACGCTGGCTGCTGTCGGAGCATCAGTGTGGGCGTCAGGTAACCAGGTGTGCAGTGGAAACACCGGCAACTTAATAGCGAAACCGGTTAGAAGTAAGAAGAACATAGCCGCCAGTGGAATAACTGCTTTAGTAGCAGACATACCGGCCAGCTCCATCATGTTCAGGCTGCCGGTCGAAAAATAGATGCTTAAAATGCCGGCCAGCATCAGGGCGCTGCCGACCAGTGTATATATCACGTACTTGATAGCTGAGTATTCTTTTCTGCCGCTCCCCCAGACGGAGATGAGGAAATACATCGGGATTAGCTCCAGTTCCCAGAAAAGGAAGAATAGAACGAGGTCTAAGGAACAAAAAACTCCCAGTATGCTCGTCTCTAGAAGCAATAACCAGATGAAATACTCCTTAGGCCGTAATTGGATATTCCACGATACCAGCACCGCTAACACACCAAGAAAAGTCATTAGAATCACCAGGGGCAAGCTGAGGCCATCGACCCCGACATGGTAAAAAGCATTGATTGCTGGAATCCAGGAAAGCTTTTCCTCGAATTGAATTTGTCCGATAGAGCCGTTAGAACGGTCGAAAAGGTAAAAGACAGCGATTGATAGAGCAAATGAAGCCAGTGTGAATATCAAGGCTGTAAGCTTTACGGTTTTTTGCTGCGGTTTAGGCAGCAAAGCAATAATTACCAGCCCGACCACCGGCAGGAAGACTATGGTTGATAGATAAGGAAAACTCAAATCACTCTACCTCAGAATCAATTGTCACCCTGAGCGACAGCGAAGGGTCTCCAGATGGTCCTGAATAACACGAAAGATTCTTCGCTCTGCTCAGAATGACACAATGCTCGAAATCAAACATCTTTTCCTCAGCCAAATAGATAAAAACATACTGCTATGGCTACAATGCCTATGGCGATAGCTATGCCGTAAGCTTGCAACTGCCCTGTTTGTGTTCGCCGTATAACTCCGCCAGCCTCAGCAGTACCGCTGGCTACACCATTGACTGCGCCGTCAACTACACGGGAGTCAAAGACACTAAGCGCCGCAAAAATCCCGTCGACCAAAACCCTAACCACGATGACCTTCTCATAAAGCTCGTCGAACCAGTACTTATGATAAAACAGGGTATAGACAGGTTTGAAAACTCTGCCTACAGCTTCAGCCGATAGCCATTTGGCACTGTACATGGCGTATGCCAGGAAAATGCCCAAACCGGCTACTATCAGTGATATTAAAGGCAGCGGATGGCCGAGGACGCCAAAGAAACCCTGGACAAAGCCAGGCGCTTCACCGCTTACACTATGACCTAAAAATTGTCCGAATGAGCCGGTAACGTTCAACCAGCCTGACACAATAGACAAGAAGGCTAGAATGGCCATCGGAACAACCATTACCGCCGGTGATTCGTGGAGTTTTTTACCACCATGCCCACCGTGGCTTGACGCGGCTCCACCCCGGTACTCTCCGCCGAAGGTTAGGAACACAGCTCGGAACATATAAAAAGCTGTCATAAAAACGGTTATCATCGCCAGATAGAACAATATCGGATTGTTGGCCAGAGAATATGCCAGTATTTCATCCTTGCTCCAGAACCCGGCAAGCGGCCAGATACCAGCTATGCTAATTGAAGCGATGAGAAAAGTAATGTAGGTCCACGGCATCGCTTTGCGTAAACCACCCATCTCCCGCATGTCGAAAGTCCCGGTGCTGTGATTGACACTGCCGGCTCCAAGAAACAGCAGCGCCTTAAAGAAAGCATGGTTGAACAGATGAAAGATGCCGATGGCAACACCGCCAACACCCAGACCCAGCATCATATAACCTAGCTGGCTGATCGTGGAATAAGCCAGTACACGCTTAATATCAGTCATTACCAGGCCCATGCTGGCAGCAAAAATAGCTGTAAAACCACCGATAACGGCTACTGTAGTCAGAGCCGCCTGAGAATGCTCAAACAATGGAAAGAAACGAGCCACCAAGAAGACTCCGGCAGCCACCATCGTCGCCGCATGAATCAAAGCGCTGACCGGCGTGGGACCTTCCATAGCATCAGGCAGCCAGACGTGCAAGGGGAACTGCGCTGATTTACCCACGGCACCGGAGAAAATGCCGATGGCCGCCCAGGTTAAAGTTGACCCGGCCAGGACTCCCGTAATGGCCAGGTTGTGCAATTGCCCGATATCGAAGGTTCCCGTATTGTAGAAAAGCAGTAGGATAGCTGCCAGAAAACCGAAATCACCGAATCGGGTGACAATAAATGCTTTCTTAGCGGCATTGGCCGCAGAAGGCCGATGAAACCAGAAGCCGATAAGCAGATAGGAGCCTAAGCCGACACCCTCCCAGAAGAGAAACAGGAAAACCAGGTTATCGGCCATAACCAGGCCCAACATACAGGCAGTGAAAAGAGACATGAAGGCAAAATAGCGATGGTAGCCCGGGTCACCGCGCATATAGCCTTGAGAGTAAATTTGAACCATCAGGCTGACAAAGCTGACCACCACCACCATTACTGCCGTTAGAGAATCAACTAACAGCCCTACATGGACACTGAGGTTACCAATCACCACCCACTGTATGTCAGGTATTGCCAGCTTATGCCCCGGCGTAGCCAGGACTTCCACCAGCACCCATAAAGAGAGAAGGAAGGAAATACCAATAGCACCGATTGTTACATAGCCGCCCAACTTGGGGCGATTATTAAAGAAAGGCCGGAGAATAAAGGAAATAACAATAAGCGATAAAAAGGGTAAAAGGAATATCAGCCACGGAACCTGCTGCGGCATCAGAGTTTCCTCAAGACCTCCTCGACAACATGTACCTTCTCCTGAGAGACATAGATGCGGTAGCTGGCCAATTCGCCGCTGTCTGGCTTCTTGTCTGGGTCAGGCAGAATACGTGTTGGTATTCCCTCGCCTTCGAAGTATTCCTTCCACATCTCGGCCATTATCAAATTGGGTGCGCTTTTAACTTGAACCCACATATGTTAGCTCACTACTATAATCGTGTTTCTTGTCATTGCGAGCGGAGCGAAGCAATCTCCTGAGATTGCCACGTCGCCCTTCTGTAGAAGGGCTCCTCGCAATGACAGTTAGAAATTGTCAAAAGCTCTCTACCATTTCATCAAATCGAACTTATCGACATCAACAGATTCGCGATTGCGATAAATAGTGATTATTATAGCTATACCGACAGCGGCCTCAGCCGCAGCTACAACTATGACGAATATGGCAAATATCTGCCCCGTAAGAAACATAGGCACAACGTAGCGGGAAAAAGCTACCAGTGCAATATTTACCGCATTAAGCATAATTTCGATGCACATCAAAATAACCACCGCATTGCGTTTAGCCAGAACCCCATATAACCCAATGCAAAAAAGCACTGCTGATAAAACGAGGTAATGCTCTAGTCCAACCGACATTTCTATTTCTCCCTCATCAGCACAATGGCACCGAGTATGGCCGCCAGCAGCAACACGGCACTAATTTCCACAGGCAGTATAAAGCCGCCTTGGCTAAATAGATTGGTACCTATAGCTGCCGTTGTCGGCTGTTGAGGCGGTTCACCGCTCGTTTCCCATTTAGTGCTAACCACGGTGAAGACCATAGTCCCTAAAAGCAGCAAGCTCACCACCAGGGCAGGAATGCGCAACTTCCCTGGCGGACTACCGTGCCAGACTTCGCGTGTAAGCATGACTGCCACGATAATCAATATTGAGATAGCTCCAACATAGATAAGTATCTGCACAACTGCCAGAAAGTCTGCGTAAAGGGTTATGTATATTACAGCTATGGTCAAGAAAAGCAGAACCAGAGAAAGGGCCGCCCTAAAGACATCGCGAAGAATGACGACCGCCAACGCTGCGCCGACAGTCAAGACGGCTAATAACCAGAAGACAATATCAAACACCGCGACCTCTCTTTTTGCTCAGCCCCAGCCAGCTCAGTTTTTGTCCGCCTTCCTTCCTATTCCAATAAACAAGCAAACTCTGTTTTGGTAAGCTTGCTTCAATCAGCGGCCGAGCATAGCCGCTTGGCTGTCTAATATCAGATAATTGAAGCTGTTCTTTACTCAAAATAACATCGCTGACGTCGGTACTGAGACCGTTCATAGCTGCGACCCATAGCCAGAGCATCATAAGGGCAAGCCTCAACACATAAGCCGCAGAACATGCAACGCCCGCAATCTACTTCAAACTTGTCAACTACATAATTATTCTCGCTGCCTACATGAGTGACAATCTCAATATTCCCCTGAGGGCAAGCCTTGGCGCAAGTGGCGCAGCCGGTACATCTATCCAGATACCAGACCAGCTCGTTGCCTCTTATGCGCCGGGAAACAACTAACTTTTCCTCAGGATACTGCACCGTAATCGGCGGGCGGAATAGATGCTTGAAGGTTAAAGCCATCCCCTTAGCTATGCCGATTCCATATCTCTCAAACTTCAACTCGGCCGCCTCCTAAGCTAAACAGTCTTGACCATAACAGGACCAGAACGCCGGCAGAAGACAATATTGATTACCACTAATATCCATAGATTAATTTCCGGCAGCCACAGCATTTCGACGGCGATGATAAAAAGGTTGATTATTGCCATAGGCAGCAGGCCCTTCCAGGCAAAACTCATTAACTGGTCTACACGTAGCCTGGGGAGAGTAGCCCTCATCCAGACAATAACCGAAAACACCGCGAAGACTTTAATCAAAAACCATATAATCGGCGGTAAAAATGGACCTTGCCAGCCAGCAAGGAATAGCGTTGTGATAATACAGGAGTAAGCCAGAGCATGGCCGTACTCGCCCAGATAGAACATGGCAAATTTCATTCCGGAGTATTCAATATGGTAGCCGGCAACGATTTCAGAATCAGCCTCGAGAAGGTCAAACGGACTACGGTTCATCTCGGCCACCGTGCCCAGGAAAAAGATGACAAAACCAAGCGGCTGCAGTACCAGGATAGGGAATGCTCTGCGATTCCACAATTTGAGTCATCGACAGCGACCCCGCCATCAATACCACACCGAGAATCGCCAGCACTACCGGCAGCTCATAGCTCACCATCTGGGCTACCGTCCTCAAGGCAGCTATCAAGGCATATTTGTTATTGGATGCCCAACCTGCCGCGTATATGCCGACTGCCGATACAGCGCTGACAGCCACTACATAGACTATACCCACATTAAGGTCGGTTAAGATGGCGCGCTGGCCCAATGGGACTACAGCAAAAATCATCAAGACCGGCACAAAGACAATCACCGGTGCCAGCCAGTGAATCACTTTATCCGCTTTAGCCGGCACAATATCCTCTTTTAGCAATATTTTCACAGCAGTGGCAATCGGCTGGAAAATCCCCTCCGGTCCAAGTCGATTCGGTCCCAAACGTATTTGAAACCGGCCCAGCAATCGCCGCTCAACCCAGATAAAGACGATAACCAAAACCACAACGAATGCCAGAACGAGCACTATGCCCACAATACCCGGCACAAGGTAGGCTGCCCAATCAGGCCAGATGCCGCCCAGCCATAGTCGAAACTGTTCCAGCATGGTCATTAACGGTCTATCTCCCCCAATACAACATCAATGCTGCCGAACGTAATTATCAAGTCGGCTACCTTCCAACCGACCACCATGTCTTTCAATGCAGTCAAATTAATCAGCGTCGGTGGGCGGATATGAAATCTATAAGGAGCGATAGAATTATCGCTAACCAAGAAAGAAACCCAGCTCTCCTCGCGGTGATTCTATATGCCCGTAAACTTCACCTACCGGAGGGTGTAACAACTGAGGTACCTTAGCCCAAACCTCACCCCCGGGTAACTGCGCTATGGCCTGCTCTAAAATACGAACGCTTTGCCTCATCTCCTGCATCCTCACCCAGTATCGGTCATAGTTATCCCCAACAGTGCCTACCGGTACGTCAAAATCAAAGCGGTCATAAATGGAATAGGGATCAGCCTTGCGTAGGTCCCACTTCACGCCGCTGGCTCTGAGCACTGGGCCGCTGGCTGCAGTGTTTATAGCGGTATCTTTGGGTAAAATGCCAACCCCCTTAGTCCTGGCCAATAAAATCTCATTCTGCAATAGTAGCTGGTCATATTCATCAATAAATCCCGGCATCTCAGCCACGAACTTCTTCAGTGCCGGTAGGAATTCTTCAGGTATGTCTTGGCTCACGCCGCCGATGCGCATATAATTGTAGGTAAGCCTCTGACCGCAAACCATCTCAAAAAGGTCTAAGAGCTTCTCCCTTTCTCGCCACATATATAATACCGGTGTCATCATGGCCCCGAGATCGTTAATAAAGAAGCCAACTGCCATAAGATGGCTGGAAATTCGCATCGCCTCGGCCATGATAATCCTCAGGTACTCAGCCCGCTCCGGAATCTTTATCCCGGCTAACTTCTCTACTGCCAGCACATAGGCAAAGTTATTAGTCATAGATGCTAAATAATCAAGTCTGTCGGTTAGCGGGATTATCTGAGTATACGTTCTGTTCTCCCCCATCTTCTCTATTCCGCGATGGAGATAACCGATAACAGGCTCAATATCGACTACTACTTCGCCGTCAAGGGTAACCCTCATGCGAAAGACGCCGTGAGTCGAAGGGTGCTGAGGACCTATATTAAGAATAAACGGCTCAGTCTTTATCACCATCTACAGATAATCCCTCCGCAAGGGATGCCCCACAAACCCTTCCCAGAGCAATAAGCGCTTCAAATTAGGATGCCCATCAAAAACAATGCCCATAAGGTCATAGGTTTCACGTTCTTGAAAATCGGCGGAGCGCCATATGCCGGTCACCGAGGGCACTACAGGTTTGTCGCGGTCATGGCACCTTGTCTTCAAAACCAGACTGTGGTTATGCTTTAAGGAAATCAAATGGTAAACAACTTCAAAATAGTCCGTATAATCAACGGCAGTGAGGTTTTCAAAAATTGATCTCGGAAATCTTCCTTCTTTTTCAAGCTCCACCGCCAAATCCAAATCAAATTCTTTCTCTGCAAATTCCCTCGCCGCCTTTTGAACATCTTTTTGAGTATCGGTTAATTCGAATTGCACCGCTTTTTCTCCCAATACTTAGCTCAACAGACTCCGTGAAATAATCAATCTCTGTATCTGATTGGTGCCTTCCAAAATTTGCAGCATCTTGGCGTCCCGCATAAACATCCCAACAGGATGATCTCCTGACACTCCTTCGCTCCCCAATATGTCAATGGCCTGGTCGGTCACCCTCATCGCTACATCGGTTGCGAAGCACTTGGCCATAGCCGAATGTTTTGCACTCACCTTCTCTTCATCGATCAGGATAGCTGACTCGTAGACCAAAAGCCTTGCAGCCTCGACTGCCATGGCCATATCCGCCATTAAAAATTGAACTCCCTGGGACTTCAGAAGGGGTTCTTTCATAAAAAATCCCTTCTTGGCATAATCTAAGGTATAATCCAAAGCACCTTGTGCAATTCCCACGCTCAGTGCGGCATCTTTAGGCCGGGTCCTATCCAGTGTCTGCATGGCAATATTGAATCCGTTGCCCTCCTTTCCCAAAAGATTCTCTTTGGGGACAAAGCAGTCCTGTAAAACAAGTTCCGCTGCCGAGATTACTGTCGTTCCATTTGATCTTCTATCTTTCCAATAGAAAACCCTGGGAATCCCTTCTCAATGATGAATGCACTAAGCCCCTTCACCCCTATATTGGACCCCGTCTTCGCAAAAACGGTGATGACATTGGCTACGTGTCCCTGTGTACAATAAATCTTTGTGCCATTGAGAATATAATCCTCTTCATGCGGTACGGCCTCGGTAGCAATTCCTGAAGCATCTGAACCTGCAGCAGGCTCGGTGAGGGAAAAAGCAGCCAGTTCTGATCTGAGTCGTCAAACACTTTTCTCTCTGGAATGGATTGCAGAACAATTGGGGGTAAAACCCAACCAATGGCCTGCCAGCATGTGGCCAAAACTTGGAGAGAAACGGGCAATTTCCTCCAATACGAGACAGCATGTGAGGCTATCAGCACCTCCACCTCCAAATTGTTCAGGAATAGGGAAGATCCAAAATCTGATTTTCCCTAAAAATATGGAAAATATCCCAGGGGAACTCCGATGTTTCATCAACTTCGCGGTTCCTCGAAGCGATCTCCTTCGCAATGCCCCTTACTTTTTCATTTAAACTCTTCTGTCTCTCGGTTGGCTTGACTAACATCTTCACCCCTCCAACCTTATGATACATGCATCCGCCTGGGCCAAACCGCCACAAATGGCTCCAATAGCATACCCTCCTCCCCGCCTTCTCAATTCATAAGCCAGCGTCATCATGATCCTGGCACCACTGGATGTGT
>CAVSBU010000043.1:0-14223 GCA_963726215.1 uncultured Chloroflexia bacterium
CACCGAGAAGTGGGGTCTTCTGGCTTTTTGGGGATACTGGTCTGAAGTTATGGGGATGACTGGCGTCCTTAAGCCTGCCAGCTTAAGTATCTCTTTGGTGAACTCGTACCAGGAGCAGAAGCCTTTGTTGGTGGTGGAATACTCCATAAACTCTGTAGTAATGAGCTGAGCTATCTTTGTAGCTAAATCTTTAGTATAAGTTGGTGAAAAGACCTGGTCATTAATTACCCTGAGCTCATCCCGCTCCTTGGCAAGTTTTAGCATGGTTTCGACGAAGTTGCCGCCTTTGCCGCTGGAGCCAGCGACGCCGAAAAGTCCCGAAGCCCGGACGATGAAATGCCTGGAGCAGAGATGACGGATGAGGTCTTCGCCAGCCAGTTTAGACTTGCCGTAGATATTTGGTGGGACAGGTATGTCGAATTCGGTATAAGGGGCAGTGCGCGGCTCGGCTTCGCCGCCGAAGACATGGTCGGTGCTGATATGGACCAGCTTGGCCTCGATTTCTTGAGCGACTACCGCCAGGTTTCTAGCACCTAGGGCATTTACCTGAAACGATTTGTCTGGGTCAGCTTCGCAGTCATCCACTCTGTGAAATGCGGCAGTATTGATTACCACATCGGGTCGGCGTCTACCAATAGCTTGTTTCACCAAACTTATGTCGGTGATTTCGATATCGGAATGGGCCAGAGGCACAAGTTCCTCGGGACTTAATTTACGACAAAGGTCGCTTCCCAATTGGCCATTGGCTCCTATTACAGCTATTTTCATGGCTACAGCACTTTCCCGGTCTTTTTTAACCTATCTTCAACCTCCACAAGTAACTTCATCCAGCGCATGTTGTAATATATAGGATGGTCAAAATCTCGATATTGACCACTGCGAAGCACTTCTACAATCTCCTTGACACCTTCCTCCACCGAGACTGAGGGGGTAAAGCCTAGAACCTTGGTTATCTTGTCTCCAGCGGTTCGGTAGCTCCTGTTATCGACCTGGTCATAATTTACATCCACATCGACATTCATTCCCATCTCAGCCAAGGCTTTCCTCACCCGATGGGCTAACTCCAAGATGCGATAGTTTTTGTAGACCAGGTTGAAGATTTCCCCTCGAACTTTCTTAGGCTCAGCCTCAAGACAGCGAATATGTGCCTCGGCGGTATCCCTAATATGAACTACCGGACGCCAGGCTTCGCCGCCGAACCAAACATCGAGTCTGCCAGTTTTAAAGGCATGCATGCAAAAAGCATTGATAACAATGTCCCATCTCGTTCTGGGTGAAAAGCCGAAAACGGTGGCCTGGCGAAGGATAACAGGACAGAAATTTTGATCAGCCAGTTCTTGCAGTTTCAGGTCGGCATCCAGCTTGGATTTGGCATAATCGCTCTGGGTGTTGGTGGGAAAGGCCTCATCTGCGATGCCCTCCAGATGAAAGCCGTAAACGGCACACGTAGAGGCGAAGGTAAAGCGCTCGATGCCCCGCTCTTTACAAGCTCTTGCTAGCTTTATTGTGCCTTCATAATTTATGGTCCGAGTAGCGTCAGGGTCAAAGGCTGCAGTGGGGTCATTGCTTAAAGAACCGAGATGTATAACATCTTCAACTCCTTTGAGAATTGAAGGATCGAAGTTTCTGACATCGCCGGGGATGAATTCTATTTTATCCATGACCTTCTTCAGCGGCTCTTCTCCGAAGTATAGTTTGTCAAAGACTCGAACTTTGTATCCCTTTTCAAGCAAGATGGGCACAAGGACGCTGCCAATATAGCCGCAGCCTCCAGTCACCAGTATCTTCTTGTTCATTCTATCCTCCTAGCTTTCTATTTGTGCGGTGGGTAAAGCCAGTCCCAGGGTTTGTTTACCCGCGGGTCATTTTTATTTCCATTTATCTCCGAGGGAATGATTTTTGGGTCATCCCATGGTCTTCGCTCTTCATCAGGGTTTTTGTAGTCATAAAGCCTGGTTACAAAATAGACGGTTAGCGATGGCTCACTGCTAACTGTTTTTGTGCCATGCAGGTAATGTCCGGGTATTCTGACCAACGTAGGTTTTTCACCGCTGGCGATAACTTCAGCAAGCCTTCTTGTTTCCTCATCATAGGCGCAAATCTTCATAGCCCCTTTTATGACCAAGAAATAATCAACCTGTCCGCGAAGGTGTCGGTGCCAGGCACGGACCATGCCCGGGTAGCTATAGCTCAAATTTGCCTGGGCTATCCATTCGTCTATGAAGTCTTGCCAGTCTTGTCTTAAAGCCTCAGCAAAGAAACCGCGCTCATCGGGCAATAGGTTGAGTTCATAGGTCCTAACGCCCTGTAAAGGATATTCCTTCACCATTCCTTTCTCCTTTGTTAGTTAGAGTGTCTGCAGTCAATCTGAGGTTTATTCCAAGCGGCACCGTCTGAGATTGCCACGCCTTCGGCTGCAATGACAAGGGGAAAAGCTCGCAATGACGGTAAAGTCCCGCTCATAATTCTATATTAACATCGTCGCCAACAAACAGCCTCTTCGGCCTGAAGTTACCTTCTTGCTTTGTTATGCGGCAACCCTTACCGATGAGGCTGTCCGCCAGCCGCTCAACTCTGAGAATATGGCAACCATCAAAGATTACAGAGTGCTCCAGCGACGAATTCTCTATCACTGTCCTGGCACCGATGCTGGTAAAAGGACCGATAAAGGAGTTAATAATGTGACAATCTTCAGCAATGGATACCGGCCCTCGAACCACGCTATTCTCTACCTTTGTCCCTTCCCTTATCTCAACTCTGCCAGCTATCTTGCTCTGGGCGTCGACCTCGCCTCTAATGTCACGTTTCAATAGGTCGTCCAGAACAACGCGGTTGGCCTCAAGCAGGTCATCTTTCTTGCCAGTGTCCAGCCACCAACCGTCAAGGACGTGGCTGGTAACTGTTTTCCCCATGTCTATGAGTTTCTGAGCAGCATCGGTTATCTCCAGCTCGCCTCGCCACGATGGTTTAATCTGAGCTATGGCTTCATGGATCTTAGGCGAGAAAAGATAAATCCCTACTATCACCAGATTACTCTTGGGCTCTTTTGGTTTCTCGACAAGGCGAATTATCTTACCGTTGTCACCAAGTTCAGCAACACCGAAGAGACGAGGGTCCGGCATCTCTTTGAGCAAAATCATGCCATCGGTCATATTCTTCTTGAACTGGTGAACAAAAAGCTTGACGCCACCCTGGATGAGGTTGTCACCAAGGAACATGAGGAATGGAGAGCTGCCAAGAAATTCCCCAGCGGTCTTGACAGCATGGGCTAGCCCCAGGGGTTCAGGCTGGAGAATGTAGCTAATCCGGGCAGCCCACCTGGAACCATTGCCAGTAGCTTCCCGTATACGGTCACCCGTTTCCGGGGAGATGATAATACCTATGTCAGTGATGCCAGCTTCTGTAATCTGGTCTAGAACATAGGAAAGGATGGGCTTATTTGCCACCGTTAGAAGCGACTTGGGTATAGTGGTGGTAAGCGGCTTCAGCCGCAGCCCCTTGCCACCGCAAAGAATAAGTGCTTTCATAGCTGAGTTCTTAGTCACAGCGGATATTCTTTTCCTTCTACGGCCATATTTTACGCTGCACCACATTCAAACGCAATAGTATAATAGTCTCGTAATGAATAGCCAAATAGTACCGTTATTAATAGAAGCTCAACAATATCCAGCAGCACAATGAGCGTGCTTGTAAGACAGTATACTAAATAGTTATTAGAGAATGTTTAGCAACACCCTCGAGCGTAGCTTGTAATCCCTTTAATAAACAGTCTGAATATTATATACTTTGACAAATCGACATAGGGCGCCGACTATCGCCTGAGGAGGTTTAAGTCATGCTGAAGCAAAGCGCTGTTTGTTGTTCTGGCATTAGCCATAATTTGCGCCATTGGGGCTATAGCCTATGTCGTGCTTACGCCGAAAGTAGGTGAGAAGATTCACCGAGTTTTATGTCTTGGGGATGGATGGCAAGGCTGAGGATTATCCACGAGAGGTGAAGGTGGGGCAGGAAGCGAAAGTGATATTGGGTATGGTTAACCATGAATATGAGAACACAAGCTATCGTGTCGAAGTAACCATAGACGGGCTCAGAAATAAGGAAATAGGACCAATAGTGCTGGCTAACAAGGAGAAATGGGAGAAACAGGTCAGCTTCACACCAACCAGCGTAGGGGAAAATCGAAAGGTAGAGTTTCTGCTATATAAGACGGGACAAGTGGAGCCTTACCTGAGCCTCCGCCTCTGGATTGATGTAAAGCAGTAACGAGGCTTGCCATTGGCAACACACACCTTCACTATCAATTATCAAGTCACCTTTGCCCGAGGATAGCCGAGAACAAGTAGCTTTTTAGGTAGGGTCCTTGGGAAGGGCTACTTTGGCAATTCAGCCCCTAATAGCATAAGGCCTTGCCTGGCACCCCAAACTAACTCCGGGTGCTTCGTCAGTTCTAGTACCTTGTTGAAGTCAGCAATAGCTTCGGCTCTCATACCCTTGTAATAATAGGTGATGCCCCTATTGAGATAAGCCACAGCTAGCTTCGGGTCCAATTCGATAGCTTTATTGAGATCAGCAAGGGCCAAATCATATTGCTCCGTCTCGTGATAGGCCCAGCCACGATTGTTGTAAGCTAATGCCAGATTTGGGTCCATCTTAATGGCCTTAGTCAAGTCAGGGATAGCCAATTCGTAATCCTTCTTCCCATCGTATGCCCAGCCCCGATTGTTGTAGGCGTCAACGAGATTAGGATTTAGGTCAATGGCCATGGTCAAGTCGGAAATGGCTAAGTCCCACTCCCTTTTGATGTCATAGGCATGGCCACGATCACAATAAGATGCAGCGAGATTATTAGGGGCAGCACTCAGTTTAGGATTCAATTCAATAGCCTGGTTCAGGTCAGCAATGGCGCTGGGTATACAGGTCAATAGCCTTATCCAGTTCTACAATGGCTGGGTCATATTGCCCACTATCCAAAATTTGGATAGCATTGGTCAAAGTGTACTGTCCCTTACCATTATAAGCCCGACCGCGATTATTATAGGCTGCAGCTAGCGCGGGATCCCACTCAATAGCCTTATTCAGGTCTGCGATAGCTTGATCCCACTCTCCTTTCTCGTTATAACTCCAGCCACGATTATTATACGCCAAGGCTAGCCTGTCTTGAGCCTTCTGTAAATTACCCTCCAGGGCAACAGCCTTTTGATATAGAATTATAGCTTCATCATATTTTTTTTGGTCGAGATAACGATCACCTTGTGTCACTAGTTCTAATGCTGGACTGGTGGCGCATGATGTCAATACTAATGCAACACAAGAAAGCAAGATAGTCGAAGAATATTCGTATCATGTGTAGCCCTGCTTGACCCATCACCAAGAACGATATCCCTCGTAGCGCAGAACCATAACCTATGTAGAATTAATGGCTACATTTCTAAGTGGAATAGACTTGATTATAGCTATCTACTGGTATGCACAAGCTGATTGCGTTCCAAACCCTCCACCTGTGGTGAAACCACCCTCAGAGATTGCCGCGGTTGGACTTTCACCTGCTATAACAGGAAGTACTAGAAACACAAGCAATAGAATGATTGCTGCCAGAAGCCCGCCTGCAATCCCCTGTAGCTTCTTACTTTTTAAGAATCGGTTTTTCATCTCGGTCCCTCCTTCGGACGTATTTATTCTGCAACCGTTTTCAATATATTCAAAATACTACGATTTGGACATTGAATTTCTATACCATCTACTGATTTCCAGTCTATCACGAAAAAAAAAATATGTCAAGATACTTCGTATTCGTCCAATCAGTTTTGCAGGGGCAATCGTTCATAGAAAAACAGGCTAACTTCCATTAGAATTAACATCGCAATTATAACCAACTTTAACCAGATTAGGACATAGAGTACAATAGCAACCACTTTAGCTTCCGAAGAGGCTTACCATTATAAATACACTGGGCGTTGGGGCAAGGGAACGAAATAGCTATGTCTGGTAACAACACGCAGCGAGCAATTATTTTTGATTTCCTGAGTTTATTGCCAGTACTGATTCTGGCATTTTATGTGGCTTTCATCCCCCATCTGAATTACCCATACCCCGTACATCACGACGAGTGGATGCACATGACTTACTCTAAAGCACTGATGCAGGCAGGCAGCATAAGCTTTGCTGACCCCTTTTACGGGCAAGGGACTATGGTTACTAACGCAAATATGGAAGCTGGCTTCCATATTTTTTGGGGCATATTTCAGCAGATTACCAATATTTCCTGGCTCACTATTTTCCGATACTTTCCCAGTATTATATTTATGATAACAGTGTTATCGGTCTACGTACTGACACGAAGAGAAGGGTTTGGCTGGGAGGCAGCCTTCTTTACCTGTCTGATACCCACGTCGACAGGAATACTTGGCCCAGCATTTCTGGTGCCCATGGCCACGGGAATGCTGTTCCTACCGCTATGTCTCTTCCTAGCCTTTAATTTCAAAAGCTGGCCATGTTACTTGCTGTTGTTTCTCTTTACCTGTTTCCTGCTTTCAATGCATCCGCCGACAGCTATAGGATTGGTCATCATCCTCATCCCCTATATACTCCTGAATCTGAAGGGCAATTTCAGGCACAGCCTGGGGATAACACTGGCCTTGGCAATACCATTTGTAGCTACGTTGCCTTTGACATTTAAGATGCTACTGCCTACGGCGAAGCTGTTGCTCACCCAACAGCTTCCTACGCCCTGTGTTAACCTACCGCCGCTGTTGCAGGCCTACGGATACCTGCCTATTGTGCTGGCTTTTGCGGGCATTATATTCTTAGCAATGAAGGGTGGCAAGAAGAACTTCGGCTTAGTATTTGGCTTGCTGGCTCTGCTGCTGATGTTGATTCTCTTCTTTAGATTTCATTATGGATTGCCAATATTATATGAGCGGGGACTGACACTTATGCTTTTGATGCTGGGCATCATTGCTGGTGCCGGCCTACAATGGATAAGGAAAATTAGATTGCCTATTAAATCTATGGGCGAACACAGGGCATTTCTACCTGCAAATCTAGGCAATATCTTTTGTCATATTTCTTATAGGATAATTCTAGCTGTGTCTATTCCCAGCCGCCTCAACACCTCCTACTATCACATGATTGATGATGAAGATTACCGGGCATTTGTCTGGATTCGAGATAATATCGATAGTAATTATGAAGTGGCACTGGTTGATCCCTGGAAAGCTACCGCCTTCACTGCCATAACTGGAAAGAACGTTCTCAGCAGGATATTTCCGAGTAAAGAGCCAGTGGACGATATGATATACCAATTCCTGGGTGACGGATGCCAAAATACTGGCTTTTTGATAGATAATAGGATATCTATGATATACAACCGGTTGAGTTGTAATAACACCGACCTGGTCGAAGTCAGGAATAATGTATACCTGCTTAATCCCAAAATATCCCAAAAAATTGCGCTCTCCAATTTATTGCAGAACGCTGGATTTGAGGCAATTTCTGGTAATCCTCCAGCGAATTGGTACAAATGGTCCCAAAACTGTAAGCCAAGTTTCCAATATCCTGAACCGGGAAGGATAGGAGGTTCCTGTATCAGCATCACGATTTTGGAAACCGAACCATTTAAGCCCTGGCCCTTTGCTACCTGGCTTCAAGATGTCCCTGTTACTGCAGGCGAGTCATATAGCATAGGGGGCTGGATAAGAACGGAAAGTATAATTGGGCAAGGTGGTGCTATGATTGTTCCTCACTGGAAGGGGCCGGGAGATACGTGGATTAGTCAAACTCAATTCATGAGCTATGTGCCGGGCACAACTGGCTGGACATACTATCAGGGCAAAGTAACTGCACCCCAAGGAGCTACTATATGTACTGTGTGCTGCGCGCTTGGGGGTTGCTCCGGTAAAGCCTGGTTCGACGATATAATGTTTTCCGATATAACAGGTGCCAAGCCATGACCCGACTGGAAGTTGGCGTAGGCAATATTAGAGGTGACCACTTAGTTTAAGAGTGGCTCAGAGCTCGAGGAACACAAGCAAACGGAAACGCCTCAATTTGAAATCCCCGCCGAGTGGGTGCAAGTTGGGCTCTGAAGGGGCTTGACAAACACGTTGCATGCAAGTATCATTGGTATTAAGAGCGGTGGCGCGTGATGATGGGCTCATTTTGAGTTGATATGGGAAATCTAGGATATAAATTCAGTGGCTAAACCTAAGTCACTACTGCGAATAATCTCATCAAGAAACGACGGATTTTCTTCAGCTTCCATGTCTATCCATACAAGGCCCGGATGTGTTGAGGAGGCAAAAACTGCAAGGCGTGCGTTATGAAAAAGAAAACCTCAATCACGTATGGCCTCTTAACGATACTAATGTTTTTAGCGAGCGTGGTAGCACCATTCGGACTCGGAGGTTCAGCTCCAGTTGAGGCTGACCCCGGCATCATGAGATGGAGCACCGTTAACACACCTGGCTCCTACCCCACCACAAATGACATACTGTTTGGGTCCGAAATCAACACGCTGGCAGTCGGCCCTAATGGCTCAACTATTCTTGCCGCAGTGACGACCACCGTGCCGCCAATACGGTTATACTCTACAGGGAATGGTGGTATGCGCTGGAGTGCAGGTGGTTTTGCCCCACAACATACCTGGGATGTGGCTATAGCTCCGGACGACTCCCGTTTTCGGGCGGTGGTAACTTCCTCTGTAGCCGTTCCTGGCGCGCCGGTGGAGGTGCGGATCACTAGCGACGGTGGCACGCACTGGTACATAACAGGATTACTACTAGCGCCTGGTGAGACCATTCGTGCCATCGACATCTCCCCCGATTACGGCGGCACTCGCGATATTGCGGTGGCTACTGTCACCGGCGCTGGCGGTGGTGACATCTACGTGCTCAAGTCCAACGGCTTCGGCGGCTGGCTGGCCCAGGGCGTTACCGGACTACTGGGCATAGCTGCTGCTGACTACTACGCCGTCAAGTTCTCGCCAACCTATTCTGGCGATTCTTCATTGGCGTTCGTCTACGCTACTCCAGGCGCCGCTGGTGCAACCTTTTACAACATCGCCTTGCGCGACATCGATGCCAACGCAACAACCAGCCTCGCCTTCACCATCCCAGCATCGAGGTCAGGGATCCGACATGGGCAATTAACAGCTCACCTGAAATAGCTACATTGAACAAGGTTGACCTGGAGCTGCCGTCCGATTTCTCGGGCACGGCTGTGTCGCTGCGCCGGGCATACATCAGCACTGACAGCTTCGCCGCTGGCACTAAAGCCACAACTGCTCGAGACGGCATCTTCCGCATAGACGACAACACCGTCTACACGCTGATGGACACATCGCAGGATGCCGCCAAGTCCATCTACAGCATCGCCTATTTCGGCACTTATGCCTCGGGCAAGCTGCTGGCTGGCGAGCGCATGGGGTATCCATGCACGGCTACGGTGCCGACATGGTTCACCGATTCGCCGACTACCTGCCCCGTCCCCTGCTGGTATCCAGCACTTAAGCCGACCACCGGCGCTGCCAACGGCCGTCTGCGCTGTGGGCAGCAAGACTGGTGTCGGCGCTGCTATCGTCGCCTGGGGCGGATCCGGCCAACTCAATGGAACGCTGGCGTATGCTGCTACCGGCTCAGAGGCAGTCACTGCCGGTGCCGCATGGTATGCTCCGTGGTTACTAGCGCCGATACCCGACGACGAATCGCTTTTGCCATAAGCCGCAACAACGGCGAGACCTGGAACCAGCTGGGTATGATCGATACCACCATCGACTGGTTCAACGATGTGGCAGCAGCGCCTGATTGCTCCACAGTATACATAGCGTCAAGCAACAACGGCGCACCAATCGGCTGTACCTCATTCGACAGCGTATGGCGCTCAAGCATGAACTCTGCGGTTACGTCACCGCTGCCAGCGATGCCGATAGGCACCTACTGGGAGAGGGTGTTCACCCACGTGACCGCGGTGGACTGCGCCAATGTGCAGTCTGACTTACCTATACTGAGGCTGCCGCCTTACTGCGACGATTTGCCAGATGGCCAGCTCATCGCCTGGGCAGCTCAAGGAACCAGGGCACAGGCTTGGTCACCTGACTTCGGCGATTACTGGGCAATGATCACCCCCAGGCATCCCATTTGGGACTTCGCCTTCGAGTCCAGCAAGGTGATGTACAACCTTGAATCTATTACAGCTGCTCCACCTCCGGCCGTTTTCCCACTGAGTGGTGGACCGCTGGTACAAAAGCTGCCGTTCACCGGCACTGCCTGGTCAACGCTGGTGCCTGATGTGGACGCCCAAATACCCGGTCACAACATCGTTGCCTATCCTGAGGGCAATGTCTTAGTTGGTTTTGATATTGCCTTAGCACCCGCTTTTGTGTCAGCCATAGCCTCCACCAACTTCGCCACGGATGCGCCATCATTCGAGATGCTGTGGGCGCTGCAAGGTGGGACAACCAACGACGGAGGCAATGTGCACGTGGCCTTTGACACCAACTTCAAGAATAATGGCCTGGTCTACCTCGCCGACGAGGCCCCGAACATTCCAATGGGGTGGCCGAAAGCAACCGGCACTGCCACTCTGGGCTCAGTGTACCGCAACAAGATTCCTGGCGCACTCCCATTGCCAGAGATGGACATGATGGAGCCTACCAACGGTGCAGTTGGCACTCATAACGCGGCCTTGCCGTGTTCGCCAACCAGGGTCTGTTCGGCATAGTTAACGCCTTCACCGGCGCTAATGGTCAACAGGCACTGTACGTGGCTTCGGATAATGTGGCTGCTGTTCCCGGTGGTGGCAACAGCGTTGTCTTCCGCACGCTGTGGCCGCAGGACGGCATGCCCAAGCCGGGCATCCAGTGGGACGCCCTGATGGTTTATGCACCTATAACCGCAATTAACATTAACTTCACACTAGAGCCGACATCGCTTAAAGAATGCGGCTCCTGCAGCATAGACACCAACACCACGCTCTATGCCATTGATGACGAGGCCGGTGGTCAGTACGTAGCGGCGCACAGGGTTATGACCCGCTTATGCCCGAGGGCTTGCTCTGGACCTACACCGACTGCTTAGCCAAGAAGGGCCCGACACTGATAACCGAGGACAAAGCACTCATCGGCTGCGACCCGGTATCCGGCAGAGCCCAGGAAGTCAACCTTTGCTGGGAGCAGCTGTGCGTAGCTACCGGATATGACATCGAGATAGGCAAGGACGCAGACTTCAACATCAGGGTAATCGACTGGGTTCCCGTAGGCAATGCCGGCTCTACCTGGTGCAGCGCTCATCCCGGCAAATCTGCTGGAGCCGTGCGCCTACATCCCGGCTGGCGGTACGTTGACACTTTCTCCTTCAGACCTGGCTATAAGCTTGTCAGGTGTCCTGGAGTGCGGTCACACCTACTACTGGCGCGTGATGGCACGTCTATCAGCCACCGGTGAAATTGCTCGCAGCCCGTGGTCTGATGTGAGAAGCTTCACCGTCAAGGCTGGCCTGCCAGTAACCACTCCGTACTACGGCCCGCAGCTCCTGGCACCTAACAACGGCTGTCTCGGCTGTCCGACGAAGCCAGTATCCTTCTCCTGGTCACCATTCAAGGATACCACGAAGTGGAAGTTCCAATTGGCTAAGGATGCGGCTATGACCCAGGTGGTCAAAGAGGCAGAGGTGACCACCACCGCCTTCGAGTACGATGGCGCGCTGGATAACAGCACCAACTACTTCTGGCGAGTGATGGCTCTCGAGCCAGCGCCAAGCGACTGGAGCGCTACCTTCAGCTTCCAAACTGAGGCAGCCTCCTGCACCACCACCAGCGGCACCACAAGGCTCCAACAACTCCGCTATGGGCGTGGGTGGTTATCGCTATCGGTGTTATCTTGGTAATCGCCACCCTGGTCCTCATCTTCCAGACACGCCGAACATAAGCTTACCCGCTTCAGAGAAGCAAACTTAAGGGTGAGAGCCTGTGAAACCCGGCAGCTGAAACGAAACAAAAGCCAGATAAGCAGCCTATCACGCAGGCAGCCGGCGGTTCGCTCTATCGACTCGATAGCCGTAGGTTCTTTGCTTGCTCATAGGCTTGCAGGATAAATTCCTTGCCGGCAAAAGCTGAAATCGGCATGAGCAATATTCAATAACTCAGTCACAAAATCAAAGTACGTCTATATACATATGCAGTGGCTTATCAAAATACGGCTGCTCAGTACCGTTCCTGTATAAATAGAACTCCACCTTTTGACTTCTACCCTGTCTCTGCGGTACGAAATCAATTTGGTTTTGCCATTTCTGGCCGTTATCAAGTTTACCAATGGCTGTCTGCTTCACCACCTCTCCGTCGATTTTAATTTCAATACGATATGCCGTTGATTCATGTTCATGGTTCACAACGACAGCAATCAAAGATACAGTTTCTCCATTTAATACGACCCGTGGATAGTCGGACGGCCTTGCCAGCTATTCCTAAAACATAGAATTCTGTGTATTTCTCGCCCTGTTTGGGTACAACAACATAGCAGAGTGCTCCTAAGGCAACTAGTATGGCTAAAGCAAGGACAATAGATAAGGATTTTTCGAACTTGCTCCATGTTTGCCAGCCTGAGAAATTTAACTTGAGCTTAATGGTTAATCGCTCAGCTTCGGACAATCGTTTCTGTCTATACCATCCGATGATTGAAGTAATAACCACAAATGAAGCTATCGTAGTAAGAACAGGATAAAGCCTGATGCCCCATGGGGTATAGTTGAGAATTAAGCCTAATAGCACAACAATTGCTATGCTCAGGCCGAAGCTTAAACCAACCCTTTCAATCCAAAGAAGGTCGCTTCGACGTGGGAAAATTGCTGATAGCAATGTATAGCCGGGAAAGAAAATAATCGCAATGGCACCGATAATGATGCGCGGGATTCCTTCAGTAAACGTGACCAAAAGGAATAGTAACAATACTATAAATACAATGATGAAAAGTATCTTGTTGTTAGTCAATTCTTCTAAATGACCTGTTTCCAGCCCATATTAGGATATAAGTAAATCTACGTACAATTGTAATATGGACGCTTTTCATAAGCAACTGTGGTGTAGTCAGCAAAAAATGAGCAATTATTCAGCCAAGCTTATTTTGACTGCATCTTTAAACTGAATCAGACAGAATCTGACCTTTGATAGCATTAGAATTTTTACTTCGCCTGATATAGAGGGAAAAGCCCACTCCGGCTAATTCTTGTCTTCCCCAAAATTCCTCCCGGTAAATTTTATCACAATACAAGATTCTTAGTTTGAGAAAATTATTTGCCTCTTCTTTGGTCCAAGGTCCAATTCACACCCCGTTTCTTGAATCTCCAGCCAACAACTACATCACTATCTTTCTCCATAGTACTGGAGCCGGAAACCAAAACACTTTTCATTTCCATCCCATGTTTTAGTGATTTTGTTCGGTCAAAACTGCAGTGGAATTTCCCCCGAATTTCTTCTATAATCATCTTGATTTGGCTCCTCGATGATGAAGAAACTGCAAGTCGTTAAGGCCACAATAGGGTGGTTTTAGCTTCAAATCGGGGAAAATCAACAAGCCATGTTTTCGTAAACCGCCGGTCTTCAGTTTGACTCTGACCGCTGGCTCTCTCCCGCTTGAGTAAACCAGCAGTGTATCTGTAAAAAACGCCTGATTGAAAGGAGATAGTAGAAAATGACAGGAAAATTTGGACTTAGACTTGGGTCTGGAGGGGCGGCGTATGATGCTACAGCAGGAATCGTAGACTTCCCCCGTATGAGGCAAGAAAGGTTAGCCAAAACCCAGGCGGCAATGAAGAAAAATGGGATGGCAGCGGCTTTGCTGCTCAGGCCTGAGAACATTAGATATGTGACCGGCACTATTGGTCCGGGAGTTTGTCGAACGGCTTAGGTATACTATAAGTTTTGCTAAGCATGAGCCCATCTTGTATTCTTGGATGGGTCGCCCTTTAGGAGAGTGCCCGGGGCTCAAGCCTGAAAATTCAAAGATTTCTGTCCAGTGGGCTGCAGAATCACCAGGGCGAGATGCTACCTGGGAGGCAGAAAAAAGATTCGCCTCGGAGATAAAGGCTGAATTGAAGCAAAAAGGGTTAGAAAAGGAAAAGCTCGGCTACGATGGCTTTCTCGATGAACCTGGCAGGCAAGCACTGACGGAAGCTGGCATACAGCTTGTCAATGTCCAGCCAGTGCTGCTTGAAGCACGGGCTATAAAGACGCAGG
>CAVSBU010000044.1:0-15620 GCA_963726215.1 uncultured Chloroflexia bacterium
TACTATGAACTAATTTTCCATAAGAAGCTTTAGGCACGTCATTCTCCTTCTTCTTTAATTATTCAAATTACAGACGCTTTGCGCCGTCCACCCATACAAAATATTAGTGCTGCACACTTTCGTGGAACTTGCCTAAAATGCGTTGAACTGCCTACTAATTTCCTCTATAATGTCCACACAAACGGGCCAGCAAATTGACGCTCTGTCTGGAATTCTGGAGTTAGAACCGCGGAGCAGAAGGGCACATTTATTTACTGTTTGTGATATAGGGGTGTAGCTCAGTTGGTAGAGCAGCGGTCTCCAAAACCGCAGGTCGCGGGTTCGAATCCTGCCGCCCCTGCCAGTTTTTCATATCTCGCACATGGCTTGCAGCCAGCACTCTGCTAATGTCTGTGACTTTGATGCTATAATCATCCCAGGCGGCACAGTCGCCGACAAGATGCGCCTGAACGACAAAATAATTGATTTGTTAAAAGAGGCCAATAACGCAGGCAAGGTTATAGCGGCTATTTCCGAAGGTCCTCAGCTTCTTATCTGGGCTGATATTGCTCAGGGTCGCCGCTTAACTTCACTGCCGTCTATAGCTGCCGACCTTAAAAATGCCGGCGCTGACTGGGTTGATGAACCCGTCGTCAAGGATAGGAACTTCATCACGGCACGCAGGCCAGCCGATGTACCGAGATTCAATAGGGCAATAATAGATATGCTGTCAGACTAACCAGTCAGTTCACGACATAGAAAACAAATAAAACGGAGGTTAAAAATGGCTTACGAGGCAAAAGACTACAGCAAATTGTTGGGGATGGAGGGGTTCAGCGATACGTTGCTGAACAATCATTTCACACTCTACAAGGGTTACGTGACCAATACTAATAAGGTCATGGACACACTGGCAGCCATGTTGAAAGATGGCAAGACAGGAACGCCCGAGTATGCTGAACTCAAGCGGCGCATGGGTTGGGAATTCAATGGCATGCGGCTGCATGAGTACTACTTTGAGAATCTAGGCGGTAAAAAAGCCCTGGATATGTCCGGGAAGCTATCCAAGAAGCTGGCTCAGGATTTCGGCAGCTATGAAGCCTGGCTCCAGGATTTCAAGGGCACGGGGGCTATGCGTGGTATCGGCTGGGCAATCCTGTACCAGGACAACATGAGCGGAAAACTGATTAACCAGTGGATTAATGAACATGATGTCGGACACCCCGCCGGCTGTGTTCCTATCTTGATATTGGATGTTTTTGAGCATGCCTTTATGATAGATTACGGATTAAAGCGGGCCGACTACATAGAAGCTTTCTTCAAGAACATTAATTGGGCTGCAGTTGAGAGCCGGCTGAAATAGAGGTTGTTTACTACGGCTCTAAACCGTTAATCTGATATCGGAGGTAAATCATGGGTACTTTTGTTCCGGTGGCTAAGACCAGCGAGCTTAAGAATGGAGCCATGAAGCAGGTGAATGTACAAGGACATGAACTTCTCATTGCCCAGGTGGGTGGTAAATATTATGCTGCCGATAACCGCTGCCTTCACATGGGAGGCAATTTGTCACAGGGTAAGCTGGAGGGTACGGTGGTCACCTGCCCGCTCCATGGTTCTCAATTCGACCTGCAGGATGGGCATGTGGTCAGGTGGCTCAAAGGCTCCGGTGTAGTCTCCTCTATGACTAAAGCGTCAAGGGAGATAAGCAGCTTGCCACCTACAAAGTAAAGACCGAAGGCAACTCGATAATGGTGGAAATATAGTATCCCCTTAACCACAGGCATTTCTATTTTTAGGCCGGGTGAAATGCCTCATCGTTTCTGAATACTATCTTAATGAAACTTGTAATTTTTGACCTGGACCAAACGCTTGTAGACCTGATATCAGTTCATGATGCTACAGTAAAAGAACTCTTCAAGAGCTATTTTGGCGTAGACGCCAGCCTCCGTGAGATTGATTTTGCCGGCAAGAGTCTGACCGAAAATATGGCTGAACTAGCCAGGTTAAAAGGTATAGCGCGCAGCGAGTTCACAGAAAAAAGTAAGTTTTTACTCGAAAGTTACGAGAAAATTTTCCAGGCGAAGATTCCCCCGACAGCATCAAACTATATTTTGCCTGGAGTTAAATCTCTCTTGGAGGAATTGTCGAAAACTGGCAATTTAGTCGTTTTATATACCGGAGATTCGCCCGGCGTCACTCAGCGTGTTTTAGAGGTTACCGGTTTAGGCAAATACTTCAAGTTCTCGGTATACGGTACGGAAGCCAATAGCCGCGTTGACATGGCCAGACTGGCAATAAAAAAAGCTGAACAATTAACCGGCGCCAGATTTGAGGGCAAGGATGTCGTGATAATTGGTGACTCCGTACGCGATGTCGAGTGCGGAAAGCAACTCAATGCCCTGACAATCGCCGTGGCCACTGGTTTTCATTCTGAAGAAGAACTGACAAGTAGAAAGCCAGACTACCTATTCAAGAACCTCAAGGACTATCGGAAGGTGCTAAAGACAATCGGATAACTCTCCCAAGTCATCACGCGCTATAATAACATATACTTCCGGTTAGAAGTGGCCGTGCGAAAATGATAAGGATCTACACGCTGAGAATCAGCAAAATGGCGGAGGGAATTTATAACAATGGAAAAATATGATTTGGTTGTCATAGGCTCAGGTTCTGGCATGGTTGTTGTGGAGGAGGCGTTGTCTCACGGATTAAAAGTGGCCCTGGTGGATAAGGGGCCTACCGGTGGAACTTGTCTCAATACAGGCTGCATACCATCGAAGATGTTGATATATGCCGCCGACAGGATAATCGAGGCGACAAGAGGCAAAAAAGCTGGGCATAGTCGCGGAGATAAAAAATATCGACTTCAACTTTATTATGGAACGCATGAGAAGGAATATCGGCGGCTACCGGGACAGAATGAGAAAAGGGCTTGCAGAAGTCGAAAATTTAGACTTCTATGAAGGTGAGGCACATTTTGTTCAAGATTATACTCTCGAGGTCAATTCGAAAACGATATCGGGAAAAAAGATCTGCATAGCTTCCGGCTCGAGAATATCTATACCTCCGATAAAAGGCTTGAACAGTATCGATTATCTGACAAACGAAACCGTGCTGCAACTTAAAGAGAAACCCGAGAGCATCATAATCATCGGCGGCGGATATATTGCCGTCGAATACAGCCACTTTTTCGCAGCCATGGGCACCAGGGTCACTATCCTTGAAATGGCAAACCGACTTGTCTTGGCCGAAGAGCCCGATATATCTGAGCTTCTAAGGAAACAATTAAGCCAGCGTATGGAAGTTCATACCAATGCTTTAGTCGAAGAGGTAAAGACGAAAAACGCTAATTGTGTGGTTGTGGCTAAGGATGCAAACACTGGCCTACAGAAGGAATTCACCGCACAGAAAGTAATGGTGGCCGTGGGCAGACGGTCAAACGCAGACCTGTTAAAAGTAGAGAACACAGGGGTGGAAACTGATAGCCGAGGCTACATAAAGGTAGATGAGTATATGGAAACAAGTAAGAAAAACATATATGCAGTAGGGGATGCCAATGGCCAGCAGATGTTCACTCACGTGGCCAACAGGGAAGCTGGAGTAGCGGCAAATAATATGTTGCATGATTCAAAGGAAAAAATGAATTACGGTGCCGCTCCTCATGCCGTATATTCACATCCACAAATTGCATCTGTCGGGCTAACTGAAGAAACCGCCAAAAAGGACCATACTATCTTGGTGGGAATCGCAAAATATTCGGACATTGCCAAAGGAGAGGCAATGATGGAAGAGGACAGCTTTGCCAAGGCAATTGTGGATGAAAGAGACGAAGAAAATACTGGGTTTTCACATCATTGGCCCAAATGCGCCGGAGCTTATTCAAGAGGTGGTCAATACCATGGAATCTGGGGGCACCATAAGTAACATCATGTCAGGAATTCACATTCATCCGGCGCTTTCTGAATTGATACAGCAGACACTGGCTAATCTAGAGAAAGTTTGAATATTGTAATGTCAAGTTGGCTTCTTTTCGGTTGACAGAATAATTTCGGCTTTTATTTCAGTCAGCCCGATTTTCTTGCAGGCTCTCCACCGCTTCTCTCCATCGATAATTTGAAAATAGTATCCCGCCATCTCGACGATGATAGGCTCTCTCATTCCATTACACCGGATATCATCGCAAAGGCTAAGAATAATATCCTCCTCAAAGATAAGCCGCCGGTTAGGCAGAATTTTATCTATTCTCACCTGTCTTATTTCTCTTACCACCATCGTCTTGCCTTTATTATACTTGCTAACCGAATTTGTGGCTAACTCCATAGCCACCCTTAGGAAACCGCCATTCAATATTCAACTTGGCACAACCAATTCGGCAAGAGCCGCATTCGAGACAGCCCTCGTAATTGACACTGATGCGGTCTTTTTCCACACGATAAACATTTGCCGGACATAAGTAGAGACATGCCTGGTCACGGCATTCGTCTATACATTTCTTATTGTCAATTATCCGCAAATGACTTACTTCATCCACTTTAAAACGGTCCAAAAATAATTTGTCCTGTATGCTGACATTCATCTTGTTGCCCTCCATGCTTGCCATATTAACCGAAATATCCGCGGAATAGGCATGTCCTTACGAATTTTCGCTGAGTATCGATTTCTCCTTATCCTTTTTGCTGACACCATTCACGGTAATTATCTCTCTGGCGCCAAAAGATGCAAGTTCGGGCAATTGGGTGAATATCTCCTTACGATGATAAAGAAAATTGCCCAGCCTTCGATACTTTCTCAAATCTTTCATAACAAATGATTCGGCTAGCCTGTCCCCATAACTTCTCAGACCAGTCTCTGAATAATCATCGAGTCTGAAAGCTTCTATTATAGCCTCAGCCGCCATCTTTCCTGACGCCATCGCCAGATTATTTCCTTCTCGGTGCAAGGTATTGAATAGCATTGCTGAATCTCCGGCAATAAGGTAGCCGTCGCCATAGAGCTTCGGGATTGCATCGTAGCCGCCCTCAGCCAGCCAATGAGCAATATACTCCAGAGGCTTGCCTCCAGAAATCAAGGGGGCTACCATCGGATGCTGTTTGAGATTCTCAATCAATTCATAGGGCTTGAGCTTAAAGGTGGCAAAGTCGGCCAGGTTAGCTCCTATCCCCAAGGACAAAGAACTATGATTGGTGTAAATAAATGCTACCCCATCCATACCACCGGTAATTTCACCCAGTATCTCAATAGTCACGCCTTCACGCTCCGAAATACCAAATCGCTCACCGATAATCTCAGTGGGAAGGCTAATGACCTCCTTAACTGCCAGTGCCACCTGCTCCGGTTTCGGTTCGGCCCGAAATCCGGTGCGGGCTGCCAGCGGGGAGTTGATACCATCCGCCAGCAGAGTGACCTTAGCCCGAACCTCTCCGTCCTCTCTCTGCGTAACAACTCCAGTTACGGCCCCCTTATCATCGTGGAGAAGGTCGGTAACAACAGTTGACGGTACAATAAGAGCACCCTTACGGCGTGCCTGTTCAGCATACCAGCGGTCGAATTTAGCCCTGCTGACGGTAAAGGCATTGTATTGCCGGTCGGTACTAAAGATGCGGTCGCGATAACTGAGACTGAAGCCACTATCTTTAGACAGATACCATATACGAGATTCGACTATATTCCTTTCAACAGGACAACCCCTGTCAATGTAGTCAGGTATTATCTGGGCCAGGTCATGCCCGTACAGGACACCGCCGGATACGTTTTTTGACCCGGGATGTTCACCTCGCTCAAGGACAATAACCTTTTTACCCGCCTCGGCGAGAATATATGCCGCGGATATGCCGGCAGGGCCGGCTCCTACTATAGCTACATCAAAGGTTTCTTTCACGGCTACCCCTCTTGACTTTGATACCCTTACTTCTGGCCTGGAGACCTTTAATTAACTTTGGTACGACCTTTAAGTAGTCCCCGACAATAGCATAATCGGCCATTTGCATTAGCGGAGCATGTGGGTCTATGTTGATGGCAATTATCTTCTCTGCGGCTTGCATGCCAACTAAATGTTGAACTGCGCCGGATACTCCGACCCCAATGTAGATTTTAGGTGCCACTGTCCTACCTGTCTGACCGACCTGCCGCATATAAGGTAACAGCCCCAGTTGTACCACAGGTCGAGAGCAGGCAATAGTACCTCCGAGAATCTGCGCCAGTTCCTCGAGCATAGGCAGGTATCTGCTATCGCAGGCACCTTTGCCCACCACAACCAGCACAGGAACCTTAGTTATATCTACGCCGCTCAAGTCTGCAGGTATAGGAATGAAATCAACGATTACCGGAAGCTCGCTCTCAGAAATAGTGAAATCTAAAATACGAATTTCACCATGACGACTCTGGTCTTTTTTGGGCAGCTTCATTACGCCCGGTCTTACGGTACTCATCTGGGGACGGTGATTGCGACAAACGATGGTAGCCATGATATTTCCACCGAATGTAGGTCGTGTCATTAACAGAAGCCGTTCCTGCGGGTCTATATCCAGGCCGGTACAATCAGCAGTAAGCCCGGTTTCAAGTTGTGTGGCAACCACGGCAGAGACATCCCTGCCCAGCGGCGTCGCTCCCAGCAGAAATATCTCAGGCTTTACCTGGTCGCAGAGCTGAACCAGCGCTTTGCCATAGGCTCGCGATGAGTAATGTCTCAACAGCGGATTATCAATCACGTGGACTGTATCACATCCGTAGGCAATGGCTTCCTGAGCTACCTGATGCACATTTGCTCCAACAAGAAATCCATGTACTGAAACACCAAGTTTTTCAGCAAGTTCTCTGGCCTTTCCCGAGCAATTCCCATGATACTTGAGCCGCAGCTCCATCTCGAACCTCAATAAGTACAGCAATGCCCCGATAATCCTCTAGCGGGCGCGGTTTCTGACCTACCCCGGTCAACTGTTTCTTTTTTGGCTTTTCAAAAATGACTGCATCCACCGGGCAGACATTGAAACACCTGCCACATCCGATGCAGACTTCAGGGTCAATTTTGGCTACATCCGCCTCCATATGTATAGCTGCTACAGGACATTCGCCAACGCATAATTGACAGCCGATGCACTTATCCGGGATGATCTCGGCGATATTCCTGCCCTTGCTGTTCTTAGGCATGCGTACCCTTCGTCTTCAACAAAATTTCAGCCAGCAGAGCCGATTCCTTATCAAATAGATTGTCCAGAAAATCATCGACAGCCTTCTCGTTTTGCTCAGTGTCAAAGACCAGGCCGCCCTTTCGTGCCTCCGGCGCTGAGATTCTCTTGACCAAAGTGGGAGAACCTTTCACGCCCAACCGTTCCGGCAAGGCCTCTATCTCATCTGAGCCCCCATACTTTGATATCCTCTCTTAAAGACCGCACCAGTTCAGGGAGGGAGGCATAACGAGGAGTATTGAGCTGCAATTCAACGGTCAGCAATGCCGGGATTTTCCCCCTGACTATCTCACTGCCACCTTCAACTTCGCGCCTGACCGTAATGTCACCGCTTTCCAAATTGACTTCTCTAATCTCAGAAACATAGGTAAATAAAGTGCATCCCAGCCGCGTAGCAATGCCTGGACCAGTCTGGCCGGTATCCCCATCAATTGCTTGTTTACCACAGATTATGAGATGTACCGGTTCGGTCTTGGCTATTTTCGTTATCGCCCGGGAAAGGGTATAGCTGGTAGCCAGTGTATCGGCACCGGCAAAAGCTCTATGTGACAGCAAAATTGCTTCGTGAGCACCCAAGGCCAAGGCATCTCGCAGCGCTGATTCCGCTTGAGGCGGTCCCATGGAGATAACCGTTACTTTTCCTCCATGCTTTTCGATGAGTTGCACGGCAGCCTCAACGGCAGTCAAATCGTACGGGTTGCAAATGGATTCAACTCCGGAACGAATCAAAGTATTAGTATCGGGGTCAATTTTAACCTGAGCAGTATCTGGAACTTGCTTTATACAACAAATGATATGCATCTTCTATTGCACGATTCTACTGCCAGCTACGCGACAGATTAATCTATGCACCAGTCCTAGTCAAATTCCCTAATACTCAGGACAAAAAAGATGCTGTGACGGAAGAATGATGCTTGGTAGTATTGTACCAAGCTGGAATGGAAAAGTTATAAACTACGTCAACGAAGTATTAAATATTCGTGAAATTTCGAATGTATAGCGAGTGAAACATGTCTTCAACGCTGTCCCCATTGAGCACGAATCGAGGTGTCAGCCATACAAAGTGCTATACTAGTGAATACACCTCCGTCTATGCAGCTAAGGAGGACTAAATGGGAGCAATATGTCTGAGATAAGACAGGACCCAACGACCAAAGAGTGGGTCATTATGGCCAGGGAAAGGTCAAAAAGGCCTGATGACTTTGTTCGCCAGCAATCCAAACCGGAATTACCTGCCTTTTCGCCTTCCTGTCCCTTTTGCCCCGGCAACGAGGCAATGACGCCACCCGAGAGCTTCGCATTACGGGATAAAGATAATAAAAGATGGTGCATCAGGGTCTTCCCCAACCATTTCCCCGCCCTCACACCAGAAGGCAGCACAAAGAGACGGGAAGAGGATGGTTTCTTCTTGGATATGGATGGCATAGGTGTCCACGAAGTTATCGTGGAAACCCCAAGACATAATCAACTTTTGGCTTTAACAAACGATAGAGGGATGGCAGATATACTGCTCACCTATCAAAAAAGATACATCGCTTTCAGCGAGATGCCCTTTATAAAATTGATTATCATCTTTAAGAACCACGGCCCAGCGGCGGGTACCTCGCTGGAGCATCCCCATTCGCAATTGGTGGCCACACCTGTAGTGCCAAGACATACCAGAATCCGACACGAAATAGCGGTCCGGTACTATGATGATACCGGTCGATCACTATATTCCGACTTAGTTAGCCACGAACTCGAGTTAGGTAAGCGGATAGTGATGGATACGGAAAAATTTGTGGTCTTTCACCCGTTCGCCTCGCACTCACCCTTTGAAACCTGGATTGTGCCCCGGACCTATCAGGCTAGCTTCTGCAACGTTTCGCCGGAGGACCTGAGTAGTTTGGCTCATATCCTGCGAATAACTCTACTAAAATTGTATCGAGGACTAAATAACCCCGATTTCAACTTCATTATCGACACAGCGCCAATAGGTGATGAGAACAAGGATTACTATCTATGGCACATCAGGATTATTCCCCGACTCACTGAGGTGGCTGGATTTGAGATTGGGACTGGCATCTACATAAACACCGCTCTACCTGAGGAAACAGCTCAAGTTCATGCGAGAGCTCAAGGCTGAATAGTAATATAGATTCTTTTTAGCGTTTTACAGCCACGCAAAGTCAGCTAAGGTAGTCCACGAACTGGCGACTTAGCTTTGGGTGGCGCAATTTAGCCAGTGCCTCTTTCTCAAGCTGTCGTATCCGCTCCCTGGTAAGGCCCAATTCGACACCGACCTCCTCCAGAGTCCGGCAATACCCATCGTCCAGGCCAAATCTCATCTCAATGATGCGACGTTCACGTGCCGGCAGTGACTCAAGGGTCTTGCCTAGCTGGTCCCGCAGTAAGCCAGTAGTAGCTTCCTCAGCAGGTTTCGGTACCGCGTGGTCTTCGACGAAATCGCTAAGCTGCCCGCCTTCATCACCTATCGGTGTTTCCAGAGAAATGGGCTTACTGGCATTGACCTTCTGTAGCCATTCCAGCTTTTCCGGCGAGATTCGCATCTCAGCGGCTAATTCTTTGCTTGTCGGCTGGCGACCGAATCTTTGATATAACCTCTGGCGTGTCTGGACCAGCCTTGTCATATTATCCGCCATGTGTATCGGCAGCCGCACCGTGCGTACCTGGTCAGAAATAGCCCGGCCAACAGCCTGTCGAATCCACCAATGGGCATAGGTACTGAACTTATAACCTCTTCGATGGTCGAACTTCTCCACCGCCCGCATTAATCCGATATTGCCCTCCTGGACCAGGTCGCCTAGAGGCATACCATAACCCCTATATTTTTTAGCTACGCTTACCACCAGGCGTAAATTAGATTGAGTCAGTTGGCGAGTAGCCTCCTGCGCCCTTTGCCTTATTTGCTGGAAATGAAGGGCAATTTCTGTATGAAGCTTTCCCAATTTATCCTGGAATTTGGGCGAATTCAATACCCGCCCCAACTCAGTAATTGAGCTGGACGTCAGCCCAACCGCGTATTATATGCCAGGGTATCAGCCGGGTAATAAGCGACAATTCAATCAAGTCCTGTACGGTCTGAACCTCATTGGCTCCGGTGGCACGCGCTATGGCACCAGACAAGTGTTCGTCTATTTTACCATCGATGGCGCCGCCGCAGCTTAGAGTTCAATACTGTTTTTGATATTCCCTCATTTATCTGAAGTTTAAGATGCCCGACACACCATCCTCAAAAGCGAGCCTGTTGGCAGAAGCGCTTCATCAGCTCAAGCAATAAATCAGTTTCTGACGGTGGATAGCCATTCTTAGTCACCAACTCCTGGTCAAGTCTGAGACAAATACCCGCCATCTTCTATGGAACTGCCAAGCGTCTTTTCCTCATCGGCACTGAGAAGACGCGTCCGCCGACATTCAACTAGATATAAGTCCATGGAATCCCCGATAGGTTCAACATCCCCACCAGTGGGAACGTTCTTGCCCTCAGGGAACTCGTCTTCGCTATCAATTTCCTCATCAAGCATATACAACTCCTCATCAGAGAGGAGTTGCTCTACATTATCTGCACTTTTTAAAACCATTGTTCACTCCTAACGTTGTATAAACATCTCGCAAGTATCCAAATTAAGCTCTCCAGATACCCGTAAGACGTAAAACCAAAAGGACCAAAAGTATCAGGGCCGCCTAAACAGCGACTACCTCTTTGACCTCAGGTACTTCTCTTTAAGCACCCGTTCCACCCCATGCTTAAGCGTCATGGAAGCCATCGGACAACCGCCGCAGGCACCGGTCAATCTCACTTTGACGATGCCATCGGTGGCGTCTACAAGCTCCACGTTACCGCCATCTCTTACCAGATTAGGCCTTATTTGATTCAGAACTGCTTCTATTTTTTCACGCATTTTATATCTCCTTATAATTTCGATTTAACTCATTTTTGAGTCCAAAACTAATTCTAACTCAGAAGTAAAAATTGTATGCGACTTTTATCGCATCGGACTTTTAAAGAAGGAGTCAAAGACAAGTCGCGGTAAAATTTATGAAGTGTTTCGGCTGGCGCTTAGAGGTGCATTAATACAGGAGGAATTAGGCTATCGGTTGGGCGATAATATTGTTTCTGGCCCTTCTCCATACATAGAAAAATAATGCTAACGATACAATTAAAACGGCTATCGCCAGCACCTGCGCCTGTTGTAGTCCCCAAAACAAGACCTTTTCCTGGCGCACAAAAGTAAGTGCAAATCGTCCTACGGAATATAATGAAAGGTAAGACAAAAATACCAGGCCGTCTGTCTTGAAATGGCGCTCAAGCCGCAAAATCACCGCCAACGAAATCGCGTTCCAGACCATCTCGTATACCGGATAGGGATGGGTCGGCAAGCCCAAGAGATTGGCCGGAATCAGTGCATTGGGATTTGTGTAAATGAAAGCCCACGGTAAATTCGTAATCCCACCGTAAGCATCACCATTTATAATGCAGCCAAACCTGCCTATTATTTGAGCCACCAGCAACGCCGGCACCAAAGCATCAACCAGACGACCTAACGGAATATGTCTCACCCTGGCAAAGACGACACCGGCTATGCCGCCCCCGGCTAAGCCACCCCAGATAGCCAGACCACCCTGTTGAAACTGCAATATCTGAAGTGGATTGGCCATGTAATATCCAAAATTGTCTACTACATGGAACAGTCTGGCGCCCACCAGCCCGCCAATGAGCACCCAGGGGGCCAGAAAATATATTTCATCGGCGGCAATGCCTTTTTTCTTGCCCCGGCGCGCTCCGATCAGTACCGCGGCAACCACTGCCAGCGCTATAGCAATGCCATACCACCTAAGCTCAAAGCTGCCGATTTGCAGTATTATCGGGTTTATGTTGATGACAATGCCATTCATTCTTAGTCAACCCGGTGCTTAAACCAATTCCCGTTTCTTCTCTTCGTACTCCCTCTTCTTTATCTCACCCTGAGCATATCGTAGCTTGAGCACTTCCAGTGCTGATTCTGTTGTTGACGTGTCACCGGACCTTCGATTGCTCGCACCTCGAACCGCGGCCACGATTCCCCAGATAATGAGCCCCCAGAACACAATCACCAATAACGGCAACCATCCCCAGCCGAATCCACCCATCATCCCTGGTCCCATCATGCCCCAGCCCGGTCCCATCATGCCCCAACCTCCTCCTCGCCATCCTGAAAATCCTCCCCAAACCAGGGGCAGAACTATCAGAATAGCCAGAACCACGCCACCCACAATAATGCCTATTTTCAGACCTCTTACTCATAAATCAACCTCCAATTTTTAATATTATAAATTTTAGCTTAAAATGAAATATTTTTATGCGACTTTTATCTCATTAGGGGGCAAAATCGGGTGAAAAGCGGTGGGATATTTGTAAACAGCGTCTCGCCGGCTTCTGACGCCTATTCAATAACTATTTCGAAGGGGCAGCTTAATGCCCCGGTGATGCAAACGATTTCGCACTCGGTACACCAATCGCATTCTTCTGTGGTATTGACAGTTACGATATCGCCAACCAATATAAGTGCGTCGTAGTGGCATACATCAACGCACAGCCCGCATCCGTTGCACTTTTCGGGGTCTATTACCGGCATTTCAATCATTGCAAATGACCGCCATTTTTATAATAATACGTATACTCTATCATTTGTATGTGACCTTTATCTCACGAAGGCGCTTCTATTATCTTTTTCAAGGCTTCCCTGTCGGCAATTATGATACGGTGATGGTCCAGCTTGATGGCTCCTTCCTCCTCAAGGACTTTAAGCGACCTGCCAACTACCTCCCGGACGGTACCTGCCATAGCTGCCATATCCTGCTGTGTCAGCCGCTGCCCAGTTCCTGTTCCGGAACCGGCATACTCAAGAAGTATCTTGGCAATCCTACCGATAACATGTTTGAAAGACAAGTCCTCTACTAATGATACAAGGTAACGAATCCTATTTGCCAGTACTCTGATGACATTGGTGGCTACCTGTGGATAGTCCCGAATAATAGCCTCCAGGTTGTTCTTTCTTACTCCATAAAGGACAACAGGCGCCATGGCTTGAGCTGCAGCCAGATTAGGGCCGCCGTCAAAAACAGCGACGTCATTGAACGAGTCGCCGGGGCGTGCAATGCCCAGAATCTGCTCTTTCCCCTCGGCAGATGTCTTAAATACTTTCACCGCACCTGAGGCGACAAAATATAGTACCTCATCCGATTCCCCCTCAAGCAGGAATATCTCTCCTCTCTCAACCTTTTTTTCAAAGGTGAGTTTCGCTATGGAATCGAGAGCAGCAGGGCTGAGACCGGAAAAGTACGGAGTGCGTCTTTAGAAAATCGACCTGAATTGCCATAGCTAGATTTCTTAATTCTTTAAATTATCCCAACGGTGTTATCGAATTATTATAGATATGTATGCCGGCGCTTAAGCAACATCCGTTAGCGTGGTCGTTGAAACACGCTTACCGGAAGACAACAGATATAGCCAGAACTCAGAGTTGCTTCAAGAAGCTGATGATTTCTTGAATATCCGGAAGCTGGCTTATTTCATATACCTTGAAGAATATAACTTTGCCCGCCTCATCTACAATTATGTTTGCCCTTTCTGATATGCCTTCCTTTTCTCTGAATATGCCGTAAAGTTTGGCAACATGGCCGTGCGGCCAGAAATCAGCTAAGAGACGTGTGCTCGTTATTCCCAGCTCTTTGGCCCAGGCTTTTTTTGAAGGTATGGTGTCAACACTTACGCCCACAGCAACAGTGTTCAAGGATTCGAAGACATCTTTATTGGCTTCTAACGATTGCATTTGCTGGGAACAGACACGTGTCCAGGCCGCTGGATGAAAAGAAAGCAGTACCCTTTTGCCTCTGAAATCTGATAGCTTGAACTCTTTGCCGCTCTGGTCTCTCAGGACAAAGTCAGGTGCCATATCTCCTTTTTTCAGCTGGCTCTTACTTTCTGCCATATATCACCTCCAAAAATGTTTATTTTGGGATATCTAGACTATCTCCCGGAACTTCCACAGGCATTACTGATTTCTCAAGCCTGGTCGTCCATCCCCTCAATAAAACAATGTTCATGCTTTTCCCGATAACATCCCTGGTGAGAACTCGATGAATGTCATCAACGCCTGATACCGCATCTTGACCCAGAGAGACGATTATGTCACCTTCCTTCAAGCCCGAAATGTCGGCGGGGCTGCCTGAGGCTACACCCATCACGTGCACTCCGGTATTATGCTCCAGACTGAAATACCTCACCACCTGGACAGGCAGCGGCACTGTCTGCCCCGAAATGCCAAGATAGCCTCTGGTCACTTTCCCTTCCCTGATAAGCAGACTGACCACCCAGCGCACGGTGTTTACCGGGATAGCAAAGCAAATGCCCTGCGCAAACTGGATAATCGCCGTGTTTATACCCACCACTGCCCCACGAGAGTCCACAAGAGGTCCGCCGCTGTTACCGGGATTTAAGGCAGCATCAGTTTGTATGACATTCTCAATGAGCCTGCCGCTCTGGCTGCGTAACGAACGCCCCAGAGCGCTAATCACGCCGGTAGTGACGGTGCTCTGGAAACCCAGCGGATTGCCGATGGCGATAACAAGCTGGCCCACCCGCAGTTTATCCGAATCGCCCAGACGAGCTATGGGCAACCCGGAAGCCGGCACTACCAGCGTAGCCAGGTCGGTCGCTGAGTCCTGGCCGACGAGTTTAGCAGTGTAGCTGGTGCCGTCGGCCAGTCCGACTTCTATAGTTCTGGCTCCTTCAACGACATGGCTGTTGGTTATAATATAACCATCAGGCGTTATTATCACACCCGAAGCGCTTCCTTCCATCTCCTGGGGAGCTGCTCGATGGCGCGCCGGAACTTTCCTTTTCACACGAATATTGACCACAGCCGAGCCCACCGCGCTGACTACGTTAGTTACAGCCTGGGAATAGGCATCCAGGAGGTCGGCTCCTGCCTCAACCTCTGGTAGCGGTTTCGCCTCTGCTTCAGCAGACGTTGCCGAATCCAAGAATTTGAGAAAGAAATCCGATGAATCTCGGGGCATAATTTACAAAACCTCCAACTATAATCTTAATCCGAAAAGGTTCAACACGCAACAGTGCAGGTTATTGAATTAGACATACGCCGCTAAATTAGCAAACTCAGAGCAGACCTTGCTAAAATTAAATAAATACTAATTATGGGAGGTATAAGCCAATGATGGGATGGCCCTGGTATGATTTTGGTTGGTGGGGTATGGGTCTGGGCATGCTAATTATGATTATTTTCTGGGCCGGGCTGATTGCCCTGATAACCTGGATTGTAGTCAAATTAGTGCGCTCCGGACAGAAGCCGTCGTCAGAAACGCCACTGGAGGTGGCCAAGACTCGCTACGCCAAGGGTGAAATTACCAAGAAAGAGTTCGAGCAGCTCAAGAAAGACCTCAGCGAGTAGCAACCGG
>CAVSBU010000045.1:0-19213 GCA_963726215.1 uncultured Chloroflexia bacterium
CCAGAGACAGAAGTAACAAAACATCATTCTGTTTTCATTTCCTCATTGATGATTTTAGCAACGTCAAGCGCCATGAGATATCGACTATTTTCACCCCAAAAATAGGATACACCTATACCTGCTCCAATGATATAATTCCGTTATTGAATAGTATGTAGGAGGCAGAAAAACATGCGGGCAGCTATTTTGGAAAATGATAAATTAGTTCTAAAAGATGTGCCGAAACCCACCCCGAAATATGAAGAAGCCCTGGTCAGGATTATCACGGCCGGCGTTTGTCACTCGGATGTTCATCTGGTTAAAGGGGATTGGCCCCGGTTCGTACAGCCCTTTCCGATTCCCTTGGGGCATGAAGGCATAGGCATCGTCGAGGAATTGGGTCCGGGAGCTGAAAAATTCGTCAGTAAAGGTGACCGGGTTATATTAGGCCTCGGCGGAGCGGGAGGAGGATACTGGTGCGGTGCTTGTGAATATTGCCTCAGCGGAAGACCCAGACTCTGCAAAGAGACGAAGGGTATCCTCGGCACTTATGCCGAATTCATTTCACTTTGGGCAAAATCGTTGGTAAAGCTGCCCAAGGAAGTGAGTGACCAGGAAGTTTCCCTGGCTTGTGGAGGTTTAACGGCCTATAGCGCGGTTAAAAAACTCCTTAAGTTCGAGGTATTGCCAGGTAAGCCGGTGGCCATTGTCGGGGCGGCGGGCGGTCTTGGCCACTACGCGGTACAGATCGCCAAAGCATTCGGATATATAGTCATTGGGGTTGATGTGGGCCAGGAAAAACTCGATTTTATTAAAAGCATGGGTGCCGATTATGCTATGGATGCCAGCGAAGCAGACCAATTCGTTAAGGAGAAATTTGGTGGGGTTTACGCCAGCATCGTCTTTTCCCAAAAATAGCCGGCTTTGAGCTTGGACTAAAATTAATGAAACGTGGAGGAGTATTTATCAGCGTGGGCATGCCTGCCGCCAGCGAAGGGTCCCTGTCAATCTCCCCATTGGATCTGTTAGCCAGGGACCCACTTATCATGGCATCGGCCGTGGGCAACGTGGAGGAAATGAGGGAATTGATTAAGTTGGCCGCAGATGGAAAAGTCAAAACCCATATCAGCAGAGTGGCCAACCTATCAGAATCAGTAAGGTAATTGAGGAACTGGATAAAGGGGCATATTCCGGAAGGGCCTTAATAAATAATATGACGAAATAGAGGGGATGATTGAAACAAAATAAGAGGTGAGGAAGCAAAGTCCTGGTGTTGCACCATTGGTACCTCGTTGGTTCCGTTCTTCAATAAATGAACGCACTCTCACCATTGGTTAATGCTTAGAAATGCCTGTTCCGGGTTAGCTCGCGCTCGCATCACTAAATCCTTGGCTTCCCCAACCAATATCTCATACTCATCATTCCCCATTGCTGTCATAGTTGCTCTGGCGACTTCAGACGGTGATATACCTCTATATTCCTGCGCTTCTTCCTCAGTAGTCCCTTTGCCCAATTCAGTATCCACCGCAGGCGGCACTATTTCAAATACTTTTATGGAAGTATCTCTTAGCTGATATCTGAGGGATACGGTAAATGAATGGACTGCAGCCTTGGTGGCGCAATAAACAGGCATAGATGCTATGGGCACAAAACCCAAGCCAGAGGAGACATTGATAATAGCTGCTTCCTTTTTCTTAAGCAGCAATGGGGCAAAATAGGCAGACAGGTGAATAGGGGCCACCAGATTCGTCTCGATTTCATCTTCGCCACTGAACAGGTCCTTAACCCCTTTCTTGAGATCTATCACCCTTTGAATGCCCGCATTATTTATCAACACATTCAGGTCCTCCAAATCATGTTCCACCCAACTGAATAACGATTCGCGTTCCTTCTCGTGGCCACATCACATACCCTGGTCTGTACTTGTGGTAGCCTATCCTTGGCTTGCTTGAGCCTATCTTCCCTTCTTCCACAGATAGCCACCTTATTGCCAGCATTTGACAGGGCCTCAGCCAGGGCAAGACCAATACCTGTGGCTCCGCCGGTAATTAAGATTGTATTATCTTTAATCTTCATCATTTCCCTCATTTAAACTTAAAGTATGTATACCTCTTGTATGAATGTATGCGGTTGAGCAAAGATTGATACCGAATTAGCCTTTAGTTGAACCTTCGGAATCGAATTCGATATGAAATCGATGAAGGAATCGGTGCACAAGTGGTGCAAGCAGTACGGCAACGGCAACAAGAAAGACTATACCGGAAAATAGCGCGTAAAAGGCGGCAAACAGTTTTCCGGCATTTGTGTATAGCTGATTAACCGGCCCCATACCACCGAGAATCATGGCCGCATTAACCGTGGAATCAATCCAGGATAAGCCTTCGAATACGTGATAGCCGGTGATGCCGATCACCAGCGAAACGACAACGATTCCCACTGCAATACCTACATGCAGAAGAACGCGCAGAAAAAACGCAGCTCTGGAAATCAGCGGCTGCCGATAATGCTCATATATCATAGTATTAGCCATGCTCCCACCGGACACGTTATCAGTTACGGCACGTCCAGAGCCACAATTATACCATGTCACAAAGACTGGCGACGGTCACTCTTAAGATTTAGATAAATCTCATGCTTCAAGTCAATGTAATATCTCTGGCTAAGCCGCTCTTTTCTCCCGGCCACCCAAAGATTGACTACCTGGTATCGACAAATGGCAGCGTGACTACTATAATAGATACAAGGTATATAAAACCTGTACATATGAAGAGACACATCTTACTAAGCCAGCGTCATTGGTCATGGTCTTTATTTGACACTGCTTTGCCTGCTCGCCATCTTCAGTGCTTTTTTCCTTTTCGCTAGCCCTGTACAGGCAGCGCTGTTTATCACTACTTCACCACTTCTTGCCAAAGGCCAGGTAGGTACAGCCTATTACAGCGACTTTAATCGCGGCGCACCGGCGATAATCCACCTTTACCTGGAGCATTATACAGCGGCAGCTCCACCACCGGGAGTAAATCTAAGGCAGCATCAGGAGTCATTTCTGGAACCCCGACAATATCCGGCACCTTCAACTTCACGGCTAGGGTTACCGAATACTGGCCCTTCGCTCAGCCAGGCCTTTTTCATAAACATTTCCCAACCACCTTTAAGATTTCTTACCACCAGCCTAGCATCGGCAAAAGAGGGTGAAAGCTATACGGATGTGATAAGAGTCAGCGGCGGGACAACACCATATACCTGGTCTATCTCCAGTGGGACATTGCCCTCAGGAATAACTCTAAATGGCTCGCACAGGCTACATATCAGGAATTCCAGATAAAGGTACTGCTGGCAGCTATAGCTTTATAGTTGAGGTCACGTGACAGCTCAGCCACAACTCTATCCGGTCAACAGAGCTTCAGTATAACGGTAGAAAAGGGAGGCTATGACGCTACTATTACTATTGGCAGCGGACTAAAAGCTGGCCAGACAAAAGTATCTGCGGCAGGAGGTATCATTGCTACGCTGCGCGGCGGCGAATCCACCACACTCAGCCTCGACCTCGGTGTCATCCGCTCTGTTAGCGTCGACTCTATTGTCGAAGACCCGACAGAGGAAGGTATCAGATACAAAGCCGAGGAAACTGCCATAACCGTAACTGAATCGTCGCCTAATGCCAATTTCACTTATGACACAGAATATTCTATCGATCTCAAAACCGAGCCTTCAAAGGTAGGCCAACTGTCAGGCTCCGGTTGGTATAAGGAAGACTACACGCTCAGAACCACTGCCCCGGACCAGGTTAATGACCCGAATAGCCCGGGTATACAATACCGTTTCGCCTACTGGAAATTACCTACAGGCGAAACCGTCTCGGGTAAAGACCTGAGCCTGACGGTCAATGCCGCCGGAAGCTGCACAGCCTACTACGATACCTACTACAGGCTGACCCTGACATCGCCTTATGGCGAAGCGGAGGGCAGCGACTGGTACAAGGCGGGCAGCGAAGCTAAATGGAAGATGAATAATCCGCAAGTCAAAATACAGGGTATTCTCGGTGTATTCGGAGGCAAGCTAAATGCCGTCAATTCCAGCGGCACTACTCTGATGGATAGCCCCAAGACAGTGACTATAGATTGGCAACCTGACTACACCCTGCCGTTCATTATGATACCTCTAACAATTGTCTTGCTTATCCTGGGCGGCTACGGGCTGTACTTGTTGCTACGCAGTCTGCAACCAAAGCCGGCGGCACCACCACCACCGTATTATCCGTATATGCCCCCACCGCCACCTCCACAACCCATACAACCACCTCAAACTACCGTGGTAATGATAGGTGGAGATAAGCCAAAACTAGGTCCGGCGACAACTAGAGAGCAGCTCATGGAGAAATTCGGTGAGCTTCTCCAGAAATACGAAGATGAGATAAAGATCTACAACAGCGCGCTAAAGAACTGCCTGGGGCCCCAACGGTTGGGGCAGATAAAAGACTGCCGGCACCGGGATCAATACCACCGGCCGCAGCCGAAGCAGCAGTTGCACCTGAAGAGGAAACTACAACATGCAACTTCACCTCGAAGAGGCCACTGAGAGTAGTCGCCAGCAATTGGAGACAAGTAGAAACCAGGACTGCGACACTGCCAAAGGCTGATAAAAAGACAGCCGAAGATATGCCTGGCATAGCCATAACGTGGGCGCGTGATATATTCCAGGAATGGGAAATCTTGAGCTGCTGGTTGCCACGTGGTCATAAAGAACCGCACGAAGGCAGCGTAGAAATAGTTTACAGCCGGATGAACACTGTGACTGAAGAGAGAATCTATGCTCCGGGGCAGGAACTGGAACCGCCCGCACCTCACTATACCGACGGTATGCCGCAAGTAGATGTCGCTGCCAGAGAGGTTGTTGCCCCCGAAAAGCTACCCCCTGAAACGGCATCTTGAAAAAACCTCGTTGCCTAGATTGGGGCATCGGCTCCAATCTTGCCTAGAGCAGTTATCCACCCCTCATATTATTGATAATGTATTAGTAGGAAATAATCATTAAGAGGAAGATAAGAATGAGACTGGCCTGTCTCCTTAAAGGAGCCTATATAAGAATCGGACTTGGTCTGGCACTGCTAACCATCATATGTATTATTATTCCCGCCAAGCCAGCTTTAGCCAACCCAGGAGCAGTGCAATGGAGCACTGTAGACACACCGAGCACCATCGACAATGTCATAGTCAGCCCGTCGGAAATTAACAGCATCGCCATCGGTATTGACAGTAGAACTTTTTACGCTATCGATATCCCTAACAGCAAAGTCTATAAGTCATCAAACGGCGGTGTTACCTGGAATGACCTGAGCAGCCATCTGGCGAGCAGTGGTGCCGCTTTGCCCGCCTGGAATATAGCCATCGCGCCGGATAATCCTAACTTCGTGGCCATTGTAACCAGCGATGGCGGCTTACCTAGAAAAGTATTTGTATCAACCGATGGCGGTGGCAGTTGGCAGAATACCAACAGCCCTGCAATAGAAAACATCAATGCCATTGCCATTTCACCCAATTATGGCGGCTATGACATAGCTATCGGCACACGAACCGGAACCGGCAACGGCAATGTTTACATCCTCAAGTCGGCTGGCTCAGCAGATTGGGCTTCCCAGGGCTTCACTGGCGACATACTGGCACTTAAATTCTCACCCTCTTATAGGGCTGACTTGAGCCTGCTGACTATTTCAGCCCATGCCACCGGTACTTATGTCAACCTTGGTATTCATGACAGCTCCGCCAACACTACCAACTGGGGCACCTGGGGTCCGGTGGAGGTTACAACTGCCGGTGCCGGCACTTCACCAACTGTAAACCAAATAATAACCGCCGACCTGGAATTACCCGCTGACTTCTCAGGGCAAACTCCGAGCCTGCGCCGTATGTATGTCAGCCTGGATGCCCCAACAGCAAATGCCGGCATCTACCGCTTTGATGATACCGTCTGCTTATCTTCTGATGCCGACTCCTGCGCCGCTTAAGGATTTCCAGCCTCGCTTACTACGGCACCTATAGCTCAGGCAAATTGCTGGCCGGCGAGGTTCTCGGTAATCCTAACTCAGCCGCAGCTATGACCTGGTTCACTAATGCCCCCGTGACCTGCGCCGGTACTTGCTGGTACCAAGCTCAAAAACCTCCTACCGGCGGCGGCAATTCGGGCTTTGCCAACGCTCAGGTAATCTGGAGCCCCGATGGCAGCCGGGCATATTGTGCCACCGGTTCCGCGGCACTCAATAACCCAGCGGACTGGCCCAGCCAGCTATTTGACAGGTAGCCCTCTGGATGAATCAGCTTTTTCTTTAAGCGCGGACAACGGCGAAACCTGGAATCAGCTCAGCCTGATAGATACTGAGATAGACTTTCTCTCCGACGTGGCAGTAACACCAGCTTCGGATATTATCTACCTTGCCTCCATCAATAACCACGGCGGGATAAATAATTTTGACAGCATATGGAGGACAACAGGACCACCTACAGGAAAGATATGGGAACGCGTCCTGTGCCTCCTGTCAACCAGCAACGACCTTATAATGCGCACCAGCAATGCCGGCAATGACCCGGCCATCTATTTCGCCTCCCGGTCAACTGGCGATTTAAGGCAATCTCTGGATGGAGGCCAGACCTGGAATAACACTTTGCCGGGCGTTAACGTCACCGATTTTGCCGTCACCAAAATTAATAATATACCTAATATATACATTCTGAACAACAATTACGTCCGCCGAGGCACCAGTAATGGACAAACGTGGCAGTGGTCAACAACAGTAGACACGACACTGGTCACGGGGCACAGCATAAACGCTACTCCCACTGGAGTCATTGTAGTCGGCGATAGTGCTGAAGGTATGGTGGCCTATTCACTCGATGGCGGCGCCTCTTTCGCGCGAACTATAGCTATCCCGGAGCCCGGTAAAATGCAGGTAGTTGCCGACTATAGATTTCGGGATGCTTTGGTCCTATATGCTGCCAGCGACAGTGCCGGAAGTGAAATTTACAACTGGGTCGTAGGCTCTAACCTGAATTGGACGGCGATGGGGTCACCCGGTCGTGGCTTCTACGGTCTTAGCTCAGCTCGGGACGCTTTACGGTGCGTGGTCGAGCGCAGGCAACACCGCAGTTGACCGCACTCTGGAGCCAGAGAAACTCGGGCCACCATATATAGAATGGGACAGATTGGCTGTAGGTCTTGCTCCCGGCGTTGTTTTCACCCGGGAACCGTCATCTTTGAAGGTCTCAGCAGGCATTAATCTCTGGGCGATTGACAACAGACCTTATACAGCCACAACAGGTCGATTGTGGAATTTCTACGATTGCCTGTCGCCCAGCCCTCAATACACTCCGCCACCCCCACCGAGCCACGAGGTGCTATTCCAGGCGCCGATACCGACTTCGCCGACGGCGGATGAAGTAATACCCGTATACTTAGATACCGGAGATATCGGAGACATAATATTCAAATGGAGACATCCGACAGCAGCCATAGAATACGAACTGTGGCTGGCCAAAGACGAAGCTTTCAGCCAGATAGTTTTGAAACAAGTTATTAAGCCTGGAAACGAGCAGTCACCGGGCTGGACATTGCCCAAGTCGGTCAGCTTAGAAAAAGGCAAGAAATACTACTGGAAAATAAGGGTTATCCAGGCGGAGACAGGTGAAACGGATGAAGGTCAGTGGTCTAAAGTCATGTCATTCAGCGTAGCGTCGCTACCATCAGAAGAGATTTCTGGCCCTGAATCTACCCCGGTAACCCCATCAAATGGTGCTCCAAAAGAAACCGAACCTTCGCCCTGGATAGCAAGTATTCCCCTATGGGTATGGATTGCCATTGCCTTCTTACTCATTGTCGTACCTGTTGCTGCCTTCCTCGTCCGCAGAACAAAGAGGTAGTGCCAGATTCAGCCTCCATGTAAGCAACCGATTGGGAAATCATAAATACCAAACCCTAAATTCTAAACAATACCAAAATTCGAATTCTCCAAGTTCAAAAAACAGTTTTGGTCATTAGTATTTCGTGGTTTTGAATTTGTTTAGAGCTTAGAAATTCGGATTTAGGATTTCGGCGGATGTAGTGCTAAAATAAATAGTCAATTTATACCGCAAGGACATAGTATGCCTTTAGACAAAATAATCGTAAAAGGTGCTCGGGAGCATAACCTCAAGAATATAGAGATAGCTATACCTCGTGATAAGCTGGTGGTCATCACCGGCGTTTCCGGCTCAGGTAAGAGTTCTTTAGCTTTCGATACTATATATGCTGAAGGGCAGCGCCGCTACGTGGAATCGCTTTCTGCCTATGCGCGACAGTTTTTGGGCCGAATGGAAAAGCCAGACGTCGATTACATCGAAGGATTAAGCCCGGCTATCTCAATCGACCAAAAAGGACCGTCTCACAATCCACGCTCCACCGTAGGCACGATGACCGAGATTTATGACTATTTGCGGCTTCTTTTCGCCCGTGTGGGGCATCCTCACTGCCCCAAATGCGGCCGTGAAATCTGTCGACAGACAGTGCAACAAATCGTGGACGCAGTACAAGAAATACCAACCGGCAGCAAAATAATGATTCTGGCGCCATTAATCAGAGACCGGAAAGGTGAATACCTGTCCGTTTTCGACGACCTCCGCAAGTCAGGGTTTGTCCGTGTTCGCGTAGATGGACGTATCCGCGACCTCTCCGAAGAGTTCGAACTGGACAAGAACAAGAAGCACACAATTGAAGCTGTGATTGACCGGCTCCAGATAGGCGAAGCTGAAAAAAGCCGCATTGCCGACTCAGTGGAAACGGCGCTGAAGCTTGGGGCCGGAGTCGTTCTCGTCTCAATCACAGATGGAGATGAACTACTGTTTTCCGAGCACTTCGCCTGCGTCGTTTGCGGCATGAGCCTCGGTGAAATCGCCCCACGAACCTTTAGCTTTAATAGCCCACACGGAGCCTGTCCGGCATGCAGTGGACTTGGCGTAAAGCTGGAGATAGACCCGGACTTGCTTATACCCAACAAGGACCTCAGTTTAGCCCAGGGTGCTATCCATGCCTGGGGATGGTTTGCCTGGCATGCCGGCGAACTTCAGGATTTAGCCCGCCGCTACGGTTTTTCACTTAGCACTCCAGTGAATAAGCTCAGCAAAGAGCACCTCAGCCTCGTCCTACATGGCGAGGATGGAGAACTGGTTAAATACCGAAACCGCTACGGTCGGGTCAGGGAATACTTTACCGGATACGAAGGTGCCATCCCTTATCTGGAACGGATTTATCGCGACACCGAATCTAGCAATACCCGCGCTGACATTGAACGATATATGGCTTCTTCTCCATGCCCCGTCTGTCACGGAAAGCGGCTTAAGCCCGAATCTCTGGCTATTACGATAGATAAAAAAAAAAAAAAAAAAAAAAAAAAAAAAAAATTAAATATTGAAATTGTTATATTATGTCAGTGAATATTTTATTGTATATGAATATGCTATCTTATATCTGTAATGTATTTATTGCGATATTGAATTTAGCAATATCTGTGCTGATATTGAATGATATATGTTTTTTTATTTATGTTATGTATGTTATGGAAAGTGTTTTAAAGTAAAAAGAATTATAATGAGATATAGCATAGATGGCTGGACTAAATATAATCGACGTTACCGAACTGTCTGCCTCGGAAGCATTGCGCTGGATGCGTCTTCTCAATGACCAAGTCGAGCCCCGTTTAACACCACACGAGCTAAAGATAGCCCAACAGATACTAAAGGAGATAAGCACCCGCCTCGGCTTTCTTATAGACATCGGGCTTGGCTACCTGACCTTAGGCCGTCCCTCGGCGACCTTGAGCGGTGGCGAAGCTCAGAGAATCCGCCTGGCTACTCAAATCGGCAGCGGCCTCATGGGAGTACTTTACATTTGCGATGAGCCTACTATTGGTCTGCATCCGGCTGATATTCATCGCCTTGTTGGAACAATGAAGCGACTGCGAGACCTCGGCAATACGGTCCTCATAGTTGAGCATGATGAAGCCATGATGCGAGCGGCTGACTATATTATTGATATGGGGCCCGGAGCCGGAGAACATGGCGGACAGATTGTAGCTACTGGAACCCTGACAGATGTCATGCAATGCCCAGAATCAATAACCGGCCAATACCTCAGCAGAGCCAAACAAATCCCTTTGCCGCAAAGTCGCCGCCCCGGTTCAGGCAAAGAATTGATAATCAAGGGTGCACGCGAAAATAACCTGAAAAGTATTGATGTCCCGATACCTTTGGGCAAGTTCGTCTGCATCAGCGGTGTATCAGGCAGCGGCAAAAGCACACTTATCAACGAGGTGTTGTATAAAAAACTGGCTCAAATATTTTATAGAGCCAAGGATAGGCCCGGAAAATGTGACGATATTATCGGCATTGAGCATATCGATAAGGTCATCAACATTGACCAATCACCTATCGGCCGTACACCACGCAGTAACCCGGCTACCTATACCGGCACCTTTACCCCTATTCGTGAACTATTTGCCACGGTACCCGAAGCCCGTATGCGCGGCTACCGGCCGGGGCGTTTTTCTTTTAACGTCCGCGGCGGTCGCTGCGAAGCCTGTCAGGGCGAAGGCTATATTCAGATAGAGATGCAGTTTCTTCCCGATGTTACAGTGCCCTGTGAGGTATGCAAAGGCAAGCGTTACAATCGCGAGGCTCTGGAGATTTATTTCAAAGGCAAGAACATAGCTGACATTCTGGATATGAGCGTGGATGAGGCTTTAACCTTCTTTGAACACTTCCCTAAAGTGAGAAATAAACTGGAGACACTGCGTGATGTCGGTTTGAGCTACGTACGCCTGGGGCAGCCAGCCCCAACTCTATCCGGCGGTGAGGCTCAGCGGGTAAAACTAGCTACGGAGTTATCTCGCCGCTCTACGGGCAAGACCCTTTACATCCTCGACGAACCGACTACAGGCTTGTCTTTCCCGACATAGCCTGCCTGCTTCAGGTGCTTCAACGGCTGGTAGATGCCGGCAATACGGTAGTAATTATTGAACACCACGTAGATGTGATGAAAAACGCCGATTATATTATAGACCTTGGGCCTGGTGCTGGTGATGAAGGCGGTTACATTATAGCCACCGGTACTCCCGAAGAGGTGGCAAGAATAGACACGTCATTCACCGGCCAATATCTCCATAATGCGCTGGCAAAGCAACAGGAAGAGTACTCTTTAGCTAAGCAATAGTTGCTTGTCCAATAACTGAAAAAGCCAATTATTCGGAGGCTTGCTGTATTTCTTGCGCCATCAGGCTCTGGCGCACATATTTGTAAATCTCTACGACGGTGGCTGTCAACGGTACAACAAGTATTATGCCCCACAAGCCGGCAATATAAGCCCCCAAGGGAAGTAGAACCAGAATCATGGCCGGGTGTATCTTTAGATAACCTCCATGGATTCTGGGTACAAGAAATATATTCTCTAGCAGTTGTACAGCAAGATAGACAACAGCTACCCAGATTACCTTTTCCGGTGCTATCGCCAGTGTGACAATCACACCGACAGCACCACCAATCCAGGGTCCTAATATGGGGACAAACTCCATTATCCCTTGCAGGACAGCAAGCGCCGGAGCAAGTGTTATCCCCAAAGCAGCTAACCCGATAAAAGACATAACAGCTACGACGGCAGAAAGCACTAGCTGGGCACGAATCCATCTACCTAGCACCTTGTCTATGACCGCGACAACACCCCTGACATGCTCAGCCATCTGTGGTGAAAAAGCAGAATAAAAGCCGCTACTTAGTTTTTCCCAGTCCTTTAGGACATAGAAAAGAAACACAGGCAAGGCAACAAAACCGAGGATTAAGCCAAAAGTGCTCGATACGTATGAAATACCCTTCCCGAAGGCACTTCGCATAGCATTGCCCAATATCGTACCTACATCCTGAGAACTGCCCCCTACCTGCTGCTGTATTTCAGGAGGTAACCATCGTTGAAAACCTTCAAGCCAGCCCCTTAAGGTCTGCAAACCTTCAGAAAAATACTGGGGTGCATTTTTCAATAAAATTGAAAAGGAGCTAACCACGCCTGTAATGATATAGAAAGCCAATATGCCAACAACCACCAGTATTATTATAAAGAGACCAGCTATCAAAGAGGCTCGTCTGGCTGACAACCACCTGCTTTTACCGGGCAGCCTTCTCTCAAGCCATGAAACAATAGGATACAAAAGATAAGCCAGTACCAGGCCGCAAATAAAGGGAAGCATGACGCTTCTAAATACGTATAGAAGCAAAAAAATTATAATTATGCCTAGTATGACGATTATCAGCCGCCACTGCCTTTTGAACATACTGCTCCTCGATGTCTCCAACTCTAGCTCCTCTCGATGTGTTCAGTTTCAGAAAAAGGAAATCTTTAATCAGTGAAGACGTGAGTTACACCAGGGTACACTGGTTCCAGAGAGCCAAATTATTAAGCGATTATGTAAAGCTATTGCTTGCTTCGCTTACGCTTCCTCCATTTTCGCTCGGGCTCTCTTCACGGCTTCGCCAGCAGTCTCCCTCACTTTTCTGGCAGCTTCCCTTGCCCTTTCGCGAGCCACCTCAGCCTTCTCCTTCAATAACTGCCGTGTCTCCTCGCCCGGGCGTGGGGCAAAGAGAAACCCGATAGCCAGACCTAGAACTGCCCCTACGATAAGTCCAATACCAAATCCACTGCCTCCGTCTCTATCAGCCATTGCAGTCTCCTTCCTGCTCTTCCTTCTTAAAAAATCTACTGGCTAACTCAATGCCTTGAGCTATACCGCGAATCAAAGTTGCAAATTGAACTGCGGGCTTTACTACTTCGTCCTTCACCGTAGAAGTAATCTCGTGTAAGGTTGCCGAAGTCGCCTTCATTGAATCCAGTACAGGCCTTATCTTATTATATAATAAGTATGCGAGCACAGCGATGAATATGACCACTACCGTCATTACCAATCCCCAGATACAGATAACAAGGTCTCTAAACCACCCGATGTCCATTAGTAATACCTCCCTTTTATTTCTTGCGTAAAGCCTTTGATTTCCTCTCGCGCAGCCAGAGAGTAACCCCTACTACTATGAGCGCCCAGGTAGCAATAAGGAACTGTGCCTGAGTTGCCGAAACGAGGCCATAATGCACCAAAACAGTATTATAGTTGGTAACGAGATATACGAAGCCCGCCAGTAGATAGAATTTCCATCCCCAACCTTTAGCCACTCCCCAACCAGCCAGCGCCGTAGAAGCAACGTTCAGACCCAAAACAAAAAAACTCTCCCAGAATCCTGATAGCGCCGCAAATCCTTCAACTTGCACAAGTTGCCAGCTCCAGTTAGAATCACGAATAAAATAATTAAGCGCCCACTGTGTCTCAAGTATGCCAAAACCGGCACCGGCCACAGCGCCGATTAGCAAACCTAATTTAGGCTCAATCTCCCTATTTTTCCGCCACCAATAAACACCCACCGGCAACAACTTGGCCCCTTCCCAGACCAGTCCGAAAATGAAAATGGATGGTATACTTAAAAGCCATGCCCAGCCCTGAACAGTCTGTTGACTCCAGAAGTAATTGTATAGTTTCATAATCCCAGTTCCCACAGGAAATGAGGTAATAACGATGGCGATGGGTGCCAGTATAGCACCGGCACCTAGAACCGCCCATAGCCACGGCTTAGAAATCAACGGCGGGCGATAGCAGGCAAGCCAAATTGCACCAAAGATTATAGCTAAGCTCCACCCCAAGATACTGGGATTGGCCAAAAAATATACATAAGAAATGCGACATTTGCTGTATCACGAATCTACCTCCTATGGTTCCACTATATCTGAGTCACTCTGCTCATATCGTGCATCGGGCTAAATTATGTAAATTCCACTGGTTTGAAACCAGTTTCGACGCCTGAAATTGGTGGCGAGGTAGATGACTGACTCTTAATATAATCATAGATGAGATAAGATACCATAAATAAAATTGCAATAATCACCAAACCAAGGCATCCCGTAAGCCACGGGTTAGACTTCCGCTTCGTTTTAGCTTCTTCTTCTCCACCCTCTCCACGGCCTTTTTGAGCCGCCGGCTGCTTGGGAAAAGGCTTTACCCTCTGCGGCGTTGGCCAGAAAAGGCTTTGGCGGCACCCGGGACAATTTACCAGCGTAGAGTCTACAATAGCACCGCAATAAGGACAATTATATTGGAATCTCTGCCCGCATGCCTGGCAGAACTCCTGACCTACACAATTCTGTGCACCACATGTAGGACAAGCGAAAATCTGTTGCATACTATTATCACCCTTTACTTAAAGTAAATCGATGCTATAAATCAACTGAACTTTTTGCTTAAGACCGCAGCCAGTCCTAATTTTAACCCGCCAAGCCTTATACTTCAAGCCAGATGACTTAATTGTATTCAGTCACTTTACACGGCCGTAATCATAAAGTATACTCTAAGCTTAATATCTACGAGCCATACTTCTGAAGAAGTGTCAAACTATGACTATCAAAATAGTTACCGACAGTTGTTCCGATATCACGCAGGAGGAAGCCAAAAAATTAGGTATTACAGTGGTGCCAGCCTATCTTCACTTTGGCAATGAGGTCTATCGTGATGGAGTGGACATTGATTGTGACCAATTTTACGAGAAACTAACAACCAGCTCGATTCACCCGTCTACTGCAGCACCATCGCCTGGGGATTTCGCCAAAGTATATGAAGAGATAGCTAAAGAAACCAACGAGGTCGTCTCTATACATGTTACCCGGAAGCACAGTGCGATGTACGATTCTGCTCTGGTGGGCAAAGGTATTGCCAAAGAGAAAGGTTTTAAGATTGAAGTTATTGACTCTCGCGGCATTACCATGTGGCAGGGTCTTGTTGCCATAGTCGCTGCTCAGGCTGCCAAGGCCGGATGCAGCTTACAACAGGTGGTAGACAAAGCTCATAGTACAATTAATCAACTGCATGCCCTGGCGCTTCTGGATACTCTTAGATATGCAGTCAAAGGTGGACGTCTCGGTAATACTATTTTCGCCTTAGAATCAAAGCTCAACATTAAGCCTTTGATTACCCTTATTAATGGGGAGGTACGTCCAGCCGGACTGACCCGTAGCCGGGCTAAAGGAATAGACCGACTTCGCGAATTCATAGCAACGTCAGACATCGATGACCTCGCCATAGTGCACAGTACTACAGCAGATGATGCTCAAACGCTTGCCGACTACGCCCGGTCTCTCTTTCCCAACGTAATACCAAGGATAGCAAGACTGGGGCCTGCACTGGGGGTACACGGCGGTCCGGGTGCTCTGGTTACAATTGCCAAGAGCGCCAAATAGAGCTCAGCCAGTCAAGCTAGTAAAAATCAGTCCATGGTTCAGCCTCAATGGCTGCTCCTCAGCAATTCATCCATTTCTTTAACCAGTTTTTCACCCTCGTCTGCTGTCAGGCCAAGATTGCTTTCAAGCTTACTAATATAACCGTCTAGCTCAGGAAACTGGCTCCTCGCCTGAGCTATTTTCTTGTTCTGTTCTGCCACCTCGTTATCTATATCCGCGAAATCGATATTCAGCTCGAGATGTCTATTAAAGAATTCCAAAACTTTCTTACAAGCCTGTGGGTCTTCAACTGTCATTAAATAGAAAGGCACAGGTACCCAAAGGCATGCCCCGGGAATATCTCTCATCTTCGCAGCCCAGAGGAGGTAAGAACTGAATGTTGGTCTCTGATCTTCGCGCGTTTCATAATCCATGTCATGGACTACGTCATAATGGCCTAACATCTTCTTCATCTCAGTCGAATTGACTACGGACAACAACGTTCGTGGCGTAGTATGCGCGCTTGGCAGCACCATACCACCAACGGTGTATATATGTTTAACCTTAAAATATTTCTCTGCAATATCCAGGACCAGGTTAATAAATCCGTACCAATCGAACCTGGGTATATCGCTCCTAAAAATCACAAGGTTATCATTCTTACACCAGTAGAATTTGCTTTCTGGAAATTGAGCTACATCGTCTTCTACTGTAATGCCGCTGAGTGAGAAAAAGCCTTCGGGACTAATTTCGCCAAGCTCTCGGCCTTCCAGTTGTCTAGCGAGATATTCAGCAACCTTGGGGCCGAGCCTCCCGACATCCTGATTCCAGACTACAACCACCGACGAGCTATCAAACTTAGGTCTGGTAAATAGTTTAAATGATTTCCCCTCACTCAAAACTAGTCTCTCCCGGTGTCTTTCTTGAATAACTTATCTATTTCCTGCAGGATTTTCTTCTTGTCCTCTTCCGTTATCGGTTCTGGCTCACTAGGCTTGGCATAAACCACATATTTTAATTTATCAAGTTGGTCTTTAATTTCCGAAGGAAGCTTTTCATAAACACTTTCGATTTCACTATCGCTTTGCTGGATAAGTGCGTTAATTTCATCCATAGGTATTTTAACAGCTAAGGCAGCGCTCAATACCTCGAGTACTGCCTTAGACCCTTTGGGATACGGAATTGGAAAACCGTGAATATAAATTGGTATCTCACCCATCACACATATAGCCTCCAACCCCCTCTTTCTTAGCTACGCCTAACAATAGCCCATTTAGTCCAGTAATGTTACCTTGACCATCCCTGCCTTCTACCTCAGACATTAGCACAGTATTCTCATAGCCTTTTACCTCATCAATCAGGTCTTCACTATTAGGCACCACCCAAACTCTCGACCTGGCAGTGTGATGGATAGGCGCCACAGCTGCACCTGATGTATAGACTCTCTGACAGCCGAATCTCAGTGCTACGTCCAGAACGAGATTAGCCATTCTATAAGCCTTTGTTCCCTCAGCATAAACTCCCCTGCCATCACTGGGCTGTTCTTCCCCAATAAAGAACAATAAATCTTTTTTCCCCGTTTTTTTGAAATAGAACTTGTTATCAGGAAACTCCAAATCTTTCAATTCACCGTCTCTTATCATAACTTTTCTCGGATAGAAGAAGTCCCACGATTCTATGTCACCGAGTTCCTCCGCTGCGACCATCCTTCTCAACATATCGACAGCCATGATTCCAATGTTCCCAATTCCCGGCCAGCAGGCTACCAAAACCGGATTAATCAACTTTGGTTCCTTATAAAGTCTAAATCCCATCACTTCCTCACTTTTTCTAATTCATGCCTATACGCGATAAGTATAACACAACCATAAAAACTTCAACCCACAGAATTGACTCAGTATAACATCACTGAAATTGATGACTAGAACACATTGGCAAGAAGGTGAATCTTGAAAGAAGACCAGGCTAAAGCTATGATAAACTAAATAGCAATAGATAATAAATAGGAGGCAACCTGTTGTTCAAAAAAATACATGTATTCAGGGTCAAACCAGGCCAAGAACTGCTTGACAGCATATCACGTTATTGTCAGGATAATAGAATCTCGTCAGGTGTAATCATCGGTATCATCGGCTCGGTGGAGAACGCCAAACTCAATTTCTTAAAAGCGCTACCAGGTAAATACGATAGTGTCGATTATAGCGGTCCGTTAGAAATTGTCTGTGCCCAGGGCTCGGTAGCATTCAAAGATGATACACTTATTATCCACATACACATTCAACTCTCAGGACAGGATATCTGCTCCGGCGGCCATCTGGCCAGGGCAACTATATTTTCTACCGCCGAGGTGACTTTAGGGGAACTTGATTACCAGCTTCGCCGGCAGACAGATAGCTATACCGGCCTTAATGAGTTGATGGATTGAATGGCCAATAAGGAGACACATTGTGAGCAGCATCACCAAACAACTGGATCCTATCTTTAAGCCTAGAAATATCGCCATATTAGGCGCCTCCGACAGGCCCGGCAAATGGGGATACGAAATGGTTGAAAGACCGCTAAAGACAGGTTTTCGCGGAACTATATATCCCGTGAATCCAAATAAAAAAGATATTCTCGGCCTACCTTCTTATCGAAGTATCCTCGACATTCCCGACCAGATTGACCTGGCAGTTATAGTTGCTCCCGCCGCCACCACTCCTAAGCTAATGCAAGAATGTGTTGCCAAGCAGGTGAAGGGTGCAATCGTCATCTCCGCTGGGTTTGCTGAGGCAGGTAAAGAGGGTAAAGCGCTTGAAGATAGAGGTTGTAAGAATAGCCAGGGAAGGAAGAATACGATTTGTGGGCCCCAATTGTATGGGAATATGGAGTGCCGCTGGACAGCTCAATCTGTGCTTTCCTCAAGCACCCAAACCAGGAGCTATAGCCTTCGTTTCCCAGAGTGGCACCTTCGGCGGCTATCTATCCGAAATAGCCAGTGCCAAAGGTTACGGACTGAGCAAATTCATCAGCATCGGAAATCAGGCAGATATCACCGCTTCTGAATACCTGGAATACCTTGCCGCGGATAAAGATACAAAAGTCATCGTTTTCTACATGGAAGGTTTTAAAGACGGCAGAAGATTCTTCGAACTCGCCAGAGAAGTTATAAAGGAGAAACCCATAATCATTTATAAAGGCGGTAGCACGGCTGCCGGTGCCAGAGCCACATTATCTCATACCGCCTCACTCGCCGGTTCTGAAAATGTATTTGAAGGTATGTGCCGGCAGATAGGTCTCATAAGGGCAAGCGAGGCTATACATTCCTTCGAAATGGCTGAGGCGCTTGTAGGACAACCTTTACCTAGGGGAAAACGAGTGGCTATCATGGGAAGTGGTGGCCAGGGTGTTGTGGTTACTGATGCCTGTGTCTCTCTGGGGCTTGAAGTTCCTGAGTTCGACAGAGAGACCACCAGTAGTTTGCAGGAGCTGTTACCAGCTCATGCTCCACCGGCTAAAAATCCAGTTGACTTCGCCGGCAGCTACCGCACCACCCTTAATGAAATATTGGTGGTAGAAAAGCTCCTCAGTCTCGACTACATCGACGGTGTAATAACTAATGTTCCCGTAAGCCCGATGATTTGGGGGCTTAAACCTACATCAGCAGAAGCCGACAAGACTTTATCTAATTCAATCGAAGCTTCGTTCCAAGCTGCCAGACGGTTTGCCACCTTACCCCACAAATATAATAAGCCACTAATTACTGTGCGCTTTCGCCGTACTGATGACCCCACTATCGATATTCTGAAGGAAGCAGGCATACCTGTATATGACACTCCTGAGCAGTGCGCTGGTGCCATGTATGCCCTAGTCAAATATGCGGAAGCCCGAGGAGTCAATTGAATCCTGATAGTTGACCGCAAAGAGCACCATAATA